>NZ_JBWLKL010000002.1:0-602873 GCF_059026065.1 Streptomyces sp. A18 | reverse complement strand
CCACCCTCACGACGGTCGCCGCCGCGGAAGCCGGAGCCACCACCACGGTTGTCGTCACGACGCTCGAAGGAACGGCCACCGCGGTCGTCACGGCGCTCACGCTCGTAGTTGCCGCGCTCGTCACGCTGCGGACGGCTGTACGAGGAACGCTCCTCGCGGGCCGGACGCTCGGGGGCGGTCTGCTCCGGGACGGAGGCAGCGGCCTCGACGGCGGCCTCGGCGGCCGCTGCGGCCTCGGCCACCGCGGTCTCCGGGTCGTCGCCACGCTCACGGGCGGCGCGCGCGGTGAGGCGCGAGGCCTCCTCGCGCAGCTCCGTCGCGCGGCGGGTCGCGCGCTCGAGCTCCTTGGTGAGGTCCTTGACCTCACGCTCGGCCTGGGTCGCGGCGTTGCCCGCGGAGTCGGCCTGCACCTCGGTCATCGAGCGGGCGCCGGTGATCTCGGCGACCTCCGGGTCGAAGGTGCCGCCGCCGTTGATGATGTGGCGCGAGGCATCGACGCCGGCGTCCTCCATCAGGCGGAAGATCTGGCGGCGCTGGTGCGGCAGGGACAGCGAGACGACCGTGCCGGAGCGGCCCGCGCGAGCGGTACGGCCGGAGCGGTGCAGGTAGTCCTTGTGGTCGCCGGCCGGGTCCACGTTCAGGACCAGGTCGATGCCGTCGACGTGGATGCCGCGGGCGGCGACGTCGGTCGCGACGAGCGCGTTGACGTAGCCCTTCTTGAAGTCCTCAAGAACGCGCGTACGAGCGCCCTGCGTCATGCCGCCGTGCAGCGCGTCGGCCTTCACGCCGGACTCGCAGAGCTGCTCGGCGATGCGGTCGGCGCCCAGCTGGGTGCGGACGAAGATGATCGTGCGGCCCTTGCGCGCGGCGATGGCGGCCGTGACGGGCGCCTTGTCGCGGGGCTTCACGATCAGGATGTGGTGGGTCATGGTCGTGACGTTGCCCTGGGCGCTGTCGACCTCGTGCGTGACCGGGTTGTTCAGGTAGCGCTTGACCAGCGTGGAGATCTCGTTCTCCATCGTGGCCGAGAACAGCATGCGCTGGCCGCCGGACGGAACCTGGTCGAGCAGCTCGGTGACCTCGGGCAGGAAGCCCAGGTCGGACATCTGGTCGGCCTCGTCGAGCACCGCGATCTGGGTGTTCTCGAGCGAGCAGGCGCCGCGGCTGATGATGTCGCGCAGACGACCCGGCGTGGCGACGAGGATGTCGACGCCGCGCTCGAGGGCGTAGATCTGGTTGCCCATGGACGTACCGCCGCAGACGACCTTCATCTTCAGGCCGAGCACGTCGCCGTACGGCTGCAGCGCGTCCGCGACCTGCATCGCGAGCTCACGCGTCGGGGTCAGGATGACGCCGCGGGGCTTCTTCTTCTCGGTGCGGCCCTCGGAGGCCAGCGTCGCCAGCATCGGCAGACCGAAGGAGAGGGTCTTGCCGGAGCCGGTGCGGCCACGGCCGAGGATGTCCTTGCCGGCCAGGGCGTCCGGGATGGTCGCGGCCTGGATCGGGAAGGGGGCGGTCACGCCGTTCTGGGCGAGCTTGCGGACGATGCCCTCGGGAAGACCGAGGTCTCCGAAGGTGGGGCCGGTCTCGGCGGGCTCGGCGTCGGACTCGGCGGCCTCGGTCTCGACGACGACCTGCTCTGCGGCTTCCACGACGTCGGCGGCCTGAACGGTCTCGACGGCCTCGGTGACGGTCTCCACCGTCAGCTCGTCGGTCGTCTCGTTCTCGGGCAGGACGGCGTGGTCAGAATGAGAAATGGACATGCGAAATGCGAAACCTTCCGGAGTCTCGGCACGCGCCCGTCAACTCCGTGATTTCGCAATGGACCGCCTCTATGCGGTCAGCCACGGCAAGGGAGAGTACGCGCCACGCGGCGCTCTTCTTTTTCGGCGCCGGGCAAATGGGATCAAACGATCTACCACCATACGCACCCAACCCCCCGGAAGGCAAACCACATCCTCCGGGACACCTTGGATTCCACCCCCCACAGCTCGTCTCACCTGCGACGAAGCGGGTTTCGGACAGTGGCCGAACCACCACAACCCCGCCCTAAGCGGGCCCGGCCTCCGGTGACGGCTCCCGCGACCTGAGCCCCTCGGACCGCTCCCCCAGCTGCGCCTCCTGCTTCGGCGGCTCGTGCGCCGACGACGAGGGCTCCGGAGTGGGCTCAGGGGTCGGCGTCGGGGTCGGCTTCGGGGGATCGGGCGTCGGCGTGGGGCGCGGCGGGTCGGGCTTGGTACGCGTGGGCGACGGCCGCCCGTCCTGCGTCGGCGGCGCGGGGGCGTCGCCTTCCCGGGAGGCGGAAGCCGAAGCCCTGGCGGCGCCACCGGACCCACCCGGCTCGCCCGGCCGCGCCTTACCCTTGCTCCCGCCCTTGCCCTTGCCGCGCTTGCCGCCCTTCGCGTCGCCGCGGCCGGCATCACCGCCGCCGGCCGAACCGGCGCCCGGCGTGACGCTCCCGCCGTCCGGGGCGGCAGCCGCGCTGCGCTCGCCCGCGGACCGCGCGGGGCCGGGCTCACCGCCCCCGTCGTCACCGATGCTCATGCAGCCCGCGGTCGCCACGACGGCCACGGCCGCCGCGGCCCACCGAGCAGGAACGTACAACTGGCGCACGGCCGAGCACCTCCGAGGCGCTGAGAAGCGGGGACGCCCTACCCAACTCCCTTGCCCCGCAAGAGGACACGGACCCTGACGGTGACCGCCGCCGACCGTCAGCCGTATCCCAGGGCGTGCAGGCGCTCGTCGTCGATCCCGAAGTGATGTGCGACTTCGTGCACCACGGTGATCTCGGTCTCCACGACCACGTCCTCACGCGACTCGCACATGCGCAGCGTCGGCCCCCGGTAGATGGTGATCCGGTCGGGCAGCACCCCCGCGTACCACTCGCCCCGGTCCGTCAGCGGAGTCCCTTCGTAGAGCCCGAGCAGCTCCGGATCCTCGGTGGGCGGTTCGTCCTCCACGAACACCGCCACGTTGTCCATCAACCGCGTCAACTCCGGCGGAATCCGGTCGAGCGCCTCGGCGACCAGTTCCTCGAACTCTTCCCGCGTCATCTCCAGCACATCCCCATTGTCAGCCACCGCCCCGCATAGCGGCCCCTCCCCATGGGCATACGGCCCCAATGGTCCGGCTTCGCGACTTCCGTGCGCCCGCCGCCCTCGTACGCCACTACCGAGCCCGCCACCCGCATCCGGTGAGCGAGCTCATCAGCCCTCCGCACCCGTACGGCCGCGCCGCCGGCCTGGTCGCGGTCGTCCTGCTCGGCGCCTGGCTGGGCCTGCTGATCGTCGGCAGCGTGCACGCGCCGGTCGGTCCGATGGACACGCGCATGGCGCTGCGCCCCTCCCTCACCGGCGGCACGAAGATCGACGTCTCGCCGCTCGGCGCCCTCGAACTGCGCTCGCACGTAGCCCCCATCCGCCTGGACGTGGACGTGGACCGCCTGGACCCGGTCCGCTCCCAGGCCCTGGTCGACCACCCCGAGCGGATCTCGGGCCTCCAGGACGAGGTCACGAAGGACGTCGGCCACGGCACGCTCGACCTGGCCGTACGCTCCTGCGCCGCGGTCGTGGCCGGCGCCACGGCACTGGGCCTTGCGGTCTACCGCCGCCCTCGCAGGGCCCTGGCGGCGGGCGGCCTTGCTCTCGCCCTCCTCGCCGCGTCGGGCGCGGCGGCGTACGCGAGCTGGAACCCGAAATCGGTCCTGGAACCCAAGTTCTCCGGCCTGCTCAGCAGCGCGCCGTCCGTGGTCGGCAACGCCCGCAGCATCGTGAGCGAATTCGACGTCTACCAGCAGGAGTTGGCGCGCCTGGTCACCAACGTGACGAAGCTGTACGACGTGACATCGACGCTCCCCGCGTACCAGCCGGACCCGTCGACGATCCGCGTCCTGCACGTCTCGGACATCCATCTCAACCCGGCGAGCTGGAAGATCATCGCCTCGCTCGTCGAGCAGTACGACATCAACGCCATCGTCGACTCCGGCGACACGATGGACCACGGAAGCGCCGCCGAGAACGCCTTCCTGGACCCGATCGAGGACTTGGGTGCTCCGTACGTGTGGGTGCGCGGCAACCACGACTCGTCCGCCACCCAGCGCTACCTGCAGCGCATGAAGAACGTCCACGTCCTGGACGAGGGCAGGGCCGTGTCGGTCGCGGGGCTGCGGTTCGCCGGGACTGGCGACCCGCAGTACACCCCGGACCGGTCGGTGCAGGCGGAAGGCAAACCGGCGGAGGAGATGGCGGGCATCCGCCTCGCCTCGTCCCTGCGCGACCAGCAGGCGGCCGGCACTCCGGTCGACATCGCCGTGGCGCACAATCCCGATGCCGCGCGCGAGACGGACGGCGAGGTGCCGCTCGTCCTGGCGGGCCATGTGCACCGCCAGGAGATGGAGGTCATGGAACGCGGGACCCGCCTGCGCATCGAAGGCTCGACGGGCGGCAGCGGGCTGCGGGCGGTGGAGGGCAAGCACCCGGACCCGGTCGAGACGTCGATCCTCTACCTGGACCGGGAGACCCGGCGCCTCCAGGCCTGGGACGAGATCAAACTGGGCGGCCTCGGCCTGACGAAAGCGGAGGTCAGCCGCCACCTGCCGAAGGAGAACCAGCCCGGCGCGACGCCGTCGCCGCCCCCTCCGAGCCGCTCGCCGGGGAGCGGCTCCCCGGCCCCCCGATAACCGTTTTGGCGATAGCTCCCCGCATCCCATATGCTTCTCACGTCCCCGACGCGCTGCAAAGCGCCCAGGTGGGCCCTTAGCCCTCATCGTCTAGTGGCCCAGGACGCCGCCCTTTCAAGGCGGTAGCACGGGTTCGAATCCCGTTGGGGGCACGCAACACCTTGTGCGAGACTAGTGCTCGCACAACGCTTGGTCCTGTGGAGCAGTTTGGAGTGCTCGCCACCCTGTCAAGGTGGAGGCCGCGGGTTCAAATCCCGTCAGGACCGCTTGCGATTCCTTGAATCGCGTGGCTGGGTAGCTCAGTTGGTACGAGCGATCGCCTGAAAAGCGATAGGTCGCCGGTTCGATCCCGGCCCCAGCCACTTCTCCCCGAAGCCCCGCCTCTCCCGGCGGGGCTTCGGGCGTTTCCCCCCCGCGCCGGGCCGGGCGCCTCGTTCACCGCCCCCAGCAACGTTCTTGCCGAACAGGCCTTCCCCGCCCTCCCCCAAGCTCTTAAGAAGCAGGGGGACCCCCACCCCGTTCACCCCGCAGCGCGGCCCCGGACCCACAGACGGACCAGAACCGCTCACCCGGCCGGCGTCGCCGCATGCGCCGCAGGCTTCTCGCGCCCGCCCGGATGGCGGTGGCGCCACACCCAGAACACCGCGGACGCAAGCACCGCCCACCCCGCGAGCACGAAGAAGGGGAACGCATGCTGATGGCCGCCGAAGTACACCGCAGTGTGCTGCGCGTTCACCGACGCCCCCGGCGGCAGCCACTGCCCGATGTGCCCGAGCACCGACGGAAGCAGCGGCCACGAAACCGCCCCGCCCGAGGACGGGTTGCCGAGCAGCACCATCAGGCCCCAGGTGGGGATCATCGCCCAGCGCCCGAACATCGTGTTGAACATCGTGAAGACCATGCCCGACGCGAACATCGTCAGCGCCAGGATCAGCCACGACTCGACGAACGGCAGATCAACCGCCCCCAGCCACCAGTCCACCACCGCCGCGATCACGAACCCACCGAGCAGCGCGTACAGAACGGTAAAAGCGATCCGCTCCGCCGGATTCAGCCCCCGCGCGTGCACGCTCAGCTGAATCGCCCCCACGAAGCCGATGATCACCGCGGCCAGCGAGATGTAGAAGATCGCGAGCCCCCGCGGATCCCCCTCCTGGAGCGGCTTGATGTCCTTGACCGCGACCGGCACCCCCACTTCCTTCCCCACCTTCGGCGCGGCCTCCGCGAGGAGCTGTGCGACCGACGCCCCGGACGCCCCGGAGACGTCGAACGTCACCCTGTCCCCGGACGCCACCGCCAGGATGGCGAAGACCTTCTGCTCCTCCACCGCCACCCGCGCCGCGCCCACGCTGCCGTACTCGTGCACCTCCAGCGACGCGTTCAGCGCCTTCTCCATGCCGTCGAGGAACGCCTTCCCCCGCGTCGCCTCCTGCGCCCCGACCACCGCCGTGGGGATGCGGTGCGGGGTCGGGTTCGCCATGGAGTACGTGTACGAGCCCGCGAAGAGCCCTGCGGCCGCCGCCAGGATCAGCGCCAGCACGACCGCGGGCAGGAACGGCGACTCCTTGAACGCCGACCAGCGCTCACCCCGGGTGGGCGCCCTTCCGTGGGCGCCGTGCCGGTGCTCTTCGCCGTCAGGCTGTACAGGGGGTTCAGGCGGTTCAGGCGGTCCAGGCATACGAATACGCTAAACCACCCATAACGGACTTACCCCTGCTCAGCCTCAACCGGCCCAGGCCCAGGCCCAGGCCCAGCCCCGCGCCCACGCCTCCGCCAGGCCCGCACCCCGAACCCCGCACCCACGAGCGCCACGACACCCACCAGCAGCACCGCGTCCGGCACGGCCCGGCCCACGTCCCCGGCCCACCGCTCCACGGCGAACGAGTCGTCCACGTCCAGGAGACCCGGCAGCGCGGTGGTCCCGTCGTACGCGAGGAAGAGCGCACCCAGGGCGACGAAGAAGGCCCCCGACAGCAACGACGTCGTATGCAGCTCGAAGCGCCCCACCCGGAAGGTCCGCCCCCGCAGCCACCGCCGCCGACCGAGATCGAACCGCTCCCAGAGCAGGGCCAGCACGAACAGCGGAACCGCCATCCCCAAGGCGTAGACGGCGAGCAGCAGCCCCCCGTAGACAGGGCTCCCGCTCACCGCCGCCACCGTCAGGACGCTCCCCAGGATCGGCCCCGCGCAGAACCCCGCGAGTCCGTACACCGCGCCAAGCGCGTACACGGAGACCGCGGTCGTCGGCCGGATCCGCCCCGAGATCTCCGCCATCTTCCGCGAGGCGAACCCCATCCCCACGACCTGCAGCACACCGAGCGCGATGATCAGCCACCCGGCGACGAGCACCAGCTGGTCCCGGTGGCCGAAGAAGAACCGCCCCGCCACCGAACCCGCCGCGCCCAGCGGCACCAGCGTCGTGGCAAGGCCCGCGTAGAAGATGCCGGTACGGGCGAGCAGCCGCGAGGTCGAGTCGATCGAGTACGCGAAGAAGGCGGGCAGCAGCAGCGCGCTGCATGGGCTCACCAGGGCGAGCAACCCTCCGAGGAACGCCGCGAAGTACCCCACATCGGCAGTCACTTGTCCCCGCCCTTGCCCGAAGCTCCCTTGCCTTCGGCCGCCGCAGCCGCCTGCTCGATCGCCTGGTCGAAGACCTCGTCCGGCTGCGCCCCGGAGATGGGCCGCCCGTTGACCAGGAAGGACGGAGTGGACGTGGCACCAAGCCCGTACGCCTCCTCCTGGTCCTTCTTCACCGCGGCCTTGGCGGCGGCACTCCCCACGTCGTCCGAGAAGCGGCCGACGTCCTTGACACCGGCCTCCTTCGCGAGCTCGTTCAGACGGTCGCCCCCGAAGCCCTTCTCCTTGGAGCCGTCCGCGTACGCCGCCGCGTGGAACTGCCAGAAGCGCCCTTGCTTCCCTGCGGCCCAGGCGCCGCGCGCGGCGGACTCGGAGTCCGCGCCGAAGATGGGGAAGTTGCGCCACTCAATGCGCAGGGTGCCGTCCTCGACGTACTTCTTCACGAGGTTCGGCTCGGTGTCGCGCGCGAACTTGCCGCAGAAGCCGCACTTGAAGTCGGCGTACTCGATGAGCACGACCGGCGCGTCCGCGCGCCCCTGCGCGAGCGGGTCCTTGGCGTCGCGCCGGGCCAGCTTGGCCAGCTCCGGGTAGACCCCGGCCTGCGGGTCCGCGGAGACCTCCGCGGCGGGCTCTTCCTTCGCGGTGACCGAGGAAGGCTCGTCGGGCCTGGTGGCGCTGTAGGAAGCGGCGCCGAGCAGCAGGGCGGCGAGGGCCACGCCCGCTCCGATCGCGATGTTCTTCTTTTTGTTGTTGTTCTCAGGCATCAGGGAGTTCTCTCTCGTTCCTCGTACGTCGTTGAAGGGGCCCCGGAACAGGGGCCTCTAGACGCGCAGGATCGAGAGATCTATGGGAGAGGGCGGCGCGAGCGGCGGCGGCCCACGCACGGGCGTCAGGGACAGCACCGTCTGGTCGACGCCCCACGTGCCGGACGCGGAGTGCGCCTGGTGGAGAGCGGGCAGCAGCTCATACGCCGAACTGGAGCGCGGCGGGGCGGCGGGGGCCTGCCCGGCGTCCTGCTGACCGCCCTTGCCGCAGCCCGGCGCCCCCGCGGACGCCTCGGCCTGCACCGACGCGACGGGCTTCGCCACCGGTTCGGCGGCCACCGCAGGCCCGCAGAACGCCCCGAGCACGACGAGCAGTACCCCCAGCAAGGGGCACCACGACGCACGCGCACGGGACGACATGCCCCGAATCGTACGTGCCGGGCGCCCCGCCGGAGAAAATCGGTTCGCCACCTCCGAGCGGCGGGTGAGATCCTGGACGCCGTATGTCTACGCAGCCTGCCCTCACCCTCGACTCCCTCGCCCCGCGTCTGTCCGAGCTGTCGCTGCGCGACGAGCACCGGATCGGCCGCCGGCTCGAGGGTGCGCGCCGGATCCGCAAGCCCGACGCCCGCGCCGCTGTCCTCGCCGAGATCGCGGCGGACGTCGACAAGGCCTCGGCGCGGATGGCCGAGCGGGGCAGTCGGCTGCCCGAGATCACGTATCCGCAAGAGCTCCCGGTCAGCCAGAAGAAGGACGACATCGCCGCGGCGATCCGCGACCACCAGGTCGTGATCGTGGCGGGCGAGACGGGCTCCGGCAAGACGACGCAGATCCCCAAGATCTGCATGGAGCTCGGCCGCGGCCTGCGCGGCATGATCGGCCATACGCAGCCACGCCGCATCGCGGCCCGCACGGTCGCCGAGCGCGTCGCCGACGAGCTGAGGACGCCGCTCGGCGAGGCCGTCGGCTGGAAGGTCCGCTTCACGGACCAGGTGGGCGCCGACACGTACGTGAAGCTGATGACGGACGGCATCCTGCTGGCCGAGATCCAGACGGACCGCGAGCTGCGCGCGTACGACACGATCATCATCGACGAGGCCCACGAGCGTTCCCTCAACATCGACTTCCTGCTCGGCTACCTCGCCCAGCTGCTCCCCAAGCGCCCGGACCTGAAGGTCGTCATCACCTCGGCGACCATCGACCCGGAGCGGTTCTCGCGGCACTTCGGGGACGCCCCGATCGTCGAGGTCAGCGGCCGCACGTATCCGGTCGAGGTGCGTTATCGCCCGCTGCTCGAAGAGGACGCCGAGGACAGCGACCGCGATCAGATCACCGCGATCACGGACGCCGTCGAGGAGCTCCAGGGCGAGGGCAAGGGCGACATCCTCGTCTTCCTCTCCGGGGAGCGCGAGATCCGGGACACGGCGGACGCGCTGAACAAGAAGAACTACCGCTTCACCGAAGTCCTCCCCCTCTACGCCCGTCTCTCGCACGCCGAGCAGCACCGCGTCTTCCAGCAGCACACGGGCAGACGCATCGTCCTCGCCACGAACGTCGCGGAGACCTCCCTCACCGTCCCGGGCATCAAGTACGTCATCGACCCCGGCACGGCCCGCATCTCCCGCTACAGCCACCGCACGAAGGTGCAGCGCCTGCCCATCGAGGCGATCAGCCAGGCCAGCGCCAACCAGCGCAAGGGCCGCTGCGGCCGTACGTCGGACGGCATCTGCATCCGTCTGTACTCGGAGGACGACTTCGTCGCCCGCCCCGAGTTCACGGACGCGGAGATCCTCCGTACGAACCTGGCGAGCGTCATCCTCCAGATGACGGCGGCCGGGCTCGGCGACATCGAGAAGTTCCCCTTCATCGACCCGCCGGACCACCGCAACATCCGCGACGGCGTCCAACTCCTCCAGGAACTGGGCGCGTTGGACCCCACGCAGAAGGACCCGAAGAAGCGCCTCACCCAGCAGGGCCGCAAGCTGGCCCAGCTGCCGGTGGACCCGCGCCTGGCGCGCATGGTCCTGGAGGCCGACAAGAACGGCTGCGTACGCGAGGTCATGGTGATCGCCGCTGCGCTCTCCATCCAGGACCCGCGCGAGCGCCCCGCCGAGAAGCAGACGCAGGCGGACCAGCAGCACGCACGCTTCAAGGACGAGACCTCCGACTTCCTGGCCTACCTCAACCTGTGGCGGTACGTCCGCGAGCAGCAGAAGGAGCGCGGCTCGTCCTCGTTCCGCCGGATGTGCAAGTCGGAGTACCTGAACTTCCTGCGGATCCGCGAGTGGCAGGACATCTACACGCAGCTGCGTACGGTCGCCAAGCAGATGGGCATCCACCTCAACGAGGACGATGCCCCCGAGCAGCAGGTGCACATCTCCCTCCTCGCCGGTCTCCTCTCCCACATCGGGATGAAGGACGTGAAGGAGGGCGCGAAGAACGAGTATCTGGGCGCCCGTTCGGCGAAGTTCGCCGTCTTCCCCGGCTCGGCCCTCTTCAAGAAGCCCCCGCGCTTCATCATGTCGGCCGAACTCGTCGAGACCTCACGCCTCTGGGCCCGCGTGAACGCGAAGATCGAGCCCGAGTGGGTCGAGCCGCTCGCCCAGCATCTGCTCAAGCGCACGTACAGCGAGCCGCACTGGGAGAAGGACGCGGCGGCCGTGATGGCGTACGAGAAGGTCACGCTGTACGGCGTCCCGATCATCGCCCAGCGCAAAGTGAACTACGGCCGCATCGACGCCGAGGTCTCCCGCGACCTGTTCATCCGCAACGCGCTCGTCGAGGGCGACTGGCGCACGCACCACAAGTTCTTCGCCGCCAACCGCAAGCTGCTCACCGAGGTCGAGGAGCTGGAGCACCGCGCGCGGCGCCGCGACATCCTCGTCGACGACGAGACGCTGTTCGACTTCTACGACCAGCGGGTGCCGGAAGACGTCGTCTCCGGGGCGCACTTCGACTCCTGGTGGAAGAAGAAGCAGCGCGAAGAGCCCGAACTGCTCGACTTCGAGCGGTCGATGCTGATCAACGAGCGCGCCGGTGACGTGTCGAAGGACGACTATCCCGATACGTGGCGTCAGGGCGCGCTCAAGTTCAAGGTGACGTACCAGTTCGAGCCGGGCGCGGACGCGGACGGCGTCACGGTGCACGTACCGCTCCAGGTCCTGAACCAGGTCACGGCGGACGGCTTCGACTGGCAGATCCCGGGCCTGCGCGAGGAGGTCGTGATCGAGCTGATCCGCTCCCTGCCCAAGCCGATCCGCAGGCACTACGTCCCCGCGCCCAACTACGCGAAGGCGTTCCTGGAGCGCGCGGTGCCGCTCCAGGAACCGCTGCACGTGACGCTGGCGCGCGAGCTCCAGCGGATGGTCGGCGTCCCCGTCTCACCGGACGACTTCGATCTCACGCGCGTGCCCGACCACCTGAAGATCACCTTCCGGATCACCGACGAGCGGCGCAGGAAGCTCGCCGAGGACAAGGACCTGGAGGACCTGAAGCTCCAGCTCCGCCCGAAGGCCCGCAAGGCCCTGTCCCAGGCGGCGGCCGCGACGGCGGAGAAGACGGGCGGCGCGGCGGTCGAGCGGTCCGGCCTCACGGACTGGTCGTTCGGCGCCCTCAGCCGGGTCTTCGAGACGCGCCGCGCGGGCCAGCCGGTGAAGGCGTACCCGGCTCTCGTGGACGACGGCTCCGAAGCGAACACCGTCTCCGTACGCCTCTTCGACACCGAGGCCGAGCAGCAGCAGGCGATGTGGAAGGGCACGCGCCGCCTCATCCTGCGCAACATCCCGGTCAATCCGGCCAAGTTCGCCTCGGACAAGCTGACCAACGCCCAGAAGATCGCCCTGTCCGCGAACCCGCACGGCTCCATCCAGGCGCTCTTCGCCGACTGCGCCATGGCCGCGGCGGACAAGCTGATCGGCGACTTCGGCGGTCCCGCCTGGGACGAGGAGTCGTACCGCAAGCTGTACGAGAAGGTGCGCGCCGAGATCGTCGACACGACGGTCCGCACGGTCGACCAGGTCCAGCAGGTCCTCGCCGCCTGGCAGGCCTGCGAGCGCCGCCTGAAGTCGACGAAGAGCCCGACGCTCCTTGCCAACCTCACGGACGTACGGGCGCAGTTGGACGCCCTCATCGGCCCCGGCTTCGTCACGGCCACGGGTATCCGCCGCCTGGCGGACCTGATGCGCTACATGGTGGCCGCCGACCGCCGGCTCCAGCAGATGCCGACGAACGTCCAGCGGGACACGGCACGCATGGAGAAGGTCCACGAGATGCAGGACGAGTACGCCTGGCTCCTGGAACAGCTCCCGCAGGGCCGCCCCGTGCCCCAGGAGGTCCTGGACATCCGCTGGATGCTGGAGGAGCTGCGCGTCAGCTACTTCGCGCACGCGCTGGGCACGGCGTACCCCGTCTCGGACAAGCGGATCGTGAAGGCGATCGACGCGACCGCACCGTGACCACCCGGGCACCCTGGGTGAGTTCGACCGCCGGGCCTGGGCTGCTGTAGAGTCCTGTCTCGCAGCGCAACGCACCAATGAGCGCCGCAAAGCAAGGTCCTGTGGAGCAGTTTGGAGTGCTCGCCACCCTGTCAAGGTGGAGGCCGCGGGTTCAAATCCCGTCAGGACCGCAGTGAAGTTGAACGGGCCGTATCCCTCTGGGATACGGCCCGTTGTCGTTTGCGCATCTTGACTGCGTCACATTCCGCCGGTACCTAGACAACAGGGAACGGGGGCGGGACCCGCTCCCCAGCGGGAGGTGGCGTATGACGGCTTCAGCGGCGTCCGCACGGCACGAGATACGCGCACTGCTGCGCGCCCACCTCTCCGCGGCGACGAGCTATCGCCACCTGACCCGGCACTGCCCGATCTGCCACCGGCTGGAGCGGCTCGCCCTGGAGACCGCTCCTGCCGCCCAGAGCGGCCACGAGGGCGGCTGCGAGGGCGGCTGTGCGCCGAGTGAGGACGAAAGTCCCCCGAACGCGTGACCAAAGCCGACCCGCGACCCACCCCGGTGGTGGGAGGGTGAGGGCAGGACCCCGCGCGCGTGGCGCCAACTCCCCTGTGCGCTCCGGGATCTCCTCTAGCTCAGAGGTATCGCAGGCAACAAGGTTCACGGCGTGTGACGGGTGTCACCGAACTTGTTTTGGAAACCCCGGAACTTACACCCGCCCTACAACCAGTCAATTTAATATGTGCAATTGCACCACCCGGAGAGGGTGCCGGGAGGGGCTCCACCCAGCACCCGGGCGGCCTCCCCCCAGTCGACTCAGCGGCAGCGCAACGGCACCCCTCAGAGACCAACAAGCCCGCGCACGGCGGCCCTCACCAGCACCTCTTGGGCGCACAAAAAAGATCGCGCTGGACCCGGCGGAGTCCAGCGCGATCGAAACGACTCACCCATGAGGCTCAGGAGTGGGACCCGTTGGGGCGGGACCCGTGTCGTGTGTAGCTAGGGTCGGACGTTGCGGCCGGGTTGGGGGACCTGGCAGCGGTCGTACTCTTCGTCCTGGTACTGCGGTAATGCGGTAAATCAGGCCTCGCTGCGCTGCTGCGGGATACCCGCGAGCAGTGCGCGGACCTCAGCCTCGCGGTAACGGCGATGCCCGCCGAGCGTGCGAATCGACGTGAGCTTGCCAGCCTTGGCCCATCGCGTCACCGTCTTGGGGTCGACGCGGAACATCGTGGCAACCTCAGCCGGGGTCAGCAGCGGCTCGGCATCAGGGGTGCGAGCGGTCATGAGCGGCCTCCTCGGAGAACCGAACCTTCTCGGTTCATTCCTCTAAATTCTGCACCTTGACCCGCGTTGCCCGAAATGGCGGACGCGAGTCGAGTCGGTTATAGGACGAACGGCTTGTCCTCGGCACTACAACTACACCATCCGTCCAGCCACGTCGGCCAAACCGATGGAATTGCCCTCCCAGGTGTCTATCAGCGACGGAAGCCGATGGACCATGCCATAGCGGACAGTCACGCCACAGTGACGATCAGTCACAGAGCGATCAGGAGTCAACAGACCCCCCATAGCGTGCAATGCTGAGTATTCCGCCCGTACATGGACGGAAGGAGCCCTCCCCGGACTCCTTGTCCTATTTTGGCATGAGGGGGGGCGATGGGCGCAAGGGCCCAGTAAGTGCGGTCCGTCACGCTTGATACAAAAGCCCGGATCGGGACCTACGTCCCGCGTAGGCGCCACGTAGGGGTGACCTACGGGGAGATGACCTCCGCAGGGGATGACCCACGAAGGCCCTGTTGACGCTCAGTTCGAGAACGGGCCGAGGCTCAGTTCGAGAACTGGCGGTCCCGGACCGCCCTCCATCGCTCCATGAGCCTCGCATACGCCTCGCCGGCACCCTCGCCGTCGCCGCCCCGCAGCGCCTCGATTCCTTCCGCCACGTCCGCCGCCGAGTGGTCCTCGTCGAGCTGCTCCTCGGACAGGGCGTGCACGAGCCCGCCGTAGTCGAGCTCCACCAGGGAGCGCGGATGGAACTCCTCCAGCCACCGGCCCACGTCCATGAGGCCCTCGACGAGCGGTCCGTCGTCGAGGGTGTCCCGCAGCGTCCTGAGCCCGCGGGCCACCCGGCGCCGTGCCTGCACCATCGGCGTGCGGTAGCGCAGGACGGGCGCGGAATCCGCCGTCCCCTTCTCGTACTGTCGCTCCTCGTCCGAGACGAGCACGAACCAGTTCAGCGGCACCTGCCACGTCGACGTACGGATCCAGGGGCGCGCGTCCGGGTTCCGCACGAGCCACTGTTCGTAGTCCGCGGCCGTCTGGCGGCGCACCACCGGCGGCAGGACCGCGTCAAGGACCGGCGTCGGCAGTTGCCCCGGCAGGTCCCCCAGGGCCTGCCAGCCGCGCAGCCGGGTGCGCCAGGGGCAGACGCACACCACACCGTCCGCCTCGACCACGAACGCGTCGCTGCTCTCGTGCACCGGCACGGGCACCGGCGGGGTGGGCAGCAAGTCGGCCAGGGAGCGCCTCAGTTCGTCCTGGTACGAGGGTCGGTGCGTGCGACGCGCGTAGCGCGCCCAGTGACTGCGCTCGGGTTCCGGGAACGCGGCGAGAGGCTCATAGACGCGCAAGTAGGACGCGTACGGGACGACCAACGAAGAGACCTTGGGCACGGCTGCTCCCTCCCCCGCGTACCGGCTGGAAAACACTGCAAATCGTGCCATGGCCGAACTCCGACGTGCTTCGAGTGCAACAGGAGAGGGTGATCCTCGGCACTGCGCGGCCACCGGGTTCTCACAGGCTCTAGTCTCATGCCCAACGGGCCCCGCCACCCGCACGGGCGCCCGCCCGACCGCCGCCACTTGACCGGGAGTCACCACAGTGACCGAAGCAGACAACGGCGTCCTGCACACCCTGTTCCACTCGGACCAGGGGGGCCATGAGCAAGTAGTGCTCTGTCAGGACCGAGCCAGCGGCCTCAAGGCCGTCATCGCCATCCACTCCACCGCCCTGGGCCCGGCCCTCGGCGGCACCCGCTTCTATCCGTACGCGAGCGAGGAAGCCGCCGTCGCCGACGCGCTGAACCTCGCGCGCGGGATGTCGTACAAGAACGCCATGGCCGGTCTCGACCACGGCGGCGGCAAGGCCGTGATCATCGGGGACCCCGAGAAGATCAAGAGCGATGAGCTGCTCCTCGCCTACGGTCGCTTCGTCGCCTCGCTCGGCGGCCGCTATGTGACGGCGTGCGACGTCGGTACGTACGTCGCGGACATGGACGTCGTCGCGCGCGAGTGCCGCTGGACGACCGGCCGCTCCCCCGAGAACGGCGGCGCCGGCGACTCCTCCGTGCTCACCGCCTTCGGCGTCTTCCAGGGCATGCGGGCCTCGGCCCAGCACCTGTGGGGCGACCCGTCGCTGCGCGGCCGCAAGGTCGGCGTCGCGGGCGTCGGCAAGGTCGGCCACCACCTCGTGGAGCACCTCCTGGAGGACGGCGC
Source organism: Streptomyces sp. A18 (assembly GCF_059026065.1). Taxonomy (NCBI): domain Bacteria; kingdom Bacillati; phylum Actinomycetota; class Actinomycetes; order Kitasatosporales; family Streptomycetaceae; genus Streptomyces; species Streptomyces sp. A18. The sequence goes on along the minus strand of NZ_JBWLKL010000002.1, from coordinate 586,914 downwards.
CGAGGTCGTGATCACCGATGTGCGCGAGGAGTCCGTGAACCGGATCACCCACAAGCACCCGTCCGTGACCGCCGTCGCCGACACGGAGGCGCTGATCCGCGTCGAGGGCCTCGACGTGTACGCCCCCTGCGCGCTCGGCGGTGCCCTGAACGACGAGTCCGTGCCGGTGCTCACCGCCAAGGTGGTCTGCGGCGCGGCCAACAATCAGCTCGAGCACCCCGGTGTGGAGAAGGACCTCGCCGACCGCGGGATCCTCTACGCGCCCGACTACGTGGTGAACGCGGGCGGCGTGATCCAGGTCGCCGACGAGCTGCACGGCTTCGACTTCGACCGGTGCAAGGCGAAGGCGTCGAAGATCTTCGACACCACTCTTGCGATATTCGCTCGTGCGAAGGATGACGGCATTCCGCCGGCCGCGGCGGCCGACAGGATCGCCGAACAGCGGATGGCTGAGGCCCGCCGCCGCTGACCCCGCAGGTGCCGCGAAAGGGCCCCGCCGACGGGCGCGAGAGACAAGACTCACCCCCGTCGGCGGGTCGCCCGACAAGAAGAGGTTAAAATCGCAGTTGACCAGCGAGGACGGGGCTCCTCGCGGGTTCTGCGCCGAGGCGCGTCCTGCGGGCGACGTACCGTATGGCCGCAGGAGCAGGTACCGTGGAAGCCCTACGGACCGGCCTCTCCACGGAGAGCCCGTTCCTGATCATGAACGCGTGTCAAGACTCTGGGGTCACCAAGCCCCATATCCGAGGGGGTCGAGCCATGGGGCGCGGCCGGGCAAAGGCCAAGCAGACGAAGGTCGCCCGCCAGCTGAAGTACAGCAGCGGCGGGACTGACCTCTCGCGTCTGGCCAATGAGCTGGGCGCTTCGACTTCGCAACAGCCGCCGAATGGCGAGCCGTTCGAGGACGACGACGAGGAAGACGACCCGTACGCCCAGTACGCGGATCTGTATAACGACGACGAGGACGAGGACTCCGCCGACGAGTCCGGTCCTTCGTCGCAGCGCCGCGGCGCTTGACCTCGTTGCATTCGCAGCACTTGCAGCATTCGCAGTTTCGTAGCAACTGCACCTGACCCGGTCCGGGGTGGTCACACCACCGGACCGGGTTTTGTGCTGCCCCGCAGGGCTTACTTGGAGTAGTCACCGATCAGCGCCGCGCCATCGGTGTGCTCGCCGCGCTCGGTGATCTCACCGGCGATCCAGGCGTCCACGCCACGGTCCGCGAGGGTCGCGAGGGCCGCGTCGGCGGACTCCTCGGGGACGATCGCCATCATGCCGACGCCCATGTTCAGCGTCTTCTCCAGCTCCAGGCGCTCGACCTGGCCTGCCTTGCCGACGACGTCGAAGACCGCGCCGGGCGTCCAGGTCTCGCGGTCGACGATCGCGTGCAGACCGTCCGGGATGACCCGGCCCAGGTTCGCCGCGAGGCCGCCGCCCGTGATGTGGCTGAAGGCGTGGACGTCCGTGGTGCGGGTGAGCGCCAGGCAGTCCAGGGAGTAGATCTTGGTGGGCTCCAGGAGCTCCTCGCCGAGCGTGCGGCCGAACTCCTCCACGCGGCGGTCCAGGGACCATGCCGCGCGGTCGAAGACCACGTGCCGGACAAGCGAGTACCCGTTCGAGTGAAGACCGGAGGAGGCCATCGCGATGACCGCGTCACCCTTACGGATGCGATCGGGGCCAAGGACACGGTCGGCCTCGACCGCGCCCGTGCCTGCGCCCGCCACGTCGAAGTCGTCCGGGCCGAGGAGGCCCGGGTGCTCGGCCGTCTCGCCGCCGATGAGGGCGCAGCCCGCGAGGACGCAGCCCTCGGCGATGCCCTTGACGATGGCGGCGACACGCTCGGGGTGCACCTTGCCGACGCAGATGTAGTCGGTCATGAAGAGCGGCTCGGCGCCGCACACCACGATGTCGTCCATGACCATCGCGACCAGGTCGTGCCCGATGGTGTCGTACACGCCGAGCTGGCGGGCGAGGTCGACCTTCGTGCCGACACCGTCGGTGGCGGAGGCGAGCAGGGGGCGCTCGAAGCGCTTGAGGGCGGAGGCGTCGAAGAGTCCGGCGAAGCCGCCGATGCCGCCGAGGACCTCGGGGCGCTTCGTCTTCTTCACCCACTCCTTCATCAGCTCGACGGCGCGGTCGCCCGCTTCGATGTCTACGCCTGCGGCTGCGTAGCTGGCACCAGTGGTCTCAGGCATGGGGGATGAGAGCTTTCGTGTCGTTACTACGGGTGGCTTACGGGCGACGGATCGCGTCGGCCGCTGCCGTGGACGCCGGACCGGCGGCCAGCTCCGTCTCCAGGAGCTGCTTGCCGAGCAGCTCGGGGTCGGGGAGGTCCATCGGGTACACGCCGTCGAAGCAGGCGCGGCAGAGGTTCGGCTTGTCGATGGTCGTGGCCTCGATCATGCCGTCGATGGAGATGTACGAGAGCGAGTCGGCGCCCATGGACGTGGCGATCTCGTCGATCGTCATGCCGTTGGCGATGAGCTCGGCGCGGGTCGCGAAGTCGATGCCGAAGAAGCAGGGCCACTTCACGGGGGGAGAGGAGATCCGGATGTGGATCTCGGCGGCTCCGGCCTCGCGGAGCATCTTGACCAGGGCGCGCTGGGTGTTGCCGCGGACGATCGAGTCGTCGACGACGACAAGACGCTTGCCCTTGATGACTTCCTTGAGGGGGTTCAGCTTGAGTCGGATGCCGAGCTGGCGGATCGTCTGCGAGGGCTGGATGAAGGTCCGGCCCACGTACGCGTTCTTGACCAGGCCGGCGCCGAAGGGGATGCCGGATGCTTCCGCGTAACCGATCGCGGCGGGCGTTCCGGACTCCGGGGTCGCTATGACGAGGTCGGCGTCCGCCGGAGCTTCTTCGGCGAGTTTTCGGCCCATCTCGACACGCGAGAGGTAGACGTTCCGGCCGGCGATGTCGGTGTCGGGGCGCGCCAGATAGACGTACTCGAAGACACAACCCTTGGGCTTCGCTTCCGCGAATCGGGACGTTCGCAGTCCGTTCTCGTCGACCGCGATGAACTCGCCGGGCTCGACCTCGCGGACAAAGCTGGCGCCGCAGATGTCGAGCGCCGCGGACTCCGATGCCACGACCCAGCCGCGCTCCAGACGGCCGAGGACCAGCGGGCGGATGCCCTGCGGGTCGCGCGCCGCGTACAGCGTGTGCTCGTTCATGAAGACGAGGGAGAAGGCGCCCTGCACGTCCGGGAGGACCTTGGTGGCGGCTTCTTCGATGGTCAGCGGCTTGCCGTCGTCGTCGACCTGGCCCGCGAGGAGAGCCGTCACCAGGTCGGTGTCGTTGGTCGCCGCGACCTGGGTCGCGCGGCCGTTCTCCTTGGGCAGTTCGGCGACCATCTCGGCGAGCTGGGCCGTGTTGACGAGGTTGCCGTTGTGCCCGAGCGCGATGGAGCCGTGCGCGGTCGCACGGAACGTCGGCTGGGCGTTCTCCCATACGGAGGCGCCAGTGGTCGAGTAGCGGGCGTGACCGACCGCGATATGACCCTGGAGCGAACTGAGAGAGGTCTCGTCGAAGACCTGGGAAACGAGCCCCATGTCCTTGAAGACAAGGATCTGGGAGCCGTTGCTGACCGCGATTCCCGCGGACTCCTGGCCTCGATGCTGTAGGGCGTAAAGCCCGAAGTAAGTGAGCTTGGCGACCTCTTCACCCGGAGCCCAGACACCGAAGACGCCACAAGCGTCCTGGGGGCCTTTCTCGCCGGGGAGCAGATCATGATTGAGTCGACCGTCACCACGTGGCACAACACCGAGTGTAGGCGAGATCGACCACTGGTCCGAATTGGGGATACGGACCACACACGGAGCGTGATCGCGCCCCCTGTGCGCCCGGGGTTTGCGGGGTGCCTGGTGACCGTGCTCCCGCCGTGCCGCGCCTCCGCTTGCCTGAACTGAGCCTTAAGCCCGCCCTAAGAGGCCTTCCCAGGGGTTCGCGCGGGCCGCCTTGATCGCTAGCGTGCCTGGCGCGCGCTCTCGTTGATCATCTTCAGGCCCGCGCGATCCCCCACTCGGAAGGTCCCCCATGAAGCCGTCCCCGCGCCTCTGCCTCATACCGGCCGCCGTGGCCGCCGTCCTGACCGCTGCCGCAGCCGCGCCCGCGCCCGCCGCCGACGCCGACGAGCCGGAGCGGCACGTACAGGTCGCCATGGTCAACTTCACGGACAGCCGGATACCGGACGCGGGCAAGCTCGAGGCCGCCCTGAAGGACGACTACTTCGGCGCCACCGGCTCCCTCACCTCCTACTACAACGAGGTCACCGGCGGCGCGACCACCTTCAAGGCCGCCGACGGCGACGGGGTCAGCGGGCCCGTCGACATCGATCTCGCGGCCACCGGCTGCGACACCGGCAAGATCAACGACCTCACGCGGAAGGCACTGGCCGCGCAGGGCGTCTCCGAGGACAGCTACGACCACCTGTCGCTCGTCTTCCCCTCGGAGAAGGCGGGCTGCGACTGGCTCGCGCTCGGCACCGTCGGCGGCGGCACCACCTGGATGCCCATCGGCGCCGACGGCAAGATGTCGATGACGGCCCTGGTCCACGAGTTCGGCCACAACTTCGGCTACAGCCACCACACGCGCCTCCGCTGCCCCGAGGGTGACCTCGGCGCGGGCTGCGAGGAGGACGGCACCAGCCACAAGACGCCGATGGGCGGCGGCGGTTGGGAGGCCGGGCTGACCTCGCCCGAGCTGCTCCACAACAAGTGGCTGACCGGCGGCGAGGTCGCGAAGATCGGCAAGTCGGGGACCTACACGCTGCGTCCGCTGTACGGGAAGGGCGACGGGGTCCGTGCCCTCGACATCCCGCTGGGCGACGACCGCCTGGTCGTGGAGTTGCGGCACGAGTCCGGCACCCTCGACGGCGAGATCCAGGGCGTGCACGCCTACCGGGTGCCGGAAGGGAAGTACGCCGAGTCGGGCCTCGTGGACCCGGCCCCGGACGCCGACGAGTCCACCGGCGGCGACGCCCCGGCCGACGCCGACGCGCTCAAGGCGGGGGCGAAGCTGACGGACGAGGCCCGCGAGGTCGAGGTCGAGGTCGTGAAGGCGGGGGCCGAGGCGGCGACGGTCCGGGTGAGCCTGGACGGGGTGGCGGCGCCGGCGGAGGCTACCCCGGAGGCTCCCGCGGCCGAAGCCCCCAGGGCCCCCAATGAGGCCCGTCCCACGGGCGACTCCACCGAGCTCGCCGAGACCGGCGGCGACTCCGACACCACGCTCGCCTACTCCGTCGGCGGCGCCCTGATGCTGGCCTTCGGCGGCGCGTTCCTGCTGAAGTCCCGCGCCCGCCGGAGCGCCGCTACTTCTGCTTCGTCTGCTTCAGGTCGGCATTCGCGCTGACGACCGTGCCGTCATCGGTGGTGAGCGAGAGCCCGTTGTGGGTCAGCCGGTAGGTCACCTTGCCGTCGAAGAGCTTGAGGAGCTTCTTCTCGGTCTCCGCCTCGGCTCCCTCGCACATCATCCGGGTGGTCCGGGGAGCGCCCAGGGTGATGGAGTCGCCCTTCACCTCGGCCTTGGCGGTGACGTTGTTGCAGCCGAGCTTGCCGCGGACCGTGCCGTCCTTGCCGAAGGTCAGATGGGCCTTGCCGTCCACTTCCTTCGGCAGGGACGTCGTGACCTTGCCGTCTCCGACGGCGTTCACGTTCCACTTGGTGCCCGTCAGCGGGGCGTCCGGCTCCGAGGTGAGGGCCACGCGGTCTCCCTTGTCGGTGGTGAGCGTCAGCCTGTCGCCGTCGACCTCGGCCTTCAGGTCTCCGTCGCCGAGGGCGCTCTTGAAGCTGTTCTCGAAGTCGATCTTGTCGCAGGCCCTCTTGGTGGTGATGGCGTCGTCGAAGCCGACGTTCTCGCCGTCCACCGCCACGTCCACCGTGAAGCCGTTGCAGCCGTAGTTGCCCTGGGCCTTGCCCTTGTCGTCGAGCTTTACGTAGGCATCGCCCGGGGCCTGCTGCTTCTTGCCGTTCACCGTGAGGCTCTCGACGCTCCAGTGGACGCCGGTGAGGCGTGGCTGGGACCCGACGGACCCGCTGCCGGAGCCGGTCTCGGTGCCGCACGCGGTGAGCATGCCCGCGGCGGCCAGGGCCATGACGGTCGGTGTCAGTCGTTGCGTCTGCATGCCGCTGTGACGGGACAAGTGGGGGATCTGGTTCCCCTCCGCCCGCCGAGAGCGCCGGGCCCGCCCGCCGAGAGCACCCGGTCCGCCCTTCGAGAGCCCCCGGTCCGCCCTCTCGGGAGCGCCCGGCGTCAGCTCATGACCGGCAGCAACGCCGCCAGATCCGCCCGCTCCCCGCTCGCGCCGACCTTCGCCGCGTCCAGGGCCGACTTCCAGTCCGTACGCCCGGTCGCGAGGCGGATCCAGGTGAGCGGATCGGTCTCGACGACGTTCGGCGGGGTTCCGCGGGTGTGCCGGGGCCCCGCCACGCACTGGACCACGGCGAACGGCGGGATCCTGACCTCGACGGCGCCGCCGGGGGCCTTCACCGCGAGGGCGTCGGCGAGCAGCCGGGTGCAGGCGGCGAGGGCCTGCCGGTCGTACGGGACGTCCAGACCCGGCACCGCGTCGTTCAGGTCGTCCGTGTGGACGACGAGTTCGACGGTGCGGGTGACCATGAAGTCGTCGAGGGTCATCGCCCCGAACCGGGTGGGCATGAGCCGCCCCGCCGTGACGTCGGGCAGCGCCTCCTCGAAGCCGGCGAGCGTACGCGCGTACAACTCGGCCAGATCCTGTCCCGCGAAGGCCCGTGACGCCTCGTCGACCTGCGCCGCGGCCGAGGCAGTGGCGAACGGCCAGTCGAGCAGGGCCACTTCACGTGCCGCGGGCTCTGGCATGGCGAGGAAGCGGGTGGCTCCGCCGAGCGCCATCGTGAGGTGCGCGGCCAGCTCGCGGACGGTCCAGCCGCCGAGCCGGGTAGGCAGGGCGAGCTGTTCGGGCTTCAGGGCGCTGACCGCTTCCCGTACGTTCCCGAACTGGGCGAGCACGGCGGTGCGGATCTTGGCGGAGTCGTAGATACGCGTGCGCTTCTTGGCCGGTGGCATGGGCCGAGCCTAATTCTTCCCGGGGTACCCCTGGAGCCCCTTCTCGACCTGGCCGAAGACGCGCTCGGCGTGCGCGGCGCAGTCCTTGGCGATCTCGTCGAGCGGGTCTCCGATGAGCGTGCGCCGGTGGTTCTCGACGATGAGCGCGTTGCGGGCGCCGATCAGCTGGGAGGCGGCGACGCGTGCGAGGAGCATGTCGCCCGTCTCCTCCGCGAGGGCGTCCGCGAGGAGTTGGACGCTGCGCATGTGGAAGATCACCATGCGGTGCGAGAGGGTCGGTGTCTCGCTGATGAGCTGGCGCACCTTGAGGGTGCGCGGGTCGCCGCTGAGGCCGATCGAGGGGTCGCGTCCGGTGATCTGCTCCAGGAACTGGCCGCGCATGGCGTCGACCGCCGACTCCCCCGGCTGTCGCTCGCGCACCGCGCGGGCCGGGTCGTCGGCGTGCTCCTCGACCGGGCCGACGATGACGCCTTCCTTGGTGCCGAAGTAGTTGAAGACGGTCATCTTCGACACCTCGGCGGCCTCGGCGATCTCCGCGACGGAGACATGGTCGAAGCCGCGCTCGGAGCAGAGGTCCACCGCGACCCGCCAGATCCGCTGGGCGGTCTGCTTCTTCTTCCGCGCACGCAGCCCGAGCTCCTCAGTCATGCAGGTCACGGTACCGGGACAGCCTCTTCGCCCACCGTGAGCGTCTCGCCGCTGAGACGGGAGGCTGAGACGGGAGGCTGAGAAGTGAGACGGAGACGGGAGAGGGGCGGGGCGGCATCGCAGCCGCCCCGCCCCACGCTCTTGCCGATGTATCGCGCCTCAGGCGAAGAGCCCCGGAAGGGTCCCCTCGTAAGCCTCGCGCACCTCGCCGAGCGGCAGCGTGAACTCGCCCTGCAGCTCCACCGCGTCGCCGTCGACCACACCGACGCGCGTCGCGGGCAGACCCCGCGCCCCGCACATGTCGGTGAAGCGCAGCTCCTCGGAGCGGGGGACGGACACGATCGCCCGCCCTGCCGACTCACTGAACAGGAGGGTGAACGCGTCCAGGCCGTCCGGGACGACCAGGCGCGCGCCCTTCCCGCCACGGAGGCAGGACTCGGCGACGGCCTGCGCGAGGCCACCGTCCGAGAGGTCGTGCGCGGCGTCGATCATGCCGTCGCGCGAGCCCGAGATGAGGATCTCGGCGAGCAGCCGCTCGCGCTCCAGGTCGACCTTCGGGGGAAGCCCGCCGAGGTGGTCGTGGACGACCTGCGACCAGGCCGAGCCGCCGAACTCCTCGGTGGTGTCGCCCAGGAGGTAGAGGAGCTGGCCCTCTTCCTTGAAGGCGATCGGCGTGCGGCGCGCTACGTCGTCGATCACTCCGAGGACGGAGACGACCGGCGTCGGGTGGATCGCCGCCTCGCCCGTCTGGTTGTAGAGCGAGACGTTGCCGCCGGTCACCGGAGTGCCCAGGATCTGGCAGGCGTCGGCGAGGCCACGGGTGGTCTCGGCGAACTGCCACATGACGTCCGGGTCCTCGGGCGAACCGAAGTTCAGGCAGTCCGAGACGGCGAGCGGCTTGGCACCGGTCGCGGCGACGTTGCGGTACGCCTCCGACAGGGCGAGCTGCGCGCCGGCGTACGGGTCGAGCTTCGAGTAGCGGCCGTTGCCGTCGTTGGCGAGGGCGACACCGAGGCCGGACTCCTCGTCGATGCGGACCATGCCGGAGTCCTCGGGCTGCGCGAGCACCGTGTTGCCCTGCACGAAACGGTCGTACTGATCCGTCACCCACGCCTTGGAGGCCTGGTTCGGCGATGCGACGACCGCGAGGACCTGCGCGCGCAGTTCGTCCGAAGTCGCCGGGCGTGCCAGCTTGTTGGCGTCGTCCGCCTGGAGGGCGTCCTGCCACTTCGGGCGCGCGTAGGGCCGCTCGTAAACCGGGCCGTCGTGGGCGACGGTGCGCGGGTCGAGGTCGACGATCTTCTCGCCGTGCCAGAAGATCTCAAGCCGGTCGCCGTCGGTGACCTCACCGACGACGGTGGCGATGACGTCCCACTTCTCGCAGATCGCGAGGAAACGCTCGACCTTCTCGGGCTCGACGACCGCGCACATGCGTTCCTGCGACTCACTCATGAGGATTTCCTCGGGAGTGAGCGTGGAGTCGCGAAGGGGTACGTCGTCCAACTCGACGCGCATGCCGCCGGAGCCGTTGGACGCCAGCTCCGAGGTCGCGCAGGAGAGGCCCGCGGCGCCCAGGTCCTGGATGCCGACGACGAGCTTCTCGGCGAAGGCCTCCAGGGTGCACTCGATGAGGAGCTTCTCCTGGAAGGGGTCGCCGACCTGGACCGCGGGACGCTTCGACGGCTTCGTGTCGTCGAAGGTCTCACTCGCGAGAATCGAGGCGCCGCCGATGCCGTCGCCGCCCGTGCGAGCCCCGTACAGGATGACCTTGTTGCCGGGTCCGGAAGCCTTCGCGAGGTGGATGTCCTCGTGCCGCATGACGCCGATGGCACCGGCGTTGACCAGCGGGTTGCCCTGGTAGCAGGCGTCGAAGACGAGCTCGCCGCCGATGTTCGGCAGGCCCAGGCAGTTGCCGTAGCCGCCGATGCCCGCGACGACGCCCGGCAGGACGCGCTTGGTGTCGGGGTGGTCGGCGGCGCCCATCCGCAGCGGGTCCACGACGGCGACCGGGCGCGCGCCCATCGCGATGATGTCGCGGACGATGCCGCCGACACCGGTGGCCGCGCCCTGGTAGGGCTCGACGTACGAGGGGTGGTTGTGCGACTCGACCTTGAAGGTGACCGCGTAGCCGTTGCCGACGTCGACGACGCCCGCGTTCTCGCCGATGCCGACGAGCATGGCGTCGTTCTCGGGGGCCTTCTCGCCGAACTGGCGCAGGTGGACCTTGCTGCTCTTGTACGAGCAGTGCTCGGACCACATGACGGAGTACATGGCGAGCTCGGCGCCGGTGGGACGGCGGCCCAGGATCTCGCGTACGCGCGCGTACTCGTCTTCCTTCAGGCCCAGTTCGGCCCAGGGCAGCTTGACGTCGGGAGTCTCGGCTGCGTGCTTGACGGTGTCCAGAGTCATGCGTTGACCAGCTTCTTCAGGATCGAGGTGAAGAATCCGAGGCCGTCGGTGCGGCCGGTCCCGACCAGCGGCTCCACGGCGTGCTCGGGGTGCGGCATGAGGCCGACGACATTGCCCGCCTCGTTCGTGATGCCGGCGATGTCACGGAGCGAGCCGTTGGGGTTGCCGTCCAGGTACCGGAAGGCGACGCGGCCCTCGGCCTCCAGCATGTCCAGGGTCCGCTCGTCGGCCGTGTACTGGCCGTCGATGTTCTTGAGCGGGATCTGGATCTCCTGCCCCGCCGTGTAGTCGGCGGTCCAGGCGGTCCGGTCCGTCTCCACGCGCAGCTTCTGCTCGCGGCAGATGAAGTGCAGATGGTTGTTGCGCAGCATCGCGCCCGGCAGCAGGTGGGACTCGGTGAGCACCTGGAAGCCGTTGCAGATACCGAGAACCGGCATCCCCGCCTTCGCCTGCGCGATGACCGACTCCATGACCGGCGAAAACCGTGAAATGGCCCCGGCCCGCAGATAGTCGCCGTACGAGAATCCGCCGGGAAGCACCACGGCGTCGACCTGCTTCAGGTCCTTGTCCCGGTGCCAGAGCGGCACGGCTTCGGCGCCCGCGACGCGGACGGCGCGCTGGGTGTCGCGGTCGTCGAGGGTTCCGGGGAAAGTGACGACTCCGATTCGAGCAGTCACTTCTCTTCCTCCACCTTTACGAAGAAGTCCTCGATCACGGTGTTGGCGAGGAAGGTTTCCGCCATCTCGTGGATACGGGCGAGGGCTGCGTCATCGACGGGCCCGTCCACCTCGAGTTCGAAGCGCTTTCCCTGACGTACGTCGGCGATCCCCTTGAATCCGAGGCGCGGCAGTGCACGCTGCACCGCCTGGCCCTGGGGGTCGAGGATCTCCGGCTTGAGCATGACGTCGACTACGACGCGTGCCACTGGCACTCCCGGTGTGTGGTGCTGGCTGAGCGGTCCCTTCAGACTACCCGCACAAAAATTCTACTCGCGTAGATTCGTAGAAACCTACGTGAGCACGGTCACGTTCCCACCCCTACTCACGTATCGAACAGGGCACCTTCGCGAAAAATCCTGGAAAAGATCACGCATCGCCATTGCACCCGGACACGCGGGCGGATTTAGTCGGGCTTCACAATGCATTGCCGGGCACTGTACAAAGGAAATGGCATTAGCCGATGCTTTGCACATAACAGTGCCCATAACAGCCGGACAGTCGGCATCGCCGCACGTCAACTGCGGTGGAGCCGCACGAAGGGACCGATATTCGTGGCGCAGCGTGTCGTAGTCACTCTCTTTGACGACATCGACGGCGGGGAAGCGGCGGAGACGATCGCCTTCGGTCTTGACGGCAAGTCGTACGAGATCGACCTCAATCAAACCAATGCCAAGAAACTGCGCAAGGCACTTGCCCCGTACCTGGACGCGGCCCGCAAGCAGTCGAAGTCCGGCAAGGCCTTCAAGCACACGACGGTGGCGGCGAACCCCGCGGCCGTCCGCGCCTGGGCCCGCTCGCACCAGATGGACGTGCCGCCGCGCGGCCGCATCCCCAAGAAGGTCTACGAGGCCTTCGAGGCCGCCAACTGACCTGGGGTCGAGCCCAGGCCGGCGACCGGCCAGGAGGGCCCCTCGGCAACCGACTTGACCTGCACCCCCGCCGGTCGGCTAAAGTCTGGAGCACGCCGAGGGGCAAGGCCGAAAGGCCTGAACCTCACGGAGTCTTGCGGGTGTAGTTCAGTAGTAGAACATCCCCCTTCCAGGGGGAAGGCGCAGTGTGCAATTCCTGTCACCCGCTCTGCATCGCCGATCAGGCACTCTTTCGAGTGCGGTAGGCTGGTGCTCGCGCCGATCAGTGAGAGCTGGTCGGAGGCAATGCGAACGTAGCTCAGTTGGTAGAGCGCAACCTTGCCAAGGTTGAGGTCGCGAGTTCGAACCTCGTCGTTCGCTCCAGAGAAGAAGGCCCCGGTCATCGCGACCGGGGCCTTCTTCGTGTGTCCCGTTGATCGATCGACTTCTGACATTTGTCATGCGGGCCGGTGACAGCGCGCACTGCTCCGGAGTCCGCGGCCGGGGGACGCTCTAGTCATGACTGACCAAGTGATCGACGTGACCGATCTACGGCGCGTGTACGGGGGCGGTTTCGAGGCGGTCCGAGGAGTCTCGTTCTCCGTCGGACGAGGTGAGCTCTTCGCACTGCTCGGGACGAACGGCGCGGGCAAGACCTCCACCGTCGAACTCCTCGAAGGGCTCGCCGCACCCGCCGGGGGGCGGGCGCGTGTGCTCGGACACGATCCCTACGCCGAGCGCGGCGCCGTGCGCCACCGGATCGGCGTGATGCTCCAGGAGGGCGGCTTTCCCTCCGAGCTGACGGTCGCGGAGACCGTACGGATGTGGGGGGCCTGCACCAGCGGTGCGCGTCCCGCCGCGGAGGCCCTGGAGATCGTGGGACTCGGCAAGCGGGCCGGCGTGCGCGTGAAGATGCTGTCCGGCGGTGAGAAGCGCCGACTCGACCTGGCCACGGCACTCATCGGACGGCCCGAAGTCCTCTTCCTCGACGAACCGACGACCGGGCTCGACGCCGAAGGGCGCCGCGAGACCTGGGAGTTGGTGCGGGCCCTGCGCGACAACGGCACGACCGTGCTGCTCACGACGCACTACCTCGAAGAGGCCGAGAGCCTCGCCGACCGGCTCGCGATCATGCACGAGGGACGGATCGCGGCCGAGGGAACCATCGCCGACGTGGTGTCCGCGCAGCCCTCGCAGGTCTCCTTCGCACTGCCCGCCGGGTACTTCGTCGGGGATCTGCCCCCGCTCGGCGAACTCGGCGTGAGCGAGCACGAGACCGTCGGCGGACGGATCCGGCTGCGGACGCATGAACTGCAGCGGACGGCCACCGGGCTCCTCGTGTGGGCGCAGGACGCGAACGTCGAGCTCGGCCGGCTCGATGTACGGGCAGCTTCGCTGGAGGAGGCGTTCCTGCGGATCGCGCGGGAGGCCGAAGGTACGGCCGATGTTGCGCAGAAGGAGACCGTGGCATGAGTACGACGACGATGACCCCCGCAGCGACGACGACCCCCGCGGGGCGGATGCGGGCGCTCGCGCGGGCCGAGCTGACATTGCTCGGGCGCGCCAAGGGGACGTTGTTCGCGGCGCTCTTCGTGCCGCTGGTGCTGCCGATGAGCGCGCAGCAGGCCGCGAAGGGCATGGATCTCAAGGGGACCGGGCTCTCGGTCGGGACGGTCGTGCTGCCCGGTGCCGTCGGGTTCTCGCTGCTCTTCGCCGTCTACGCGGCGCTGACGGCCGTCTTCGTCGCACGGCGTGAGGAGCTCGTACTGAAGCGGCTGCGCACCGGTGAGCTACGGGACCAGGAGATCCTTGTCGGGGCCGCGCTGCCCTCGATCGCCATCGGCCTGACGCAGTGCGTCCTTCTCGCGGTCGGCTGTGCGGTACTGCTCGACCTGGGGGCGCCGAGCGCACCCCATCTCGCCGTCGCCGGTCTGCTGCTGGGGCTCGTGATGTTCACCGCCCTCGGCGCGGTCACCGGCAGCTTCAGCAGGTCGGCGGAGTCCGCGCAGGTCATGAGCATGCCTCTGATGTTCGTCTCGATGCTGGGCTCGGGTCTCTTCCTGCCCCTCGAAGTCATGCCGGACAAGCTCGCCTCGTTCTGCGAGCTGCTGCCGATGACCCCGGTGATCACGCTGGTCCGCGGCGGCTGGACCGGGGAACTCTCCGGGGCCGAGACCCTGGGCGCGCTCGCCACCGCTGTGGCCTGGACCGTGGTCTCGGTGTTTGCTGTACGACGGTGGTTCCGCTGGGAACCGCGGCGGTGAGGAAGGGGTCACGTGGTGGTCGGCCGAATCCGGGGGCTCAAGCGCGGCTGGCATGACCGGAGCAAGATCGAGAAGGTCGAGTTCCAGAGCGTGGCCATGTGGCACGCCATGCCCTGGATCTTCTTCCTCAGCTGGGCCTCGGTGCCGCTGGGCGTGGCCCTGCGGCGCGAGACCCTCCCGCTGATCCTCGGCGGCGCGCTGATCGCGGTGTCTCTCCTGCACTGCGTGCACGTCAACCGCACGCTGCGCCGCTCCCTCGATCACTTCCTGAAGCGCGCGGAACCACCGCGCCGCGATCTCGCCGTGTCCCTCGCGCTCCTGGTCACGACGCTGGGACTCCTGTTCGCCCTGGCGGCTGTGCACGGGGTCAGGATCGGGATGCTCACCTTCACCACGATGTTCGCCGTGATGCCCTACGGACAGTCGCTGGCCTTCGCCGTACCGATCCGCACCTATCTCATCCGCTGCGCCGTGATCGACGCCGCTACGGTGGCCGGGTTCGCCGTGGTCGGCTTGCGTGGCGGGCAGCTCGTGGCCACCGCTCTGGTGATGGTGTTCGGCACGCTGGTCGCCCTGCTCTCCTCACGCTGCGGCGCCTGGACGCTCGCCGTGATGTGGGAGAGCGAGCGGGCCCGTGAGGTCGAGGGGCGGCTCGCGGTGGCCGAGGAGCGGCTGCGGTTCGGGCGGGACCTGCACGACGTGATGGGGCGCAACCTCGCCGTCATCGCGCTGAAGAGCGAGCTGGCCGTGCAGTTGGCGAAGCGGGGGCGGCCCGAGGCGGTCGACCAGATGGTCGAGGTGCAGCGGATCGCGCAGGAGTCGCAGCGGGAGGTGCGGGAAGTGGTCCGCGGGTATCGGGAGGCCGACCTCGCGGTCGAACTCGCCGGTGCGCAAGGAGTGCTCGAGGCGGCGGGGATCGACTGCCGGGTGGCCGGGTCGTCGGCGGGTCTGCCGGTCTCGGTGCAGTCGGCCCTGGGGTGGGTCGTGCGCGAGGCGACCACCAATGTGCTGCGACACGGGGACGCCCAGCGGTGCGACATCACGTTGACGATCACTGATGAACGTACGTCGCTGGTCATCGAGAACGACGGGGTGCCCGAGGCCGCGCCCGAGGGCAGGAAGGGATCCGGCCTCGACGGGCTGCGGGAGCGGCTCGCCGCGGTGGACGGAACGCTGGAGTTCACGTCCGGCGACGAGCGGTTCCGCCTTGCCGCGCAGGTGCCGCTCGGCCGCCCCCGGCAGGACGACACCCAGCAGGTCCACCGTCAAGAAGTCGAAAGGGTCGGGCCATGAGCCTGCGTGTGCTGCTCGCCGATGACGAGCACCTCATCCGCGGCGCCCTCGCCGCTCTCCTCGCGCTCGAGGACGATCTCGTCGTGGTCGCCGAGGCCGCGTCGGGGCCCGAGGCCCTCGCCATGGCGCGGGCCCACCGGCCCGATGTGGCCGTGCTCGACCTGGAGATGCCGGGCGCCGACGGTGTGAGTGTGGCCACATCGCTGCGGGACGAACTGCCGCACTGCCGCACCATGATCGTGACGAGTCATGGCAGACCGGGGCATCTCAAGCGGGCGCTCGCGGTGGGGGTACGGGGCTTCGTGCCGAAGACCGTGAGCGCGCAGCGCCTCGCCGAGATCATCCGCACCGTTCACGCAGGTAACCGCTATGTGGACCCGGAGTTGGCCGCCGACGCGATCTCCGCGGGGGACTCGCCGCTGACCGCCCGCGAGGCCGAGGTGCTCGAACTGGCCGCCGACGGGGCACCCGTCGCGGAGATCGCCGAGCGGGCCGCGCTGTCCCCGGGGACCGTCCGCAACTACCTCTCCTCCGCCGTCACGAAGACCGGGGCGGAGAATCGGCATGCCGCGGTGCGTCTCGCACGCGAGCGGGGTTGGGTATAGTTGGCTTCGCGCTTCGGCGCAGCGCGGACGTAGCTCAGTTGGTAGAGCGCAACCTTGCCAAGGTTGAGGTCGCCAGTTCGAACCTGGTCGTCCGCTCCACACGAAGAACCCCCGGTGCCTCTCGGCGCCGGGGGTTCTTTCGTCCGTCACTGCCGGGCGGTCCGCCGCTACCAGGCCATGCCCGTCAGACGCTCGTACGCCTCGATGTACTTGGCGCGCGTGGCGTCCACCACGTCCTGCGGGAGCGGGGGCGGCGGCTGCTCGCTCTTGCGGTCCCAGCCGGAGGCCGGCGACGTCAGCCAGTCGCGGACGAACTGCTTGTCGAACGACGGCTGGGCGCGGCCCGGCTGCCAGCTGTCCGCGGGCCAGAAGCGGGATGAGTCCGGGGTGAGGACCTCGTCCGCGATGACCAGCGTCTCCCCGTCGAAGCCGAACTCGAACTTCGTGTCGGCGAGGATCACGCCCCGGTCGCGGGCGATGTCACGGGCCCGGCCGTAGACCGCGAGGGTCGCCTGGCGGAGCTGGGCGGCCGTCTCCACGCCGACCTGGCGGGCCACTTCCTCATAGCTCACGTTCTCGTCGTGCTCGCCGACCGCCGCCTTCGTGGCGGGCGTGAAGATCGGTGCGGGCAGCTCCGAGCCGTCGCTCAGGCCGTCGGGCAGTGCGAGACCGCAGACGGTGCGCGAGTCGTTGTACTCGACCAGGCCCGAGCCCGTCAGATAGCCGCGGGCGACGCACTCGACCGGGACCATCGCCAGGGATTTGCAGACCGTGGTGCGGCCCGCCCAGTCGGCGGGGGCGCCGGCCGGCACGTCGGTGGAGATGACGTGGTTCGGGACGAGGTCGGCGAGCTGCTCGAACCACCACAGCGAGAGCTGCGTGAGGACCCTGCCCTTGTCGGGGATCTCCGTGGGCAGCACCCAGTCGTAGGCGGACATGCGGTCGCTCGCGACCATCACGAGGTCGCCCGCCTCGTTCCGGTACAGGTCGCGCACCTTGCCGGTGTGCACATGCACCAGGCCCGGCACCTGAAGCGGCTCGGGCTTTTCTACGAATCCGGACACGGTTCCTCCCCGTGGTTCTGACTGAATGCTGCTGATTCTCCCGCATGGGCAGGCAGCTTTTGGCCAGGGGCTGTCCCGAGGGCGGGCGGGCCGTCCTCAGTCGTGTTTGCAGATGCGGTCCAGGAGGTTGGCCGTGGCCCGCTGGACGCGGGCGTCCACATGGCCGGGGCGGTCGAGCGCCGGGGACCACGCGAAGGTGCCGGAGGCGAAGACCAGGGCGCCGGACGGGGCGCGGTAGAGGGACGACTCCTGGTGGCGCATGGCGCCCTCGGAGTCCTCGTACGGAGAGTGGGCGAGGAGGATGCGGCCCTGGTGCTCCGGCAGCGCGGTGCGCGGGAAATAGCGGTCGGCCTCGCCCGCGACCAGGCCCTCGATCTCGTCCCCTTCGTGCGCGCCCGTCGCCTCCCACAGCCAGTGGTCTGCGTTGCGTACGACGAGGGGGGCGGGCTCGGGGACCCGGCCCGCGTACTGAATGCCCAGGAGCTGCTGTTCGGCCTTGTCCTGCTCCCGCCAGAGGGCCGACCTGCCGGGGCCGTGGCGCTTGCGGCAGGTCAGCAGGCGGTCCTCCACGCCGGACGGGGAGGGGCCCAACTCCACCTGCCAGTACATGGTGTTGGCGGAGAGGAAGACGAGGGAGGTGCCGTGCGCGCGGGCCTGCTCCGTGGTGCGGCGCATGTTCGACGACCAGTACTCGTCGTGGCCCGGGAAGACCAGGCCCCGGTAGCGGGTCGGATCGATGCGGCCCGCGTGCAGGTCGCGGGTGTCCGCGTACGCGAGGTCGTAGCCGTACCGCTCGGCCCAGCGGATGAAGTCGTAGGCGTGGCCGACGTGCAGGGGGAGGCCCGCGCCCGCGTACGGACGGTCGAAGGAGACCGTGTGCGCGGCCTCGCTCTCGCCCAGGAGTCGCCCTTTCTCGTCCCACGCGTGGTAGAGGCTCGCGCCCGTGCGGCCGTCCTCGGGGTAGAGGTTGTACGCCTGCCAGGTGATGTCCGGCAGGAGCAGGAGGAGGTCGGCGCGGTGGTCGTCACGGACCGTGAACGGGACGTGCGAGCGGTATCCGTCGACCGTGGTGAGGACCGCCACGTACGCCCCGATGTTCCAGTAACTCGGGATCTGCAGACGCCAGGAGAGCCACCAGTGGTGGCAGGAGACCGTGCGGTCGGCGGTGAGCGGGGGCGGCTGGACGATGCCGGAGAGGCGGGGGCTTGTGCTGATCTTCGATGCCCCGTCCCCGCCGTAGTGCCCGATGCGGTAGATGTCGACGAAGAACTGCTGGGGCGGGTCCACCGTCACGTGGAAGTCGATCGCCTCGCCGGGGGCCGCCGCGCCGGTGGAGGCGAAGCCCTTGATCTGACCGTGCACGTCGTCCGCGGTGCGGGGCCCGTTCCTACGCGGGGGTTTGCGGGGTGTGGGGATGTCCTGGGCGCCGGGAGCCGGGGCGTGGTCGATGTACCAGGGGACGACCTGACCCGTGTCGTCGAAGTAGTGCTCGGCGCCTCGGAGCCAGGGGAGGGGGCCCTGCCCGAAGGGGTCGGTCACGGCGTGCGCCAGGGCGCCCGACTCCCACCTGCGGATCTGCTCCGACCCCATGTGTGTACCCTCCCTCGCTGCTCCCCCGAGACTGCTGTGCGGCCTTGCGTGCTCTGCGGTGCGACTTCGTGCTCTGCGGCACGAGTTGCTGCTGTCTGCCGCTGAGTGCTGCTGGCATGTCCGGACCGACGGTCGATCCCAGCACATCACATAACGCACGCACTCCGTCACCGTTCGTCGCTAATCGACGAGAACGGAAGGGAGCGTTCCGGAGCGTGCCGTTGATGGGTGGGGATGCGCGTGTTCACGGGTGGGATGCGCGTGTTCACAGGGTGGAATGCGCGTGTTCACGGGGTGGGGCTTCGCGGCGGCCGAGGGCGGGCTGGGCTCAGACCAGCCGGACCGGCTTCTCCGGGCGGACGCCAAGGCGGGCCAGCCAGCCGCGCAGCGGGATGGGGTCGCCGTCCTCCACGAGGCTCAGGACATGCGGCGTGAGGTCCGCCGCGCGCTCGCCGTCGATCAGGAGCGACGGGCCGTCCAGCCAGTCGAGACCCGGGGCGGCGCCCGCGGTGTCCACGGCCGCGCAGCAGACCAGGGCCGTGACGTGATCGGCCAGCAACTCACGTCCCGTACGCGGCGGTTGGAGCGGGAACAGCGGCAGCATGCCGTCGTCCCAGAGCGCGTCGTCCGGGCCCTGTCCCGTCGGCGCCGGGCGGGGCGGGGCGGCGGCTTCCTCGCGGGCGATCTCCGCGGTGAGGCCTGCGGCCAGGCGTCCGCCGGGGCCGTCGGTGGACTCCTCGGGGTCCATCGGTTCCTCGGGGGCCATGGACTCTTCTACGGCCACCGGTTGTCCGGGGACCATGAGCTCTTCGCCGCCGGGGGTGGGATCCGCGGCGCCCGCGGCGTCGGCCAAGGCGTTGGTCTCGGAAGCCTCCGCCGTCAGGTGGTCCAGTACGCGGCCCAGAGTCGGCCCCTCGGAGTCCGGTGCCGTCCGGTCGGCGGAGTGGCTGACGCCCAAGGAGTCCAGGACCCGGTGGAGGCGGGCGGCGTCCACGCGCCACTTGCGGTCGACGACCTCGTCCGGATACTCCTGCCACGCCACCGGCGCCCAGTCCGGGCCCTGCTCGGCGGGTCCGCCATGGAAGAGGCGAGCGGCGAGCAGCGAAGCCGCCTCGTCCATCGAGCCCGGCTCCTCCAGGAGGTCACAGGCGGGGCGCTCGCCCAGGCGGGACGTGAAGCCCTCGGCCAGGCGGTCCCTGCGGGAGAGCTCCGTGAGGGCGGAAACGACACCCGCGTCCAGGCGCGACGGCCAGCGGCCCATCCGCCAGGCGGGCAGCGCGACCTTGGTGAGGAGCCGGTCCCACCCGGCGTACGCCAGGCCCACCTGCTCCTGGGCGACGATCCGCACTCCATAGTCCACGGCCTGGGCGCGCTCGGCGGCGGCTGCCGCGACCCCGCGCTCCATCTCACCGGCATGCCCCCGGCAGCTGCGCAGGAGCAGCCGCGTCACCCAGCCGACGCCGCCCAGGACCGTGCGCACGAGCGGTCCGCGCCCCGGTGCGGAGGTGACCGCGACCGCGGCGTCGAGCCCGCGGATGAAGCGCCGGGCCGCGGCTATGTCGGGGTGCGCCGAGGGGCCCGTGCCGGCCACGACCGGGGCGAGCACCGCGCGCAGCTCGCCGACCCGCATCCACCACAGGAACGGGGAGCCGATGACGAGCACCGGAGCTACGGGTGGCTGGCGGCGCGGGGCGGGGCGACTGTCACGTACGCCATTGGCTTCTGCGCTGCCCGCGACCGATGCCTGGGATGCCTTGGATTCCTGGGATGCGTGGGATGCCTGGGAGGAGGCCTCCGCGGGCGGGCCGTGGGCCGGGTGGGTGCGGTCCTCGAGCCAGCTGTCGCAGTCCGGGGTGAGCGCTATCGCCGATGGCGCGGGCACGTCCAGGCGGTCGGCCAGGTCACGCACCATGCGATACAGATCGGGGGCCGATCCCTCGGCGATCGGGACGGTCGGGCTGACGGCGGGCCTGGACCGCGCGACCACGAGCGCGACGCCGGCGGCGGCGAGGAGCACGAGGGCGGCGACGGCGGTCACGATGCCGCGCACGACGCCCCAACTCCCGCCGGTCATATGGCCCGTGGCCCCGCCGGCGATCAGCACGACGGCGACGGCCGCGGGCAGCAGTGCGACGGCCAGCGCCCTGCTGCGGATGCGCAGCACGGCGAGCGCCTGGGAACGCGCGGACTGCACGCCCACCTCCACACCCGTACCTGACACGACCGATGTCACCCCCTGCTGCCTGCGCCGCCTACTGCCCGGCCATGGGCCGGGGCCGCGGGCGGAAGGCAGCTGCCGATGGATTTGCTCACTCCCCCACTGTGGCACCCGCCACTGACATCGCAATGCCGGTGGTCTGTTTGGCTCTGGGCACCTGAACCGCTTGCGCCGCACCCTAGTTGGGGTGCCGGGCATCGTCAGCCGGATGGGCCAGCGGTCACTCGATGGAATGGCTTTGGGTAAAGGTGGATGACGGGGCGGGTGACAGCCGGATGAGGGGCGGATGAGGGGCGGATGACGAGCAGGCCCCGGATCCGTGGTCGGATCCGGGGCCTGTGTGGTCGGTGAAGGGGTGGGTTACGCCTCCACGGCCGCCTCCGCGGCCGCCTTCGCCGCGATGTCCGTGCGGTGCTGGGAGCCGTCGAGGCGGATGCGGGACAGGGCCGCGTACGCGCGCTCGCGGGCCGCGGTCAGATCCGTGCCGGTGGCCGTCACGGAGAGCACACGGCCGCCCGCGCTGACCACGGCGTCGCCGTCGCGCTTCGTCCCCGCGTGCAGGACGTACGCGTCCGGGGCATCCTGTGCCGCCACGTCGCCGAGGCCCTCGATGGGGTCGCCGGTGCGCGGGGTCTCCGGGTAGTTGTGCGAGGCGATGACCACGGTCACCGCGGCGTCGTCACTCCAGCGCAGCGGGGGGAGGTCCACGAGGGTGCCGTTCGCCGCGGCAAGCAGGACTCCGGCGAGCGGGGTCTTCAGGCGGGCGAGGACGACCTGCGTCTCCGGGTCACCGAAGCGGGCGTTGAACTCGATGACGCGTACGCCGCGGCCGGTGATCGCCAGGCCCGCGTACAGCAGCCCCGAGAACGGGGTGCCGCGCCGCCGCAGCTCGTCGACGGTCGGCTGGAGCACGCTCTGCATGACCTCGTCGACCAGCTTCGGGTCGGCCCAGGGGAGCGGCGAGTACGCGCCCATGCCACCGGTGTTCGGCCCTGCGTCGCCGTCGAGCGCGCGCTTGAAGTCCTGCGCGGGCTGCAGCGGGACCACGGTGACGCCGTCCGTGATGGCGAAGAGGGACACCTCGGGGCCGTCGAGGAACTCCTCGATGACGACGCGGTCGCAGGCGAGGGCGTGGGTGCGAGCGGCCTCGACGTCGTCCGTCACGACGACGCCCTTGCCGGCGGCGAGGCCGTCGTCCTTGACGACGTACGGCGCCCCGAAGGCGTCGAGGGCTTCGTCGACCTCCTCGGGGGTCGTGCAGACGTAAGAACGGGCGGTGGGTACCTGGGCGCCCGCCATCACGTCCTTGGCGAAGGCCTTGGAGCCCTCCAGCTGGGCGGCCTCCTTCGAGGGCCCGAAGCAGGGGATTCCGGCGTCGCGTACGGCGTCGGCGACTCCGGCGACCAGGGGCGCCTCCGGGCCCACGATCACCAGCCCGGCACCGAGCCGGGTGGCGAGGGCGGCTACCGCGCCGCCGTCGAGGGCGTCGACCGCGTGCAGCTCGGCCACGTCCGCGATGCCGGCGTTGCCGGGGGCGCAGTACAGGGCGGAGACGTCGGGGTCGAGGGACAGAGAGCGGCACAGGGCGTGTTCGCGGGCACCACTGCCGATGACGAGGACCTTCACGGGCGCCAGCCTAGCTGCCGCGGGCCGGTGCGTTCGTACGGGAGCCCCAGCCGTGGGGTCCTCTTCACTTGTACGTTCCTCCAGCCGCGGGCCTCGGGAGCCTCGCGGCGGCGCCTTGGCCCCGGGGGGCACCTCGCAGCGGCGGCACAGGAGCAGCCAAGCCCGGCCCCTACGCCAGAGGCGGGGCAGGACCTAGAGGGCCGACGCGGGGGGTCCGGCGCCAAGCAGCGTGGCTGGGTAGACGCAGGCGCACCCTGGCCAAGGGCCCGTCAGGGTTCGTTGTTGTATTCCTCGACGATCGTGGCGCCCAGTTCGCGAACGATCAGGTCATGGCCGGACAGCGCCGACTCGACCAGATCGGGGTCGTCGTCCGCCCAGGTGTCGTCCTCCGGGGAGACGTGGTCCGGGGCGCGGCGTTCCGGGGCCGGGGCCGTGCTCGGCTCGGGGGCCGGCGCCCGGCTAGCGGCGGGCGCCTGGGGCGGCGGCGAATTCTGCTGCTGTTGTTGTTGCTGCTGCTGCTGCTGCGGGGGAGCCTGCCGCGAGGGAGGCGTCGGCGCGCTGCCCCCGAAGTTGCCCGCCGCGGGCGGCGGCGCCGAGCCCCCCGAGGGGTCGACGATCGCCTCGACCTTCCACTGCACCCCGAACTGCTCGGACAACGCCTGCCGCAGCACGTCCTCGCTGCCGCTGCTGGCGAAGTTGTCCCGCGCCCCCGCGTTCACGAAGCCGATCTGCAGTGTCGTCCCGTCGAAGCCCGCCACCTGGGCGTTCTGGCTCAGCAGGATCCAGGTGAAGCGGCGGCGGCCCTTCACGGCGTCGAGGATGTTCGGCCACAGCGAACGCGGATCGGGCCCGCCCACGGCAGCCGCCGGAGCCTGAGCCGCAGCCGCCGACGGGGCGGGAGCCGACTGCTGCGGCGCCGGAGCACCGCCGCTCCCCGCGGACGCCGCCGTGGGCCAGCCACCCGGGCGAGGGGCCTCCGGAGGAGCGGCAGGAGCGGAGGCAGCGGCGGGGCCGGCCTGCGCCGGTCCACTCCCCGGCGCCGAAGCCGTGGGCCACCCACCGGGACGGCGCTCAGCAGCCACCTCGGCAGCAGGAGCAGCAGCCTGCACCGGCGGAACTACAGGAGCAACAGGAGCAACAGGAGCGGCAGGAGTAACCGGAGCCTCAGGCTCAGCCTCAGGAGCCTGCCCCCCGCCCCGCACAGCCGCCCGCGCCGCCGCAGCCCCGCCCCCCGGTGGTACCGGAGGACCAGCCTGGGGCGGAGCGGTCTGCGGCCCACCGCCACCCTGCCGCTGCGCACCCGCATGGGTATCGGGCCCCGGTACGTACCCCATCGCAGGACCGGGACCACCGCCCTGACCCCCCTGACCGCCCTGGGCGCCCGCCATGAAATGGCCGCCACGCTCAAGCCGGTCCAAGCGGGCCATGAGCGAGCGCTCGTCGTCGTACGCAGCCGGCAGCAGCACGCGCGCGCAGATCAGCTCAAGCTGCAGCCGGGGCGATGTCGCCCCCCGCATCTCCGTGAGGCCTTCGTTCACGAGGTCGGCGGCGCGGCTGAGCTCGGCGCCGCCGAAGACGCTCGCCTGCGCCTGCATCCGCTCCACGACGTCCGACGGGGCGTCGATGAGCCCCTTCTCCGCCGCGTCCGGAACTGCCGCGAGGATCACCAGGTCCCGCAGCCGCTCCAGGAGGTCGGCGACGAAGCGACGCGGGTCGTTGCCCCCCTCGATGACGCGGTCGACGATGTCGAAGGCTGCCGCCCCGTCCCCCGAAGCAAAGGCCTCCACCACGGAGTCGAGCAGCGACCCGTCCGTGTAACCGAGCAGGGACGTCGCCATGGCATACGTCACACCGTCATCGGCCGCGGACGCGAGGAGCTGATCCATGACGGACATCGAGTCACGCACGGATCCGGCACCAGCCCGAACGACCAGCGGGAACACACCCTCCTCGACGGCCATCTGCTCCCGGCCGCACACCTCGGCCAAGTACTCACGGAGGGTCCCCGGCGGCACGAGACGGAACGGATAGTGGTGCGTACGCGACCGGATCGTCCCGATGACCTTCTCGGGCTCCGTCGTCGCGAAGATGAACTTGAGGTGCTCCGGCGGCTCCTCGACCACCTTCAGCAGGGCGTTGAAGCCCGCCGAGGTGACCATGTGCGCCTCGTCGATGATGTAGATCTTGTACCGACTGCTCGCCGGGCCGAAGAAGGCCTTCTCGCGCAGATCACGCGCGTCGTCCACACCGCCGTGCGAAGCGGCGTCGATCTCGATGACGTCGATCGAACCCGGGCCGTTCCTCGCCAGGTCCTTGCAGGACTGGCACTCGCCGCAGGGCGTGGGAGTGGGACCTTGCTCACAGTTGAGACAGCGGGCCAGGATGCGCGCGCTCGTCGTCTTGCCGCAGCCGCGCGGACCACTGAACAGGTAGGCGTGATTGACCCGGTTGTTGCGCAGCGCCTGCTGCAGCGGGTCGGTTACATGCTCCTGCCCGATGACCTCGGCGAACGACTCCGGGCGATAGCGGCGGTACAACGCGAGAGACGACACGCATACGAGGTTATAGGCGCCCACTGACAACACATACCGCGAACGCAAAGCGCCCCCCACGCACCCGCCAGAGCCAACCTACCCTTGCTGCCTTCCGGCCCTGGGGGAGTTCAGTCAGATAGCGCCACGTGAGGGGCTGAGCCCTACCCTAGCGGATCCCGGTGGCCGGAAGCGACGCCGGACCCCACCACGGCACCCGCCCCGGACGATCTCGTGAGCGATCTTGGGACCGGAGCCGGATCGTGTTCGCGAGCACTCCTCAACGTCTTGTATTGTTTGCGGCGGAGGATTCGCCTAGTGGCCTAGGGCGCACGCTTGGAAAGCGTGTTGGGGGCAACCCCTCACGAGTTCGAATCTCGTATCCTCCGCCAGTGCCTCACCGGGCACTAACGTTGAAGGGCCCCACCGTCCGCGGTGGGGCCCTTCGACGTTCTCCCCGCCCGCTGCCTCGCGCTCACTGCTCGACGAAGAAGCTGTCGTGCTTCACGAGGAACTCGCCGAACTCCTTGCCGCCCTTCTGGGCCATCTCCGCCACTTGCTCGAAGTACTCCTCGCGCGGGGCGCCCGGCGCGAAGAGCAGGATCATGGAGGCGGGGTCGTCGCTGTCGTTCTTGAAGGCGTGCAGGCCGCCGACCGGGACGTAGAGGAAGTCGCCGGGGCCGCCGGTGATCCATCGATCGCCGTCGTAGAGCTGGACCTGGCCGGACAGGACGAAGAAGGACTCCGAGATCGACTTGTGGAAGTGCGTCTTCGGGCCGGGCGACTTCGGGCCCAAGTCCACCTTGTAGAGGCCGAATTCGCCGCCGGTGGAGGCGTGCGTCGCGAGGTAGTGCGTGCGGTTTCCACCGGGGCGCACGAGCTCGGGCTCCTGGTCGGAGGGCCTGAACACCGCGTTGATCTCGCCTTCTTCGCCGAGATAGCGCGGCTCCGGATAGGACATGTTCCGCTCCTTCGTCGGTGACAGGGCCGGCTTGTCGCTCGCCGGTCGCGCGCCTGCCACTCCCTGGGTGCTGACTTGCTGACTTTATCCACGGGCACCGCACTCCCACCGTTAGTTGTACGTAAGAATTCGAGGGCAGAGTTAAGCTGTACTGCATGCTTGATACGAGGCGCATGCAGGTCCTCCGGGCAGTGGTCACCAGCGGCTCGGTGACCGCCGCGGCGCGGAACCTCGGGTACACGCCCTCCGCGGTGAGCCAGCAGATGGCCGCCCTGGAGAAGGAGGCGGGCATCGCCCTCCTGGAGCGCACCGGCCGCGGGGTGCGGCCGACGGACGCCGGGCGGCTGCTCACCGAGTACGCGGTCGCGATCGGCAAGCAGATCGCCGAGGCGGAGACCGCGCTCGCCGGGCTGCGGGAGGGGCGGACCGGCCGGGTGTCGATGCGGTACTTCACGACGGCGGGCGCCACGCTCGTCGCCCCCGCTCTCGCGGCGCTGCGGCGCGAACAGCCCGGTGTGCGGGTGGAGTTGAAGCTGTCGGATCCCGACGACCCCATGCCGGAGGTGCGGGACCGACAGGCCGATCTCGCCCTGGTGGTCAGGCCGCGGGGCCAACTCTCCGTGGACGCCGTCCGGTTCGAGCATCTTCTGGACGACCGCTACCACGCCGTACTCCCCGAGGGGCATCCCCTCGCCTCGAAGCAACTGCTCGAAATGACGGACCTGGCCGACGAGCCGTGGGTCGCGAGCGAGTCGCCGGGGCCCTGCCTCGACCCCATCCTCAAGGCGTGCGGCGCGGCCGGCTTCAGCCCGGACTTCGTGGTGGAAAGCGGGGACTACGCCACGGCACAGGGCTTCGTCGCCGCGGGCCTGGGTGTCAGCCTGGTCCCGGAACTCGGCCTGGACGCCCCGCACTCCGGAGTGGTGGTCCGCGAGGTCCACAACCCGGTGCCGATCCGGTCGATCTACGCGGCGGTGCGGGGCGAGGCGCCGTACCGCCCTGCGGTAGGGGCGCTGCTCGCCGCACTGCGGAACTCAATTCCGCGGCGCGGCGAGCCGGGCGCCACCGAGGGCTAGGCGAGCGCCACGAGACCCCGGTAGTCCGGGCTCCACAGGTCCTCGGTGCCGTCGGGCAGGAGCAGCACGCGATCGGGTCGCAGCGCGTCGATGGCGCCCTCGTCGTGCGTCACCATCACGATCGCGCCCGGATACGTCCCCACCGCCCCGAGCACCTCGTCGCGCGATGCCGGGTCGAGGTTGTTGGTCGGCTCGTCGAGCAGCAGTACGTTCGCCCCCGAGTGCACGAGGCCCGCGAGCGCGAGCCGGGTCTTCTCGCCGCCGGAGAGCACCGCGGCGGGCTTGTCGGCGTCGTCCCCGCGGAACAGGAAGGACCCCAGGACTCCCCGCACCTCACCGTCCGTGAGACCGGGCGCGGTGGCGGCGAGGTTCTCCCGCACGGTCATCCCGCCGTCGAGGGTGTCGTGCTCCTGCGCGAAGTAGCCGAGCCGGGCGCCGTGACCGTGCACCACCCGCCCGCTGTCCGGGAGTTCGGCGCCGGCGAGGATCCGGAGCAGGGTGGTCTTCCCGGCTCCGTTGAGCCCGAGCACGACGAGCCGGCTGCCCCGGTCGACGGCGAGATCGACACCACCGAGCACGCCATGCCCTCCGTACGCCTTCACCAGACCGACCGCACCCAGCGGCGTCCTCCCGCAGGGGGCAGGCTCGGGCAGCCGGATCCGCGCGACCCGCTCCCCCCTGCGCACGGGCTCGGTGGCGGCGAGCATCCGGTCGGCGCGACGGGCCATGTTCTTCGCGGCGGTGGCGGTGGCGACGTGCGAGCGCATCTTCTCCGCCTGGGTGCGCAGCGAGGCCGCCTTCCGCTCCGCGTTGGCCCGCTCACGGCCGCGCCGCCGCTCGTCGGCGGCTCGCTGGGACAGGTAGGTGTGCCAGCCGGTGTTGTGTACGTCGACGGCGGCTCGGCCCGGGTCGACGGCGAACACACGGTTGACGGTGTCCGCGAGCAACTCGACGTCGTGGCTGATGAGGACGAGCCCACCGGGATAGGACCCGAGGTACCCGCGCAGCCACCCGACCGAATCGGCGTCCAGGTGGTTGGTCGGCTCGTCGAGCAGCAGGTTGTCGTGGCGCGAGAAGAGGATCCGGGCCAGCTCCACGCGGCGCCGCTGACCGCCGGAGAGATGGCCCACCGGCGCGTCCATCGTCCGCTCGGGGAGACCGAGCCCGGCGGCCACGCGGGCGGCCTCCGCCTCGGCGGCGTACCCGCCGCGGGCCTGGAACGCGTCGTCCGCGCGGGCGTAGGCGGCCATGGCGCGCTGCTGCTCGGCGCCACTGCGGGCGTCGGCCATCGCTCGCTCGGCGGTACGCAGATCATGTGCGGCCCGGTCCAGGCCGCGGGCGGAGAGGATGCGGGCGGTGACGGTGCCGTGCGGGTCGGCGGCGGCGGGGTCCTGGGCCAGGTAGCCGAGAGAGCCGGTGCGGGTGAGGGTTCCGGCGGCCGGGGTGACCTGGCCCGCGAGGGTCCTGAGCAGGGTGGTCTTGCCGGCGCCGTTACGGCCCACGAGGCCGATGCGGTCGCCGGGGGCGATGTGGAAGGAGGCGCCGGCCAGCAGAAGCCGGGCGCCGACGCGGACGTCGATGCGTCGGGCGGTGATCATGAGGTAACGCTCCGCAGTAGCGAATGGACACACGGGTGACGTGGAGACCGGTGTCCTGGCTAGGAGATGCGGGGCGTGGACATGCGGCGAGGCTAACGGGGCGGGGCGCGGGGGCGCACGCGGATTTTCCGGGACGTGCGAAGGTCCCGTCCGAGCGGGATGATCGGCTCCATGGACGTCACCCTTCACCTGGCCCAGGAGCCGGAAGCCGATGAGCTCCTCGGCCGCAGTCCGCTGGCCGCGCTCGTCGGGATGCTGCTCGACCAGCAGGTTCCGATGGAGTGGGCGTTCGCGGGCCCGCATACGATCGCGCGGCGGTTGAACGCGGACGATCTCGACGCGCACGAGATCGCGGCGTACGACCCCGATGAGTTCGCCGCCCTGCTCTCCACCAAGCCGGCTGTGCACCGCTATCCGGGGTCGATGGCGAAGCGGATCCAGCAGCTGTGCGCGTACCTGGTGGAGCACTACGAGGGTGACCCCACCGCCCTGTGGGAGGGGGCCGCGTCCGGCAAGGACCTCTTGCGGCGCCTCAACGACCTCCCCGGCTTCGGGAAGCAGAAGTCCCAGATCTTCCTGGCCCTGCTCGGCAAGCAGCTGGGCGTACGCCCTTCCGGCTGGCGGGAGGCGGCGGGGCCGTACGGAGAGCCGGACGCGTACCGCTCGGTGGCGGACATCACGGGCCCGGAATCCCTCCAGAGGGTCCGCACCCACAAGCAACAGCTAAAAGCGGCAGCAAAGTCCCCCGCCAAGTAACCACCCCTTGGCCCTGCCCCCCGCCAACAGCGCCCCGCAGCGATTGGCGAATCGCCTCACTCGGCAGCGCACGCAAGGGGAACCGGCGCGGCCCCGCCCCACAGCCGGACCAGCCCCGCAGAGCCTCTAGCCCAAGAGGGCGGATCTCTGCGGCAGGCCAAGCCAATGAGGTGTCGTCGGGGGACATGACCCCTCATGAGTCGCCTCGCGTCACGCCGTCCCGCGTGGCTCCGGGCTGTCCTCATCCTTCTGGCCCTCCTCGGCGCCGTCCTCGCCCCAGCGGCCCCCGCGACCTCCGCAGAAGCCGCCCCCGCCCCACCCGCGGCCATCTCGACCGAGCCCACCGGCGAGGCCCACCAGGACAGCGCCGACAGCTCGCTCCGCGTACCCACGAAACGCTCCGCCCCGCGCACCGCCCCAGCCACAGGGCCACGCATCCCCGCTCCACGCCACCCCCGGACCCCACACATCCGCCTACCCCTCCCCCTCCCCGCCCCACGCTCCGTCGTCCTCCGCTGCTGACAGTCCCGCCCCGGACTGACCGACCGCCCATCACCACCACCAGCAGCGAACCGAGGACAGACACCCATGCCCATCGACCCGTACGCGGCCCTGCACGCCCTCCTCCGCGCCGAAGCCGTACGCAACGCGCCCCACACCAGCCCCGACCCCGCCCCGGCCGCCCAGCCGCCGTCGCAGACCGAAGAGGAGGACCGCCGGACGGAGAAGTCCGAGCGGAACGACGGCTGACCCCACCCACACCCATCTCCCCGGCGCAGACGCAAAACGCAGACGCAGGCGCAGGCGCAGACTCCTCAGCGTCTGCGCCGGGCCGTCCCGAACACCGACCGCGAGATCTCCCGCCCGATCTGCGTCCCCAACGACCGCGCCAGCGACTTGAAGATCCCGCTCCCCACCACCTGCTCCGCCACGGAACCAGTCCCCGCCCCAGCCCCCCGCGCCTTCCCCTTCGGCTCCGCCTTACCCGCCTCCGCAGCAGCCGCCGGGGCCTCCGCCTCCGCCTCCACCTGACGCGCACTCAACTTCTCGTACGCCGACTCCCGGTCCACCGCCTCCGCGTACCGCCCGTACAACAACGACCCCTTCACCGCCCCCTCCAGCGCCCCCGCCTCCATCGGCCCCATCAACGACTCCGGCGCCCGCAACCGCGTAACAGCCACCGGCGTCGGCGCCCCCTTCTCGCTCAGGACGGTGATCACCGCCTCGCCCGTGCCGATCGCGGTCAGCGTCTCCTCCAGGTCGTACGCCGAGTTCGGGAACGTACGGACCGTCGCCTTCAGCGCCTTCTGGTCGTCCGGCGTGAAGGCGCGCAACGCGTGCTGCACGCGGTTGCCCAGCTGGGCGAGCACATCGCCCGGTACGTCCTTCGGCGTCTGCGTCACGAAGAAGACGCCGACCCCCTTCGACCGGATCAGCCGCACGGTCTGCGTGATCGCCTCCAGGAACGCCTTCGACGCCCCGTTGAAGAGCAGATGCGCCTCGTCGAAGAAGAAGACCAGCTTCGGCTTCTCCACGTCGCCCACCTCGGGCAGGTCGTTGTAGAGGTCCGCGAGCAGCCACATCAGGAACGTCGAGAAGAGTTGCGGCTTGTCCTGCACGGCGGGCAGTTCGAGCACCGACACCAGGCCACGCCCGTCCGGCGCCGCCCGCAGGAACTCGCTCGTGTCGAACTCCGGCTCCCCGAAGAAGTCCCCCATGCCCTGCGCCTCGAAGGCGGTAAGCGCTCGCAGGATGACGCCCGCGGTGACCGTGGAGAGCCCCCCGATCCCCTTGAGCTCCGACTTGCCCTCGTCCGACGTCAGGAACGTCACCACGGCCCGCAGGTCCTTCAGGTCGACCAGTTCGAGCCCTTTCTGGTCGGCGTAGTGGAAGATCAGGCCGAGCGACTGCTCCTGGGTCTGGTTCAGCTGCAGCACCTTCGAGAGCAGCACCGGGCCGAAGCTCGTGATCGTGGCCCGTACCGGGATCCCGGTGCCGATGCCGCCCAGCGCGTAGAACTCGCTGGGGAAGCCCGTCGCCTCCCACGTCTGGCCGACCTCCCGCGCCCGCTCGGCGACCTTCTCGCCGCTCTCTCCCGGCACCGAGATCCCCGATACGTCCCCCTTGATGTCGGCGAGGAACACCGGCACCCCCTGCGCGGCCAACTGCTCGGCGATGAGCTGGAGGGTCTTCGTCTTCCCGGTGCCGGTCGCCCCCGCGACGAGCCCGTGCCGGTTGAGCATGGCCAGCGGGATGCGGATCTGGGCGTCGGGCAGACACCGCCCGTCCCACAGGAGCGCCCCGAGATCCAGCGCGGGCCCGGTGAAGGCGTACCCGGAGACGATCTCCAGCGCTTCCTGCGGCAGCGAACGCGGCGCCGCACCCCCAGCGGCAGCCCCCGCGGAACCCGTCCCTCCAGCCGTCACCCCCACGCCTGACGGAGACTCGTTCGAGGGGTTCGCGGCCCCCGTCGTGGACGGCATCGGCTGGCTGTCGCTCACTTCTGCCCCTGCTCCCGGCTTGAGTGTTCCCGGTTTGCCCCGATTTCCGGTGTCATTTCCCAGAGTCGCACTCCGTCGCCATGGCTGCGCCCGGAGAGCCTTGCCCGGTAGGCTTTCCGTGTGATCTTCAAGCGCATCGGAAACGGCCGGCCGTACCCCGACCACGGCCGGGAAAGCACCCGGCAGTGGGCGGACGTCGCGCCGCGCCCGGTCCGCCTCGATCAGCTCGTGACGACCAAGGGCCAGCTGGACCTAGAGACGCTCCTCGCGGAGGACTCGACGTTCTACGGCGACCTCTTCGCGCACGTGGTGAAGTGGCAGGGCGACCTCTACCTGGAAGACGGACTGCACCGCGCGGTCCGCGCCGCGCTCCAGCAGCGCCAGGTGCTGCACGCCCGCGTCCTCGAACTGGGCTGAGAAACGGGCTGAGGACCGGGCTGAGACCTGGGCGGGCCCGCGGGCCCCAGCCGTATCGCCGGGCACCCACGCCCTCATTGACCCTTTCGGGTTGGACTGCACCCAAGTCAATGATCATTTAGTAGGCATCACGGCGTCGTCGCACTACGCTGCGCCCATGAGCATGCTCACTCCCCCCGGCATGGGCGGCAAGTACCGCATCACGGGGGCCAAATATCCGCGTATGCGCCGATCGCGTGGCCGCCGCAGGATCGTGCTCGCGGTGGTCGCGTCCGTCGTCGCGGTCGGCCTGATCGGCTGGGGAACCCTGCAGCTCATCGACGTCTTCACGGGCGGCGGCAAGGCCACGGCGGCAGGCTCGCGCAGCGGCTGCGCGGCCAAGAAATCCGGCCCGTCGGCCAAGCCGCCCGCTCCCAAGGCACTGCCCGAGCCCGGCCAGATCAAGGTCAACGTCTTCAACGCCACGCCCCGCGGCGGCCTCGCCAAGGACGTCGCGGCCGAGCTCAAGAAGCGCGGCTTCGCCGTCGGCAAGGTGGACAACGCGACGAAGGAGTACGACAAGAAGGTCAAGGGCACCGGGATACTGCTCGGCGCCAAGTCCGCCACGGACACCGCGCTGCCGGTGCTCGGCACGCAGCTCGCGGGCACCGAGAACCGCACGGACGCCCGCAAGGGCGGCGAGGTGGACCTGATCCTGGGCACGAAGTTCAAGGATCTGGCAAAGAAAGAGGACGCCGACAAGGCCCTGGCGGTACTCGCCAAGCCCAAGCCGACGCCCTCGACGTCCAGCGGTCAAAAAGACTGCTGAGCGCTACGCCGTACGACCGCTGAGCCTCACGACTCACGAAGGACCGCTCAGCGCTACCGCGCTACTCCGCGGTCCCGTACATCCGGTCCCCGGCGTCGCCGAGGCCCGGCACGATGTAGCCGCTCTCGTTGAGCCGCTCGTCGACCGATGCCGTCACGACCGTCACCGGCGTGCCCGCGAGCTCGCGCTCCATGACCTCGACGCCCTCGGGCGCGGCGAGGAGCACCACGGCGGTGACGTCGTCGGCGCCGCGCTTGATCAGTTCCTGGATGGCCGCGACGAGCGTGCCGCCGGTGGCCAGCATCGGGTCCAGGACGTACACCTGACGCCCGGAGAGGTCCTCCGGCATGCGGGTCGCGTACGTCGACGCCTGGAGCGTCTCCTCGTCGCGGATCATCCCGAGGAAGCCCACCTCGGCGGTCGGCAGAAGCCGGACCATGCCGTCCAGCATGCCGAGCCCGGCGCGCAGGATCGGTACGACCAGGGGGCGCGGGTGGGACAGCTTGACGCCGGTGGTCGGGGTGACCGGGGTCTCGATGTCGACCTGCTCGGTGCGCACGTCCCGGGTGGCCTCATACGCGAGCAAGGTGACCAGCTCGTCGGCGAGGCGCCGGAAGGTAGGGGAGTCGGTGCGCTTGTCGCGCAGCGTGGTGAGTTTGTGCGCCACCAGCGGGTGGTCGACGACGTGGATCCGCATGCCCTCAACAGTAACCGCGCCCGGCACCCCCCGGACTCCCCCCGCGACAGCCGGTCCCGCCCCTCGCTCCGGACTCACGGAACGGTCCGCGCTGGCATCAAACCCGCCGAACGGGGGAAAGTGGACGTACGACCTGGGGTGGTGATGCCCATGCCGGACACAGAGCCCGGCGGCCGAGAGCCGGACCGCGAGAGCGAAGCGGAGCGCCGCCGCCGTCGCGCGCAGTTCCTGCACGAACGGGCAGAGGCCATCGAGCTCCGCGACCGTGTGAAGCCGCGCCGCGCCCGGGCGGCACGGATGCGTCAGCAGATGCGCATGCGCACGTTCCGCTGGTAGCGCCCACCTCTCACGCAGGCATCGGGGAGCTGTCCGCGAGACGCGACGCGGACACAGCGGGCGGAAGACCTCTCCTTGGGCCGAGGTTTCTGCCACGATTCCGAGTGGGCGGGGCTTGGAACAGCAACTCCCCCGCTCCCCGAACTCGCCGGGGGGACACCCAAACCGTCAACCGGCACTGTCTATGACCAGTGGGAGAGTCACGGTGTACTTCGCCGCACTGCTCGCGCGCACCGAAGACGGGTGGGAAGCGAGCGACACGGAGCTCGACGATGTGGAGACCCTGTCGGATCTGACCGACCTGGCCCGCGAGGCCACGGCCGGCAGCGCTGAGGACGACACCGTCCTCGTCTTCATCGAACAGGAGGGCGCCTGGTTCGGCGTCGTCCGCGTCGACGGTGAGGAGGACCCTCGTATCTACGTCTCGGACGCGGCCGCCGCCGCCCGGAGTTCGTACGGCGAGATCCTGCTCACCGACGAGATGCTCGGCCGTGAGCCGGGCACCGACGACCCGGGTGTCGATCTGGACGCCCTCGACCTGGACGGCACGGAGGACGGCGAACCCGCCGAGTCCGAGGCCGGCCCCGATTCCGATTCCGCCGCCGACGACGAAGAGGCGGGGCACGCCGCGGGCGACGCGGTGCCCGCGGGGCCCCTCGGCGACTCGGAGCTCCTGACCGACCTCGGCGTGCCCGAGAAGGAGCTGCTCGGCCTGGAGCCCGGTGACGCGCTCAGCGACATCGCTGAGATCCTCGGGGCGGCGGAGGTGCTCGAGACCGTCCGCTAGGTTCCCGGTGTGACCGACGAGAACGACCGGAACGACCGGAACGACGCCATCACCTCACGGCAGCCCGATCCCGTGCGTGACCGCTGGCGGTCTTCCATGCGGCTCGCCCTGGCCGAGGCCGAACTGGCCCTACAGGGCGGCGATGTGCCCGTCGGCGCCGTCGTGCTGTCCCCGGACGGCACGACGGTGCTCGCGTCGGGCCACAACGAACGCGAGGCGACCGGCGACCCGACCGCGCACGCGGAGGTGCTCGCCGTCCGCCGGGCGGCCGCCGCGCTCGGCGCGTGGCGCCTTGCCGGCTGCACGCTGGTGGTGACCCTGGAGCCCTGCACGATGTGCGCGGGCGCGCTCGTCCAGTCCCGCGTCGACCGGGTCGTCTACGGAGCGCGTGACGAGAAGGCGGGAGCCGCGGGCTCGGTCTGGGACGTCGTGCGCGACAGACGGCTCAACCACCGCCCCGAGGTGATCGAGGGCGTCCTCGCCGAGGAGGCCGCGGGCCTGCTCACCCGCTTCTTCCGCGGGCGCTGAGGGGCTTCGGCCAAACGGATTTCTGACCACGGGGGAGTTTGGGCTAGAGTTCCTCTCGGTAGCGTGTCCGAGCGGCCGAAGGAGCTCGCCTCGAAAGCGAGTGTGGGGAAACTCACCGTGGGTTCAAATCCCACCGCTACCGCTCTTGATACGAAGGCCCCGTCCGCGAGGACGGGGCCTTCGTCGTTCCCGGGGGCCTTCGTCGTTCCCGGGGGCCTTCGTCGTTCCCGGGGGCCTTCGTCGTTCCCGGGGCCGGGCGGACGGTCGACGGTCCCGCCGGCGCACAGACGAAAGCCCCGGCGCCGTGAGGCACCGGGGCTCTCTCCCGGTTGGACGGGGGAAGCGGCATCGGGGGGACAAGCCGCTCCCCCCGGCGAGGACTGGAACCCTCAAGCCAGCGCCGTCGTTCGGGGGGAAGCAGACGGCGCGTGACCCCGCAGTGGGGCCAGTCCCTTGCCCGCGGATTCCTGCCAGATCCGCTTGGGCACACACCCATCCTGCGCCTCGCGCCACTCGGAACGGCCCGGCAAAGGCCCTCTGCTGCCGGGCCGTTGGTCCTTAAAGACGCTGTGAGGACGGGCCGGGTTAGGCTTACGCCCGTCACAGGGGTCACAGAGCGCACAGCGGGTAAGGGGAGGCCGAGCGTGGCGGTGCAGTGGAAAAAGGTCGGCCTCTTCGCCGTCGTCGTCTTCATGCTCTACGTGATCATCACTGACCCGGAAAAGGCCGCGGACTATGTGCAGATAGGCTTCGAGGCGGTTTCGGATGCCGCTCAGAGCATCGGCGACTTCATGACGTGGGTCGCCAACGGAGGCAAGGACTGAGCGGATCGTCACGCCGTCCCGCCGTCCTCTCCCCGCCTTCCCAGGAGTGCGCATGATCCGCCATCTGGTCCTCTTCAAGCTCAACGACGGTGTGGAGCGCGACGAGCCGCGCGTCGTCGAGGGCGTCAAGGCCTTCCGCGCGCTCGGCGAGCAGATCCCGGATCTCGCGTTCTGGGAGTGCGACTGGAACATCACCGACCGGCCCATCGCGTACGACTTCGCCATCAACTCGGCGGTCGAGGACACCGATGCGCTGAAGCGGTACATCGAGCACCCGGCCCACCAGGCGGGCGTCGCGCTGTGGCGGGAGTTCGCCACGTGGGTGATCGCGGACTACGAGTTCTGAGCCGACCGGCTCAGCAGCCTTCGCACAAACGGCCCCTCGCCGGAACGGTGAGGGGCTTTTCGGCGTCTTTTGCCCCAACTTGCCACTCAACACGTAGTTATCGGGTGCTTGCACACAGTGCACATGTCTTGTGATGCTATGACCGCTTTTGACGGATGAGTTGACCAAGGTCGGCTGATCTTGACTGAGCTCGACAGGACCTGACTGGGCTTGACCGAGAAGGGGTGGCGTTGACCGTGCCGGCCAGTACTGCGCCCGAAGCACCACCCGTGACCCCGCAAGCGAGCAGCACCCCCGGCGCACCCGGCACACCGAGCGCGCCGGGCCCACAGGGCGTGCAGCCCGCCCCGCCCACCGAGAGGACCCCCAGCAGCAGAGGCGCCGACACCCGGGCCCTGACGCAGGTGCTCTTCGGCGAGCTCAAGGGGCTCGAACCGGGCAGCCCCGAGCACGGCCGCGTCCGCGGCGCGCTCATCGAGGCCAATCTGCCGCTGGTGCGGTATGCCGCCGCCCGCTTCCGCAGCCGCAACGAACCGATGGAGGACGTCGTCCAGGTCGGCACGATCGGCCTGATCAACGCCATCGACCGCTTCGACCCCGACCGCGGCGTGCAGTTCCCGACCTTCGCGATGCCCACCGTGGTCGGCGAGATCAAGCGGTACTTCCGCGACAACGTACGAACGGTCCACGTGCCGCGCCGTCTTCACGAGCTGTGGGTGCAGGTGACCGGGGCGACCGAGGACCTCACCACGGCGTTCGGGCGCTCGCCCACGACCTCGGAGATCGCCGAGCGGCTTCGCATCACCGAGGAGGAGGTCCTGGCCTGCATCGAGGCCGGACGTTCGTACCACGCAACGTCGTTGGAGGCGGCCCAGGAAGGCGACGGGCTTCCCGGTCTGCTCGACCGGCTCGGCTATGAGGACCCGGCACTCGACGGGGTCGAGCACCGCGACCTCGTCCGCCATCTCCTCGTCCAACTGCCCGAGCGCGAACAGCGCATCCTGCTTCTGCGCTACTACAGCAATCTGACGCAATCACAGATCAGCGCCGAATTGGGCGTTTCCCAGATGCATGTGTCAAGACTGCTGGCCAGAAGCTTCGCGCGACTTCGATCCGCAAATCGTATCGAGGCGTAACCGTATCGAGTGGACTGCTCTTCCAGCGGTTCCCGACGTTCCCGCGAGCAGAAAAGCCCCAGACCCCCTCTTTCCTGCATCGATGTCACCCTTCTTTGTCGACATGTAACTACAGCGTGTTGCCGACATGTGACATTCTGCTGGAACCGCGTTTGCCGCAGCCCCACGTCCGGTATTCAGGTGGAGGCTGCGTTCCTCCGACGGGAGCGTCCGCCGTGACCGTCCGCGACCTCAAGGGGGTGGCATGTCCGCAGACCAGGGCAGCTCGAAGGTGCTCACGCTCACGAAGAGCGAATCAGCGCCCGATGCGCTTGCGAGCTCAAGTGTTTCCGGGGCTTCCGGCGCCATCGACACCCGCACCCTGTCCCGCTCCCTGTTCCTGCGGCTCGCCGCACTCGACAAGGACAGCCCTGAGCGTGTCTACGTAAGAGACACCCTGATCGAGCTCAACCTCCCCCTCGTCCGGTACGCGGCGGCCCGCTTCCGCAGCCGCAACGAACCGATGGAGGACATCGTCCAGGTCGGCACGATCGGCCTGATCAAGGCCATCGACCGCTTCGACTGCGAACGGGGCGTGGAATTCCCGACGTTCGCGATGCCGACGGTCGTGGGCGAGATCAAGCGCTTCTTCCGCGACACGAGTTGGTCGGTGCGCGTGCCGCGCCGCCTCCAGGAGCTGCGGCTCGCGCTGACGAAGACGAGCGACGAGCTGGCCCAGAAGCTGGACCGCTCGCCGACCGTGCCCGAACTCGCCAAGGCGCTCGGGGTGTCCGAGGAGGACGTGGTCGACGGCCTGGCCGTCGGAAACGCGTACACGGCCTCGTCGCTCGACTCTCCGGCCCTGGAGGACGACGGCGGCGAGGGCTCCCTCGCGGACCGCCTGGGGTACGAGGACAGCGCCCTGGAAGGCGTCGAGTACCGCGAGTCCCTCAAGCCGCTGCTCGCCAAGCTGCCGCCGCGTGAGCGCCGCATCATCATGCTGCGGTTCTTCGCGAACATGACGCAGTCGCAGATCGGCGAGGAGGTCGGCATCTCGCAGATGCATGTGTCGCGCCTGCTGACGCGGACGCTCTCGCAGCTGAGGGAAGGGCTCATCGCGGACTGACCCGGCTCCCCCTGTGGCTGAACGCGCCGCAGGGGGACTTGAGTTGCTGACGGGGTTCCTAATTGACGGTCCGTCAGACACACTGGCGCGATGCGACGTGGCATGCGGAACGTACTGGGTGCGTCTACGGCTGCCCTGTGCCTGGGCGGGCTCCTCGCCGCCTGCGGCAGCGAGGACGGCGACGGTTATGTGGCTACGGGTCCGGCTGCCGCGGGGCCTCAGCGGACTCCCGGCGCCGGCGTGGCCCCGACCGGGGACGTGGAGTTCGTGCCGTTGGACGGGGCCGAGGAGCCGCCTGGCGGCAAGGGTGGTGGCTCCGAGCCGTCGGAGTCCGGCTCAGGTGACCCGTCCGGCAAGTCCCCCAGCGGCAAGGCCGGTTCGGATGCTCCGGCTGCCCCGGAGAGCGGTGACTCCTCGACCGACGGCGCCAAGCCCGGTCGCACGGAGGGCAGTTCGGGAGGCAGTTCCACGGGGCGCCCTGAGGGCGGGGCGAGCGGCACCCCGTCCGCGCCCGGCGGGGGTGCGAGCAGCGGCCCCAGTGGGCCGAGTGGTCCGAGCGGGCCCGCGAAGCTGAGTGTCGGCGAACCTCAGCGGAAGCCCGCCGACGACCGCTGGTGCGAGAAAGTGACCGTCACCTTCCGCAACACCGGCGGATCGCCGGTGCGGTCCGGCACGGTCACCTTCGGCACGCATGTCATCGGTGCTCTTGGCGTTGACTGGGCGACGATCGAATCCACCCGGAAGCTGCCCGCCCCTATCGGCGCGGGGGAAACCGTGAAGAAGACCTGGCCCGTGTGCGTCGAGGCCTGGCGGGTGCCGCTGGGGATGCATGTGGAGACGCGGGACGTCTCCGTCGACTGGAAGTAGGGCCGCTTCTTCTTGCGGGTCCGCTGCGGCTGAGCGCGCAGTTCCCCGCGCCCCCAAAGCGCCCCTCCGGGGCGCTCCTCGGGGCAGACCCCGCCCGGAGGTCTACTTCAGCGCCAGCCAAGCCACCCCCGCCACCACCACGATCGCGAGTACGACGCCGATGATCAGGCCGATGCGCGGGCCCGCGGGCGCCGCCGCAGGCTGCTGGGCTCGGCCCTGCGGGGACTCGTCGACGAAAGCGCGGAACATCTGCGTGCTGCCGGCCGGGTCGGGGCTGTTCTGGGGGCCCTGGGGGTTGTGTGCCATAGCGCAGGACCCTAGCGAACCATCGGGGGTCGGCCCAACCCCCGCTGACCTCTGACTTTACGAGCGCGGTCCCAGAGCTTTGCCGACTCTTTAGGGCGTTGGTCCAGTTTTAGTTTGCCTGCGGCAACCAACTGTCTCTATGGTTGCCCTAAGCAACAACATAGGAGGTGCCGTGGCCGCGCAGCGTCATTACGAGGAGCTGGCCCGACAGCTCAGCGCCATCGGTGCCGTGAAGCGCGGCCTCGGAAGAGGTCTGCCGCACGACTGCCCGGGAGGGTCCGCCGCCGTACTCATCCTGCTCGACCGGCACGGTGAGATGCGGATGAGCAGGCTCGCCGAGCTGCTCGCCGTGGACATGTCGGTGACAAGTCGCCACGTGGCCCATGTCGCCGAGAAGGAGTGGATCCTCCGGGATCCCGACCCCGCCGACAAGCGCTCCCGGATCCTGCGCCTGACGCCCGAGGGCAAGGCCAAGGTCGACGAGCTGTCCGAGCTGTCCATCAGGACACTCACCCACTACTTGCATGACTGGTCAGACGACGAGGTCGTCCAGCTCAGCTCGCTGCTCGCGCGACTGCGCGACAGCTTCGGGGACTGCCGTGCGGCTTCGGCCCGGCTCCCCTTCGAAGAGACCACCCGTACACCCGCGTAACGAAGAGGAAGCCCATGGCAACAACCACACCATCCGGTGTGCGGGGCAGCCACGCCAAGCACGGAGCGGCGCACGACGAGAGCGCTCCGATGACGCATCGCCAGATCATGGAGGCCCTCTCCGGCCTGCTGCTCGGCATGTTCGTCGCGATCCTGTCGTCGACGATCGTCTCCAACGCCCTGCCTGAGATCATCGGCGACCTGGGCGGCGGCCAGTCCGCCTACACCTGGGTCGTCACCGCGTCGCTCCTCGCGATGACGGCGACCACGCCCCTGTGGGGCAAGCTGTCGGACCTCTTCAGCAAGAAGGCCCTGGTCCAGATAGCCCTGATCATCTACGTCGGCGGTTCGATCGTCGCCGGTCTCTCGCAGAGCGCGGAGATGCTGATCGCCTGCCGTGTCGTCCAGGGCATCGGCGTGGGTGGTCTCTCCGCCCTCGCGCAGATCGTGATGGCCGCGATGATCTCCCCGCGCGAGCGTGGCCGCTACTCCGGCTACCTCGGCGCGACCTTCGCCGTCGCCACCGTCGGCGGCCCGCTGCTCGGCGGTGTCATCACCGACACCTCGTGGCTCGGCTGGCGCTGGTGCTTCTACGTCGGCGTGCCCTTCGCGATCATCGCCCTGATCGTCCTGCAGAAGACCCTGAAGCTCCCCGTCGTGAAGCGGGACGTCAAGGTCGACTGGGGCGGCGCCTTCTTCATCACGGCGGCCGTCTGCCTGCTCCTGGTCTGGGTGACCTTCGCGGGTGACAAGTACGACTGGATGTCCTGGCAGACCGGCGCCATGGTCGGCGGTTCGATCGTCCTCGGCCTGCTCTTCCTGCTCGTCGAGTCCAAGGCGAGCGAGCCGATCATCCCGCTGCGCCTCTTCCGCAACCGCACCATCACCCTCGCCTCCCTCGCCTCGCTCTTCGTGGGTGTCGGCATGTTCGCGGGCACGGTGTTCTTCAGCCAGTACTTCCAGCTGGCGCGCGACAAGTCGCCGACGATGTCCGGCGTCATGACGATCCCGATGATCGGTGGCCTGTTCATCTCCTCGACGGTGTCGGGGCAGATCATCACCAAGACCGGCAAGTGGAAGGTCTGGCTGGTCGCCGGCGGTGCGCTCCTGACCGCGGGTCTGGGCCTGCTCGGCACCATGCGGTACGACACCGAGTACTGGCACATCGCGATCTTCATGGCCCTGATGGGTCTCGGCATCGGCATGATGATGCAGAACCTCGTGCTCGCCACGCAGAACCAGGTCGCTCCCGAGGATCTCGGCTCCGCGAGCTCGGTCGTCACCTTCTTCCGTTCCCTCGGTGGCGCCATCGGCGTCTCGGCGCTCGGCGCCGTGATGGCCACCCGCATCACCGACTACGTGAAGGACGGCCTGGCCGACCTCGGCCCCAAGGCCGCGCAGGCCGGTCACGGCGGCACGGGCGGCGGCGCCATCCCGGACCTGGACAAGCTCCCGGCTCCGTTCCGCACGGTCATGGAGAGCGCCTACGGGCACGGCATCGCCGACGTCTTCCTGATCGCCGCGCCGCTGGCCTTCCTCGCCTTCCTGATCACGATCTTCATCAAGGAGGTTCCGTTGCGTACGTCGGGTGCACTGGCCCAGGCCGCCGAGGCGTCCCAGGCTCCGGCCGCCTCTCCCGCCGCCGGCGGCGCGGTCGCCGACGAGCAGCCGGTCCTCGCGTCCGTCGGGGCACACACCGAGACGGGCCCCGAGGGAACGCAGACGCTCGCCGCGGTGGCCTCTTCGGCCACGGGTGACGCTCCGCTGCAGACCACCGGCGGCGGCACTCCGGTCCACGGATTCGTCCGCGGTGCGGAGAGCACTCCGGTCCCGCGGGCCGCGGTCACGCTGATCTCCCTCGGGGGACGGCAGTTGGGCCGTGCGGTCGCGCAGGGCGACGGGTCCTACGCGGTGGACGCGCCGGGCGCCGATTCGTACGTACTGATCGCGTCGGCCGACGGCTTCCAGCCGCAGGCCTCCACGATCGTCGTCTCCGACGAGGCACTCACGTACGACATCCTGCTGAGCGGCACGAGCGGCCTCAGCGGTGTGGTGCGGGCCTCCGACGGCAAGCTGCCGGTCGCCGGCGCGATGGTCATCGTGACGGACGTACGCGGCGACGTGCTGGCCACCGGGCTCACCGGTGACCAGGGCGAGTTCACCTTCGCCGAGCTGGTGCCCGGCCAGGTCACCATCGCGGTGAACGCCGCGGGGCACCGTCCGATGGCGCTGCCCGTCGAGGTCGGCGCGGTCGGCGTCACCCGGGTCGAGCTGGAACTGAAGGCCGGTTCACAGGTGCTCGGCACGGTGCGTGCGGCGGGCGGTCCGTTGAACGACGCGCGGGTCACGCTGGTGGACGCGGCGGGCAACGTTGTCGCCACCGCGACCACCGGGTCGGACGGCGCGTACGCGTTCACCGATCTGGACAGCGGCGAGTACACGGTCATCGCGACCGGTTACCCGCCGGTGGCGACGGGTCTGACCGTCTCCGGTGACGGTGTCGGCGACCACGACATCGAACTCGCCCACCCGGGCGAGTGATCGACCCCGGCCCGTGCGCGCGCTTTCGAGCGGATGAGCGTGCACGGGCCGGTTGGGGAAAGGGCCCCCGAGTCGGCGGTGACGCACACGGCAGGGGACGGCCGTGTCACCGCCGCCGGGGGCCACACTCATTTTGAGCTTGAGCTGAAGCTTGAGCTTGGCAAGGAGAAGTAACGGGATGGGACTCAGCGCTCGGATTCGGACGCGTGACGGGTGGGCGGTGTCGCACGCCGTCGTCACCCTGACGGACATGACGGGTACGCAGGTGCTGCGGGCGGCGGCGGACGGGGACGGCGCGGTGCGCGACGCCACCGAGCTGGCGGCCGGCCCCTACACCGTGATCGTCACCGCGGTCGGCTACGCGCCTGTGGCCTCGACCGCGCTCGTCACGGCGAGCGGGCGCGCCGAGGTCGGCAACATCGTCCTGGCCCGACAGGGCGGCACGGAGCTGCCGCCGCCCGGTCCCTGGACGATCGACCCCGCGCACTCGACGGTGGGCGCGGTCGCGCAACACCTGGGGATCACCAGCGTGCACGGTCGGTTCACGGAGTTCGGGGGGCGGGTGGAGATCGCCGAGGACGTGGAGAAGTCGCGCGTCGAGGCGGTCATCAGGTCGGCGTCCATCGACACGGGCAACGGCATGCGGGACGGCCACCTGAAGTCGCCCGACTTCCTGGACGTCGAGCAGTACCCGGAGCTGACCTATCAGTCGACGGGCCTGACGCCTGCTGGTTCGGACCGCTGGACGGTGCACGGGGATCTGCAGATGCACGGTGTCGTACGCCCGGTGGACCTGGACCTGAGCTACTTGGGCACGGGGGCGGATCCCTGGGGCGGGACGCGGGCGGCGTTCCGGGCGACGGCGGAGCTGCGGCGGGAGGACTTCGCGATGAACTACAACCAGGTGGTGCAGGCGGGGATCTCGGCGATCGGCACGACGCTGCGGGTGGAACTGGACATTCAGGCTGTACAGGGGGATGCGCTGCCGCAGGGCTAGCGGGGGCGGTGCGGGGCTGGTCCGTCTTGGGGGCGCGTGCGGGCCGGTCTCTTGAGGTGGGTGGACCCCGCCCGCCGCTGCCGGGCAATCGGTGAGTGGGGGCGAGAGGTTTGTTCAGGGGGCGGAGGTGCTGGGGAGTGGGGAGGGGCGGCTGCCACGCCCGCGGCGTATCGTGCGACGCATGGCTCCCCATATCGCGACCAATACCACCGTCTCGATCGATGACTTGCTGGACTTCGTCCGCCCCCGGCACCGGGCGATCCTGCTGACCGCCCGCGCGGACGGCGGCCCGCAAGGGTCGCCGTTGACCTGCGGGGTCGATGGATCCGGGCGCATCGTGGTGTCCACCTACCCCGAGCGCGCCAAGACCCGGAACGCCAAGCGGAATCCGAAGGTCAGCGTCATCGTGCTCAGCGACGAGTGGAACGGGCCCTGGGTCCAGATCGACGGCACGGCCGAGGTC
Source organism: Streptomyces sp. A18 (assembly GCF_059026065.1). Lineage (NCBI taxonomy): Bacteria > Bacillati > Actinomycetota > Actinomycetes > Kitasatosporales > Streptomycetaceae > Streptomyces > Streptomyces sp. A18. The sequence goes on along the minus strand of NZ_JBWLKL010000002.1, from coordinate 542,356 downwards.
ATCGACTCCCCGGAGTCGGTCGAGCCCCTCGTCGAGTACTTCCGGAACATCTCCGGCGAGCACCCGGACTGGGACGAGTACCGCGAGGCCATGGTCAAGCAGGGCAAGTCCATCATCCGGATCACCCCGGAGCGGTGGGGCCCGGTGGCCACCGGGGGCTTCCCCGCGGCCAAGGCATAGCCGAGGCCTGGAGGCCAGCTACAGCGTGGCCTCGATGCCCGCCACCAGCAGGTCGAGAGCCACCCTGAAGTCCAGCTCCCACATCTCCTCGACCGTGGACCCGCCCCGCGCCTCCATCATGTCCGCGGAACTGTGCAGGGTCTCCTCCAGGCCGGGATGCGCGCTGACGGCGCCCATCGCCTCCTTGAAGTACTCCCCCGGAGTCAGCCCCGCCGCCGTACACCGCGCGATGTAGTGGCCCTGCACCGTGCCGAATCCGTACACGAACTGGAAGACCGCGGCGATCGCGCCGGCCTGCTTCTCCGTCGGCAGGCCGGTCCCGCGCACCACTCCCTGCACGGCCAGGGCGAACTTGATCCAGTTCGGGCCGATGTTGAGGAAGTTGCCGACGAGTGGCGACACCCAGGCGTGCCGGACCAGCAATGCCCGGTACTCCTGGGCCAGTTCGCGCAGCGTCTCGCGCCACCGGTCCGGCGTGACCGAGTCCGGGTCGGGCAGGACCATCTCCCCGGCGGCCGCGTCCAGGGCCAGTTCGAGGAGGTCGTCCTTGGTGTCGACGTACCAGTACACGGACATCGCCGTGACGTTCAGGTCCGCGGCCAGGCGGCGCATGGAGAACTTGGCGAGGCCCTCCTCGTCCAGGAGGCGGACCGTGGCCTCGGTGATGCGGTCACGGTCGAGGCCCGAAGGCTGGTCGCTCCTGCGGCTGCCCGCGCCGTTCCGGAGGGCCTTGCCCTCCAGCCAGACGCTGGTCCGCGCGGGGCGCTTCGCGCGGTCGGCTGCCTTCGCCATGGCGCACCTTCCTGGTCCTGAGTTCTTGTACCGATACCGGTCCAACGAGACGGGCGACAGACCGGAATCGGCCAGTCCGCCGCCCATCCGTCGATGCTATGCGGAGGCCTCCGCCAGGCCCTTCTTCGCGGAGTCTGCCCTCTCCGCACGCTTCAGCAACGCGGCAGCCACCATGCCCCCGAGGAACACGGCCACCGCACCCACCAGCTGACTGGTCTCCAGGCCCGACGAGAACGCGTCGGCGATTTTCGTGCGTTCGGCGTCCGAGCCCGCCGACGCGAGCGCCGCCGGCAGCGAGACCGCGGAGACGGTGACGAGCGAGGCGAAGCGTGAGTTCAGGACAGCGCCGAGCACGGCCACGCCAAGACCGTTGCCGAACTCCGCGAGCGTGCCGTTGACGCCCGCGCCCACGCCTGCCTTCTCCGGCGGGATCGCGCTCATGATCGCGTTGGCCATGGCGGGCATGGCGAGCGCGATGCCCGCGCCCATCACGATGAGACCGGTCAGCATCCCGGTGTAGTTGTCGCCACCGAGTACGGCGATCGCGGCGAGGCCGGCGGAGAGCAGGGTCATGCCGATGGCGATCGTCGCGGGCGTGCTCGTCCGCTTGAGGAGACGCGCTCCGAGACCGGTGAGGTTCAGCGCGACGACGGTGACCGCGAGCGGCGCCGTGCGCAGGCCCGCCTCCAACGGCTCGTAGCCGAGCACGAATTGGAGGTGCTGGGTGAGCAGGAACAGCGAGCCGCCCATGCCGAAGGCGACCAGGATGGCGCCCGCGACGGCGCCGATGAAGCGCTGGTTGCGGAAGAAGTGCATGTCCAGCATGGGGTACGGGATGCGCAGCTCCCATGCGACGAAGATGCCCAGGACGACCACGCCCACCGCCGCGGACACCAGTACCTGCGTCGACGTCCAGCCGTGCTCCGGGCCGGAGATGATCGCGTACACGACCGAGGCCATGCCTATGGTCGAGAGCAGCGCGCCGAGCAGGTCGGGGCGGTCGCCCTGCGGGTTCTTGGACTCGGGGACCAGCTTGATGACGGCTGCAAGCGCCAGGAGCACGACGGGGATGTTGATCAGGAAGATCGCGCCCCACCAGAAGTGGTTGAGCATGACCCCGCCCATCAGCGGGCCGAGCGCGAAACCGAGGGAGTTGACGGTCGACCAGAGGCCGATCGCCTTCATCCGCTCGCTGTCGTCGAAGATCTGCACGACCACCGCGAGCGTGGTGGTGATCAGGAGCGCGCCGCCGATGCCCATTCCGGCCCGCGCCGCGATGAGCTGCGCCGAGGACTGGGCGAGGCCCGCGACCAGCGATCCGACGCCGAAGAGCACGAGGCCCGCGGTGAGCATCTTCTTGCGGCCGTAGCGGTCGGAGGCGCTGCCCGCGGTGAGCAGGAGGCCGGACTGGACGAGCGAGTAGGCGTTGATCATCCACTGGATGTCGGCCGTGGAAGCGTCCAGTTCCTCGGTGAGGGAGGGGATGGCGACGTTCAGGACGGTGTTGTCCAGGAGGACGGTGAGCTGGGCGAGGCAGATGACGCCGAGGATCAGCCAGCGCTGGGGGTGCCCTTGTGGGGCTGTGGGGGTCTCGGCGGTCGTCGTTGCCGTCATGCCTCCCTCTCCTTCTGCTTATACGGTGTACGTGTGGTCGACGACGTACACCGTAAAGCATCTCCCATACGGCGTACAAGGTGGTTAGCGAGGGGCGTTACGGGAGGCCGCTACAGGCATGGCGAAGGGCCGGCCGCGGGGTGCGGCCGGCCCCTCTTCGTTCGGCTGTCAGCTCCTCGTTCTGGCTGTCAGCTCTTCGTTTCGGCTGTCAGCTCTTCGGCTGGGTCAGGTCGTAGAAGGTCGCGCTGCCGACCGTGACCTTTGTGAAGCTGTCCTCCACCCAGGACGTGATCTTGGAGCCGGTGCCGCTGCCGCCACCCATGCCACCTCCGCCGCCTCCTCCGCCTCCGCCCGAGATGAAGTAGTGGATCTTTCCGTCCTCTACGTACTGCTTGAACTGAGCGAGGGTCGGGGACGGGTCGCTGCCGTTGAAGCCGCCGATGGCCATCACCGGGTCGCCGGTGGCGAGTTGGTAGCTCGCGGCGTTCTGCGAGCCGATGGCCGCCGCCGACCAGGTGTAGTCCCCGGCGTTCGCCTCCAGGAGCTTCTTCGCCTCGGCGCTGACCTGGGCGCCGTCGAGGAGGCCGCCCATCCCGCCGCCTCCGCCCATGCCACCGCGCTCGCCTGCGCCGCCGCCACCGGGGAAGCCACCCTGCTGCGGTTTGCCCTGCTGACCCTGCTGCCCCGGGGCGTTGGTGCCCTGCTGGCCCTGCTTGCCCGGGGGTCGGCCCGTGCCGCCGCCGTTCTGGCCACCGGTCGGCGGCTGCGTTCCGCCGCCCCCGCCACGGCCGTCCCCGCCGGGAGCGCCACCGCCGGGACCGCCGCCCATCCGCCCCGTCGAAGCAGGGCCCGCGGTCACGATCGACCCGGTGTGCGCGCTGTTCACGGTGGAGAGGGTGTAGGCCACCGGCCCCGCCACGGATGCGGCGAAGCTCAGTCCCACCGCGGCGATGGCCAGTTGGCGTCCGATCCTGGCCGCGAGCAGCAGGCCGAGCGCGCCCACGAGGCCGCCGACGAGCAACGCCCAGCGCAGCCACGGCACGTAGTCGGGCGTACGGCCGAGCAGGACGTAGCCCCACCACGCCGTACCCGCGACGGTCGCGCCCAGCAGCGCGCCCGCCCACCACTTGGCGCGCTCCTCCCACAGAACCGTGGCGCCCATGCCGATCAGCGCCGCCATGTAGGGGGCGAGGGCGATCGTGTAGTACTGGTGGAAGATCCCCGCCATGAAGCTGAAGACGGCCGCCGTCATCAGGAGCGAGCCGCCCCACGCCACGAACGCCGAGCGCGCGGTGTCGGTCCTGCGGGCCTTCCAGGTGAGGACGATGCCGCCGACGAGCAGGATCAGGGCGGCGGGGAGCAGCCAGGAGATCTGGCCGCCGACCTCGGAGTTGAACATCCGCCCGAGCCCGGTCTCGCCCCACTGCCCGCCGGCGCCGCCACGGCCACCGCCTCCGCCCACGCTGCCGGTCTCTTCACCGTTGATGCGGCCGAGGCCGTTGTAGCCGAAGGTCAGTTCCAGGAAGGAGTTCTTCTGGGAGCCGCCGATGTACGGGCGCGAGGACGCGGGCCACAGCTCCACGATCGCCACCCACCAGCCGCCTGCCGCGATCATCGCGAGCCCGGAGAGCGCGAGTTGGCCGAAGCGCTTGCGAAGCCGCACGGGTGCGCACACCGCGTACAGGACCGCGAGCGGCGGCAGGATGAGGAACGCCTGCAACGTCTTGGCCAGGAAGGCGACGCCGACCGCGACGCCCGCCCACACCAGCCACTTGGTGCGGCCGTGCTCCAGGGCGCGCAGGACGCAGTACACGGTGACGGTCATCAGGAGCGCGAGCACCGCGTCCGGGTTGTTGAACCGGAACATCAGCGCGGCCACCGGCGTCAGCGCGAGCACGGCGCCCGCGATCAGCCCGGCCGCCGGGCTGAAACGGCGGCGCACGGCGGCGTACAGGACGCCGACCGTCGCGACCCCCATCAGCACCTGCGGGGCAAGCACCGCCCAGGAGTTGAGCCCGAAGACGCGTACGGAGAGGGCCATCGGCCAGAGAGCGGCCGGGGGCTTGTCGACGGTGATCGCGTTGCCCGCGTCGAGCGAGCCGAAGAACATCGCCTTCCAGCTCTGGCTGCCCGCCTGGACGGCCGCCGAGTAGAAGGAGTTGGCGTAGCCGGACGCGCTGAGGTTCCAGAGGTAGAGGACCGTGGTCGCGAGCAGCAGGCCCAAGAAGGCGGGGCGTGCCCAGCGCGGGTCGTCGGGACGGCCGTGCCAGAGCCGCGCGGCCAGGGGGCGCGGGCCGCGGTGGGCTCGCGCGCCCGGCACCGCGGGCGGTGAGGCGGGCGTCGGCTCGTGGGAAGTCGTCGTCATCGTGCGTTCCTCGGGTCGTCGTGTGCGGAGGTGAGCTCGTACGAGGGCGCGGCGTCCCGCGGTGTCGCGTCCCAGCGGCGCTCCGGGAACACCCAGGCCCGAAGCAGCAGGAACCGCAGCACCGTCGCCGCGAGGTTGGCGGCTATCAGGACCGCGAGTTCCGTGGAATGGGACGGGTCGCCCGACGCCGCGCCGAGTGCGGCGAGCGAGCCGCTGGTCAGGGCGAGGCCGATGCCGAACACGACCAGGCCCTGCGCCTGGTGGCGCATCGCCCGGTCACGGCCGCGCACCCCGAACGTCAGGCGCCGGTTGGCGGCCGTGTTGGCGACCGCCGACACCAGGAGGGCGAGCGCGTTGGCCGCCTGCGACCCCGAGAACGTACGGAAGCCGGAGTACAGGAGCAGATAGAAGAGCGTGGAGAGCGCGCCGACCACGCAGAAGCCGACCAGCTGGCGGGCGAGTCCGCGCGGTACGCCGGGCAGTCGGCGGTCGCGCGGGTCGTCCCCGAAGGGGCGCGCGAGGCGGTCCAGCGGCAGCGCGCCGACCGCGAGTGCACGCCCGACCCGCCACACTCCCTTGAGGTCGTCCGTGGCCGTCTTGACCAGGTGGACCGTGGAGTCGGGGTCGTCGACCCAGTCGACCGGCACCTCGTGGATGCGGAGCCCCGCACGCTCGGCGAGCACCAGCATCTCCGTGTCGAAGAACCACCCCGTGTCCTCGACCAGCGGCAGCAGCACCCCCGCCACGTCACCCCTGATCGCCTTGAACCCGCACTGGGCGTCGGAGAAGCGCGCGTGCAGGGAGCCGCGCAGGATGAGGTTGTAACTGCGCGAGATGAACTCCCGCTTGGGTCCGCGCACCACGCGCGAACTGCGCGCGAGCCGGGAGCCGATCGCCAGGTCCGAGTGCCCGGAGATCAGCGGCGCCACCAGCGGGAGCAGCGCGTTGAGGTCGGTGGACAGGTCCACGTCCATGTAGGCGAGGACGGGCGCGTCCGATGCGGACCACACGGCGCGCAGGGCACGCCCGCGCCCCTTCTGCTCCAGGCGCGTGTACCGGACCTCTTCGCCGGACGCCGCGAGCCGCGCCGCCACCTCGGGGGTGCGGTCCGTGGACGCGTTGTCCGCGATGGTGATGCGGAAGGGGTAGGGGAAGGTGCGTACGAGATGGTCGTGCAGGCGCCGCACACAGGGCTGAAGGTCCTTCTCCTCGTTGTAGACGGGGATCACGATGTCCAGGACGGGCACATCGCGCCGTCCGGCGGGCAGGTGGGCCCGCGCCGGCAGAGGGACCGAGCAAGCGCCGCCCGGGGAAGAGTCGGTTTGCATGGCACCGACATTCGCCAAGTGGTCTGTCAGGCCCGTGTGGTGAGCCTGTCGCCCGCCTGTGAGTCCCTTTCGGCGCCGCTGACCCGGCCCGAGCTGACCTGATCCGAGCTGACCTGGCCCGAGCTGACCTGGCCCGATGCGGCGGGCAACGTCACCGTGAACACCGTCCGTCCGGGCACGCTGTCCACCGTCACACCGCCGCCGTGCGCCGCCACTATGGCCTGTACGAGGGCGAGGCCGAGCCCCGTGGAACCGGCGTTGCGGGAGCGCGAGGCGTCGCCGCGGGCGAAGCGTTCGAAGACGTGGGGGAGGAGGGCGGGGGCGATGCCGGGGCCGTCGTCCTCGACCTCCAGGCAGACGGCGGGTCCTGCCCGGCGCACGCGTGCGGTGACCTTCGTGCCGGGCGGGGTGTGCGTGCGCGCGTTGGCGAGGAGGTTGACGACCACCTGGTGGAGGCGGGCCGCGTCGGCGAGGACCAGCGCGGGCTCGTCCGGCAGCTCCAGGGACCAGACGTGCTCGGGGCCCGCGGCGCGCGCGTCGCTCACGGTGTCGACGACGAGGGGTGAGAGATCGGTGCTCTCGTACGAGAGCGGCAGTCCGGTGCTCTCGTACGAGAGCGGCAGTCCGGCCCCGGGCTCGCCCGGACCCCCGGAACCGCCGAGACCCCCGGAAAGCCCGCCGTCACGCCCCTCGTCGAGCCGGGCGAGCAGCAGCAGGTCCTCCACGAGGCCCGTCATCCGCTGCGCCTCGGACTCGATGCGGCCGAGCGCGTGCCGCGTGTCGGGGCCCGTCGACTCCCGCCCCCGGCGCGTCAGTTCGGCATAGCCGCGGATCGAGGCGAGCGGCGTACGCAGCTCGTGGCTGGCATCCGCGACGAACTGGCGTACCCGCGTCTCGCTCTCCTGGCGCGCGTGCAGCGCGGAGTGCACATGGTCGAGCATCCGGTTGAGCGCGGCGCCCACCTGCCCGACCTCCGTGTTCGGCTCGGTGTCGGGGACCCGCTCGTACAGCGTCACCTCGCCGCTGTGCAGCGGGAGTTCGGAGACCCGGGTCGCGGTCGACGCGACCCGGCGCAGCGGGCGCAGGGCGACGCCGACCATGGCCGCGCCGGCGAGCGAGGCGGCGACCAGGCCCGCGGCCGTGACGCTCACCTCGACGATGATCAGCGTCTCCAGGGTGTTCCGCACCTTGGCCGTGGGGATGCCGACGAGGAAGTCGCCGCCTGGTCCGGTCGCGTACTCCACGCGGTACTCGCCGAGGCCCGGGATGTGGACGTTGTGCGCCTTCTCGTCACGCGGCACGGAGCCGAGCGCGGCGGACTGCGCCGCGTCGAGCTGCTCGGTCCGCGGCTCGAAGCTGCCGCTGTCCGGATCGGCGCTGACCAGGGCCTGACCGACCGAACCGTCGTCCTCGACGACGGCCCCGATGGTGCCGACCTCCTGCGGGCCCTTGGCGACGAACCGCAGCCGATCGCCCTGGTCCCCGGAGAGGCCGCCGGGACCGTCGTCCCCCGGCTTCGGCTGCGGTCCTTTCGCCCGCATCGCCACCGTGTCGAGCGAGCTGTCCAGCTGGTCGTACAGGTGGGAGTGCAGCGCGATGGTCGTCACCGTGCCGATCACCGCGCAGACGACGGCGATCAGCGCCACCGCCGAGACGACGAGCCGCGTCCGCAGCGAGCGCGGACGCCGCCGCCGTCTCATGAGGCGGCTGCCGCCTCGGTCGAGACCGCGGGCTTGATCAGGTACCCGGCGCCGCGCCGGGTGTGGATCATCGGCTCCCGGCCGACGTCGATCTTCCTGCGCAGATACGAGATGTAGAGCTCGACGACGTTGGCCTGGCCCCCGAAGTCGTAGTTCCAGACGCGGTCGAGTATCTGCGCCTTGCTGAGCACGCGCCGCGGATTGCGCATCAGATAGCGCAGCAGCTCGAACTCGGTGGCGGTGAGATGGATGGAGTCCCCGCCTCTGGTCACCTCATGGCTGTCCTCGTCGAGGGTGAGGTCCCCGACGGCGAGCACGGATTCGCTGCGCCGGTCGGCGGCCCCGGCCCGGCGGATGAGCCCGCGCAGGCGCGCGACGACCTCTTCCAGGCTGAAGGGCTTGGTGACGTAGTCGTCGCCCCCGGCGGTGAGCCCGGCGATCCGGTCCTCGACGGCGTCCTTGGCCGTCAGGAAGAGCACCGGCACGTCGGGCAGCTCGCGCCGCAGGCGTCCGAGCACGGCGAGGCCGTCCATGTCGGGCAGCATCATGTCGAGCACCACGACATCGGGCCGGAAGGCGCGGGCGGTGCGCACCGCACCTGCGCCGTCCCCCGCGCTGCGGATCTGCCAGCCCTCGTAGCGCAGGGCCATGGAGAGCAGCTCCGTCAGCGACACCTCGTCGTCGACGACGAGCACGCGAACGGGGCTCCCGTCCGCCCTGAGCAGTTCGGTACGCCCCTGGGGCGAGGTCGTAGTCATGGCACAGAGCCTGGTCCTCGGCCCTGAGAGAGCTCTTTCCTGAAGCTGTGAATTCCCTGAGAAACGCTCCGGCCCTAGCCGTCGCCCGGCACCGGCAGCCCGAAGAGCCGCGCCGCGTTACCGTGACAGACCGCCCGCAGCCAGTCGTCTCCCAGGCCGAGCCGTTCCAGGGCGGCCAGCTGATGGACGTACGTGTACGGGATGTTGGGAAAGTCCGTGCCCAGCAGGATCCGGTCCCCCAGATCCGCGAGCCGCGGCAGTTCGGTGCGCGGGAACGGCGCGAGCCCCTCGGAGAAGTCGGTGAACGCCATGGTCGTGTCGAACCTGACCTCGGCGTACCGCTCCGCGAGGTCCAGGAAGTCGGCGTACTCCGGCATCCCCATGTGCGCCACGACGATCCGCAGCCGAGGATGCCGCGCGAGCAGCCGTCCGATCGGCTCGGGCCCGGTGTGCTTGCCCGGCGCGGGCCCGGACCCGCAGTGCACCACCACCGGGATCCCGGCCTCGGCGAGGTGCCCCCAGACGGGCGTGAGAAGCGGGTCGTTCGGGTCATAACCCCCCACCTGCACATGAGACTTGAAGATCCGCGCCCCGGCATCGACGGCATCGCGCACGTACGCCTCCGCTCCCGGTTCGGGAAAGAAGGTCGATGTGTGCAGACAGCCGTCCGTCCGGTCGGCGAAATCGGCGGCCCATCCATTGAGCCACTCCGCCATGCCGGCCTTGTGCGGATAGAGCATCGAGGTGAAGGTCCGCACGCCGAACTCCCGCAACAGGGCGATGCGTTGCTCCTCCTCGTGCCGGTAGGTGATGGGCCACTCCATGCCGGTCAGCGGTCCGGCGGAGTCGAAGTAGGCCCACACCTTGGCCAGCACGCGCTCGGGCATGAAGTGCGTGTGTACGTCGATGAGTCCGGGCAGCCCGAGCCGCTCCCAGAAATCACGGACGGCCCCCGCTTCGCCGTCACCCGGGGCAAGGGCGGCGTCACCCCCGCACAAGGCCTTGACTCCCCTCAAGGCCGTGGCTCGGCTCAAGGCCGTGACTCGACTCAAGGCCGTGGCTCGGCTCAAGGCCGTGGCTCGGCTCAAGGCCGTGACTCCGGTCGAAGCCGTGACTTCGCTCCACCTTGGCGACATGGACGACGTACTTCTCGTACCACTCGTCGCGCCCACGCCTCTGCGCCGTGCGGTGCTCGGCGTCGCCGCGCCACCGCACAATCGCTTCCTCGTCCCGGAAATACCCGACGGTGATGCCGAGCCCGCCGGGCGTCCGCGCGGAGTCCATGCCCAGGAAGCCGGGCACGGAGGCGACGAGCTCGTCCATGCGGGCGCCGGTCTCGTCGTAGCCGTCGTTGGTCTCGTTCATCACCGAGGTGAACACGACGGCGTAGTAGGGCGGTTCGAAAGGGGGTACAGGTGTGACGGGCTGATCACTCATGTCCTCAGAGTCGGCCGCGCCCCGTCCGCCTGTCCAGCCTCTCCCGCCTTCATTGCCGTACGGGCAGCGAGACTTGACCATCCGGTCAGCTTCGGCGGAAGCGGAAAGCGAGCCGCGGCAAGGGCTCAGAAGAGCCCGCCCTGAACGGTGGGCACTTCCCGCACAGGAACCGTCGTACGCGCCGCCTCTCGCGCCCCTTCGAGCCGCCACCCCCGCAGCAACCGGCTGTCGAGCACCACGAGCCGCCCCCCGTCACCGAGATAGACGTCGGGCCCGGCCACCGCGACAAGATCCCCCAGCACCACACCACCGTCGACGAGTTCGGTGACGGCGACCCCGCCGGGCCCCGCGAGCCGCTCCAGCCCCGCGAGCCGCTCCAGCCCGAACGCCGCCCCGTGGTCCACCACCCCGTGTTCCCCCAGGGCCACACGCTCCAGCGACTCGGGCCACCCGTCGAGCGCGAGGGCGAAGCCGTGCATCCGCTCCAGCTCACGCCGCCGCTCGTCCACCCCCGGCAAGGTGGCCCTGACGGCCCGCTTCTTCGCGTACGAGATCCGGTCCGGCACCCCGAGGGCCACCCGCAGCAGCTCCTCGGCACGCCGCGCGGCCATCAGGGGCCCGCGCCCCAGCCAGACAAAGGCGACGGCTCCCTGTTCGAGCAGCCGAGCCGCCCCGCGCTCCTCCCGGGTGATCCCGACCTTCACCATCCCGGCCCCGAACCACGCGAGGTAGACGCGGTAGGTCCGCGGATCGTCGGCGATCGTGTCGGCGGCCACGGAGTGCGCCCGATCGAGCCGCGCGCACTCGGCACACCGGGCCTGAGTCCCCCGCCCCGGCACGACAGCGGCGACCGGACAGGGATTCCCCCGCGCCCCGACGCACTCCCGCCGCCCCAGCGCCCGGAACCCGACCCGCCGCCCCACGACGAGCGGACTGACGCCACCCCGCTCCCACACCAGCACGGGCCGCTCCCGATCCGCCCAGCTCAACCCCGCACTGCGCCACTCCATGGGCCCAGTCTCACCCAGCATCGAGAGGGCCGTGGCCGACCCGCCTCCAAGCCGACTCCCGACCACCTCCGAACCAACCCCCACCGCCTCCGCCCCCCCCCCACCGCCTCCGAACCAACTCCGCCCCCAGGACCGGCGCGTGTCGCGAGAGCTAGGATCCGGGACATGGCTCTGACCATGAACGACGTCGACCGGTTCGAGGCAGCCAGGCCGCGCCTGGAGGCCATCGCCTACCGTCTCCTGGGCTCCGCGAGCGATGCCGAGGACGCCGTGCAGGACACGTTCCTGCGCTGGCAGGCCGCCGACGTCGACCGCATCGAGGTACCCGAGGCCTGGCTGACGAAGGTCCTCACCAACCTCTGCCTCAACCAGCTCACCTCGGCCCGCGCCCGCCGCGAGACCTACGTGGGCCAGTGGCTCCCCGAACCACTGCTCGCCGGGGACCCGATGCTGGGCCCCGCCGACACCGCCGAACAGCGCGAATCGGTCTCGTACGCGGTCCTCACCCTCCTGGAGCGCCTCTCGCCCAACGAGCGTGTGGTGTACGTGCTGCGGGAGGCCTTCGGCCACCCACACCGGGAGATCGCGGAGATCCTCGACATCACGGAGGCCGCCGCCCAGCAGATCTTCCACCGCGCCAAGAAGCACGTCGCGGAGGGCAAGACCCGCACCGAGATCGACGAGGCCGCCGCCCAGCGGATCATCGAGGAGTTCCTCGCGGCGGCCACCAGCGGCCGGACCGAGCCGCTCGTGCGGCTGCTCACCGAGGACGCCACCTCCATCGGCGACGGCGGCGGCAAGGTCCCGGCGCGCGCCAAGGCATTCGAGGGCGCTGTGGCCGTCGCGAAATTCATGCGCGGCCTGTTCAAGCCCAGCGAGGTCAAGCGCTCCTACGTCGGCGGCTCACCCGACGTCTACGTCTCGGCCGCCAACGGCGCCCCCGCCGTGGTGGTGGTCGTCGACGGCCGGGTCGTCGGCGTCATGTGCCTGGAGATCACCCCCGAGGGCATCGTCGCGTTCCGCAACCAGGTCAACCCCGACAAGCTGCAGCGCGCGACCCGGCAGTGGGCGACCACGGACCACGGAGAACCCCTGCTCAAGGCCTTCTGATCACGTTGTGACCTGCTTCACACCACGCCCCTGTCAGGAATCGGCGGGCTGCCCGGTTCAAGTGGCGAACCCGCTGAAGAGCTGATGACAGGAGCAGGAAAATGCAGCACCGCATCGTCGTCATCGGAGCCGGATACACCGGAGCCATCGCCGCCGGACGCCTCGCCAAGCGGCTGCGCCGCGAGGATGTCGCCATCACCCTCGTCAACGCCGAGCCCGATTTCGTCGAGCGCGTCCGGATGCACCAGCTGACGGTCGGCCAGGACCTCACGCCCCGACCCTTCAGCGAGATGTTCGCGGACACGGGCGTGGAACTGAAGCTCGCGAAGGTCACCGCGGTCGACGTCGACCACAAGACGGTCTCGGTCAACGACGCACGGAACGGCGCCGAAGAACTGTCCTACGACACCCTCGTGTACGCCCTGGGCAGCGGCTGGAACGCCCAAGGCGTCCCCGGCACCGCCGAGTACGCCCACGAGATCGCGAGCCGCCCCGGAGCGCGTCGGCTGCGCGAGCGCCTGGCCGGCCTGGGCGCCGGGGAGAGCGTGGTCGTCGTCGGCGGCGGCCTCACCGGCCTGGAGGCCGCGACCGAGATCGCCGAGGCCCGCCCGGACCTCGACGTCACTCTCGCCGCCCGCGGCGGACTCGGCGACTGGCTCTCGCCCAAGGGCCGCGGACACGTCCGAAAGGTCTTCGCCAGGCTCGGCATCACGGCACACGAGCAGGCCGCGGTCACCGAGGTGCGGGCCGACCGCGTGACCACCGCCGACGGCACGTCCATCCCGGCCGCGGTCACCGTGTGGACCACGGGCTTCGCGGTCCACCCGATCGCGGAGGCCACCGGCCTGGAGATCACCGAGGTCGGCCAGATCGTGGTCGACAGGACCATGCGCTCGGTGTCGCACCCGGACGTGTACGCCGTCGGCGACGCGGCCATGGCCATGGGCCCCGGCGACAAGCCGCTGCGGATGTCGTGCGCCACGGGCACCCCGATGGCATGGCAGGCGGCAGACGCCATCGCGGCCCGCCTGACGGCGGGCAAGATCCCTGACGCCCCGCTGCGCTACTTCAACCAGTGCATCTCACTGGGCCGCAAGGACGGCCTGATCCAGTACGTCACCGCCGACGACCGAGCAGTCCGCAGCGCCCTGACGGGCCGCCTGGCAGCGCTCTACAAGGAGTTGGTCTGCAAGGGAGCGGCCTGGGGCGTAACCAACCCGACCCTCGGAATGCCGACCCGGGCACGCCGGGTCGTACGGGCCCAGCAGGCGGGGACGGAGACGAGCGCACCCGCGGAGGCGGCGGCCTGAACCGCGGGGCGGTGCACAACAGAGAGGCCCCGGACTCTCGTCCGGGGCCTCTCTGAACTGTGCACTCGGCAGGATTCGAACCTGCAACCTTCTGATCCGTAGCTCTATGTGGAGCGGTCATCGCAGGCCATTCCGGGCGTCGTTAGGCCCACAAACGCCCATGACGGGCGAGGCCGTTTGCTGCCGTTGCGGTACTTCCGTGCTGTACAGCAGTCAGACCGTCCGATGCGAGACGCCCCTTGGCGGTCGCAGTCTGCGGATCTTGTTGCCAGCTCGGCCCGGTGTCAGACCCCCGTGGGAGCATGCTTCCACCAAGGTCATGTCCACATCCGTGTCCAGATTGACAGATCAAAATTAAGCCGCCATGCTGTCCTGCATGCCGCTTGAGCTGATCACCGAGGCTGAGGCCCGGACATTGCTCCACCCGCATCTGCCCGCGCTCCGCGCGAGCTTCGAAGGTGCGTGGGAAGACTGGCAGGAACTGGAACCCGCTCTCGTAAGCAAGGCTCCTCAGTACCGCACGACTTCTCGCGCCAATGTCATGTACGACCTTCTTGTCGCTCGAATCCAAAAGGAATTCGAAGACATACAGGCCGTCACCTTCAATTCCCACCCTGGGTTCTTGGCCCTGACCTTTGGCGGCAGGCTGGTTGTCCGCTTCAAGAAGTTCAGGAGCAAGACCCTCAAGGTCAGTCAGATCATGACATTGCAGCAAAGGCGCTTGGCGAAGCAGGAGTTGGACCTGGGCCTCAATGCGACAACCGTGGTCGCCGGATATCTCCTCGACACCCTTGGGACCGAACTCAAGAAGCTGGCTGTAGTCTGTCCCTTGAACGGCGAAAACGTGTGGGAGATTGACCTGCACGGAGAAGCCACCGGTGGCTTGGCAGGAGTAACCATGCTGCCTACCCCCGATTCGGGTGCGCCCAAGCCTGGTGTGCGTTCACGCAAGCCCAAAACCGAACCTCAGGCGGAGATGGAATAATGCCGTACAACCCTGCCATGGTGACACTAGCTCGTGAATCTCGTGGGATGACTATGGGTGAGCTGGCGACGAAGGTGGGGGTTACCTCCTCGCTCATCTCAAAGATTGAGCAAGCAAATCGTGAGATGAGCGAGGAACGGGCGAAGAGCATCGCTTCGGCGCTGGACTACCCGGTGGACGTACTGACGTGGCGAGAGCCGGTATACGGCTTCGGGTCGTCCAGCTTCTACCACCGCAAGCAACAAAGCCTTCCCCAGAAGACACTCAAGCAGATCCAGGCGTTCGTAAACTTTCATCGAATTCGAGCGAAGCGCCTAGCCTCTGCTCTTGATCTCGATTTCGCTCTCACCATTCCTTCGATGCTCGTCGAGGACTACGGAAGCCCTGAAGAGATTGCACGTGCGGTCCGTGCGGCATGGAGAATGCCTATCGGCCCGGTCCAGAACCTGACTGAGTGGATCGAGGCCGCTGGCGGTGTCGTCGTGGCCAAGGAGTTTAGTTCTGCCAAGATCAACGCAATCAGCGTTTGGCCGCCTGGCGAAAGCCCGTTCTTCGTACTGAACACGCTCCTACCTGCCTGCAATCTTCGATTTTCCCTCGCTCACGAACTTGGGCATCTAGTGATGCACGATGTTCCCGAACCGGGCCAAGAAGAAGAAGCTGATAGGTTCGCCGCCGAGTTTCTTATGCCTTCTCGGGAAATCAAGTCGCAGTTGCGGGGGATGAATCTAACCATCGCCGCACGACTGAAGCCTGTTTGGCGCACGTCTATGGGAGCATTGATCCGGCGGGCCCGTGATCTCGAAGTCATTACAGATCGGCAGCACACATCCCTTCGTGTGCAACTTTCGCAGAAGGGATGGACGAAGGATGAGCCAGTTCAAATCCCTCACGAGAAGCCGTCTTTGATCCAAGAGATCATTCGAGTTCACCACGTCGACCACGCTTACTCGCCATCTGACCTCGCAGATATGGTCGGCCTCTACACACCAGAGTGGCTCGACTTGTATGAGCCACGAGGCCTGAGAGCTGTGTAACTTCCAGCACCACCGCGTATCCCCCTGCTGGCACCGCGGTCGGTGGAGCGGCTTTGGGCGGGAGCTGCCATGGGGTGAGTGATCATGGCCCCTTAAGCTTCCGGCGAGTCGGGCAGTCTGTGGACCTGCCCGTTAAAGCACGACGTTGGGGCCATGATCTTCGAGGCTCACCCCATGGTGGCTGCCTAAAGCCGTGGAACCGACCGCCCCAGCCACGGGACAACGGCCCAGGTAGCGGGTTTGCCCGCCGGGTACCGCCACCACGATCCGGCCTCTTCGGTAACACAAATCTGTCCCTGGCCTGTGGTGCGGCAATCCCCTTACGCCCCATGGCCCGGTGCTGGGTTTTGGCCCCCTGGGGTGGGCGACGGACGGGCGGCGACCCGCGGCTGGTGGCGTAGACATGGAAGCGGCGGGGCGGCGGCCGGCCGGCGCCCCGCCCCCTTGTTGGGGGCCCTCGGTCCTTCGGACTGATCCCCTTCGGGGACGGCTCGGGTCTGGTGGTGTTCTTGAACGGGGTGGCTCTTCCTCGCGCGCTTCTCGGCCCTACGGGTGCTCTTGGTCTTTTTCCCTCTTCCAAGGCCGGATCGTGGTGGCGGTACCCGGCGGGCAAACCCGCGTCACCAGGGCCAGAGGTCCAGGGCAAGGGGTGGTTGGCGTCCATGGCCGACCAAGGCGGCCAGCGAGCGGAGCGAGCCTTGATTAAGTAGAGAAACTCTGTCCGCGACGTTCGGCGGTCTTGCCGCGAGGGTGGTCCGCTGCTGCCATGTCAGTGGGGAAGCTACTGGCGTGGGGGCAGACATGAGTGATCTCAAGATCGTTCATTGGAAAAGGCATGGGCACGATCGGCTCTATGTGAACCTGCCGGACGGTACTGCCGTGGCATGGGCCGATCGCCGTACGGGCAAGGTCACGATCCTGCTTGAGCCCCATCGCCGCGAGGCACTGAAGATGCTGCGGCCTCGACTTGTGCGCGCCGAGGTACCGCCGGTGAAAGTGCCACCACCGCGACGTACACGAGTGGAGCGGGCGGAGATGCCGAGGTTGCCCGAGCTGACACCAGCAAATGACCTTGCGTCCAACCCCCCTGGCGCTGCACTGAGGGACCTGCTCGACGAGAAGGGCCCCACCCTCGGAAAGCGTGCCCTGGACTGGCTGCTACGGCGTGAGACTGAGTGGGATTCGTGGCGCAAGGGCCTCGCTGGCGAGCGTCGAGTCGGGGGCGAGTTACAGAGGCTCTCTCGAAGCGGTTGGCGTGTACTGCACTCGGTGCCGCTGCCGCGCGATGTGGACATAGACCACCTGTTGATCGGCCCCGGCGGGGTGTTCAGCATCAACACCAAGCACCACCATGGCAAGGCCGTGTGGATCGGTGACGAGATGGCGCGCGTCAACCATGGCAGTCCCCAGCCGTACGCGCGTAAGAGCAAGGCGGAGGCTCTTCGTGCACAGAAGGTGCTGGAGCGCTACGTAGGTTTCCCTGTTCGGGTTGAGCCCGTCATCGTGTTCGTTGGGGTGACAGGTCTTGCCAAGGCAGCGACTCAGCTCACCGTCCGCGTGTATCGCGAACGGGAGTTGTCTGCGCTCGGACCGCTCAGCGGAGTGCTAGATCCTGGGCAAGTCGAGAGTGTGCACTCCGTTGCACGACATCGACTCGCTTGGCTGCCGGCCTGAGATGACCGTTGGTGCGGATGGACCGAGGCCGTTGCGAGCAGTCCTGTTCGCTGTCAGATCGGGCGGCTACGCTGGTACGGGTTGACACTAGGACAGAAGATCTGAGGAGTTGCTGCCTGAATGGGGCCGAAGTCGGCGCGGGCTTACCGCACGATTCGCGAGTGGGTTGCGTCGGGGAAGTATGAGCCCGGTGCGAAGCTGCCATCTGAGCGCACTCTTGAGAAGGAACTGCTGATCGGCCGGACTCAGCTTCGCGTCGTACTCGCGAAGCTTGTCGCGGAGGGCGTAATCGAGTCACACGTCCGGAGCTCCTACCGGGTTCCTGTTCACGCCGTGAGTGTCGAACGACCAGAGGGCCTTGAATCCTGGCAGATCCATGGTGAGCGCACGGTCTACGACAACCGTTGGGTGAAGCTGGATCTGGTGGACGTCGAGCCACCCGGCGTTGAACGCTTCGAGCATCACGTAGTGAGGCTGCACCACGTCGCGATCTCTGCTGTGATCGATGATCGGGACCGCGTACTCATGCTCTGGCGCTATCGATTCGTGCCGGACAAGTGGGGCTGGGAGCTCCCAGGCGGCATTGTGGACGATGGCGAGGAGCCGCACGCGACCGCAGCGCGAGAGTTCGAGGAAGAGACCGGCTGGCGTCCGAAGTCCCTGGAGCACGTGGTCACCTATCAGCCCATGGTGGGCATGGTCGACTCACCGCATGAGATCTACGTCGGACACGGCGCCACGCATGTCGGTGACCCCACGGATATCGAGGAAGCGGGACACGTTGCCTGGGTGCCACTCTCGGACGTTCCCGCGCTGATGGCTCGGGATGAGCTGATGGGCTCGGGAACGCTGGTCGCTCTACTGCACGTCCTGGCTTCCCGCGCCGGCGGAGCGTCTACAGCTTCAGCGTGAGTTGCTCAATCCGGCGGCGGTGTCGGACTGACCCCGTGCGGTTGGCCAGCAAGCGAGCGTGCTGTAGGTGCTCCCGTGCTTGGCTGAACTCTCCGCGGGCGAGGTGCGCTTGAGCAAGATCGCAACGTAGACCGGAAGTCGCGCGGACGAATGTCGGATCAGTTGTCCTAAGCCCCATGTAGAGGCTGTCGAGAGCGTCTTCGTCCCCGATCATGGCGAGGGCATTTCCTCGCCAGCGGGCAAGATGACTGCTGTTTAAGAAGATGCTGAGCATGTCTGGATCTCGGTCTTCGTTCCCAGATGGAAGGGAGACGATGGCCCTGTCCAGAGCTCGTTTGCAGTCATCCGGCATGTCGGCCTTGGCGCAGAGCTCGGCTTCGGCAGCGAACAGCCATGCTCGGAGACGTGGTGAGGCCTGCTCCCCGCCTAACCGCTGGGCTTCTCGCACTAGTTGCACCGCCATCTCAGGACGGCCGCCATCGCTCAGTACGTACGCCTGCTCTGCCGTGGCGTGGGCTAAGTACATTGGTTCTTCAGCTTCTTGTGCGGCCCTCCTGCCCAACTCGTAGTTACGCCAAGCCCGTTCGACAGAGCCGGCGCTGAGCGCTTGCCAAGCCGCCAGGGTTGCGGCCCCGGCAAGTGCTCGTGCGACAGGCCGTCGAGCGTCGGGCAATACGGCAAAGGTCAGGGCATCTTCGAGTGCCATTAGGTGGCCCGTCATCTGGTCAATGAGGCTCGCGGCACCCATCTGACGATCAAGGGTGCGCAATAGCTCGGTTTGATCCATGAACGTCGACACCATCGAGGTGCTGACGCTTCGGGCAGAGTCGATCCGGCTCATCAACTCGGCATATCCGCCGGTCTCGACAGCAGGCGCGTGCATGTCGTGGTGGTCGAAGAGCTCTGCATCTGTGACCCCGAATAGTGGGCGCAAGATGTGGGCGTACCGCTCGCTGACCTGGCGCTTCCCGTTCTCCCACTCGGACACGTAGACGCGCAGGCTTGCTGTTGATGCCACATCGAGCACGTGCTGATGCGCGAATCGCTCGATCTCTCGGATCAAGCGATCTTGCGACCAGCCTCGTTCGTTTCGGATCTTGCGTAGCCGGTTGGACACCTGTACCGCCCTCGACTTGGCGTCGTCACCTGTTAACAGAAGCATGCCGCACATCGGTGCAGGTCGGCAGGGGTTAACAGGATCTGTGTTAACCCCTGTTGGCTACCGGCAAGTTGAGGATCGCGGTTCTCTTGAGGTGTCGCTAGAAGGCGAGTTCAGAAGCCGAACAGCGAGAGTGGTTGACAACTGGTGCGCACCAGATGCAATCTGTTGGTGCGCACCAGTTGGGAACGCAAGAATCCTGTGGAGCTGTCTCAAGCTCCGCTACACAACGCAGGAGCGGCGCCCTACCGCCAAGCAGTCCGCCGCTCCCGCCCCTCACTCAAGGGAGTTCCATAATGCAGCAGATCCCTGTGGACACTGTGGGCGCGACCCTGATGGTCGCTCAGCCTCCGCAGCCGAAGTACGCGAACCAGAAGACGCAGGAGCGTGCGGCCGACCGTCAGACCGGTGAGCTTCTGGTGACCCTGGACGTGCTGTTCGTGGTGAGCGGCAACGCTGAGGTCGTCAAGGTCACCGTGGGCGAGTCGGCTATCTCCGGTGAGCTGGCGATGGGTACGCCCGTCGCGCTGACTGGTCTGGTGGCTCGGCCGTGGGAGAACGAGTTCAACGGCCAGAAGCGGCACGGAATCAGCTTCCGTGCGGTCGCGGTCACCGCGCAGACGGTCGGCGCTCCGAAGAGCGTGAAGGCGGCCTGATCATGGTGTGGTTAACGATCGCACTCGTGGTCGTTGCCGGGCTGGCGCTGCTGCTTCGGTGGCGCCGCCCCGCCTGGTACTGGATGACCTTCGGTATCGTCTTCGCCGCGATCAAGGTCCGCCTTCGGTACGCGTCCGTGATGGATGCCTGCGACCTGACGGAGCCCGCCTCACGGCTGCGGCTGGCCATGGCCCGCATGTTCAACTGGCAGACCCCCCGCCAACGAGTCCCGCGCCTGCTGTGGATCAAGCCGACCCGTACCGGTCTGCTGTTGCGGATTCGGATGTTGCCGGGGCAGGACGCCTTCGACTACTCGGCCGCGGTCGACCGGCTGCGGCACGCCTTCGGCGTCCACCAGGTCACCTCACGCGAGATCAAACCCGGGGTCATGGAGGTCGCCACGACCGGCTATGACGTGCTCAAGCTGGTGCAGATGCCGGCCAAGACCGATTGCCGTGAACTGCGGGTGCCGGTGGCGTTGTGTGAGGACGGCTCGGTGCACTACCGCGACTACAAAGAGGTCCCGCACTCGATCACCCTGGGCGCGGTCGGCTCGGGAAAGTCCGTCACCCAACGCAAGGTCATCAAGGAACTCGCCCCGCAGTACGTCGCGTTGGTCGGCATCGACTGCAAGCAGGGTGTCGAGATCGCCCCGCTTGCCCGCCGGTTCACCGCGCTGGCCGATAACCCGGACGATGCGGCCGATCTCCTGGAAGCCCTCGTCTCCCGCATGGATGCGATCTATCAGGTCATCCGGCGCGAGCAGCGCGTCAGTGCCGACACCCCGGACGCGGAGATCACCGCGAATATCTGGGGTCTGCCCGAGGAACTGCGGCCGGTGCCGGTGGTCGTCACGATTGACGAGATCGCCGAACTGGCCTTGTTCACCACGTCGGCGGAGAAGAAGCGCCGTGAGCGCATCATCGTCGCCCTGGTCCGCCTGGCCCAGCTCGGCCGTGCCGCCGGCATCTTCCTCGACATCTACGGTCAGCGCTTCGGCTCCGAACTCGGCGACGGCATCACCATGCTCCGTGCCCAGCTCACCGGCCGGATGGCGCACCGCGTCAACGACGAATCCAGCGCGAAGATGGCATTCGGGGATGTCTCCCCGCACGCGGTGTTCGCGGCCACACAGATCCGCAACGATCGCCCCGGCATGGCCGTGGTCGGCCACTCCAACGGCGATTGGACGCGCATCCGTACCCCGCACACCTCGATGCGCGAAGCCGTGAGCGCCTGCAACAAGCACGCCGCTCTCACCCCGGATATCCCGGAACTGGCCTGCTTCCGCCCGGTCGTCGACCTCGACACCGTCAAGGCGCCCGCGACGCTCGAACCCGTCGCCGAAGCCGCCTGAACCCTCCCCGCTCTATCGGTCGGCGCGACCGCATCGCGCCCGGTCCCTACCCCTCCCATGCCTGATCACAGAGAGGAACCGTCATGAGGTTGCCGCGCAGGAAGCACAAGACCCAGGTCTATGACGCCGGGTTCGGCTACTTCAACTTCCAGTGCTCGTGCGGTGTCACCGGCCGCGCGATCCAGTACCGGGACGAGATCGCCACCAAGGCCCGCTTGCACGTCGAAGCTGCCGCCCGTCAAAAGCGGTGACGGCGATGGCCCGCAAGAAGCCTCCGGTTCGCCCGCCGGCTTCCCAGCCGTGCAAGCCGTGCAAGGGCACCGGTGAGGTTCCCGTCAGTGTCCGCGTCGGCCGCGGCAAACGCGTCATCGGCCAACAGAACGGCATCTGCCTCGGCTGCTTCGGCACCGGCTAAGCCCCCACCGACTGAACACGCCCGGGTCGGGCGGCCGGACTCGATCCCGCCCCGCCCCGGTCCAACCCCCAGAAGGAGGTGAAGCGACATGAACAGTCCGATCCGCCCGGATGCCGTGCTCGTACAGGCCGTGATCGCCGGAGCGCTGTCCTTCGCCCACCTGCACGACCTGGCCGCCGCCGCCGGACAGACCGGCTGGAAGGCCTGGGCCTACCCCATCTCCGTCGATCTGCTCCTGGTGGCCGCCTGGCGCCGGCTGCGCAGTGACGGACCCTCCCGGCTGGCCTGGTGCTGGTTCCTGGTCGCCCTGGTCGCCTCGCTCGGCGCCAACGTCGCCACCGCCGGCTTCCTCGACCTGGCCCACCCTCCGGGCTGGCTGCGCTTCGGGGTCGCCGGCTGGCCCGCGCTCGCCTTCCTCGGCGGCACCCTCTTGGCCCACAGCCCCACCCCGGCGCCCGTCGATCACACCCCCAGCCCAGAACCCGAGCCCATCGCCGTGACACGGGACCGCGAGCCGACCCCGGAGCCAGAACCGCTCCCCGTTGTGGAGCCTCCCGTGGCGCTGCCCGAAGCCCCGTCCGCGCCCGCCGTGGAGGCGCCGCCCGCACTGGTGGCGCACGCTCGCCGGCTCGCGGATGACCACCAGGCCCGTACCGGTAGCCCGATCGATCTCGACACTCTGCGCGCCCGCCTCGGCGTTCCCGCCCCGATGGCGGATGCGATCGCCGCCCAACTCACCTGACCCGAAAGGAAGGACACGTCATGCCGCACGGATTCCTGTTCCAGCGCCTCATGGCTTACGGCCCCGTGGAGGTCGGACGCGGTCTCGGTAGGGACGGCGACAAGGCCTACATCGCCACCTGCACCACCGACCGATGCGGCTGGTCGGCCGACTTCAACACCTACTCCGCGGTGTGCATGGCTGCCAAGGGCCACCGCTGCCGCATCCGCACCTGACCCGAAGGAATACGCCGTGTCTGTCCCGCTGTGGTTCTTCATCGGCTGCCTGGCCGTGGTCGGCGTCAAGCTCGTCCGCCCGCCGCTCTGGCTCGTGATCGTCCTGGTGATCGGCGGCTACATCCTCGCCGACAGTCTGCTCGCCCCCGCCATCGACCCAGCCATCAAGTAACCCGCACCGGAGAGGAGTTCAGATCATGTTCAAGCCCCACGTGCCGGTCAACGAGATCCCGACCGGCGAGATCATCCCGACCATCACCACCCTGGGAAACGTCGCCCCGCAGCACCACATCAGTGCCCCATGCGCCTGCACCCACCCCGCCCCTACACCGCCAGCGCCTGCCGCATCCCGGCCGGCGGTGCAGCTCACCACCGGATCGGTGCTCGCCGTGATCGGCGCCGGTACGGCCGTGGTGCTGGTCGTCGGCGCGGTCCTGGTCTCCATGCTCCTGGCCGTCGCCATCACCGCCACCGCGCTCGCCATCTGCGCCCTGGTCATCCGCTCGCTGATCACCACGCAGGCCAAGGGACGCTGACCGGCCCTCCGGGCGGCCTCAACGACCAAGCATCCGCCGCCCGGACGGCCCGCGCCCCTACCCGATCTCTCAACCGGAAGGAACCTCCATCATGACCCAGCCCACCCCTACCTCGGCCCGCATCTGCGGCAACTGCGACGGCTTCGCCACCGTCAAAGTCACCCTCGGCGGACGCGACCGCAACGGGCACCGCCGCCTGATCACCACCTACTGCAAGGCCTGCCACGGCACCGGGACCGTCCGCGCCCGCCGCTTCGACACGGCGGTCTGGACGGTGGCCGCATGAACTTCCTGACCGTTTCCGCGCACATCACCCCGGAAACCGAATCCGTGATCCGCATCTTTGACGGCACCGACCGGCACAGCGCCGGCCCCTTCGTCAGCCTGCGCGTCGGTGACGGTGAGGTAGATGTCGTCCTCATAGCCGACCTTGGAACCGCTGACGCCCTGCGCGACCTCGCCAAGGCCGCGAATGAGGCCGCGAACGTGCTCGACGAACTGACCGCCCGCACCCTGAGCGGTGCCACATGATCAGCTCTCGGGTTCTGGATCTGTTCTGCTGCTCCGGTGGCGCCGGCTGGGGTTACCACCTCTCCGGATTCCAGGTCGACGGCTGCGACAACGCCGACCGCCCCCGATACCCCTTCATGTACCACCGCGGAGATGCCCTCGAATACCTCGCCCACCTGATCACTACGGGCGAGATCGAACGCTACGCACTCGTGCACGCCTCCCCGCCCTGCCAAGCCGGCTGCGCCCTCACCATCGGCACCAACCAGTCACAGGGCTGGGGTCGCGAGCACACTCAACTCATCCCCGAACTCCGCACCCTGCTCGACACCACCGGCCTGCCGTACGTCATCGAACAACCCACCGGAAGGGCACCGGTCCGTCGTGATCTGACCTTGTGCGGCGAAATGTTCGGGCTCGGCGTGCTGCGGCACCGGCACTTCGAACTCGGTCGCTGGTCGACCATGCAGCCGGCTCACCCCCGCCACCGCGGCTACGTCCGCGGCTACCGCCACGGCATCTACCGCGAGGGCCCCTACGTGGCCGCATACGGAGAAGGCGGCGGCAAAGCCACCATCCCCGAGATGCAACAGGCCATGGGCATCACCTGGACCGACATCCGCCAGGAACTCACCGAAGCCATCCCCCCGGCCTACACACGCTGGATCGCCACCGCCTTCCGTACCGCTCGGCAGGAGGTGATCGCGTGAGTGACACCACCACCCTGGCGGGCCTGGATACGGCCACCCTCAGCGACATGCTGAAGGTGGCCGGCTCCGACCGCTTCGACCGCTGGCAAGACCAGATCCGACGCACCGGCGGCTGCTCCGACCCGATCCACCTCACCGGCTGGTCCCTCACCAAAGACCGCGCTACCGGCGAAACTCTGCGGCATTACTCGACCGAAGACGAGCCCGGCGGACGGTTACGGATCGCGTGCGGCAACCGACGTGCCTCCCGCTGCCCAGCCTGCGCCTGGACCTACGCCGGCGACACCTACCACCTCATCCGCGCCGGACTCATCGGCGATACCCGACACGAGATCCCCGCCACCATCCGCCACCGACCGCGCGTCTTCGCCACCCTCACCGCGCCCTCGTTCGGGCCGGTCCACAACCAGCCGACTCACGGCGTATGCCGCTGCGGAACCGTCCACCGCGACGATGACCCGACACTTGGCACCCCACTCGACCCGAACCGGTACGACTACGCCGGCGCCGTGCTCTTCAACAACCACGCAGGCGACCTCTGGCACCGCTTCGTCAACCGGCTGCGCCGCGAGATCGCCGCCCAAGTCGGCATCACACAGAAAGCATTCAAAGAGTCGGCCCGGCTCTCGTACGGCAAGGTCGCCGAATTCCAGAAACGCGGAGCCGTCCACTTCCACGCCGTGATCCGCATCGACGGACCAGACGGACCCGACACCCCGCCCCCTACCTGGGCGAACACCGAACTCCTCACCCAAGCTATCCGCGCGGCTGCCACGCACCCCTACGTCACCGTGTCCGTCCCGCCCGCCTCGGACGCCGGCTACCTGGACGGCTGGCAACTGCGCTGGGGCCGACAACTCGACATCCGCCCGATCAAGGCCTTCGGTGAGGGCTCCGAGATCACCGAACAGGCTGTGGCCTCCTACGTCGCCAAGTACGCCACCAAAGCCGCCGAGAACACCGGCACTGTCGACCGCCGCATCGGCAACCGAGAAGCCGCCACACTCCTGGGCCTGCCCGAGCACCCCCGCCGCCTGATCGAAGCCTGCTTCGACCTCGCCCCCGCCTACCCCGAGCGCCGGCTCACCGCCTGGGCTCACATGCTCGGCTTCCGCGGCCATTTCAGCTCAAAGTCCCGCCGCTACTCCACCACCCTCGGCACCCTGCGACAGATCAGAGCCGACTACCGAGCCACCCAAGAACGCGAAGCCCTCGGCCTCGACGGCCACGAACCGGACACCGTGCTTGTCCTCGCCTCCTGGCAATACGCCGGTCACGGACACACACCCGGTGAATCCGCCCTCGCCGCCACCATCGCCCGAGATCTCCAGCTCAACCGCGAAACCGCACGCGAAGCGCTGCACGACCAACCCGTCCCGGAAGGAGCCGCAGCATGACGACGACAGTGATCCAACCGAAGTGGCACACGACCAAGGAGGTCGCCGTGATGCTCGGCTATGGCCTCTCCAAGACCAAGATGCTGGTGCTCACCGGTGAGATCCGTTCGATCAAGGACGGGGGTAGCCGCCGCATCCTTCCCCGCTACGTGGATGAGTACGTCGAGCGTCGCGCCCGTCTGGCTGAGGGGGAAGCAGCATGAGTGGCAAGCGGGGCAACGGTGAGGGGTCCATCTACCCGTACAAGAACGGCTTTGCGGCCTACGTCTGGGTGACCAAGCCGGACGGCACACGGGCCCGAAAGTACGCCTACGGCAAGACACGGGAGGAGACGCACGAGAAGTGGCTCAACCTCCACGCTGAAGCCAAGAAGGGGCCCGTCGCCACTCGGCATCGCACGGTGTCCGTCTTCCTGGCGTATTGGCTCGACTCGATCGTTAAGCCGAACCTCGCCCCGCTGTCGTACGTCTCGTACGAGGGCTGCGTGCGCCTCTACATCGCTCCCTACCTCGGGCCGAAGCGACTGGATCGGCTGTCCGTCCGGGACGTACGTGAGTGGCTGACCAAGCTGGCGACGGTCTGCCAGTGCTGTGCTCAGGGCAAGGATGCAAAGCGTGCGCCGGCACGCCGGAAGTGCTGCGCGGTCGGAGACTGCTGCGAGGCGTACCCCTCCCGCCGGGTCATCCAAGCCTCCCGCGACGCCCTGCGGGCTGCCTTGACGCATGCCGTCTCCGAAGAGGAGATCAGTAGGAACGTCGCCTCTCTGGTGAAGGTGCCCAAGCCGCGGCGTCGCCGGATCAAGCCGTGGTCGGTTGCGGAAGCCGGCCAGTTCCTCGCCGACGCCGCCGCTCGGGATGATCACCTGTTCGCCGCGTGGATGCTGGTTCTCTGCCTCGGCCTGCGCCGCGGTGAGGTCCTGGGCCTGACGTGGAAGTCCGTCGATTTCGAAGCTGGCGAGCTGTACGTGGATCACCAGATCCAGCGCGCCGGCACTCAGATCCTCCACCGCGAGACCAAAACGGAGGACTCCGACGACTTCCTGCCGCTGCCCGCGCTGTGCCTCAAGGCTCTGCGGATGCGTCGTGCCCAGCAAACCGGGGACCGCAATGCAGCCGGCGACGCCTGGCAGGACAGGCACGGCCTGATCTTCACCACGAAGTACGGGACCCCGATCGAGCCGGGCAACATGACTCGAATGTTCGCCCTGCGGGCCCGTCGCGCCAGCCTCCGTGCGATCCCGCTGCGGAACACCCGCCACACGTGCAGCTCGCTCCTGGTCGCCCTCAAGGTGCACCCGAAGGTGGCGCAGCGCATCCTGCGGCACTCGCAGATCGCCATGACGATGGAGGTCTACGCGGAAGCGAGCGAGGAAGAGGTGCGCTCGGCACTCGACCAGCTGTCCGGCGCGATGGACGCCACCGGCTGAGGCGGTTGCTGTACTTCGCTGCTGTACGGGCAACGCAAGAGGCCCCCGGATGATCTCCGGGGGCCTCTTACCTGTGTGCACTCGGCAGGATTCGAACCTGCAACCTTCTGATCCGTAGTCAGATGCTCTATCCGTTAAGCTACGAGTGCTTGATTTTTCTTTTGTTGTCTTCGCTCCCCGGCCTTTCGGCCCGTTCGCGGCGACAGGAAGAACATTACATGACCGCCGCCGCCATGTGAAATCCGTTTGCCGCACCGCTTGCGACCTGCGGAAACAGGGCTTCGCGGCGGTAAAACGCCGAAGCCCCGGTCCAGTGGACCGGGGCTTCGGGATCTTGCGGCGGAGGCGGAGGGATTTGAACCCTCGATGGGATTTAAGTCCCAAACCGCATTAGCAGTGCGGCGCCATAGACCGGACTAGGCGACGCCTCCAGCTTGCACACCTGCGCGAACGCGAGGGGTGCGTGCAGATGATGACACAGCCGGGCGGCGTGTCACCAATCGCGGCTTCCACGGTACTAGTCGGGCGGCCCGCAGGGCAAAGCGCTTCCCGCGCCCGCAACGTCGCGGCGTCAACGGCGTTAGACGCGACAGAGCCCGTACGTGTTCGCGTACCCGGTATCCCGCACCCAGTGGAGCCCGTCATGCTGCGCCGTCTCGTCCTCACCGCCGCCGCGTCCGTCGCCGCGCTGTCCGCCGCGCCCGCCGTCGCCCACGCCGACATGACCCCCGTGCACCTGTCGACGCCGTTGACCGAATCGACCCCCGACCGGCTCACGGTGAAGGTCACCGACGCCGGGGACGGGCGGGACGGGACGTTCGAGCTGGAATGTCACCCGTCGGGCGGCACGCACCCCCGGGCGGAGGAGGCGTGCTCGAAACTCGACGAAGGCACGTGGGGCAAGGACACCTTCGCGCCCATGCCGACCGACTCGGTCTGCACCATGCAGTACGGCGGTCCCGCCACCGCGCACGTCACCGGCACCTGGAACGGCCGGCCCGTCGACGCGACGTACAACCGCGCCAACGGCTGCGAGATCTCCCGGTGGGACAAGCTCGTCCCGGTACTTCCCGAGGTCGCGGGCTAGCCCCGGGCAATCCGTTCCGGCCAGAGGCGGGAGTAGTTCCGGCCACGGTTGAGACCGCTTGCCCGCCACCTCGTCGTGACCAGGCGGTACGGAAGCCTCACATCTTCTGCGTGCGACCTCCCTCTCATCCGGCGTCGCGCGCACAACCACTCCCCGTAGACTCCCTCCCGTGACACGCCGCGGGCCGCGGGGCAAGATGGCCTGGGCGAGTCGGCAAGCAGCAGTAACCAGGGAGGAAGCGTCGTCGTGAGCAGCAGGCCATCCCGAGGCGCTGCTCGCCTCGCAGCCATACTCGACGCGCTTCCGGACGCGCTGGTCCTCGTGAACGCCAACGGGACCGTCGTGAACGCGAACGCGATCGCGCTCGAGGCGTTCGAGACCCCGGGTACCGCCCTCGTGGGCCGTGGGCTCCTCGATCTGTTGCCGGAGTTCGACTCCCGGCTGATTCCCGGATCGATGCGCAGGCCCGACTCCATCGACGAGCGCGGGCGGACCAAGCCGACGCGGATGACCGCGCGCCGCACGGACGGCAGCGAGTTCCCCGTCGAGGTCACCAGCTCGAACCTGGAAGACATTCGGGACGCCTACGACAATTACGGTTACACCGGCGACGAGTTGCTCATGCTCGTCGTACGCGACCTTTCCGGCGCCGTGGACACCGAGGCCGAACTCGCGCGCTCCCAGCGGCAGACCGAGATGATCCTGCGCGCCGCCGCGGAGGGTGTCGTCGGGACCGATACCGAGGGGCGGGTCGTTCTCGTCAACCCCGCCGCCGCGCAGATACTCGGCTTCCGGGCCAGCGACCTGGGCGGGCACGAGCTGCACAACCTGGTGCTCCACTCCCGCGCCGACGGCGAGCCCTTCCCGTACGAGGAGTCCCCGCTCGCCGACACGCTGCGCTCCGGGCGCAAGCACCGGGTGCGCGGGCAGGTCCTGTGGTCCAAGAGCGGCGACCGGGTCGCGGTCGACCTGACGACGGCGCCGGTGCGGGACGGGGACCAGCTCGTCGGCGCGGTCATGACGTTCACCGACCGGCGGCCCTACGACGCGCTTGCCGAGGAGCACGAGGCCGCGATCGCGGCGCACGCCGAGGAGATGAAGGCCGCGACGGAGCGGCGTACGGAGGAGCTGCGGGCCGCGACGGAGCGGCACGCGGCGGAACTCGCCGCCGCGGCCGAGCAGCGCGCCGAGGAGATCGCCGCCGAGCAGGAGCGGTACGCGGCGCTCGCCGAGCGCGAGAAGGACCGGTTCGAGGAGCTGACCGAGCGCGAGAAGGCGCGGTACGACGCCCTGGCCGCGCGGCACGAGCAGTTGCTGGCCGTGCTCGGATCGTCCCTGCGGGGGCCGCTCGACGAGCTGCGGCGCGAGCTGTCGGCCCTCGCCGCCGATGACGCCGGGCAGTTGTGGCCCGAGGCGAACCAGGTTCTCCATCATCTTTCCGCCGGGTACGCGCGCATCACCACGCTTGTCGACAATGTGCTGGGCTTCCAGTTGCTCGACTCGGGTGCGGATCAGCTGTCGTGCGCGAAGGTCATGCTCGATGCCGTGGTCGCGAGCGGCGTGGAGGGCGCGGTCGAGCTGATCGGGCCCGGACGCGCGCAGTTCGCGGTGCACGCGCCGCCGATCGAGGTCGAGGTGGACCCGGGGCGGCTCGCCACGGCGCTCGCCCACCTGGTCGCCGACGTGGCGGGGATCGATGCCACGGGCAACGCGCGCGCCGGTGCGGCTCCGACCGTGACCGCCGGTGGGTACGTGGACTCGACCGTGGTCGTGGCCGCCGCTCAGCGCGGCGAGGTCGTCCGCATCGAGGTGCGGGGGCCGTACGCCGGGGGAGACCCGGTGCACGAGCCGATCGTCCGGGGCATCGTGCAGGCGCACGGCGGCGTGCTGCAGACGCATGAGGTGCCGGGGATGAGCGGCAATGCGTACGTTCTTGAAGTACCGATCGGTGCGGGTGGCGGCGGCACGGTTTCCGCTGCTCCTGGGGTGGCTGTCCCTGGGGTGGCTGCCTCTGAGGTGGCCGCCTCTGAGGTGACCGGCGGTTCCGTCGGCTCCGCTGTCGGCTCCTCCGTCGTGGTGCCCGCGCAGGCTTCGCCCGCCACGGGTGGCGGGCGGCGACGGGCCCGGCGGGCTGCCGGGCCCTCGGTCGACTCGTTCCTGGAGAGTTCGGATCCGGACGGGACCGGCTCGGGGGGCGTGGGATCAGGAGCCGGGGCTTCGCCCAGCGGGACCGGGCGTCGGCGTGGTCGGCGTGCGGCGGAGGCCGATGCGGCGCAGGCCGCGGAAGCCGCGGAAGCCGCGGAGGCTGCGGCGGCGCAGGCCGGTGCTGGGGCCGAGGCGCAGGTTGCTTCGGAGGCGTCCGCTCCGGCGGCCGAGGGCTCGCGGGCTTCTGGCGGTACCGGCCGGAGGCGTGGGCGGCCCAGCGCCGCGGAGGGTGCTGCGGGGGCAGGGAGCTCCGTGGGTTCGGTGGGTTCCGTGGCTTCCGTGGGCTCCGTTGGCTCCGTTGGCTCCGTTGGCTCCGTGGTGACTGCTGCCGAGCATGCGGCCGGGTCGGCGGCGCTGGGGGAGACGGTGCCGCCGCAGGGCGTGCCGGTTCCCGCGGGGGCGGTGGCCCCTGCCGCTTCCGGGCGGCGGGCACGGCAGAGCGACGAGCAGTTGGCGTTGCCGCCCGCGCTGCCTTCGAGCGGTGGTGGTCAGGAGGGTGCTGCCGCCGGGGGAGCCGGGGGCAGTGGTTCCGGGGCGAGTGGTTCCGGGGTCGGCACGGCTATGGCTGTTGCCGGGTCGGCCGGCTCCACCGACGCGGGCGAGGCCTCGGCCCGGCCCACGGGGCGTCGGCGCCGTGCGCTGGCCGCCGCCAAGGAGCGCGCCGCCGCCGATGAGGCTCCCAGCGGGCGCGTTTTCGCGCTGCCGCCCGCATCCGCGGACCAGGACGACACGGGGCAGCACGAAGCGGCCCTGCACCACCCGGCCGACGACCACACCCCTCCGCAGCCCCACCCGGCTGAGACGCCGACGGGCCGCCGCCGGTCCCGCCCGGCTCCGGCTGCTCCTGCGGCTGCTCCGGCCGCCGGTGCCGCGGGGGACGCGCAAGAGGCCCCGGCCGTCAGTGCTCCCTCGCAGGCCACCGCGTACGCCGAAGGCACTCCCGCGCGGGGCGTCCACACCCCCGGCAGGGGTGTCGCGCTCCCGCCCGAGCGCGGGGCCCAGGCGCGGGCCGCGCAGCCGCTGCCCGCCGAGGCCGCGCCCGGCGACCCCAACTCGACGCAGGGGCGCGCGATCAGCGTGCGTACGCTCGGCCAGGGTGTGCCGTTCGGCCAGCAGATCGCCGAGCAGCAGCAGCGCCGCCTCGGCCTGCAGCAGGGCCAGACCCCGGCGGCGGCACCGCAGATCCCGCAGGCACCGCAGCCTCCGCAGGCACCGCAGTCGCCTCAGGGCCAGCAGTCGCCTCAGGGCCGGCAAACACCTCAGGCACCGCAGACGCCACAGGCACCGCAGACGCCACAGACGCCGCAGGGCCAGCAGGCACCGGCCCAAGTGAAGGCTCCGGCCCAGCAGCCCGCCGCCCACGATGCCCCGAAGTCCGCCGCGGCCCCGCTGCCCGAACAGGCACCGGCGCAGCCCGCGGCTCCGGGTCCGTCGCAGTCCCACACGCTCGGCGGCGGTGGCTCGCTCGGCGGTTCGGTCGGCGGCTCCGGGCGTCGGCGCAGGCTGTCCACTCCCCCTGCCCCCGCGGGCGACGACCGCCCCGAGGCCGCAGCCCGCAAGGACCCCCAGGCTCCGGCGCACCCGCAGTCCCGGATCGCGTCGTCCAGTGAGGGCACAGGACGCTCGTACGCCATAGGCGCACCGGACGAGGACGCCGACGAGGGCCCGGAGCCGTTGGACGGTCCCGGCGGCGCGGTCGAGGTCGCCAACCGGCCCCAGCCGCAGCCCATGGACGACGAACTGCCGCCCGAGCCGCTGGACAACCCGCGCCGCCTCCTCGTGTGGCCCGCGCCCGACGTCACCACGCAGCAGGCGCTGAGCGACCGCGGCTACCGTCCCGTCATCGTGAACTCCCGCGAAGAGGTCGACGCCCAGATCGCCGCGTTCCCCGCAGCGCTCTTCGTGGACCCGCTGACCGGACCGATCACGCGTACGGCGCTGCAGTCGCTGCGTACGGCCGCCGTGGCAGCCGAGGTTCCCGTGCTCGTCACGGCGGGACTCGGCCAGGCGACGCGCGAGGCCGCGTACGGCGCCGACCCCGCCGTACTCCTGAAGGCCCTCGCGCCGCGCGACAGCGAGCAGCACCCGCCCCGCGTCCTGCTCATCGAGGAGCACGAGGAGATCGCGCTCGCCCTGACCGCGACGCTGGAGCGGCGCGGCATGCAGGTCGCGCGGGCCGAGAGCGACGCGGACGCGGTGACGCTCGCGGCGCAGATGCGGCCGAACCTGGTGGTGATGGACCTGATGCAGGTGCGTCGCCGCAGGGCCGGGATCATCGACTGGCTGCGCGCGAACGGCCAGTTGAACCGCACCCCGCTCGTCGTCTACACCGCCGCCGTCGACCAGACGGAGCTGCCGCGGCTCGCGGCGGGGGAGACGGTGCTCTTCCTCGCGGAGCGGTCGACGAGCACCGAGGTGCAGGGCCGGATCGTGGACCTGCTGGCGAAGATCGGCACGAACTAGCGCTCAGGTCTGGCGCTCGCGATAGCACTCAGGTCTGGCGCTCAGCGATAGCACTCAGGGATATCGTTCAGTGATATCGCTCAGGGATATCGCTCAGGGATATCGCTCAGGGCGCGACATGCGGCGATGCGCCGCCCCCCCGGTGGGGGGAGCGGCGCATCGGTATCCCGGGTGAGGCCCCGCGTCAGAGCTTCGTGACGTCCAGCTCGCCTTCCGCGTACTGCCTGCGCAGCACCTTCTTGTCGAACTTGCCGACGCTCGTCTTCGGCACGGCCGGCACGATCGCCCAGCGCTCGGGCAGCTGCCACTTGGCGATGGTGCCCGCGAGGAAGTCGCGCAGGGCCGCGTACTCGAGGGTCGCGCCCTCCTTCAACACGACGGTGGCGAGCGGGCGTTCGCCCCACTTGTCGTCGGGGACGGCGACGACCGCGGCCTCCGCGACATCCGGGTGGGCCATGATCGCGTTCTCAAGATCGACGCTGGAGATCCACTCGCCGCCGGACTTGATGACGTCCTTCGCGCGGTCGGTGAGGGTGAGGAACCCGTCGGACGTGATGACGCCGACGTCGCCGGTCTTCAGCCAGCCGTCCGCGCTGAACTTGTCGTCGGGCTTGATGGCCTCGCCGCCCGCGCCGCCGTAGTAGGCGCCCGCGATCCATGGCCCGCGCACCTCGAGCTCGCCCGCGGACTCGCCGTCCCACGGCAGGTGCTCGCCGCCGGGGCCGACCAGGCGTGCCTCGACGCCGGTCGGGAAACGGCCCTGGGTGAGGCGGTAGGCGAACTCCTCGTCCGTACCGATGGCCTTGGCCGGCGGGCGGGCCACCGTGCCGAGCGGGGAGGTCTCCGTCATGCCCCAGGCGTGGCAGACGCGCATGCCCAGCGCGTCGAACGCCTCCATCAGCGAGGGCGGGCAGGCCGAGCCGCCGATGGTGACCTGGCCGAGCGAGCTGACGTCGCGCGGCTTCGCGGTGAGTTCGGCGAGCAGGCCCTGCCAGATGGTGGGGACGGCGGCCGCGTGCGTGGGCCGCTCCGTCTCGATCATCTCGGCGAGCGGCGCGGGCTGCAGGAAGCGGTCCGGCATCAGCATGTTCACGCCGGCCATGAGGGTCGCGTGCGGCAGGCCCCAGGCGTTGACGTGGAACTGCGGGACGACGACGAGCGTGGTGTCCGCGTCCGTCAGGCCCATCGACTCGCTCATGTTGACCTGCATGGAGTGCAGATAGATGGAACGGTGCGAGTAGACGACGCCCTTGGGGTCCCCCGTGGTGCCGGAGGTGTAGCACATGGCGGCGGCCGTGCGCTCGTCGAGCTCGGGCCAATCGTACGTCGTGGGCTTGGCGGCGATCAGGTCCTCGTACTCGTGCACCTGCGCCTGGATCCCCGCGAGCGGCGAGCGGTCGCCGGGTCCCGAGACCACCAGGTGCTCGACGGTCGGCAGCTGCGGCAGAAGGGGCGCGAGCAGCGGGATGAGGGAGCCGTTCACGATGATGACGCGGTCGGCCGCGTGGTTCACGATCCAGGTCAACTGGTCGGCGGGCAGCCGGAGATTGAGGGTGTGCAGGACGGCGCCCATGCAGGGGACGGCGAAGTAAGCCTCTACGTGCTCTGCGTTATTCCACATAAAAGTGGCAATACGCTCGTCGCCGTCGACCCCGAGGTCTTCGCGCAGCGCGTGCGCGAGCTGGGCCGAGCGTTCACCGATCTCGCGGTAGCTGCGCCGCTGTGGAGCGGCCTCGCCGGTCCATGTGGTGACCTGCGACGACCCGTGCACGGTCGTCCCGTGCCGAAGGATGCGGGTGACGGTCAGTGGTACGTCCTGCATCGTGCTCAGCACGGCGTCCTCCCGATGGGCGCGCGGCATTCATCCGTGGCGGCTCCCGGATGACCTACCTGGCAGTAGGGCTCGCCAGATTCTTGCCGCATACCGCACGGTATGTCACTAGGTCGGGAGAAGAAAGGTCCATCGGACGCCCTTCGGAGCTGCGACGATCACTGGTCCGGGGGCGGGAGCGGGGCTGGGGCCGGGCCGGGAGCGAGGCTGGGGCCCGAAGCGGGGCTGGGGCCGGGAGCCGGGGTGGGGCCGGGAGCGGGGTCTTGCATGGTTGCCTCGGTCACCGGACCGGCGTGAGTTCCGGGTCCTCGCGCAGCTTGCCGAGCGCACGCGACACCGCGCTCTTGACGGTGCCGATGGACACCCCGAGCACCTCGGCCGTCTGCGCCTCGCTCAGATCCTCGTAGTACCGCAGGACGACCATCGCCCGCTGCCGCGCCGGCAGCTTCATGATCGCGCGCCACATCGCGTCCCTGAGCACCTGCTGCTCGGCCGGATCCGCGACCGGCGTCACCTCGGGCTCGGGCAGCTCGTCACACGCGAACTCGTCGACCTTGCGCTTGCGCCACTGCGACGTCCGGGTGTTCAGGAGGGCCCGGCGCACATAGCCGTCGAGCGCCCGATGGTCCTGGATCCGGTCCCACGCGACATAGGTCTTGGTGAGGGCGGTCTGCAGCAAATCCTCGGCATCGCTCGGATTCGCGGTCAGCGAGCGCGCGGTGCGCAGCAAAACGGGCTGCCGTGCCCGTACGTACGACGCGAACGACGGATACGCCGAAGGACTCGCTGTCCGCGTCGCGGCCTTCGATGCGCTGGTGCAGATGGGCACCATGGATACGGTCATGGCTCCACGCTAGAAGCGACCCCTACTTCAGCGGATCGGCCGCAGGTCCCGAAGCGTTGTCCGCCTCAGGTTGTACGCGGGGTGGTAGCCCCACCTCCTGAAGGTGGAGGAGGCGGAGCACACCCCTGAGGGTTCATCCCTGAGAGGGGCACGGGCCGGACCGCGCTTCGGGCCGCTCTCCGGGTCGGACTGGGGGCGACTCCGGGCCGGACTGGGGGGCGATTCGGGGGTGGCCTGGGGACGGCCTGGAGGCGGCCTGGGGCAAACCCTCCGGCCTGGCGGGTCCGAGGCGGAGGGCCGGCGGATCCGGGTCCGGGCCCAGGGGCTACCGGATCCGGGCCACCGGCGCGTGCATGAGGTTCCGGTCGATCTTCAGCGTGCGCCCGCCGTGCCGCTCCTTCACGTTCCCCGCGTACTGGTGAATACGCCGCTCGGGGTGCCACGCGTCGTCCGGCAGCACGGGCTCGCGGTACAGGTGCGGCCTCGTGTGCCAGCGCGCGAACCACATCACCTCCGGCAGATCACTCGTCCCTGCCCGCCGCTCCGCCTCCATGTGCCGCACCCCGGAGTTCGCGCTGCTGTAGAACCCCGGGACGTACCCGAGCCTGCTCACCTCGCGGTCCCAGGCCCGCACGAAGGCCAGGGTGGCGTCGGCGCACTTCTTCTTCCGGTGGGCGTACGCCTCCATGTCCAGATAGAGCGGGCTGAGCCGCTGCATCCCGAGCGCCTTCGCCTTCCGTACCGCGTCCCTCCCCTCCCGTTTGCCCTGCCGCCGGGGCTCCTTCCCCATGCGTACGTCCTGCTTGTGCTGCGCGGCGACACAGGGCGACTGCGAACCGACGTACACCGGAAGCACCTTCCACCCCATCCCCCGCACCGACCGCATCCAGCCGCGGGTCAGCTCCGGCTGGCGCTGGCACGCTCGGCCGCGGCCCGCGTAATAGACGCCCACCGCTTGGTAGTCGGAGGACGTCCAGCGGCGCATCGTGCCGACGGGCGGCGTGAGGCAGGTGTCGAAGGCCCAGCCGTGGAAGGTCGAGACCCCGGGTGCCCAGCCGGCCGCGCGACCGCGAGCCCCGGCGGCTGCACCGGGTCCTGGCGCTGCCTCAGGACCAGTTGCTGCCCCGGGTCCGGTTGCTGCCTCGGGTGCGGCTGCTGCCCCGGGTCCGGCTGCTGCCCCAGGTCCGTGGGACCTCGTGCCGGTACCGGTACCTGCACCGGCCGTCCGTCCTTCGTCGGCCTCGGGTCTGCCCGTGGCGCCGGTCGGTGGCACGCCCACCGCCAGGGCGGTCAGGGTGACGGCAAGGACAAGCCCCATCATCAGCTTTCGGCAGCGCATACGCCGAGTG
Source organism: Streptomyces sp. A18 (assembly GCF_059026065.1). Taxonomy (NCBI): domain Bacteria; kingdom Bacillati; phylum Actinomycetota; class Actinomycetes; order Kitasatosporales; family Streptomycetaceae; genus Streptomyces; species Streptomyces sp. A18. The sequence goes on along the minus strand of NZ_JBWLKL010000002.1, from coordinate 505,241 downwards.
AAGGGCTCTGGGCCCACGCCCGGCCCGGGACACGCGCCGCGTTCAGCCGTCCGCCGCCAGAATCAACCCCGATGTGGGGACACCGGTGCCCGCGGTGACGAGCGTGCGCGCGGCTCCCGGTATCTGGTTCACGGACGTGCCGCGCACCTGTCTGACCGCCTCCGCTATGCCGTTCATCCCGTGCAGATACGCCTCCCCGAGCTGCCCTCCGTGCGTGTTGAGCGGCAGCGCCTCCTCGGCCACGAAGTCGGCCGCCTCACCCGGCCCGCAGAACCCGAACTCCTCCAGCTGCATCAGCACGAACGGCGTGAAGTGGTCGTAGAGAATGCCCACGTCCATGTCCGCCGGAGTGAGGCCGGAGCTCTGCCACAACTGCCGGGCCACCACGCTCATTTCCGGCAGCCCGCTCAGGTCGTCGCGGTAGAAACTGGTCATCTGCTCCTGCGCCCGGCCCGCGCCCTGGGCCGCCGCCGTGATCACCGCCGGTGGCTTCGGCAGGTCCCGGGCCCGCTCCACGCTCGTCACGACGATCGCCTGCCCGCCGTCGGTCTCCTGGCAGCAGTCCAGAAGCCGCAGCGGCTCGACGATCCAGCGTGACGCGGCGTGCTCGGCGAGCGTGATCGGCTTCCCGTGGAAATAGGCCGCGGGGTTGGTCGCCGCGTACTTCCGGTCGGTGACCGCCACATGGCCGAAGGCGTCGGGGGTGAGGCCGTAGGTGTGCAGATAACGCTGGGCCGCCATCGCCACCCAGGATGCGGGAGTCAGCAGTCCGAACGGCAACGACCAGCCGAGCGCCGCGCCCTCCGCCGACGGCTCCCGATGCTGCACCCCCGAACCGAACCGCCGGCCGGACCGCTCATTGAACGCGCGGTAGCAGACGACGACTTCGGCCACACCTGTCGCCACCGCGAGCGCCGCCTGCTGGACGGTCGCGCAGGCCGCGCCTCCGCCGTAGTGGACGCGCGAGAAGAACGACAGCTCCCCGATCCCGGCCGCCTGCGCGACGGTGATCTCCGGGTTCGTGTCCATGGTGAACGTGACCATGCCGTCGACGTCGGCGGGGCCGAGTCCCGCGTCGTCGAGCGCGAGGCCCACCGCCTCCACGGCCAGTCTGAGCTCACTGCGTCCCGAGTCCTTCGAGAACTCGGTCGCCCCGATCCCGACGACAGCCGCCTTCCCGCCGAGCTGATCACGCGTGCGTACGCTCATGCCGTGCCCCCTGCCGTTGCGTCGCCCGAGGCCGGGACTGAGGCTGAGGCCCGCGCTGAGGCTGAGGCTGAGGCCGGGATCGTGACCGTGACCGTGCCGGTGACGTGCTTGCCGATGTCGTTGGCCCCGACCACCTTCACCGTGGCCGTATCGCCGTCGACCTGCTCGACGGAACCGGTCAACACCATCGTGTCCCCCGGGTAGTTGGGAGCCCCCAGCCTGATCGCCACCTTGCGCAGGATCGCCCCGGAGCCGAAGTGGTCCGTGATGTACCTGCCGACCAGGCCGTTCGTGGTCAGGATGTTCATGAAGATGTCGGGGGAGCCCTTCTCCTGGGCGATCACCGAGTCGTGGTGCACGTCCTGGTAGTCCCGCGACGCGATCGCTCCGGAGACGATCAGTGTCCGGGTGACCGGGATGCTCAGCTCCGGCAACTCGTCACCGACCCGCACACCGCCGCTGTCGCGCCCGCCGGCGGTCTGTCTCCCCGTCATGCCGTCTCCTCCTGCCCGCTCAGCACGGCACCCTGCACTCCGTTCGCTTCAGATGATCCGTCCGCTCCAGTCGCTCCAACTGATCCGTCCCCTCCAGCCGCTCCAGCCGCCTCAGCTGCCTCAGCCGCGATCAAGTCCCCCATTTCCTGCAGCACTTCACTCCCGCATCCCAGGTACGCGTCCAATTGCCGCCCCCACAAGAAGTGCCGGTGCACCGGGTGATCGAGGTCGGCACCCATGCCACCGTGCAGATGCTGGCCCGCGTGCACGACGCGCTTGCCCGCCTCCGACGCCCACCACGCGGCGGTCAGCGCATGTGTGCCGTACGGCAGTCCGGCGTCACGGCGCCAGGCCGCCTCGTACGCCGTGACCCGTATCGCCTCGGTGTCCATATGGGCGTCCGCCGCCCGGAGTTGGACCCCTTGCTTGGCCGCGAGTGGCCGACCGAACTGCTCCCGCTCGTTCGTGTGGGCCACCGCGCGGGCCAGCGAGCCCGCGCACACCCCGGCCTGCAGCCCCGCGAACGCTGTCCGCGCGCTCGCCAGGACGTCGTCGTACGCCTCTTCGCCTCCGATCCGCTCCCCGGGGGCCCCGTCCAGGACCAGCCGCCCCGCCGCCCAGGGCGCGGTCAGCTCCACGGGCTCGGTCTCCGCGTCCGCCACCCGCACCCTCCACAGGCTGTGGCCACCCCTCGGCTCCGACTCGCGCACCGCCACCAGAACCTCCGTGGCATCCCGCAGCCACGGCACCCATGGCACCGCCCCGGTCAGCGTCCCGGTCTGCGCTCCGGTCTGCGCCCCGGTCGATTCGCCGGTCGGCGCCCCTTCTACAGAGACCACCACGCCGCCCCGCGCCGGGAACGCCCCCGTCGCCACCGCCGTACCGTCCCGCAGTCCCGGCAGCAGCCGCCCCCGCTGCTCCTCCGTGCCGTGTGCCGCCACTGCCAGGAGTCCATAGACGCAGCTCGCCGCGAACGGCACCTGTGCCGTCACCCGGCCCTGCTCCTCCAGCAGCAGCACAAGGCCGAGCAACCCGACATCCTCCACCGCGCCCGGAAGCCCCGCCGCGCACAACGCCTTCCACAGCTCGGCGTCCGACCCCGTGCCCGACCCCGAGCCCGCCGCCGCGAGCCGCTCGGGTGTGGACTGGTCCCCGAAGATCTCCGCGGCAAGGTCCCGTGCCGCGGCCTGCTCTTCCGTGGGTGTGAAGTCCATGTCAGCCCTCGCCCCCCGCCATGCCCTCGACGGCCCGGAACACCGGAAGCTCCAACTCCTTGTCGACCTGCGCGAATTCGAGCCGCACCTGCTGCCCGATCCGCACCTTGTCGCTGGGCAGACCCACCACATTGCTGACCATGCGCACACCCTCCGCCAGGTCAATGAGCCCGACCGCGTACGGGGGGTCGAAGGCGGGGAAGGGCGGATGGTGCATGACGACGTACGAGTAGACCGTGCCCTCGCCGCTCGCCTCGACCGTGTCCCATACGAGCGCCCCGCAGGCATTGCAGCCGGGCAGCCAGGGGAAGCGCAGTGTCTGGCAGCCGCCGCAGCGCTGGATCAGGAGCTGGTGCCGGGCAACGCCCTCCCAGAATCCGGCGTTGTCCCGATTGATCACAGGGCGGGGGCGCTTGGCTTGGGCCTGGGCCTGGGGTTTCCGCTGCGCGGGCGCGTACTTCAGGATCCGGAAGCGATGAGTCCCCGCCGGCTCGCCGTCCGCTCTGACGTCCATCCGGGTCGTGACGAAGTGCCCCGTGCCCAGCTTGGTCGTCTTGCGCTCCGACACCGACTCGATGACCGCGTCGAAGGTGATCTCCTCCCCCGGCCGCAGCGCCCGCAGATACTCCTGCTCGCAGTCCGTGGCGACGACCGAGGTGTACCCCGCGCCGTCCAGGAGCGCGAACAGCTCGTCGTACGCCGCCGAACGGCCCTGGTGTCCGGAGAGCCCGCCCATCGTCCAGGCCTGGAGCATGGTCGGCGGCGCGATCGGATCCGCCCCCGCATAGGCCGGGTTGCAGTCCCCCATGGCCTCGCACCAATGCCGGATCATCGGTTCGTTGACCAGGTCCTTGCCCACGCCCGACGTGGCGGCCGCCTGCCCTTCGAACGTCTTCAACATCTCGTACGAGAGATACGAGAGAGACGGGTGCTGTGAGAGATGTGAGACATCCGCGATATCTGAGACACCCGAGCGATGTGAACGATCAGTCATCGCCGCCCCCTCCGCATCCCGAGGCGCATCGTCGCCACGATCTCCCGCTGCACCTCGCTCACCCCGCCCCCGAACGTATTGATCTGTGCAGCCCTGTTCATCCGCTCCAACTCCCCCTCACCGCCCGTGCCGAGCGCCAAAGACCCGGGTGAGCCGCCCCGCACCAGCCCCGCCTCGCCCGTGACTTCCTGACATATTCGGTACACCTCCACGGCCGATTCGGTTCCCACGAATTTCACGCCGCTCGCGTCTCCCGGCGCCAGGACACCCGCCCCGACATCCCCCACCAAACGCCAGTTGAGCAGGCGCGTTGCAGCGAGCCGGGCCTGCGCCTCGGCCAGCCTGGACCGAACCCACGGAGCGTCAATCCGGCGCTCACCCGTCACCGGATCGGGTGTACGAGCGAAGGAGAGGGCGGCGGCGTAGAAATCCTCGGCCTGCATGCCGATCGCGGCGAGCGCCACCCGCTCGTGGTTGAGCTGGTTGGTGATGAGCCCCCAGCCGCCGTTCTCCTCGCCGACGAGGTTCGTGGCGGGGACGCGGATCCCGTCGTAGTACGTGGCCGTCGTCGTCAGACCCCCGACCGTCTCGATCGGCGTCCACGAGAACCCGGTGGCGTCGGTCGGCACGAGGATGATCGAGATGCCTTGGTGCTTGGGGGCTTCGGGGTCGGTGCGGCAGGCCAGCCAGATCCAGTCGGCGTTCTGGGCGTTCGACGTGAAGATCTTCTGCCCGTCGATGATCCACGCGGCGTCAGGCTCCCCGAGCCCCGCACCGCCACGCACGACCCCCTCACGAACGGCACCCTCGCGCCCCGCGCCCTCACGAACGGCACCCTCGCGCCCCGCGCCCTCACGCACCGCGCCCTCACGCACCGCCCGCGTCCGCAGCGAGGCCAGATCGGTGCCCGCCGACGGCTCGCTGTACCCGATCGCGAAGACGAGGTCCCCACTGAGGATGCGCGGCAGGAACGCGGCTTTCTGCTCATCCGTGCCGTACTTCATGAGGGTCGGCCCCACAGTGTTCAGGGTGACCATCGATACGGGCGCGCCCGCGCGGTAGGCCTCGTCGAAGAAGACGAACTGCTCGTCGGGCCCGCGCCCCTGCCCGCCGTACTCGACCGGCCAGCCGAGGCCGAGCATCCCGTCGGCCCCGATGCGCCGCAGCAGTCGGCGCTGCCCCTCCAGGTCGCCCCCTTCGGGCGGCCCTCCTGGCATCAGATCGCGGAAGTACGCGCGCAGTTCGGCGCGCAGCTGCTGTTGGCGTTCGGTGGGGGCGAGGTGCACGGCGGCGGCCTCTCCTTCGCGTACGGGCGTCCGCGTACGGGCGTCGCACCGACAATGATTTCTGACTGTCCGTCAGAAACTGTTCTGGTGTCAAGAGATCGCCCCGGAAGCGAAGCCGGCGCGACGAACACGCCTGTGTGCACGAACACGCCTGTGTGCACGAACACGCCTGTGTGCACGAACACGCCTGCGCGGCGGTGCAGATGCACCGCCGCGCAGAACGCCACACACCCCATCGAGCAGGCCCCAGGAGCTACCCCGGAGGGCCGTCACCTCACCAGAGGTGGGTGAAGTTGACGGCGATGTTCTCGTTCGACTGGTCGATCGCCGTGAAAGCCGAGCCGTTCACCTGGGCGGTGTTGTTCTGGTTCGAGGCGCCCGAGCCGGTCGCCACCTGCTGAGACGTCGACGAGTTGCCCTCGTTGTCGTCACCGACGCCGCTGCCGTTGACCGTCGCCACGGCGGCGTTCGATCCGTCGTCCGCGAAGGAGCCGTTGTCCGCCGTCGCGACACCAGAGAAGAGTGCGGCGGCCAGGGGCAGGGCTGCGGCGGCAGCGATGACGCGGGCGGTACGGATGCTTGCCATGTCATTTCCTCCAGAACGGGGGTACGCACCGGCGATGTGCCGGAAGCACCTGAAGTACGGCTGTTCCCAAGGCAGTTGGCCGACCGCCCCGGGGGGTTCTGCACGACGTCGCGAGTCCAGAGTTGCCCACCGAATCCCCGGCGAACCACCCCGGAAGCCCCGATTCCCCCGCAAGCGTGAGTACAAGTCGATAAACACGCTTCGCTCCACTAAAGCCCCAGCTCAGCCCCCTGAACCCGACCCAAACCCAGTCGCCGCACGCGCTGAAGCGTTCCGCCATTTCGTGAAGGTCGACGGGCGCGCCCGCGTGTCGCCCGCGCGTCGCGCCCGCCCCCCTTCCTTTCTTCGAACACTTGTACGAAAATGAAGTCATGGCCACCATCGACCGCCATGCCACAGCACTCGCACTCGCCCACGCCCTGTCCGCCGCCGAGCGCGGCCTCGCCGTCATCCCCCTCTCCCGGACCAAGCTGCCGGCGCTCCGCTCCCCCCACCACGAACAGCCCGAACCGATCCCCTGCCACGGCGAATGCGGCCGCCTCGGACACGGCGTGTACGACGCGTCGAGCGACCCGCGCCGCATCCGCGAACTCTTCGCGGCCGCCCCCTGGGCCACCGGCTATGGCATCGCGTGCGGGCTGCCCCCGTACCACCTGATCGGCATCGACCTGGACACCAAGTCCGGTACGGACGCTCCCGCGGCCCTGCGGGAGCTGGCGCTGCACCACCTGTTCACGATCCCGGCCACGGTCGTCGTGGCGACCCCCAGCGGTGGCCGCCACATCTGGCTCGCGGGCCCGCCCGAAGCCGTCATCCCCAACTCGGCGGGCCGGCTCGCCCCCGGCATCGACATCCGGGGCGCGGGCGGCTATCTCGTCGGCCCGGGTTCGCGCACCGAGTATGGCGTCTACAGCGCCGTACCCGGTACGGCCCATCTCCCTCCAGCGACCTGCCCACCCGCACTCCTACGCCTGCTCACGCCCCCGCCCCGCACCCATCAGCCCGCGCTCCCGCACGTGCCCGCCCCGGTCCAGCGGGGCCAGGGCCTGGTCCAGTTCGTGCTCGCCGCACACGAGGGCCAGCGCAACACCCGCCTGTTCTGGGCCGCTTGCCGCGCGTACGAGAACGGCATCGGCGAGGCCCTGACCAAGGACCTCACCGATGCCGCACTCCGGGTCGGCCTCACGGAGCGCGAGGCACGCTCGACGATCGCGTCGGCGGCGCGGCTCACGGGCCCCGCGTGACCGTCGGCGACTATCCGAGCAGCGAACGCACCGCGGCACGGTCGATGTTCGTCAGGGCGCGGACCAGCTTCGGCGTGAGGAAGACGATGGCGAGGCCGAGCAGGGACGCCCCCGCGATCTGCACCGGCGACTCCAGGTAGAACGCGTGGTGCTCGCCGCCGGAGGTGTAGTCGAACAACCGGTAGCCGGGCCAGTCGAGGTAGCGCGGGAACACCCAGGAGTACGCCGGAAGAAGCGCCACCACCCAGCCGGTGACCAGGAAGGTCACGCTGAGCACGAAGGACGCCACCCGGGACGGGAACATCACGACCTGGAAGAGCAGCGCCCGCCAGCCCGCACCGTCCGAGAGCCGTGCCCGCATGGCCGCCCACACACCCGCATCCCGCGACGTCTCCACGGCATCGGGACCGGCGACGTCAAGCCCCAGCAGCCCCCGCGCCCGCCCCCGCTCGACGGCCCCCAGCCCTCGCGCCCCGGCCAACGCGGCGGCGAGGACCGGCAGTCCGAGCACGGTGACGAACAGCCCCATGCCGAGCGCGAACATCGTGACGGCGAAGGTGAAGCCCAGGATGGCGACGGGCAACGACGTCACGGTGTAGCCGATCTCCCGGTAGGTGGAGGCGGCGAACGGCGCCCGCCAGAAGCCCGGGGACCCTGCGGAACGCACGGGTGAGGGAGCGGTGGGAGCGGCTGCGTAGGGCAGTGCACTGGTACTCATGACGGACCTCGAATCATCGCGGTGGGGACGTGCCGTGCTGACGTCCTCCACGTTCGCGAATCCGAACGCCCCGCGACATACGGCGACCCGCCCTCTCGGGGGTGTCACTGGCACCACCCCCGGCCGGACGGGGCGGTGCATGCGAACGGGCCGGTGCATGCGAAAAGGGTGCCTCTCCATGAGAGGCACCCTTCTGCCTTCGGCCGGCGCACACGCCGACCGTCACGCGGTGGGTGTGGGATTTGAACCCACGGTGACTCGCGCCACGACGGTTTTCAAGACCGCCATCTGTGCAGCAGGGAAGAGCGGGCTGACCTGCACAGGAGCGATTATCCAACCGCCCGCATGATCTGCCTGGCCCGCACATGGCCCGCAGGCGGGCAAAAAGCAGGCTCAACAGATGGACCGTGGCACGCTTGGCATCGAGCATTGGAGCATGGTGAGGGGAACCCAAGTGTCGGAGGCCAGCCCGCGCGGTACCTACCTGGTCATCTCGGAAGCACTGAGGAAGGGGGTCACGGACGGCGAGTTCGTCGACGGCCTGCCGTCTGAGGCTGACCTCATGCAGCTGCACGGAGTCTCTCGCAACACGATCCGGCGCGCTCTCAAGTCGCTCGAAGCCGAGGGCGTGCTTGAGTCCGCGCCCGGGATCGGTTGGCGTGTAGCGCAAGGCGGTGACCGACGGCCACTGGTGGACCGGATGACCGCAATAATCAAGGACGACGGTCTTGAGGTGGGCGCGCCCTTCCCGTCCGAAGCGAAGCTCTGCGAGAGGTTCGCCGCCTCTCGCACGGCGGTACGTCGTGGCCTTGCCTTGATGGAAGGGAACGGCTTGCTCGCCACCGTTCACGGCAAGGGGCGGACCGTGCGCGCTCTCCCGTCCTCGGCGAGGCGGTCGTAATCTTGGCAGCCATGGGACTGACTGAGTGGGCGTACCCGCTATCCGAATCGTTGCTGTCCGAGCCCCTGCCGCGCAGGTGGGAACACTCCCTTGGAGTGGCCAAGCGTGCTCGTTCGCTGGCCCCGATTCTCGGTGACGACGCGGAGCTGCTGGAAGCAGCCGCAGTGCTGCATGACATCGGCTACTCGCCGGACGTTGCGGTCACTGGCTTCCACCCTCTGGACGGCGCGCGGTTTCTTCGCCAGCAGGAAGGCGTGGACGAACGGGTTGTCCGCCTCGTGGCTCACCACTCGTGCGCTCTCTTGGAAGCTGAGGAGCGGGGACTCCGGCAGGAGCTGGAAAGCGAGTTTGACCTAGAGCGGCCCGACCTCGTCGACGCGCTCCTCTTCTGCGACATGACCACCACCCCGGACGGCACGGAGACGACGGCAGCCGCCCGCCTTGACGAGATCGTGAATCGATACGGGCCCGACACCATCGTGGGCCGCTTCATTCAGCGGGCGGCACCGGAGATTCACGCAGCCGCGCGGCGCGTGGAAGGACGCCTCGTTGAGGCCCGTACCGACGGTCAGCCGATGTAGGGAGCCTGGTGTGAGTCGTCCAGGCCGTGCTGAATGCGTAGGCGCATTGACGGGTGGATGTCCAGGTCATCGAGGTCCGCCGGGTCTATCCAGCGGACCTCTTTCGACTCGCTGCTCGTACGCAGGGAGCCCCCGGTGGGGTGGGCCCGGAAGCAGATCGAGAACTGTTGGCGGACTTCACCGTCGTCGTACGCCATCACATGCCGCGGGTCTGTGTAGAGCCCCACGATGTTGTCGATTTCGACGGTGATCCCGGTCTCTTCCAGCACCTCCCGTACGACGGTGTCGCTGACGCTCTCGCCGATGTCGTGGCCACCGCCGGGGACCGCCCACAAGTCGTTGTCCGTCTTGTGGATGAGCAGGATTCGCCCCGCGTCATCCCGCACGACTGCGGTGACCGAGGGGACCACAGAGTTCGCCTTGGGGGCATTCGGGTCGCGGTAGTAGTCGATTCGGCTCATGCGGTCGTTCCTCCGAGATCCGTGGGGGACGAAATGGGGCGGGCGGTCTCCCAGACTCGTTCGATGCTCTCAGCGTAGGCGTCGAACAACTCGCCCCCTGGAACGCGTTGGATGTGAAGTACGGGAGCCATGTAGGCCCCGACGCCGTACAGGTGGCCGTTCGCGAGCATCTCGTCATCGGCGCGGTACAGCGAGTTGTAAAGCGTGGTGCGGTGAAGTCGGAACTCGACACCGGGGAGCCCGAAGAGGGGCCGGTAGTTGACCAGCGCATTCCGAATCTTGCTGGCCATAGCCGGGCCGATCCCCTCGTCTTCACCGCGAACGGCCACAGCGGGGCAGTCCGGGTCTCCGAGCATGAAGCGGATCGGTACGCCGGCCGATGACTTCTCTTTGACGATGCGGTGGAACGAGGCATCCTCTGTGAGCCAGAAGCCGGAGTACACGACAACGTCGAACCTCTCCCGGGTCTGCTCGTAGAGCTTGTTCCAGAGCTGCTTTGGCACGACGGATCGGTGCGGGTACAGCTTGACCAGCTCAGCGTTCCCGGCCTCCGTGACCTCCGCTGAGGTCTGCTCTTCCGGCCACAGGTAGGACACCTCGCATTGCAGGAGCGAGGCGGTCGCGTACTGGAAGCGCCTGTACGGCTTGCGCTTCGCGTGGTTGATCCAGCGTTCTACGGTCTTGGCCGACACCCCGAGCCTGGCCCCCACCTGGTCAAGTGTCATGCCGCTCTCGACTATCGCGCCGCGAAGCCTCTCGTTGGCCACGTCGAACTCCCACTGCGTTGGGACGACTTGGGACGACTTCACCGTACCTAAGTCGTGCACAGGTCGTACATGTGCGGGGTCGAACGTCTTCGCCCCCGGGGCGAGTCTGTAAGCACATCGAGCGCGAGGGGCTCGCGAAATCCAAAAAGCCGAAGGGCTTGACGCCGCGAACACCTCTCTGCATGATGAGGAACACGTACTACATGTACCTCAAGAACTTGTGAGGCGCATGGCAGAGGGCGGGGACGCTGCAAATCCCGCTAAAGGCCAGGTGGAACAGGGTTTCGGCCCGTACTGGCGAGGTGGCCCGGTGACCGCGAGCAACGGCCGGAGGGTGGGGACTTGGTCCCCCTTGCAGTGCGTATCCCCTGTTCAGCCGATTGAAGGAGTGGCAGTGAGTCGACGAATGCGATGGGCGCGGCCGTGGTTGATCGGCACGGCGGCGCCGCTCCATCCCAGGTCCGTGAGCGCGAGAGCGCCGCGGCCAACCGGTCACCTTCAACCGCTCGCGGCGGCTAGCGCCGCGCCGGGCGCTGACCGCACATCCGCCTCGATGGTCGTAAGGCCGGGTTCGACTCCCGGCCGGGGCGCTCCGACACACCTGCCAGCCACCGACACAGGGAGCAGCCATGGAGAACCCCGAGGTCATTCGCTACACCGCCGATGTCGTTGTCACCACGACTGACGGATACGTGCTCCTGATCGAGCGCGGCTGGGACCCCTTCAAGGGTCAGTGGGCCCTTCCGGGCGGGCACGTCGACTCCGGCGAGACGAGTCGCGCCGCCGCTGCCCGCGAGCTTGGCGAGGAGGCCGGGGTGTACGCGGCGCCGGCGGAGTTGGAGCAGGTCGGAACGTTCGACCAGCCCGACCGCGATCCTCGCGGCCGGTACGTCACCGTCGCCTACCAGCTGACGGTCCTGCCCGGAACGGCCGTTGAGGCGGGCGATGACGCGACGAACGCGCAGTGGTGGCCGCTGAGCGCTCTGCCGCCGCTCGCGTTCGACCACATCGACATCCTCCACGCGGCTGTTTCATCGGCCCCCTGAAGCCGCCACAGCTCATCTGCACTGCCGCCCCGATGGTCGCAAGGCCGGGTTCGACTCCCGGCCGGGGCACTCACTCTTCCGCCCGGGGCGGGCGTCGTCTCTCCACAAGCCGCGCCCGCCCTGGTGTCCCTCCCATCCCTCTGTGACCAGGAGTTTCGTCATGCGTTCGTACATCAGCGGCCACCAGGCCATGACCAGTACCGACTTCGTTGAACTCGCCCTTGGCACACCGGTTGAACTGTGGCTCGGGGTGGAGGGTGAGAGCGAGATGGAGCGCGCGGCCCGTCTGGACGCGGCCCGCGACATCCTCGCCGACAACCCCGGCATGACCGAGGACGCGATTCGGATCGCCGCCGCGGTGATCGAGGAGCACGCGCCGGAGCTGTTCAACGTCGTTCCGCTCGCCCGGCCCACCGCCCGTTCCCGTCGAGTTCGGAAGGGGGCGGCGGCATGATCCGCATCGTCACCCGCAAGCGCCTCGCGCTGCTCGAAGCCGACACACACGCCGCGTTTGAGCGCGCCCGCGAAGCGACCGAGGCCGCGAAAAAGGCATCCGGCCGGCACACCGTCGAGCTGTTCGACCTCACCGGCCGCACGGAGCGTGCGGAGAAGACCGCGGACGAGATCGGCGCACTCCTCTCTGGTGCCCTGGACGAACTGAGCACCGCTCAGGAAGACCTCTTGCTGAAGGACATCGGGCTGCGGCGCCTGCGCGAGGAACTCACCGAGGCACTCGCAGCGCCGCGGACGGTGTTCGTGCTGCTGCACTACGGCACCCCGGCCATGGTCTACCGCAGCCGTGAGGACGCCTACGCTGACACCGCCACTCATGGAGCCCCCGCCGACGCAACGTGGGGCCGGGCTCGGGTGTTCTGGGCGGATGCGGAATGGCTGCTCGCGACGTTCACGCACGATGCCACGTCGCGCGGTTTCCGCGGCTCGCTCACCCCCCTCGCGGAACCGGTCGGGGGTGCGGCGTGAACGCTGTTCATATCCGTTCAGCGGAAAGGGCACTGTCGGTCGGCACGTGGCTGATCGTGTGCGGGGCGATGCTCTACTCCATCCTCACGGTCACGCCGCTGATGGCCAAGCACACCGCCGACGCGTGGAAGTGGACGGCGCCGATCCTGCCGCTCGTGGTAGACGCTGCGGTGGTCATCGTGGTCAAGCTCGATGACGTGCTGGCCCGCCTCGGTGGGCACGGCGGACGCTGGCCGGTCGTGCTGCGCTGGATGACCGGGCTGATGACCCTGGCCCTCAACACCGCTGATTCCGCGCTGAAGAAAGACCTGGTCGGCATGTCCGTCCACGCCGTGGCGCCTCTCCTGCTCATCGTCACGGCCGAGACGGGCCTCGCCTACCGGCGGGCCATCGCACGGGCCGTCAGCAGCCTGGAAGCCACGCACAAGGCCGAGCGCGAGGAACGGGAGAAGGTGGCCCGTGAGCGTGCTGAGCGGGCCCGTACCGAGGCCCGCGAGGAGCGCGAGCACACCGAGCGCCTCGCGCGTGAACAGCGTGACCACGATGCCAGCTTGGCCCGCGAGCAAGCCGAGCGGGAAGAGCGCGTGCGCCGTGAGGAGCGCGAAGCTCGCGAGCGGGCGAAGGCTGCCGAGCGGGAGGCTCGTGAACGCCGTGAACGCGAGGATGAACAGCGTGAACGCGAGCGGCTGACGCGTGAACGCCAGGCCCGCGAGCGCGCCGAAGCGGAACAGCGCGAGCGCGCTCAGAGCGTGGAGCGTGAACGCCGTGAACGAGTGGAGTGGGCTGAGCGTGAACGCGCCGAACTCCTGAACCGGGGGCCGGCGCAGAGCAAGCTGGCGGAGGGTGAGGCGCGTCGGATCGTGGCCGCCGCGTACGCAGTCGACATGCCGGTGCGACAGACGGCGGAACTGTGTGGCTGGTCGATCGGGTGGGTCAACGCCCGGCTTCACGACCTTCGCGAAGAGCGCGTGGCCGCCTGATGTCGTCGCTGACTCCCGCTAAGTGCTACTGCCCTTCAGGCGGCAAGTTCGGCATACCGACTTACCCCTGGCGCTACGCCCCGAAGGGCCTCGCCACCCGCCGTCAGCTCCGGGCTCTCGGACTGCGGCCGGGAGGCCAGGAGGTGGCCGCTCAGGTGCTGCGTCCGCGCTACCGGCGCGGCCCGCTAGTCGCCTACCTCTACCGCGTCGACCGTGCCTTGCCGGTGCGTCCCATGACGCCGGGCAAGCGGGTCGCGCTCGCCAAGGCGATGTGCGCCCGCCGTACCTGCCCGGTCTGCCGCACGGACGCCGGATACGTCATCCCGAGCTCGCTCGGCATGTGCGTGCCCTGCGCCTACCCCGAAGAACAGCGCGCTGCCTGAGGCAGGGGACAGGTTGGGACAGGGGGCCAAACTGGCCCCCTTCCCCTGCTTGGACTGCCCTACCTTCATCGCGCGACGGGCCCGACCGCCTACCTCTCACAGCGTCGGCCGGGCCCGCCACCTTCCATCCCTGAAGGGGAGTCTTCAGTGAATCACCCCGACGAAAATCACGAGTTCTTCGAACGTCTCGAAGCCGACATGAACGCCGACCGCACCGGCGAGGTAGTCGACCTCGACAAGGCCCGCAGCGCCCGCGCCGGGTCGCCCGACCGGACGGGCATCGAGTCGGCCGACTCGACGGCCACCGAGTCGGCTGTGCGCACCGCCGACCCGTCGGCCGACGAGGACGACGAGGAGTCGGGCGACTCCACGCCGACGCGTCCGGCCGACCCGTCGACCCTGCCGGGCCCCGGGATCACCACCTACAAGCGCAAGCCGATCCTGCCGTCCTGGCTGAAGTCCAAGCCGGGTTTCATCTCGACCGCGCAGCGCGCCGCCGGCAACGCCTTCTACGCCACGGCGTTCCACGGCATCCGCACCCCTTGGTACGTGCTGCGGCTGTCCATGGACGCCCCGCAGGGTGCGGCGCGGCTGATCTCGCAGACCAACCGGTGGGTGTGGGATGCCGAAGCCGCTCCGCTGCGCACGTATGAGGTGGAGCACGAGAACACCGGCGAGTACCTGAAGCTGTCCCGCCAGCGCGATCGCCGCGTCCGGCTGCGCATGCTGGTCATGGCGATTGCCGGGCTCATCGGGGTGCCGCTGGCGATGGCCTGCTACGTGCTGGCGCCGGGCTGGCTGGTGCTGTTCGCGTCGGCCGCTGTGCTGGCCGCTGGGTTCAAGGGCGGCAAGGCCGATGAGCCCGTGATCGGGCGGGCGGTGCTGAAGACCGAGTTGGAGAAGCTGACCACCTCGATCGTGCTGCGCGCGCTGGACAACATCGGCAACCCGAAGCTGAACGCCGCCATCAAGAAGGGCGGCGACATGAACGGGATGCGGTTCACCTCCGAAATCACGCGGGACGGGCCTGGCTACCGTGCCGATCTCGACCTTCCGTGGGGTGTGACGCCGGAGGACATCATGGAGGCCCGCAAGTCGCTCGCTTCGGGCCTGCGGCGGAAGGTCGGCTGTGTGTGGCCCTCTTCCGACCCGGACGAGCACGAGGGGCGGCTCGTGCTGTGGGTCGGGGACAAGCCGATGAACGAGACGACCAAACCGGCCTGGCCGCTGCTGAAGTCGGGCAGCGTGGACCTGTTCAAGCCGGTTGTGTTCGGCAACGACCAGCGCATGGGCGACGTGTCCGTGACGCTGATGTTCGCGTCGGTCATCGTCGGGTCCATCCCGCGTATGGGCAAGACGTTCCTGATGCGGCTGTTCCTGCTCATCGCCGCTCTCGACCCGCGCGCGGAAGTCCACGCGTTCGACTTCAAGGGCACCGGCGACTTCGGCGCCCTGGAACCCGTCTGCCACCGCTACCGGGCGGGCGACGAGGACGAGGACATCGAGTACGTGCTGCACGCCCTGCGCGAGCTGCGCACCGAGCTGCGGCGGCGGGCGAAGGTCATCAAGTCGCTGCCGCGCTCGCGGTGCCCGGAGTCGAAGGTGACCCCGGAGCTGGCCAACGACAAGAGCCTTCGGCTGCATCCGATCGTGGCCGGGTTCGATGAGTGCCAGGTCCCTTTCGAGCACGAGAAGTTCGGCGCCGAGATCGAGGAGATCTGCACCGACCTGGGCAAGCGCGGACCGGCGCTGGGGATGACGATGCTGTTCGGCACGCAGCGCCCGGACGCGAAGTCGCTGCCCACCGGCATCTCCGCGAACGCGGTGCTGCGGTTCTGCCTGAAGGTCATGGCGCAGCCGGCCAACGACATGGTGCTGGGCACCTCGATGTACAAGGCCGGATACCGGGCCACGATGTTCTCCCGCACCGACCGCGGCATCTGCTGGATGGCCGGTGAAGGAGATGACCCGCGCATCGTCGCCTCCGCGTTCGTGGATGCGGTCGGCGCCGAACAGGTCGTGGCCCGTGCCCGCGCCATGCGTGAGGAGTACGGCAACGTCACCGGCCACGCCGTCGGCCAGCTCCCCGAGACCGAAGCGGCCACCTTCGATCTGCTGGCCGACGTGCTGAAGGTAGTGGCGGCCGACGAGGACAAGGTGTGGAACGAGAAGGTCGCCACCCGTCTTGCCGACCTGCGCCCCGACGTCTACAGCGGCTGGAAGGCCGAGACGGTCGCCAAGAACCTGCGCCCCCACGGTGTCAGCGCACAGGACGTCTGGGGCACCAGCGACAAGGGCAAGGGCACCACCCGGCGCGGCATCGCCCGCGCCGACATCCTCAACGCCATCACTGAACGTGACGGAAAGCCCGGCAAGGGCTGACGCGGACCGCTGCTAGGTCTAGCACCCCACCGGTGCTAGACCTAGCAGCCCCGCTAGCACCCCATTCCCTGTCTGATCAGGGAACTCGCATCTAGCACCTCACCTGCGGGAATCCCCTAAATCCGCCCTGGAGGGCACCCTCATGACCCCCTACCTCGTTGCTAGCGCCTGCCTACTCATAGTCACACTCTGTTACGTCGGCTTGTGTGCGGGCAGTCCGTTCGGTGACTGCCGCCGCTGCCACGGCATGGGCCACGCCATCAAGCGGACCCGGCGCGGCGCCCTCAAGCGCGGCAAGGACTGCCGCCGCTGCCACGGCTACGGCAAGCGCGTGCGCGTCGGCCGCCGCCTCTACAACCAGTGGCTGCGCATCTACCGCGAAGGCCAGACCGACACCCCCCAGACCGCCACGCCCCCGTTCGCCAAGAAGGGCTGACCCATGGCCGTCACCGTCTCGCTCATCCTGCTCTTCGGACTGGTCCTGTTCTTCTTGCTCCGCTCCAAGACCCTCGGCTACGGCAGCGCGTTCATCGCCGTGATGTTCGGGTTCTTCCTCGCCTCCACCGGCGCTTCGGGACCCATCAACGAACTGACCCGCGCCGTTATCAACGCCATCCCCGACCTGTGATCGGAGGCCTGACCGTCGTGAACGAACAGATCATCGCCCGGCACTGGCTGGCCATCATCGCCCCCAAGGCCGCGCCTGCGCTGGCCACCTCGACCGTGCTGATCCTGGCCCGCATCTGGAACGCCAACGGCGCCGAACACAGCACCGGCAACGCCGTGCTGATGACCGCGCTCTCGCTCGCCGCGGGCGCGGCCGGCGTCTTCGCCTCCACCGGCTACGCCGGGGACCGCGTCATCGCCGGAACCGCGTTCGCTACCTGCGGCGCGCTCGCCTTCACCGGCATCGCCGGATACTCCGACGGCCTGTCTCTGCCCCTGCTGCTGTGGGTGCTGGCCACCGTCGCCGCCTACGGGCTCGCGGCCCGCTACTGGCGCACCGACCGCCGCGACCGGATCGCGCACGAGCGGCACACCACCGAACGCCACGAGGAACACGCCCACATCGAACGCGTCGAAGCCCTCAAGGCCGGAGCCCAGATCGAGGTGGCCCGATCCGGCGCCGCCTATGCCGAACAGCTCGCCACCGCGCTGCTCACCCGCGCCGCCCTGCCTGGCTTCGACCCCACGGCCCTCACCGAGGCGGGCCTGCCTCAACTCGCCCCCACCACCGCACACAAGGAGCACTGAACGATGTTCGAGATCCGCGTCATCTGCGACCCGGCCGACACCACCCGCGTCAACGGCGCCCTGTCCGCGGCATTCACCGTCGGTCCGGTCCGCGAGTACCCCACCCGTGACAAGCAGCGCACGCGCCTGTACGTCACGGCCGACCACTGCACGAACACCGGCCCGTGGCCCACCGCTGAGGAGACGTACGCGCTCGCCCCGAGCATCATCAGCGAGATCACGTGGACCGCCGACCAGGCCGCGAGCAAACCGTCCGGCACCCGGCTGCCGCGTGACTTCTGGCTCCGCAAGGCCGCAGTCCTGGACCGCATCGCCCTCCAGGAGGCGCCCTACGCCAGCGGCGCGGCCGACGTGGCGACCGAAGCTGCAGAGCGGCTCATGGACCTGGACGACGCGGCCGTCATCTGCGACCCACGCCACTACGTCCGCCAGCAGTACACCCACTGGATCAAGCACCAGTAAGTACGCCCGGGGCGGGCGCCATCTCTTCCACAAGCCGCGCCCGCCCCGGGTTCTCCCATCCCTCCGAGAGAGCAGGAGACAACCAGCATGACTCAACTCACCGACTTTCGGCGAGCCCCCG
Source organism: Streptomyces sp. A18 (assembly GCF_059026065.1). Lineage (NCBI taxonomy): Bacteria > Bacillati > Actinomycetota > Actinomycetes > Kitasatosporales > Streptomycetaceae > Streptomyces > Streptomyces sp. A18. The sequence goes on along the minus strand of NZ_JBWLKL010000002.1, from coordinate 487,177 downwards.
GCTCGCCGCCCCGCATCGTCGGACTGTGCGCCGGCTACGGCGGCCTGGAAGCCGCCGTGCGCGCTCGCATCGGCGGCCACGTCGTCGCGATCGCGGAGAACGACCCATACGCCGCCGCCGTTCACAGCGCCCGTCATGCGGGCGTGCCCAACCTCGGGGACATCACCCGTGCCGACTGGCAGGAGGTCCGCGACCTGTACCGGCCGGATGTGGTCTGCGCCGGCTTCCCCTGCCGCAACACCTCGAACGCCGGACGAAGGGATGGGATCAATGGCCAGTGGTCGAAGGTCTGGAAAAACGTCGCTGAGGCTGTGGGCGTCCTTCGACCGCGCCTCGTCTTCCTGGAAAACGTGGCGGCGCTCCGCTCGCGGGGGCTGGACGTCGTCGCCGCGGACCTGGCCGCGCACGGGTATGACGCGCGCTGGACATGTCTACGAGCTGGTGACCCCGAAATCGGCGCCCCGCACGAACGCGACCGCTGGTTCTGCCTCGCCCATCCCGCTGATGCCGACCCCGACCACGGCGGACGGCACTGGCGGACCAGGTACGAGTCCGAAGCGCCGGGGTGGGATGAACCTACGCACCGCCGTGACCAAGCTGCCACCCCCACCCGCCGGCTGAGGCTGCTACCCACCCCAAAAGCCTCCGATGGTCCGCACGGCGGCCCCAATCAGCGCGACACCAAAGGTAACTACTACCTGCCCGGCCAAGCCGTTCGGCTCGATGAACGGTGGATCTCGACCGGCGGCACCGACTACGGACCGGCCATCCGTCGGTGGGAGCACGTCACCGGCCGTGCGGCACCCTGCCCGACCGAGCCCGGCATGCGCGGCAACCGCCGCCTGGCCCCCGCCTTCGCGGAGTGGCTCATGGGTCTCCCGGCCGGCTGGGTAACCGCCGTGCCGGACATCCCCCGCAAAGAACAGCTGCGGATCATCGGCAACGGCGTCGTACCCCAACAGGCCCACCACGCCTACCGGCTCCTGCTCGATCCCCCCACTGCCGCGCGCGTCGAACGGAGGGCTGCCGCATGAACGAGCATCTGCGTACCGCTCTGAGCCTCGCGACCTCCGGCGTGCCGGTCCTACCCCTGCGGGTGGGGAAAGTGCCGTTCGGCAACTGCCGGTCCTGCGCCAAGAACGTGTGCGGCGGCCGGCCGAACATGAAGACCCCCGGCCCCTGCTCCTGTCCGGCTCCCTGCCACGCGTGGGCCGCCGCCACCACCGACCCCGCCATCCTCAACTCGCCCGAGTGGGCCGGTGCCTGGCGTGACGCGGCGGCGGTCGCCTACCACCCCGGCGGTGCGGGCCTGACTGTCGTCGACCTCGACCACGCCGACGCGGTCGCCTGGGCCCGAAGCTCCCTGCCGGCCACCCGGACCGTGGCCACCACGCGCGGACAGCACTGGATCTACCGCAGCGCCATGCAGTCCGCGAACGCGGTGCGGGACGGCGTCGACATCAAGTCGACGATGTCCTACGCGCGGTGGCTCGGCCCCGGCAGCGGCCACCTCGGGGCCCTGCCGGATGCTGTCCGCGCACTGGCCGTGAGGGAGGCTCCCGCAGTCCGTCCCGTGCCTCTTGCCGTCGCCGGGCCCGCGCGGTCCGCTGGCGAGGTGTGCAGGCACCGCACGCCCGCGTTCCTGGAGCGCGGCATCGCCATGGCGGAACAGCGCATCACCGAGGCATCCAGCGGCATCCACGCGACCGTCTACCGCACGTTCCTTGCAGTGCTGTCCGCGCACGGCCGGTGTGGCTGCCTCACCGAGGACCACATGGCGCGGCTGTTCGCCGCCGCGCAGGCCAAGGGCGAGACGGCCCGACACTGCACCGACGCGTGGACGAACGCCCGTACGAGGTTGGGACTGTAGCCATGTCCGACGACGAAAAGACCCCGGCTCGCGAGGTCATCTCCGAGTACGCGCAGGCGCACTTCCGGTACTTCCGCACCGGCGACGGCACCGTGTACGCGCAGAAGAACGGCCACCCCGTGGCCCGCCCGATCCGCTCACAGGGCACCACGGGCAGCCACCGGCAGGAACTCATGGTCGGCCTGTTCAAGGACGGGTGCGGCGTGTTCAACGGGTCCGCGCTCAAAGAGGCGTTGGACCTCATCGAGGCACTCGCGCTGTACGAGGGTGTGCAGCCCGTGTACATCCGCGTGGCCCCCGGATTCGACGGGGCGACGTGGCTGGACCTGGGCCGCGATGACGGGCAGTCCGTCCGCATCCACCCCACCGGCTGGGACATCCTCACCCCCGACCCCCGTGAGGTGTGCTGGCGGCGCACCCAGCTCACCGGCGAACTCCCACTGCCGGTCAAGGACACCGAGGGCAAGGGCATCGACCTCCTGATGAGGCTGTGCAACTTCGCCACCGCAGAGACCGAGTGCCTGGCCATCGCCTGGCTCATCGGCTGCTTGGGCCCGTCTGTTCCCGTCCCTGCTCCGTTCCTCACCGGCCCACAGGGCGCGGGCAAGTCCACCGGTGGGCGGATGCTCGTACGGATCATCGAGGGCATGAGCGGCGACCTGCGGCGCGCGCCGAAGGATGAGGAGAACCTGATCGCGGCCGTGGCGGCCGGATGGGTCACCGCCTTGGACAACCTCTCCCACATGACCCCGGATCTGGCAGACGCCATGTGCTGCATCGTCACCGGGGCCGAGAACGTCAAGCGCGCCCTGTTCACCGACGGGGACGTCTTCCGCGTCGGCTACCGCCGGCCCCTGCTCATGACCGGCATCGATGTCGGCGTCATCCGCCCCGACCTCGCCGAACGCCTCCTGCCGCTCCGACTCGAACGCCCCCGCGTCCGACGCACGGAAGCGGAGCTGTGGGCGGAGTTCGAAGAGATCCTGCCCATGGTGCTCGGGTCCCTCCTCGACCTCACGGTCAAGGTCCGTAGCGCCGAAGCAGACATCCCGACCGACCTGCGGATGGCCGACTTCGCGCACCTGTGCGCGCAGCTCGACGCGGCCACCGGCCTCGGCGCGCTCAACGCCTATCGGGCAAGCCTGGACGACCTGAACGACGACGTCATCGAGGGCGACCTACTCGCGCAGACTGTCCTCAAGCACGCCGCTGGCCTGGACGCAGGGGCAGAACAGCGGATGGCCTCTGCCGAGTGGCTGCACTGCCTCACCCAGCTCTACACCGGCGAGGACTACCACCCCCTGCCCAAGGGGTGGCCCACCACGGGCAAGGTCCTCTCCGACCGGCTGAAGCGGCTTCAGCCGACCCTCGCCGCCCGCGGCGTCCTCATCGACTGGGGCCGCACCAAAACCGCCCGCTACATCGAGATGGCCCGACCCACCGGGCCGCCCCCGGAGCAGCAGGAAGCGGCGTTCTGATCTGCGGCGCCGCGTGGTGAACAAGCAAGAAGAGCACCCCGCCCCGGTGCTCTTCTTGCTGTTCGGCGCAGGGCGCCGCCCGAGGGTCGCGCCGCGAAGCGGCTCCTTCTCCACGTTCTGAGCCGCGCCCCACCTACAGAACCTCCCCTTCTCTTTTCCTAAGAGAGGAGTCCTGCGTCACCCGCGTCACCGGACACCGGGAAACGGCCGGTGACCAGCGGCGAAAGCGGTGACGCAGACGGCTACGGCTGCGTCATCCCGCGTCACCCGCGTCACCGGTGACGGAGGGATGACGCGCCAATGACACACCCCGAACCACTGCGTCACTCAAAACCGCAGGTCAGACCAACAAATGACGCAGATGACGCGGTGACGCAGAAATCCGCACCTCGGACAGACACGAGACCCCGATGCCCTCAGCCTCAAAGGAGTCGGCCGTGGTACGCCCCCAGATGCTCAAGCTTCCCGAAGTCCTCACCGAGATCGGCATGAGCCGCGCCGCCTTCTACCGCATGCGCGCCCGCGGCCAGGCCCCCCGCCTCCGCAAGCTCCCCAACGGTCAACTGCGCGTTCGACGTGCTGACCTTGACGACTGGTGGGAGCGCTGCGAAGAACGCGCCATTTGACGACACCCCTCCTGAGCCCGCCCCGCATCCCGGGGCGGGCTCTCTTCCGCCCTGGAGAAACATGCTCACGTTCGAAGTCGTCTTCTGGTCCATCCGCCGCCGCTCCGGACGCCCGCGGCCGTGGGAAGTGCGCTGGTTCGTCGGCCCCGAGTCGCATTCCAAGAGCTATTTGACGAAACCGCAGGCGGACGGACGCCGGTCCCAGCTCATGGCCGCCCTACAGGGCGGCCAGCGGTTCGACGTGGAAACCGGCCTGCCCGAGAAGGAGTGGGCCGCACTCTCCATGCCGACCTGGTTCGAGCACGCGAAGGCGTACGCCCTGATGAAGTGGCCAAGTGCCGCGGCGAAGCACCGGGCAAGCATCGCCGAATCCCTCGCCGTCGTCACCCCGGTGTTCGTGACCACGCAGAAGGGGCGGCCTGACCCCGGAGTTCTGCGGGAGGCGCTATACCAGTGGGCATTCCGCGCCGTGGAATCCGAGACCGGCGAGTACGTGGCGCGCTGCGATGCTGAGGACGTCCCGGCTGAGATCAGGAAGGCCCTCGACTGGATCGCCTCCCATTCCCTCAAAGTCGTTGACGCCGCGAAACCGGAACAGGTCCGTGCGGCATTCGCGGCTCTGTCCAAGCTCCTGAACGGGAAAAAGGCTGCGGAGAACACGGCCAACCGGAAACGGATGGTCCTGAGCAACGCGTTTCGGTACGCCGTAGAGGAGCGCGCGCTGTTGCCCCGTCACCCTTTCCTCGCGGTCGACTGGACCGCACCCACCACGTCGGATGAGGTCGACTTCCGGTACGTGCCCGGCCCCCGGCTCGCCCGCGATCTGCTCACCGCTGTAGCTAAGCAGGGCACCCGTGGTGAGCATTTGGAGGCGTTCTACGGCGCGATCTACTACCTGGCCACACGCCCCGCGGAAGCTGCGGCCCTGCGCGAGGAGGACTTCAACCTGCCGCAGGAAGACAGGCCCGACGCCTGGGGCGAGGTTCTCGTCTCGGAGAGCCACCCCGAAGTCGGAGCAGGCTGGACGGACAGCGGCAAGTCACACGACAAGCGCGGCCTGAAGCACCGCGCGAAGGACGCTGTGCGTTCCGTGCCGATCCCGCCGGTGTACGTCCGGATGGTGCGCTCGCACCTCGCGCGATACGGGGCCGCCCCGGACGGTCGGTTGTTCCGCGCGGCCGGCGGTGGACGAGTCCGGTCAACGGAGTACTGCGAAGTCTGGGGAGAGGCTCGCGAAGCCGTCCTCAACCCTAAAGAGGCCCAGTCGAAGTTGGCTGACGTCCCGTACAGCCTCCGCCATGCCGCCGTATCGCTGTGGATCAAACAGGGCGTCGACCCGGCAGAGGTGGCGTACCGAGCGGGCCACAGCATCGCCGTGCTCTACCGCTTCTACGCCAAGATCCTGAAGGGCTCTTCGGACCACGCCAACCGGCTTATTCAGGCGGGCTTGGATGCGTCGGACGGGGGCTGATCCTGGCCCGCGTATGGCCCGCACGTGCTGGTCAGAGGTGGTATACCCCCGATACGGGGTGAGACAGGCTGAACGCAGAAGGGGTGTCTCTCAGTGAGAGACACCCCTTCTGACCTGCAATCCGTCTGACCTGCAAGCGGTGGGTGTGGGATTTGAACCCACGGTGACTCTCGCCACGACGGTTTTCAAGACCGTTCCCTTAGGCCGCTCGGGCAACCCACCCCGCACCATCCATCAGGGCGGTGCGGGGACAAGAGTAGCGGGTCAGCTCTCGCCCTTGCGCTGGCCCAGGACCACGTCGACCGTGTGCTCCTTGCCGTCGCGCGTGTACGTGATCTCGACCGTGTCGCCCGGCTTGTGGGTCCAGATCTGGCCGATGAGGGTCGGGCCGCTGTCGATCACCGTGTCGTCCAGCTTCGTGATGACGTCGCCGGGCTTGAGGCCCGCCTTGTCCGCGGGGCCGTTCGGGGTGACCGCCTGTGAACCGCTCGCGCCCTCCTGGGAGATCGTGGCGCCGCCCGTGCTCTCCGCCAGGGAGACCGAGGCGCCGATCACGGGGTAGACGGCCTGGCCGTTCTTGATCAGCTGCTGGGCGACGTACTTGGCCTGGTTGACCGGGATCGCGAAGCCCAGGCCGATGGAGCCGGACTGGCCCCCTCCGCCGAGGCCGCCGCCGCTCTCCGCCGGCTTGATCGCGGAGTTGATGCCGATGACCGCGCCGCCCGCGTCGAGCAACGGGCCGCCGGAGTTGCCGGGGTTGATGGAGGCGTCGGTCTGCAGGGCGCTCATGTACGAGCTCTTGCTGCTGGCTCCGTCGCTGGAGGTCACCGGGCGGTCCTTGGCGCTGACGATGCCGGTGGTGACCGTGTTCGAGAGGCCGAAGGGGGCGCCGATGGCGATCGTCGAGTCGCCGACGGCCACCTTGTCGGAGTTGCCGAGGGGGAGCGGCTTCAGGTTCGACGGCGGGCTCTTGAGCTTGAGGACGGCGACGTCATAGCCCTCGGCGCGGCCGACCACCTCGGCGTCGTACTTCTTGCCGTCCGAGAAGGTCGCCGCGACCTTTCCGCCGTCGGCCGCGGAGGCCACCACGTGGTTGTTCGTGAGGATGTGGCCCTGCTTGTCGTAGACGAAGCCGGTGCCCGTGCCACCCTCTCCGTTGCCACCCTGGGCCTCGACGGTGACGACGCTGGGCAGCGCCTGCTTGGCGATGCCGGCCACCGTGCCGGGCTCGCGCTTGAGGTCGGCCGGGGTGTCCGACGCGGACACCGTGGTCGAGCCCGTGCTGTTGTCGTTCCTGTCGGCCGCCCAGAAGCCGATGCCGCCGCCGACACCGCCGGCGACCAGAGCCGCCACGAGCACCGCGGCGATCAGGCCACCGCGCCGCCCGGCGGGCTTCGGGCCCTCCGGGTGCTGCGCCGCGTACGACGCGCCCCATCCGGAGCCTCCTCCTTGGGCGTACGAAGGAACCGCGGGCGGCGGCGGAGGCGGCCAGGCCCCTGCTCCGGAGGCGTGCGGGGGCGCGCCCGCGGCGACTCCGGCGTGCGGGGGAGCCTGGTGTGCCGCAGAGTCGTGGGCGGACGCGGCGGCAGGGGGCGCCGCCGGGGCGTGCGCGGCGGGGTCGTGCGCGCCGGAAGCGGTCGGTGCGGGCTCGGCGGAAGCAGCGGGAGATTCCACCGGCACAGGAGGCGCTGACGGGGCCGGGGGTACCTCGTTGCCCTCGTTCTCGGTGCTCACAGCTCTTCTCCTCGGTCCACGCTGTCGTTCTCGGTCACGGCCTGGCTGTGCCCAACTGTGCATGTGTCTGCAGTCAGCTTTTCCCATGGGCTGTCAGGGCACCATAAGCCGATCCTGTGGATCCGGCTGTGTGTGCTGCGTCCGGCTCGGTGTTCGCCACCCTTGGACACACCTGCAGGTACCCCGTAATGGCACGATGACGCGGTGACCCTCGCACGACAGCAACAGATCCAGGTCGTCGCCCACCGTGGAGCCTCCGATGACGCCCCCGAGCACACGCTGGCCGCGTACAAGAAGGCGGTCGAGGACGGCGCCGACGCTCTCGAATGCGATGTACGCCTCACCGCGGACGGACACCTCGTCTGCGTCCACGACCGCCGCGTGAACCGAACGTCGAACGGCCGCGGAGCCGTGTCGGCCCTGGAGCTCGCCGATCTCGCCGCGCTCGACTTCGGCTCCTGGAAGAACAACCACGGTGAGGCCGACGAGGGCCCCGACTGGGAGGACACCTCCGTCCTCACCCTGGAGCGGCTCCTGGAGCTGGTGGCCGAAAGCAATGCTTCGGGGCGCGACGTCCAGCTGGCCATCGAGACCAAGCACCCCACCCGCTGGGCGGGCCAGGTGGAGGAAAGGCTGCTTCTTCTACTGAAGCGCTTCGGTCTGGATTCCCCGCCCTCCGACGGCCCCTCTCCCGTACGCGTCATGAGCTTCTCGGCACGCTCCCTGCAGCGGGTGCGGGCCGCGTCCCCCACTCTGCCGACCGTCTACTTGATGCAGTTCGTCTCGCCGCGCCACCGCGACGGCCGCCTCCCCGAAGGTGTTCGAATCGCCGGACCGGGCATGCGGATCGTCCGCAATCACCCCGCCTACGTGGCCAAACTCAAACGTGCGGGCCACCGGGTGCACGTGTGGACCGTGAACGAGCCCGAGGACGTGGAGCTCTGCGTCGAACTCGGTGTCGACGCCATCATCACCAATCGCCCCAAGCAGGTGCTGTCCCAGTTGGGCCGCCGCTAACCGCCACCGCGCCGATTACAGGGAGTGCACCGGCGCGTTCGGTCCGTATTCGATCGTTACGAGTGCGTCACCGCACAAGGATTGGCCGGTTTCCGGTCCAGTCCATTGGGGCATTCACACCGTGGCGTGGGGCGAAGGAGGTCTCGGGGGTGGCGTTGGTGGTGGCACGGGAGGTGCCCGCGTCGTCGAGCATGGCCGTACCCCATGGCCCGGCGGGCGTGGGAGAAGCAAGGCACCGGATGCGCGAACAACTGCGCAGGAACGGAGTGCCGGAAACGGTCGTCGACGATGCCGTACTGATCCTTTCGGAATTGCTCAGCAATGCCTGCCGGCACGGCAGGCCGCTGGGCGAAGGAATGGTCGGCGACGGTGATGTCCGTGCCGCCTGGCGCGTGGAAGCGACAGGCAGGTTGACGGTCGAGGTGACGGACGGTGGCGGCCCGACCCGCCCCGTTCCTGCGACGCCCTCGGTCACCGCGCACGGCGGTCGCGGGCTGAACATCATCACGGCCCTCGCCGACGCGTGGGGCGTGCGCGACGACACCCATGGCGAGGTCACGGTGTGGGCGGCCGTACATGCCGGACACCGCCACGAGGACTTCGCTACGCGCGTCGCGACCCCGTCGGGCGCTGTCGCGGCCCCGTCGGGCGCCGTGAGACCGGAGCTCGCGTACGCGGACCCCTTCGACGAACTCGACTGAAGACCTCGCTCGGCGGCTTCACTGACTCAGGCTGAATCCCGACGCCCTCTGGGTGAGCGGCTAGGCTCGCGCCCGTACGCCCAAGACGTACGAAGAGCCACGCTGGAAAGCCGCATCCGGGAGACACCCAAGATGGCCAAGAAGCGCCCTCAGACCAAGGGCAAGCAGCCGCAGCTGACGGACGGGCAGGTTCCTGTCGTCGGTGCCCGCGAACCCTGCCCCTGCGGTTCGGGCCGCCGCTACAAGGCCTGTCACGGCCGGGCCGCCGCGCACGCGGTGACCGAGCTGGTGCAGCGCCCCTTCGAAGGGCTGCCCGGCGAGGGCGACTGGGTGGCTCTGCGCGAGCTCGTCCCGGCGGCGACCGTCGAACTGCCCCTCAAGGACGGGCTGCCGGAGGGCGTGCCCTCCGTCTCCCTGGCGACCGTCCTGCCGATGGCCTGGCCCGCGCTGCGCCGCGACGACGGCTCGGTCCTGCTCGGCCTGCAGAACGACACCGCGTCCGGCGACATCAGCCGCGACCTCGCCGACACCCTCCAGCGCGCCCTGACCGCCGAGCCCGGCTCCCCGGTCCAGGCCCGCCGCGCCCCCGCCGACGGGCCGCGCCTGCAGGACGTCCTCGACCCCGACGGCGCGTTCGAGCCGATCGTGCACGAGGGCTTCGAGTTCTGGGTGCCTGACTCGGAGAACGCGTCCACGGAGGTCTCCGCGTCCCTGGAGCGGGCCAACGCCGCCGCGATCCCGACCGTGAAGCTCTCCGGCGTGGACAGCGCCTACTGGTGCGAGACCCCGGAGAAGAACCACCTCCGCTGGGTCATGCCGCACCCCGAGGAGCAGCTCCTGGACGCGCTCGCCCGGCTGCACGCCGCAGGTACGTCGAGCCTGGGCGAGGGCACCCGGCTGGTCGGCTCCTTCCGTGCGCACGGTCTGACGGTGCCGGTGTGGGACCTGCCGAGCGGAATGGGCGCCGAGGACATCGAGAAGCCCGCCGCCGAGTTCGCCGAGCGGCTCGCGACGGCGCTCGCCGACGATGCCCCGCTCACGCCGGACGAGCGCAGGGCGCGCGGCGGTCTCACCAACCGCCAGGTGACACTGAGCTGACCCACCAGTCAGTCGGATGGAAGGCGTGACTCCCGTCACAACTCCCCGTCGTCGCAGGTGAATCCCTGTCTGGATATTCGAGATCGAATTTGCCCAGAGCAGATCTCTTGTTACCGTTCAGGTAGCCCGGTTGCTGGTGCATCCCCCGTCGCCAGCAACCGGGCGCTTCCATGTCCGGCCCGCTGTCCGGCCGACTGCCAGGCCGACCTGCGATCTCAACTGGCCTACCGCCGAGCGGAGTTGCTCCCGGAGCGCAGGAGCAACGGCCCGCCACTCCCGTCGGCGAACTCCACCACCGCCGAATACGCCTCGGCTTCCCCGCCGTACGCTCCCGCGGCGTCTCGCACGCCCCCGGTTCGTCGCCGGCGCCCACCGCACAGTGCATCTGGACGGTGCGTCCGCCCGGCCCCATAACGGTCAGTACGGCGCTCAGCTCATCACCTGTGGTGTTGCGGTAGTACGTGCGTCCCCAGGTGTCGTGCCCCTGGGTCAGGACGCAGGTCTGGGCTTCGATGCCCTTGGGGGAGGTGAGTTCGGGGCCGCACTGGGCGGCGCTGTCGAGGCCGAGCCCCGTCAGGAGAGACGCGTCCTTCGAAGACCGACCCTCCGAAGACTGGTGGCCCTCCGAAGAGCGGTCGCCCGAAGTCGCGCCCTCCGTAGAGGGCCGTTTCGAAGTCGGCTTCTCCCGGGAGGGCTGTTTCGCGTCGGGATCCGGCGCGACCCCCGATGCCGCGTACGCCTGCCGATCCGACGGCTTGGCTTCGGCGTCACCGTCGCCCACGGGCCCCGCGGACGCGCCGGCGAGCGGCAGGAGAACCGTAATGGCCACGACGCCCATGAGCGCGATCAGGCGGGGGTTCATGGAGCCTGACATTAACGACGTTTGAGGGGCGCCCGGCTCGCCGCGCGCCCATTTCCCCTACAACTCGGGCGCGCTCACACCCGTACGAGTGAGCGCGTCCACCACCGCGTCCACCACGGCCTCGACGTCGGGCACCCACGGCGCCGCCGAGCCGGGCAGCGGAGCCCGCTCCCAGCGCACGGGACCCTGCCCCGTCCCGGAGGGCGGCAGGGCGAGATACCCGCCCTCTCCGTGGAAGCGCAGTGAGCCCGGCACGAAGTCCTTGGCGTACAGCAGGTCGCCCAACTGCTCCATGGAGTACGGCGCGACGAGGATGAAGAGGCGCGCGGGGGTCGCCACGACCGGGCCGAGCCTGATGCCGGTCTGGTCGAGTGCGGCCAAGGCGCGCGCGCCCGCGATCGCGGGCAGGCTGACGGCGCACGGGGCGCTGGCGCCGGTGGCGAGCACGATGGGGGCGTCCGGGCGGTTCGTCCACCACCAGCGCACCATGCGCTCGTCGGTCGTCGCGGCGAGGAGGCCGGGGTCGAGGGGATGCGCTCCTGGCACCGTGCAGTCGGGGTCGGGGCAGGCGCAGCGGGTGCCGTCTCGCCGGTCGAGTCCGACACCTGGCACCACGGGCCACTGCCAGGCCGTAGCGAAGGTCAGGGCCGCGCCGATCAGACCAGGACTCTGGTCAGACTTCCTGCCGGTGAGCCTGGACAGGAGCCTGCGTCGCCTTCCGAGGATCTCGCGCATGAGCGCTCGTTCCTTTCCGTATACACGCCGAGGAACACGGCGGGCCACATCACACCATGTGTGGATCACTTCGCTGTGCGTAGAACTGGCGCATCACACCCCAGCCTGCGGCATGGGGAACCCCTAGGGGCCGAGCGTTAGCGTGGCGTGGGGTGGCGGTTCCTGGCGTTTGCTGTCCCGCATACTTATCGCCGCCTCCCCCACGGGAGGATGGGGCACGGTCGTCGTGAGTTAAGACGCCCGGGTCCGTCGCCAGGTTCCGGGCTGATCCCAACTGCCCCTGGTCATCACCGAGTACGTACCCATCACGGCCGCTGTGACGCGCCTCCCGTGCCTGAGGGCCTGGGAGTGCCCCTTGTTGAACAATCCCAGTCGATCGCAATATGCCGTCACCTCAGGCACTTTTGAGCCAAGTTACCAAGATCGCCGAAACGCCACAGAATTCCCACGGACACCAGGAATCCCAGCTGGACAATGCTGGACATCCCCTCATCAGTGCGTGTAGATGTGGAGAACATTGCTAGCGGCGCAGAATGACATGGGGGTTTGCGATGCTATTGAGCAATACGCACCGGCCGGAAAGCCGTCAGCCATGAACGCTCCGCACCTCCCGAAAGTGGCCGGAATCGATTCAACTGTTCCGCCACAGGACCACACTGTCGCGCCCGCCCCGCAGGCCCAAGGCGCACCGACCCTCATGATCCAGGACCGGCTCGCGGGCTGGATCTCCGATCTGACCACGCTGCAGGAGCTCACCGAACGCCTGGCCCGCACGGCCACCCTCGACGAGGCCCTGCACGAACTGCTGCGCGCCGGAGCCGCCCTGGTCGGCGCCCGCCGCGGCCTGCTCGTTCTGGAGCCCACCGACGGGCTCGGCCCCGACACCACCGTCGGCCTCGGCCTGGCCCGCGCCGACCTCGGCCACATCGAGACGGTGCCCCGCGCCGCCACCGCCTTCGGCCGGCTCCTCGACGCGCCGCCCGCGCTGCCCGGCGCCGAGACCGAGATCGTCAACGCCGATCTGCTCGCCGACAGCACCCTGGACCCCCGCCACCGCGAGGTGGCCACCCGGCTCGGCTACGCGGCGAGCTACGCCCTCCCCCTGTCCGCCGAAGCGGCGGGCCGGATCGGCGCCGCCGTCTGGCTGTACGACGAGCCCGCGGAGCCCGGCGAGCGCCAGCGCCACCTCGTCGGCCTCTACGCACGCCAGGCCGCCGAGCACCTGGCGCGGCTGATCGAACTGGACCGCGCACGCACGACGGAGGCCACCCTGCGCGAGGAGCTGCTGCCCTCGCGCCTGCCGCGGGTCGCCGGGGTGCAGCTCGCCGCCCGGCACCGCACCTCCGCGCTCGGAGGCGGCGACTGGTTCGACGCGCTGCCGCTGCCCGACGCCGCGCTCGGCCTCGCGGTCGGGTCCGTCACTGGGTCCGGGCCGAGCGCCGTCGCCGCGATGGGGCGCCTGCGGGCCTCCTTGCGGGCGTACGCCGTGATGGAGGGCGAGGACCCCGTCGCCGTCCTGTCCGATCTGGAGCTGCTGCTTCGGCTCACCGAGCCCGCGCGGTCCGCGACGGCCCTCTTCGCGTACTGCGAACCGGCCCTTCGCAAGATCGTCTTGGCCGGGGCCGGGCACAGCCCGCCGCTCGTGATCGGCGAGCGGCGCACGGAGTTCGTGGAGACGTCGCTCTCGGCGCCGCTGGGCATGCTCGCGTGCTGGGAGGCGCCGAGCGTGGAGTTCCAGCCGGAGCCTGGAGAAACGGTGCTTCTCTACACCGACGGGCTGCTGCACCGCACCGGAGACCCGATGGACCGGGCCTTCGCGCGGCTGCACGCGGCGGCGGCGAGCGTGCCGAAGTCGGTGCGTGACGACCCGGACGCGCTCGTGGATCACGTCCTGCGGACGGTGCTGCCGGACGGTCTTGACGCGGTCGACAGCGACGAGGACGTGGTTCTCCTCGCGGCCCGTGTCGAGTGACCCCCGCAATACGGCATGTAATGGGCCTTCCGGCTCTGGGCCCCCTTCCGTACGCCCGTACGATGGAGGGGGCCCAGTGTCGTACATAGGAGGCAGATCGTGTCGGAGGAGCTCATTTCGGAGAACCCGGAGACCCCGGAAGACCTGGAGATCGAGTCCGAGGAAGAGCCGATCAAGCAGCGCAAGAACGGCCTGTACCCGGGAGTCTCCGACGAGCTCGCCGAGAACATGAAGTCCGGCTGGGCCGACACAGAGCTGCACGACCTGCAGCCGATCGCCCAGGCCGAGCACACCGCCGCCCGCCGTGCCGCGCTCTCCGCCCGCTTCCCGGGCGAGCGCCTCGTCATCCCCGCGGGCAATCTCAAGACCCGCTCGAACGACACGGAGTACGCCTTCCGCGCCTCCGTCGAGTACGCGTACCTGACCGGCAACCAGACGGAGGACGGCGTACTCGTCCTGGAGCCGACGGACTTCGCGGACGGCACGAGCGGCCACGAGGCCACCATCTACCTGCTGCCGCGCTCCAACCGCGAGAACGGCGAGTTCTGGCTGGACGGCCAGGGCGAGCTCTGGGTCGGCCGCAGGCACTCTCTCACCGAGGCCGAGACGCTGCACGGCATCCCGGCGTCCGACGTGCGCGAGCTGGCCGGGCAGCTGCGCGAGGCGACCGGCTCCGTCCGCGTCGTCCGCGGTTACGACGCCGGCATCGAGGCCGCGCTGACCGACAAGGTCACCGCCGAGCGCGACGAAGAGCTGCGCGTCTTCCTCTCCGAGGCCCGCCTGGTCAAGGACGAGTTCGAGGTCGGCGAGCTGCAGAAGGCATGCGACTCGACGGTCCGTGGGTTCGAGGACGTCGTACGCGTCCTGGACAAGGCCGAGGCGACCAGCGAGCGCTACATCGAGGGCACGTTCTTCCTGCGCGCCCGCGTCGACGGCAACGACATCGGCTACGGCTCGATCTGCGCCGCGGGCCCGCACGCCACGACGCTGCACTGGGTGCGCAACGACGGCGCCGTGCGCTCCGGGGAGCTGCTGCTGCTCGACGCCGGTGTGGAGACGCACACGTACTACACCGCCGACGTGACGCGGACGCTGCCGATCAACGGCCGCTTCGACGCACTGCAGCGGAAGATCTACGACGCCGTGTACGAGGCCCAGGAGGCCGGCATCGCGGCGGTCAAGCCGGGTGCCAAGTTCCGCGACTTCCACGACGCCGCGCAGCGCGTGCTCGCCGAGAGGCTCGTGGAGTGGGGGCTCGTGGAGGGCCCGGTCGAGCGTGTCCTGGAGCTGGGCCTCCAGCGCCGCTGGACCCTGCACGGCACCGGTCACATGCTCGGCATGGACGTCCACGACTGCGCTGCCGCGCGCCGCGAGACGTACGCCGACGGTGTCCTTGAGCCCGGCATGTGCCTGACGGTCGAGCCCGGTCTGTACTTCCAGGCGGACGACCTGACGGTGCCCGAGGAGTACCGCGGCATCGGCGTGCGGATCGAGGACGACATCCTCGTGACGGCCGACGGCAACAAGAACCTGTCGGCGGCGCTGCCGCGGCGTGCTGATGACGTCGAGGCGTGGATGGCTGAGCTCAAGGGCTGAGTGTCTTCCCCGTCTCAGGAACCGGGCCTCTTCTTTAAGAAGGGGCCCGGTTTCGCGTTCCCCGGCAGGGTCTAGCGCTCGTCCTCGCCCGCCACCTTGGCGGTGCTCAGGGCGATGCGGTTCCAGGTGTTGATGGTAAAGATCAGGGCCAGTACGTGGCCCAGCTCCGTCTCGTCGAAGTGCGCCGCCGCGCGGGCGTAGACGTCGTCCGGGACGCCGCCCTGGTGGACGAGCGTGACGGCCTCGGTGAGGTCGAGGGCCGCCTGCTCCTTCTCCGTGAAGAAGTTCCTGGCCTCGCGCCAGACGCCGACCATGTGCAGCCGCGCCTCGTCCTCGCCCGCCTTGCGCGCGTCGGAGGTGTGCATGTGCAGGCAGTACGCGCAGCCGTTGAGCAGCGAGGCGCGGATCTGGATCAGCTCGACCAGGGCCGGGTCGAGGCCGTCGCGGGCTGCGGCGTCGAGTCCGATCACGGCCTTGAAGGCCTTCGGGGCGGCCTTGGCGAAGTTGAGGCGGGGGGCGTGGGTGTGGGACGGGGCGGCGGTCTGCGTGGCGGTCTCATTGTTCGTCATGACCATGAATCTACGGGCCGGATAGACCCAGGATAGGGTGCATTTTCATGCCGGAATCATGGGTCAATTTGGCCGAGCGCATCGGGAGTGACCTGCACCTGGAGCTCTCCGGGGCGGGTGGCCGCCGCGCCGTCCTCATCCGCGCGCTGCGCGACGCCGTGCGCGAGGGGCGGCTCGCTCCGGGGACGCGGCTTCCGCCCTACCGCTCGCTCGCCGCCGATCTGGGCATCGCCCGCAACACGGTCGCCGACGCCTACGCCGAGCTGGTCGCCGAGGGCTGGCTGACCGCGCGGCAGGGGTCGGGCACGCGGGTGGCCGACCGGGCGGCGCCTCCCCCACGCACCCGCGTCCCCAAGCGGGCCCCCACCCGGCCCGCGAAGCCCGCCCCGCCCGCGTACGACCTGCGCCAGGGCCGGCCCGACCCCGCATCCTTCCCTCGCACCGCCTGGCTCGCCGCGGCCCGGCGCGCCCTCAACTCGGCGCCGAACGAGGCCTTCGGGCCGGGTGACCCGCAGGGCCGCATCGAGCTGCGCAGGGCTCTCGCCGACTACCTGGGGCGCGCCCGTGGGGTGCGTACCGCCCCGGAGCGGATCGTGGTGTGCTCCGGGTTCGCGCACGCCTTGCGGCTGCTCTTCGGGAGCGGGGGAGGCGGGGTGCTGCGGGGCCCTTCCCCAAGCTCTCGGCTTCGCTCGAGCAGGGGATACCCCATCGCCGTGGAGTCGTACGGCCTCGGCTTCCATCGCTCCATCCTCGCGACCGCGGGCGTACGGACGGTCCCGCTCGGCCTCGACGAAAAGGGCGCCCGGATCGAGGAGTTGACCGAGAGTCAGCGGATCAGGGGGGTACTGCTCACACCCGCACACCAGTTCCCGACCGGCGGCCCCCTCGATCCGGCCCGGCGCGCGGCGGTGATCGACTGGGCGCGCGCCCGCGACGGACTCGTCCTGGAGGACGACTACGACGGAGAGTTCCGGTACGACCGGGAGCCGGTGGGCGCGGTACAGGGTCTGGACCCCGAACGCGTCGTCTACATGGGCTCGGTCAGCAAGAGCCTCTCTCCCGGAGTGCGTCTGGGGTGGCTTGTTCTGCCCGAACACCTCATCGACGGAGCGCTCGCGGCGAAGGGCGAACGGGAGGCGTGGGCCGGCGTCATCGACCAGCTCACGCTCGCCGACCTCATCGAGTCGGGCCATTACGACCGGCACATCCGCCGCATGCGCCAGCGCTACCGTCACCGCCGCGACCAGCTCGTCTCCGCGCTCGCCGCGCACGCCCCGCACATCAGCCCGACCGGAGTCGCCGCGGGCCTGCACGCCGTCCTGCGGCTGCCGCCCGGCACCGAACAGTCCACCGCGAAGGCGGCCGCCTGGCAGGGCCTCGCGCTGGAGGGCCTGGCCGAGTTCCGCCACCCGGAGGCCACGATGCCCGCGCCCGACGGCTTGGTCGTCGGCTACTCCACGCCGCCGGAGCACGCGTACGAAGCGGCGCTCGCCGCCCTGTGCAGGGCGCTGCCATCGGGCTGAGCCACCCGGGGGCATCGGGGGCCACCCGGGCTCCGGGAGGGCCTTCAGAGGGCTTCAGGCCGTGACGAGCGGTGTGTCCTCGCGCCACTTGAGGATCTTGTCGAAGCTGATCACCGCGCCGCCCCTGCCCCCCGGCTTGTTGCCGAAGTGCACATGATCGGCGAGCTCCTGGATGAGGTACAGACCCCGCCCGTGCTCTGCGGTGTCGGACACCGGCTGCGCGACGGGCACGAATCCCGGTCCGGAATCGGCCACTTCGATGCGGCACTTCTCGCCGTCGAGGTACGCCGTCACCCGATACGCCCCGGCCGCGCCCTCGGGGACCGGCGTTCCGCCGTGCTCCACCGCGTTGGCACAGGCCTCGCTGAGAGCCACCGACAGGTCGTACGAGACGTCGGGATCCACCCCCGCGCTCTCCATCGTGCCGATCAGCAGCCGACGGGCCAGCGGGACGCTCGCAGCTTCGCGCCGCAAATGGAGAGACCACCACATGCTCATGCTCCAGCCTCCTGGCCGCGGCTCGACATACCGATACGTATTGCCGCAAGCGCCCGTGTATAAGCGCGCAGTTGACGTGATGCCGCCCATACGGCGGACGCGCGGGCGGCTCCGGACGGTGTAGACACGCCCCCCAAGGGCAACTTTCACGCCCCCCAAAGGCACCCATTCAGTTCCTATGGGCATCGAATGGGTGCTCATCGGCATCCATGGGAGCTTGCGGACCTGCCGCATGCGGCAGGTAAGGCCAGTGCAATGATGTTCCGGCCATGACTGCCCCCCACCCACGCGAAGCGCGCGCCGGAGTCGACCTCCGGCTCCTGAGAGCCTCGGTGTTCGCCGTGCTCTGCGTCGTGCTGTCCGCCGGGGGCCATGTGCTCGCTTCCTGCGCCGCCGTCCCGCTGTGGACGCTCGGCGTCGGATTCCTGGCCGTCCTCGCCGTCGCGGCACCGCTCGCCGGGCGTGAGCGCTCACTGCCGGGCATCGCCGGCGCGCTCGCTGCGGGGCAGGTGGGCCTGCACGCGCTTTTCGGGATCGGCCAGCACGGCGGCGCGACGGCGGCGACCGCCGCGACCGCGGACACCTCCTTGGTGGAGCGGGCCGCGCGTCTGGTGTGCGGGGCGGGCGCGGCCAATCTCAGCCCCGCCCAGGCCCACCGGATCCTGACGACGTCGGGCATGGAGCCGGGCGGCGGGGCCTCGGGCCACGCCATGCACCACAGTGACCCGGCCTCGGCGGCGGACACGGCGATGGACTCGATGTCCCTGCTGCCGTCGCTTCCGATGCTCCTGGGGCACGTCCTTGCCGCCGTCGCCGCCGGATGGCTGCTGCGCCGCGGCGACGTCGCGCTGCTCCGGCTCGTGCGGCTCTCGGCGCACGGGGCGTACGGAGTCGCCGAGGTGGCGCTCATGCGTTCCCTGCGCGGGGCGTTCGCTCTCGTACGCGCCCTTCGTGCCGGGCTTCCCGGGACGCCCGGCGCGATGCTCAGGACGCCGCGCCTCGCCACCCTCGTACCGCCAAAGCCGCACACCACCGCGCTTCAGCACACGGTGATCAGGCGGGGCCCGCCGACCGGCGCCGCACTCGCACTCGCTGCCTGACGCGACGCACTCCTACCGCAGCACTACGGAGAGGTGCCTCACGGCCGGCGGCGTCCACGCGCGCGTGCCCGCTCGGTTCGTCGCCGCGCGCCCTCTCCCCTGATCACCACTGCTGGTCCGATCAGCACTGTTGATCACCACCGCTGAAAGTGGAGTGTTCCCATGTCTGTTCTGTCCGCGCTGTCCACCGTGAAGGCCTCCCGCGTCTCCGTCGTCGGTGGTGTCGCCGCCTCCGCGGTCCTGCTGCTCTCCGTCCCCGCCTTCGCGCACGTCAGCGTCACGGCCGAGGGCGAGGCCGCCAAGGGCGGCTACGCCACGGTCAACTTCAAGGTGCCGAACGAGATGGACGACGCCTCGACGAACAAGCTCGAGATCTCCTTCCCCGAGGACCACCCCCTCGCCTCCGTCATGACGCAGCCCGTCCCCGGCTGGACCGCCAAGGTCACCAAGGCCAAGCTCGACAAGCCGCTCGAGATGCACGGCGAGAAGATCGACGAGGCCGTCTCCAAGGTCACCTGGACCGCCGACGGCAAGGGCGTCCAGCCGGGCACCTTCCAGAAGTTCCCGCTCTCCATCGGCGCGCTGCCCGAGGACGCCGACCAACTGGTCTTCAAGGCTGTCCAGACGTACGACAACAAGGAAGTCGTCCGCTGGATCGAGCCGCAGCAGAAGGGCCAGGAAGAGCCCGAGCACCCTGCTCCGGCCCTCGCTCTGACCGCCCCGTCCGAGGACGGCCACGGCGCCGCCGCCTCGCACGACGACGCCAAGGAAAACGCGAAGTCGGACGACAAGACCGAGTCCGCAGCCTCCTCCGACAGCAGCGACTCCACCGCCCGTGTGCTCGGCATCGTCGGCATCGTCGTCGGCGCCGCCGGCGTGGCCTTCGGGGTCCTCGCCGGCCGTCGGCGCACCACCAGCTGAGCCACTCCTTCGGGCCGCGCCGGGGGCGTTTCGACCGCCCCCGGTGCGCCCGGCCCCCCTAACATCTGGGACATTTTCGTATGCGCAAGAAGAAGCTGCTCGCCGCCGCCATGCTGGCCGCGGCCGCCCTCACCCTGTCCGCCTGCGGCAGCGGTGACGACAGCAAGAAGCCCGTCGCGGACGTCTCCGTCGAGTCCAACGGCGACAAAGCCGCGACCATCCTCGACAAGCCCTTCGAGAAGCCGGACCTCGTCCTCACTGACACGCACGGCAAGAAGTACGACCTGCGCGCCGAGACCAAGGGCAAGCCGACGCTCGTCTACTTCGGCTACACCAACTGCCCGGACGTCTGCCCCCTGACGATGAGCAACATCGCCGTCGCCAAGAAGCAGCTGCCCAAGGCCGAGCAGGACGATCTCCAGGTCGTCTTCGTCACCACCGACCCCGAGCGCGACACCCCCGCCGCCCTCGGCAAGTGGCTCAAGGCCCAGGACACCGACTTCATCGGTCTGACCGGCGACTTCGACACCATCCAGGGCAGCGCCCGCACCCTCGGCATCAGCATCGAGCCCTCCAAGAAGGAGAAGGGCAAGGTCGTCTCGATGCACGGCACGCAGGTCATCGCGTTCTCTCCGAAGACCGACGACGGGTACGTCCTGTACGGCGAGGACGCCACCGTGGACGACTACACCAAGGACCTCCCCAAGCTCGTCAAGGGAGCGACCCCGTGAACCGCCGCATTCTCGTCAGCGGGGCCATGGCACTGACGGCGGGCCTCGCCCTCGCGGGTTGCTCGGAAGCCTCCGCGGACAAGACGTCCGACAAGCCCGAGCTCAAGGTCTCCGGCGCCTTCATGCCCGAGCCCGCCATGGACACCATGGCCTCCGGGTTCTTCACCGTCACGAACAAGGGCGGCGCCGACGAACTCACCTCGGTGACCAGCTCCGTCGCCAAGAAGGTCACGCTGCACAGCACCAAGGGCAACGCGATGAAGGAGCAGAAGTCGTTCGACGTACCCGCGGACGGCGAGCTCGACTTCACGCGGGGCGGCAACCACCTCATGTTCGAGGAGCTCAAGCACAAGCCGAAGCAGGGCGACAAGGTCGCCGTGACGCTGCACTTCGCGAAGTCGGACCCCATCGAGATTGAGGTTCCGGTGAAGGCCGCCACGTACAACCCCAAGCCCGGCAAGCACGCGTCGCACTGAGGGACTGATCGCTGATGCAGACCATCGCTCCCCGCTGTGGAGCTCGCTCCGGGGCCGCCGCCCGCTTCGGGATAACCCCGGGCGCCGGACGGCTGCTGCTCGTCGTTGCCGTCTTCCTCGGCGCGCTGCTGGCCACGGCGACCCCGGCCTCCGCGCACGCGGCGCTGACGGGAAGCGACCCCAAGCAGGGGGCGGTGGTCGACAAGGCGCCCGCGAGCGTGTCGCTGACCTTCTCCGAGAAGGTCGCCATGTCCGACGGCTCCGTACGGGTACTCGACCCGGCCGGCAAGCGTGTCGACACCGGCAAGACCAGTGACCTCGGGGCCAACACGTACGGCGTGAAGCTGCACAAGGGGCTGCCCGACGGCACCTTCACCGTCGCCTACCAAGTCGTCTCCGCCGACAGCCACCCCATCTCCGGCGCCTACACCTTCTCCGTGGGCGCGCCGTCCGACACCAAGGTCGCGCTGCCGGACCAGGAGGCGGGCGGCGGATTCGTCGGCGGGCTCTACGACTTCGCGCGCTACCTCTCGTACGCCGGATTCATCCTCGTCGTCGGCGGTGCGGCCTTCGTGCTCGGCTGCTGGCCGCGCGGCGCCGGCGTGCGGCCCGTGCAGCGCCTTGTGGTGTCCGGCTGGGTCACGCTCACCGCGGCCACCCTCGTGATGCTGCTGCTGCGCGCGCCCTACACCGGGTCGGGGAAGCTCGCCGACGCCTTCGACCTGGCCAAGCTCGGCGACGTACTCCAGACGAAGACCGGAGCCGCGCTGGTCTCCCGGCTGCTGCTGCTCGCCGCCGCCGCGCTCTTCATCGCGGTGCTCTTCGGTGCGTACGAGAAACGGACCGACCCCAAGGAGCGCAGGGACCTCACCTTCGGGCTCGCGATCGGCGGCGGCGTCGTCGCCGTCGGGCTCGGGGCGACCTGGGCCATGGCCGAGCACGCGTCGACCGGCATCCAGGCCGGGATCGCGATGCCCGTGGACGTGGTGCACCTGCTCGCCGTCGCCGCCTGGCTCGGCGGGCTCTCGGCGCTCGTCGTGGCCCTCTACTTCGCGCCGTCGGTGGACGGCGAGGCGGTGCGGCGCTTCTCGCGCGTGGCGTTCTGCAGCGTCGTCGCGCTGGCCGCGACGGGGATCTACCAGTCGTGGCGGCAGGTCGGCTCATGGTCGGCCCTCACCGGTACGTGGTACGGGCAGCTGCTCCTCATCAAGGTCGGCCTGGTGGTCGTCCTCGTCGGCATCGCCGGGATCTCACGGCGGTGGACGGCGCGGATCGCGAACCAGGCGGGCGACATCGCCCCGGAGGCCGCGGCGGCGGCCGTCGTCGAGAAGCGGGCCGAGAAGCGTGCCGCGGCCAAGCGCGTGGAGAAGAAGCCGGTGACGGTGCCCGCCGGGGGCGGTGAGGCGGACTCCAAGCGCTCGGCTCAGCTCGCCCGTCAGCAGGCCGCCATGAACACCGCCCAGGAGAAGCGGATCCGCGACGCGGACCCCAACCGGTCCGGCCTGCGCCGCTCCGTGCTCGCCGAGGCGGGTGTCGCCGTCGTCCTGCTGGCCGTCACCACGGTCCTGACATCCACCGAGCCCGGCCGCACGGAGGAGGAAGCAGCCGCCTCGCAGACGGCCGCCGCCGCGCAGCGGTCAGGCCCGCTCACACTCAAGATCCCCTTCGACACGGGCGCCGACGACGGCAAGGGCACTCTGCAGCTCGACCTGGACCCGGGCCGCACCGGCAGCAACGAGATGCACATCTTCGTGAAGCGGCCGAACGGCAGCGCCTTCGACATCCCCGAGGTGAAGGTCTCCTTCACCCTCGCGTCGAAGGACCTCGGCCCGCTGCCCGCCGCGCCCGACCGCATCGCCACCGGACACTGGAGCGCGAGCGGGGTGCAGATTCCGATGGCGGGCAAGTGGAAGATCGCGGTGACCGTGCGCACCTCCGACATCGACCAAGTGACCGTGAACAAGAACGTGCAGATCGGCTGAACGGAACCACCATGGCGGACAACGGGATCTCGAGGCGGCGGCTGCTCGGCACCGCCGGCGCCACCGGCCTCGCGCTCGGTGCGGCGGGCGGTGCGGCCGGGTACGCCGCTGCACCCTCGGAAACCCCCGAGAAGGCGGCGTCGCTGGCGTCCCTTGGCGCGGACACGGTCATGTTTCACGGGAAACATCAGCCGGGCATCACCACACCCGTCCAGTCCCGCGGCCATCTGGTGGCCTTCGACCTCGCGGCGGGCGCGGGGCGCAAGGAGGCGGCGGCCCTGCTGCGCCGCTGGTCGGCCGCGGCCGAGCGGCTGATGGCGGGCGAGGCCGCCGAGGGCGAGGACACGGACGTCGCCCGGGACGCGGGCCCGTCGTCGTTGACCGTCACCTTCGGCTTCGGCCACAGCTTCTTCAAGCGCACCGGCCTGGAGAAGCAGCGCCCTGCGGCGCTCGACCCGCTGCCGGACTTCTCCTCCGACCGCCTCGACAAGGCGCGCAGCGACGGCGATCTGTGGGTGCAGATCGGCGCGAACGACCCGCTCGTCGCCTTCCACGCGCTGCGCACCCTCCAGAAGGAGGCGGGCGACGCGGCGCGCGTGCGCTGGCAGATGAACGGCTTCAACCGCTCGCCCGGCGCTACCGCGCACCCGATGACGACCCGCAACCTGATGGGCCAGATCGACGGCACGAACAATCCGAAGCCGTCGGAGGACGACTTCGACCGTCGGATCTATGTGCCCGCCACAGGTGACCCGTCCTGGATGGCGGGCGGCTCGTACGTCGTCGTACGCCGTATCCGCATGCTCCTGGACGACTGGGAGAAGCTCGGCAAGGGGCACCAGGAGGCGGTCATCGGGCGCCACAAGTCGGACGGCTCACCGCTGACCGGCGGTACGGAGACCACCGAGCCGAAGCTGGAGAAGGCGGGCGCGGACGGCGAGTACGTCATCGCGCTCAACGCCCATGCGCGCATCACCCGGCCCGACCAGAACGGCGGCTCGGCGATGCTGCGCCGCCCGTTCTCGTACCACGACGGCTTCGACAAGGACGGGGAGCCGGACGCGGGCCTGCTCTTCGTGTGCTGGCAGGCCGACCCGCTCCGCGGCTTCGTGCCGGTGCAGCGCAAGCTCGACCGGGGGGACGCGCTGTCGGAGTTCATCCGGCACGAGTCGAGCGGGCTCTTCGCGGTGCCGGGCGGGGCGGCGAAGGGGGAGTACGTGGGGCAGCGGCTGCTGGAGGGATAGGCCGGCCGCGCCCGCCCGTCTCCGCTCGTACGTCGGCAGGGGTGCCGCCTGGCTGACACGCGCGAGCGCGTGGGGTGGGCGCCGCTCCGTGAGACGCGTGAGCCCTGCCACGGACAGGCCATTAGGGTGACGGTATGTCGGCGATGCGCTACACCTATCTCGGCCCCGAGGGCACCTTCACCGAGGCCGCACTCCGCACGCTCCCCGAAGCGGCCACCAGGGAGCTCGTCCCGATGGTGTCCGTGCCGGCCGCCCTGGACGCGGTGCGCGGCGGCGAGGCGGCGGCCGCGCTGGTGCCGATCGAGAACTCGGTCGAGGGCGGCGTGACGACCACCGTCGACGAGCTCGCCAAGGGCGAGCCCCTGATGATCTACCGCGAGGTCGTCCTGCCGATCGCGTTCGCGCTGCTCGTACGGCCCGGCACGCAGCTCAAGGACATCAAGACGGTGACCGGCCACCCGGTGGCCCAGCCCCAGGTCCGCAACTGGCTCGCGGCGAACCTCCCGGACGCCCTGTGGGAGTCGGCGGCATCGAACGCGGACGGCGCCCGCCTGGTCCAGGAGGGACGCTTCGACGCTGCCTTCGCGGGCGAGTTCGCTGCGGCGACGTACGGACTCGAGCCGCTGGTCAGCGAGATCCACGACGCGGCGACCGCCGAGACCCGCTTCGTCCTGGTCGGCCGCCCGGCCCGACCCGCGGCCCCGACCGGCGCGGACAAGACCTCGGTGGTCATCTGGCTCGGCGACGACCACCCGGGCGCCCTGCTCGAACTGCTCCAGGAGTTCGCCGTGCGCGGGGTCAACCTGATGCGCATCGAATCGCGGCCCACCGGCCAGCGCATCGGCGACTACTGCTTCTCCGTGGACGCCGAAGGGCACATCACGGACCGCCGTGTGGGCGAGGCGCTGATGGGCCTCAAGCGGATCTGCCCGCAGGTGCGCTTCCTCGGGTCGTACCCGCGGGCGGGCGTGGCGCGCGGTGACGTCCGGCCGCTGCGGCCCGGGACGACCGACGGCGAGTTCCTCGCGGCGTCGGACTGGCTGACGCAGTGCCAGGACGGCCGGTTCTGAGCGGTCTTACCTGCTGATTTACGTTGTCCACAAAGTTATCCACAGCCCCCTTCTCGACCTGGGGACAAGTCGACAACGAACCACGACATGGTCGACAAATCGGCCTACAACTCACAAGTCCGTCCACAGTCGAGCACGTCGCCTCTCGTCCACCCTTTTCCAGTGATCAACTCTTTGGAGCGAACCATTTCCACTCGAAAGTGGGTGTGAGGGTGGTTTGGGGCGGGAATCCTTCGTCGCGCATGCGGCTTTCGGAACGATCTTTTCCGGCATCCACAGATCTTTCGCACAGCCTGTGGATAACTTTTCAGGAAGAGATATTCCTGTGGACAACCGGGGCCCCAAGTCCCGCCCCACACAAGGAGATCGAGTCAAGGGGGCGGGTCCCCTCTGCCCCATTTCGGGGAATGGCACCCTTTCCATTGACTCGGCCACAGGCTGAGTCACGTTCGAGAATTCCCATTCCGGCAAATCGGGCATAACACCCTGGAGTGGGTTATCGAGGGTTATCGAGTCGTGAGCCGGAACCGCTCGACGGTAGCCTGGTGGGGTGATTGACCTTCGCCTGCTCCGTGAGGACCCCGACCGTGTTCGCGCCTCCCAGCGCGCCCGTGGAGAGGACGTCGCGCTAGTCGACCTCCTGCTCTCCGCCGACGAGCGGCGCAGGTCGTCCGGGCTCCGCTTCGACGAGCTCCGTTCCGAGCAGAAGGCGCTCGGCAAGCTCATCCCCAAGGCCTCGGGTGACGAGAAGGCCGAGCTCCTGAAGAAGGCCGGCGAGCTCTCCGCCGCCGTCAAGGCGGCCAACGCCGCCCAGGACGAGGCCGACGAGGAGACCAAGCGTCTCCTCGGCCAGCTGGGCAACCTCGTACACCCGGACGTCCCGGTCGGCGGCGAGGAGGACTTCGTCGTCCTCGACACCATCGGCACGCCGCGCGACTTCGCGGCCGAGGGCTTCGAGCCCAAGGACCACCTGGAGCTCGGCGAGATGCTCGGCGCCATCGACGTCGAGCGCGGCGCGAAGGTCTCAGGGTCGCGCTTCTACTACCTCACGGGTGTCGGCGCCCTGCTCGAACTGGCCCTGGTGAACGCGGCGATCGCGCAGGCGACGGAGGCCGGGTTCATCCCGATGCTGACGCCCGCCCTGGTCCGCCCGCGCGCCATGGAGGGCACGGGCTTCCTCGGCCAGGCCGCCGAGAACGTCTACCACCTGGAGAAGGACGACTACTACCTGGTCGGCACCTCCGAGGTCGCGCTCGCCGGTTACCACATGGACGAGATCATCGACGCCGACAAGCTGCCCCTCCGGTACGCGGGCTTCTCGCCCTGCTTCCGCCGTGAGGCCGGCACGTACGGCAAGGACACCCGCGGCATCTTCCGGGTGCACCAGTTCGACAAGGTCGAGATGTTCTCGTACGTCGACCCGGCGGACGCGGAGAACGAGCACCAGCGGCTCCTGGAGTGGGAGAAGCAGTGGCTGACCGGCCTCGGCCTGCCCTTCCAGGTGATCGACGTGGCCACGGGTGACCTGGGCTCGTCGGCTTCGCGGAAGTTCGACTGCGAGGCGTGGATCCCGACGCAGGGCAAGTACCGCGAGCTGACCTCCGCGTCGAACTGCGACACCTTCCAGTCCCGCCGCCTGTCGATCCGGATGCGCGAGGAGAGCGACGGCAAGAAGGTGACGCAGCCGCTCGCGACGCTCAACGGCACGCTCTGCGCCGTACCGCGCACGATCGTCGCCCTCCTGGAGAATCACCAGCAGGCCGACGGCTCCGTGTGGGTGCCTGAGGTACTGCGTCCGTACCTGGGGGGACGAGAGATCTTGGAGCCCATCAACAAGTGAGCCACCCTGCTCCTGTCACGCCGTCCTTCCCGTACAAACTCGTCGCGACCGACCTCGACGGAACGCTCCTGCGCTCCGACGACACGGTCTCGGCGCGTACGCGCGACGCGCTCACCGCGGCCACCGCGGCGGGCGCCGCGCACATCATCGTCACCGGCCGTGCCGTGCCGTGGACCCGGCACATCCTGGACGATCTGGGCTACGACGGCCTGGCCGTGTGCGGGCAGGGCGCGCAGGTCTACCACGCGGGCGAGCACCGGCTGCTCACGTCGGTCACGCTCGACCGGCAGCTGGCCGGTATCGCGCTCGCGAAGATAGAGGCGGAGATCGGCCCGCTGGCGCTCGCCGCGAGCCGTGACGGCCTCGACGGCGAGGTGATCGTGGGTCCTGGGTACGCGGTCCAGGACGGCCCGCTGCCCGCCGTCCCGTTCACGGATGTCGCCGAGTTGTGGGCGGCCCCGCTGAACAAGGTGTACGTCCAGCATCCTGGCCTGAGCGACGACGAGCTGGCCTCGGTGGCGCGTCAGGTGGCGGGCGGCCTGGTCGGCGTGACGATGGCCGGCGAGGGCATCGTCGAGCTGCTGCCTCTCGGCCTCTCCAAGGCGACGGGTCTGTCCCTCGCGGCCCGCCGACTGGGCGCGAAGGCCGCGGACACGATCGCCTTCGGGGACATGCCCAACGACATCCCGATGTTCGGCTGGGCGGCCCACGGCGTGGCGATGGCCAACGCCCACGAGGAACTCAAGACGGTGGCGGACGAGGTGACGACGTCGAACGAGGACGACGGCATCGCGGTGGTGCTGGAAAAGCTCCTCGGCTGACCGTTCCGTCGGCCTGACCCCTGCGCAGGCCTGACCGAGCCGCAGGCCTGACCGTTCCGCAAGCCGACGCACTGAGCCGGGACCGAATGATTCGGTCCCGGCTCAGTGCGTCGTTGGGTGGGCGGCCCGCGCAGCGAAGTGCGCGCTCGAAGCGGCCGCCCCGGGCAACTCCCCCGTGGGCGGGGCTCTACGGAGCGAGTGACTACTCCGAAGCCTGCCGCGGGCTGCCCTGCTGGGAACTCGACGGACCGGTGATGGACACGTCGGCTCCTCTCCCAGTAGGCGGGCGCCAGGCTCGTGGCGCGGTGACACAACTACTGTGCCCCGCGCCCCGGATCGCCCGCCACTGAATTAATCACTCCTCCCCGGCCAGGGTCAGCGAGCGCAGCTTCTGCCCCGCGTACCACGTGGCGAGCACCGTGACGCCGACCAGGAGGACCGTGGCGACCGGCAGACCGACGTCCGAGGTGACCAGGTCCCCGCCTGCGGTCTTCTGGGCGACGGCAAGGGACCACTGCTGGACGCTGAGCGTGCGCGCCCCGGAGACCAGCGACCCGAAGAGGGCCTCCCACACGAGGGCGTAGACGAGTCCGAAGACCACCGCGTGCCGGGTGATCGTGCCAAGGAGCAGGAAGATCGCGGCGTACGCGATGGAGGCGACCAGGGCGGCGATGGTGTAGGCCACCGCGATCTGCTGGCCGTTGCCGTTCAGGATCATGCCCGCGATGAAGGTCGGGATCGCGGAGAAGGCCATGGTCACGGCGATGGCCACGGTCAGCTTGGTGATGATGATCGTGGGCCGCTTGACCGGCTTGGAGAGGAGGTAGACGACGGAGCCGTCGTCGATCTCCGGGCCGATGGCTCCGGTGCCCGCGATGACGCCGATGATCGGCACCATCGTGGCGAGCGCGAAGCCGCCGAGGAGGTCGGAGGCGACCTGGTCGTCGGGGCCGCTGAAACCGCGGACGGCGGCGGAGATGACGATCAGCAGGACGGGCAGGGCGAAGAGGATCAGCGCCCTGCGGCGGCCGAGCAGGGCCCGGTAGGTGAGCCGGGCGACAGTGGGGTCGTACACGATGGCTCCCTTCAGGCCGCGACGAGATAGGAGAAGACCGACTCGAGGGACTCGTCCGAGGGCGAGACCGTGAGCAGCCGGATGTCGTGATCGCGGGCGATGCGTGGCAACAGGGCGGTGAAGCGCCCGAAGTCGATGGCTTGGATGCGCAGGGCGCCTTCCTTGAGGTCGACTTCGATTCCTGCCGTCGACGGGTCTGCGATCAGGGCGGCGGCCAGAGCGCGATCGTCGCTGGACCGCACGAGGTAGCGGTGGGGGCGGTCGGTCATCAGGCGGCGGATCTTGCGGAAGTCGCCGCTCGCCGCGTGCCTGCCGGCCACGATCACCTCGATGTGCGAGGCGAGTTGCTCGACCTCTTCGAGGATGTGCGAGGAGAACAGGACCGTGCGGCCCTCGTCCCCCATGCGTCGCAGCAGGTCCATCAGCTGCATGCGCTGGCGGGGGTCCATGCCGTTGAACGGCTCGTCGAGCAGGAGCACCGACGGTTCGTGGACCAGGGCGGACGCCATCTTCACGCGCTGGCGCATGCCCTTGCTGTACGTCGAGATCTTGCGGTCCTGCGCGTACTCCATCTCGACCGTGGCCAGCGCCCTGTGCGCGGCCCGCTCGTCCAGGCCGTGCAACTCGGCGTTGGCGACGACGAATTCGCGTCCGGTGAGGAAGTCGTACATCGCCTCGCGCTCGGGGACGATGCCGATGTCCTTGTAGATCTGTTCGTTGCGCCAGATCGGCTTGGCGTCGAGGGTGACGCTGCCGGTGGAGGGGGCGAGGAAGCCGCCCATCATGTTGATCAGGGTCGACTTGCCCGCGCCGTTCGGGCCGAGGAGGCCGGTGACGCCGGGGGCCACGTTCATCGTGATGTCGTTGACCGCCACCACGTTGCCGAACCAGCGGCTGGTGTGGTCGATGTTGATGGTGCTCACAGCCCGACCTTTCGGTAGCGGCGCATCATCGCGCCGTAGCAGCCCGCGATGAGGGCGAGGACGACGATCACGTAGATCACGCCGGTGCCGGTGGAGGGGCCTTCTCCTCCAGGGAAGGCGGAGGTCGCGCCGAGGAAGGCGGTCTGTACGCCGTCGATGAGCGTGATCGGCGAGAAGAGGCCGAGCCAGGCGATGGCGTCGGTGCTGCCCTGTTCGTAGGCGATGGCCTGGACCGTGGACACCGCTCCGTAGCTGATGGTGAGGACGGCGATGACGGCGGCGATCCCGAAGCCGCGGCGGGGTGTGATCGCCGAGACGACGAGGGCGATACCGGCGAAGAGGAGCGAGAGCAGCGCCACGGAGACGAGCCCCTGGGCGAAGCCCTTCGTCTGGTCCGCGAAGTCGAGCTTGGCGAGCAGCGCCCCTACGTAGAGGACGAGCAGCGGTGCGGCCGTGAGGACGAAGAGGGCCGAGGCCATCGCCGCGAACTTGGCACGTACGTAGTCGCTGTGCTCGATGGGGCGGGAGAAGTAGAGGGGGACGGTCTTGAAGCGCAGGTCGCGGGAGACCGTCTGGGGGGCCTGGGCGGCGAGGTAGAGACTGATGACGGCCTGCAGCACGATCGCGTAGCGGGTGTAGTCGAGGGGGAGGTCGTTCGCCTTCGTGGTCACGGCGACCGCCACCATGATCGCGGCGGGGACGCACATCACCGCGAAGAGGATCATCGGCAGGACCTTGGACTTGGCCGAGCGGCCGAGGCCGTACGCCCCGCGCAGGCTCTGCGAGAAGAGCGAGCGGCGGGCATAGGCGCGGCCCAGGCGCGGTCCGTCGTAGTTGCGATAGCCGATGTTGTGGATCTGGGTCTGTTCGCCGGCGTGTGCCGGGGGCTGCTCAACCGCCATGGCGGACCGCCTCCTTCCGCGCTTCCTCGTCGGACTGCTGAGGCTGTCCGGATGCCCCGGTCTGCCCCTCGGACTTCTCGGACTGCTCGGACTGGAAGACCTCTGCGATGTGGTGCCTGCGCTGTTCCATCCGGACCAGGCCGAGGCCGAGGTCCGCGACGAGATCGCGGACCAGGTCGTACGTCTGGTCGCCGTCCGCTTCGAGCAGCACGGTGTGTCCGGCGCCGGGCAGGCCGCTTCCCTCGTGGGTGG
The DNA here is from genome assembly GCF_059026065.1 of Streptomyces sp. A18. NCBI lineage: Bacteria > Bacillati > Actinomycetota > Actinomycetes > Kitasatosporales > Streptomycetaceae > Streptomyces > Streptomyces sp. A18. The sequence continues at coordinate 456,090 of NZ_JBWLKL010000002.1, read as the reverse complement.
CGACCCCGCGCCCCTGCAGCGCCTCGCGGAACACCTTTGTGCCGTCAGGGTGTTCGTCCGTGTCCGTCACCTCGACGGCCAGCGTCGTGGTGGTCTGGGTGAAGTCGGTGGTGGAGCTGGACCGCAGGAGCTTGCCGCCGTCGATGACGACCACGTGGTCGCAGGTGCGCTCCAGCTCGCCGAGCAGGTGCGACGTGACCAGGACGGAGATGCCGAAGTCCGTGTGGACGCGGCGGATGAGGCCCAGCATCTCGTCACGGCCCACCGGGTCGAGGCCGTTCGTCGGTTCGTCCAGGAAGACCAGGTCCGGGTCGTGGACGAGGGCCTGCGCGAGCTTCACGCGCTGCTTCATTCCCGTCGAATAGCCCCCGATGGGGCGGTAGCGCTCTTCGTAGAGACCGACGTGCCGCAGGGTGTCCGCGGTGCGCTCGCGGGCCGCCGTGGGCGGCAGTCCCGACATGCGCGCCATGTGGACGACGAATTCGGTGGCCGACACGTCGGGCGGCAGGCAGTCGTGTTCGGGCATGTAGCCCACGCGCTCACGGATCTGGCCGCCACTGGTGGCGACGTCGAGGCCGAGCACAGCGGCGGTGCCCTCCGTGGCGGGGGAAAGACCCAGCAGGATCTTGATCAGTGTGGACTTGCCGGCTCCATTGGCTCCGACGAGTCCGGTTACACCGGGCCCGATATCCATGGAGAGCCGGTCAAGCGCGGTCACCCTCGGGAACCGCTTGCTCAGGCTTTCGGTCGCGATCACAGTCACGTTTCGAAAGTAGTGGCGCAGGCCACACCAAGCGTCAGACCAGGGTCCTGTCCTCGCCTCACTCTCGGGTATTACGGGCCCGTAGGGGTCGTCCTGAGGTCGCCCCCTCGGGGACATCCCTTGGCTTCCCCTGGAGCCGGGCCCCGCTCGTGCACAGCTCTTGACGTAGCCGCTGAGCATTGTCACATTCATCAGTGTCAAGTTACGGACGCGTACTGCGATGGACCGGTCACGCGTACTGCGATGACGGACACGGACGGACGGTGGCATGACCTCAGCAGTGGCAGGCGAACTCTCCGCGGAACTGCGGGGGTTCAGGGAAGTGCAGACCCTCGCGTATGAATGCGCGGAGGCGGTCGCGGCGCAGCTCAAGCCGGGGGTGACCGAGCGCGAGGCGGCGCGGATGCAGCGCGAGTGGCTGCGGGAGCGGGGCGTGCGGGACTGGTTCCACCTGCCCTTCGCCTGGTTCGGGGACCGCACGGCGTTCGTGAACTTCCGGATACCGCTGCAGTTCTTCCCCACCAACCGCCGCCTCGAGCCGGGGATGCCCTTCATCCTCGACATGGCCCCGGTCTACAAGGGATACACGGCGGACATCGGCTACTCGGGCTGCCTCGGCCTCAATCCCGTGCACGACAAACTGCTGGCCGATCTCGAGGCGCACCGCGAGCTGCTCCTGCGCGAGGTGCGCGAGCGCCGCCCGCTGCGCGAGATCTACGAGGACGTGGACCGGCTCATGGTCCGTCAGGGGTATGCCAACCGCCACCGCGCGTATCCCTTCGGCGTGATCGCGCACAAGATCGACCGCGTCAAGGAGCGCCGCCGGTCGCCGCATGTCTTCGGCTTCGGCACCCAGTCCCTGAAGGGCCTGGCGAGCGACGCGCTCCATGGCCACCGGGACGGCTGGTCCCCGCTGTGGTCGCCGTACAAATTCTCCGACCACCCGCCCCGGCCGGGGCTCTGGGCGGTCGAACCGCACCTCGGATTCAGGGGTACGGGCGCGAAGTTCGAGGAGATCCTGGTCGTCACCGACTCCAAGGACCCCGAGCAGAGCGCGTTCTGGCTGGATGACGATCTGCCGCATGTGCGGCGCTGGGCTGAGGAGAGGGCCGCCGCATGACCACGGAAGGAACGACCACGGGGATCAAGGGCGCCCGCGAGCGCTGGGTGCGTACGGGTGGAGTGGAGCTGTGCGTCGCCGAACTCGGCGACCCGACGCAGCCCACGGTCCTGCTCGTGCACGGCTATCCGGACTCCAAGGAGGTGTGGTCACAGGTCGCCGAGCGCCTGGCCGACCGCTTCCATGTCGTGCTCTACGACGTGCGCGGCCATGGCAGGTCGACGGCTCCACAGCCGTTGCGCGGCGGCTTCACGCTGGAGAAGCTGACCGATGACTTCATGGCCGTCGCCGATGCGGTGAGCCCGGACAAGCCGGTGCATCTGGTCGGCCACGACTGGGGTTCGGTGCAGGCCTGGGAGTTCGTCACGGTCAAGCGCACCGAGGGGCGCATCGCGTCCTTCACCTCGATGTCGGGTCCCTCGCTCGACCACTTCGGGCACTGGATCAAGAAGCGGATGACCCGGCCCACCCCGCGCAAGGTCGGCCAACTCCTCGGCCAGGGCGCCAAGTCCTGGTACGTGTACATGCTGCACACGCCGGTCGTACCCGAGCTCGCCTGGCGCGGACCGCTCGGCAAGCGGTGGCCGAAGATCCTCGAGCGCGTCGAGAAGGTGCCTGCGGGCGACTATCCGACGTCGTCCCTGCCCTCGGACGCCGCGCACGGGGCATGGCTCTACCGCGACAACGTCCGCGCACGGCTGCGCAGGCCCCGCGCCGACGCGTACGCGCACGCGCCCGTGCAGCTCATCACGCCGTCCGGCGACATCTTCCTGTCCGAGCGGCTCTATGACGAACTGGAGTTGTGGGCACCGGAGTTGGTGCGCCGCAGTATTCCGGCCAAGCACTGGGTGCCGCGCACCCGGCCCGACCAACTGGCGGCGTGGATCACCGACTTCGTCACCACCAATGAGGACGGCGTGCCCACGAACGACAGTGTGGCCACGGGGAAGCACGCCGATCGCTTCGGCGGCCAGCTGGTCCTGGTCACGGGCGCCGGCAGCGGCATCGGCCGTGCCACCGCCTTCGCGTTCGCCGAGGCGGGCGCGCGCGTCGTGGCCGTCGACCGGGACGCGGAGAGCGCCGCGCGCACGGCGGAGATGTCCCGGCTGATCGGCGCACCGGAGGCCTGGGGCGAGACGGTCGACGTCACCGACGAGCAGGCCATGGAGAAGCTCGCAGAAAAGGTCGCCAGGGAGTACGGCGTCATCGACGTCCTGGTGAACAACGCGGGGATCGGTCTCTCCGGCTCGTTCCTCGACACGAGCACCGAGGACTGGAAGAAGGTCCTGGACGTCAATCTGTGGGGCGTGATCCACGGCTGCCGGCTCTTCGGCAAGCAGATGGCGGAGCGCGGGCAGGGGGGTCACATCGTCAACACCGCGTCGGCGGCGGCGTATCAGCCCTCCAAGGCGCTGCCCGCCTACAGCACCTCCAAGGCGGCGGTCCTGATGCTCAGCGAGTGCCTGCGGGCGGAGCTCGCGGGCCAGGGCATCGGCGTCTCGGCGATATGCCCTGGCTTCGTGAACACGAACATCACGGCGACCACGCACTTCGCCGGAGTCGACGCCGAAGAGGAGAAGCGCCGCCAGAAGAAGACCTCGCGCCTGTACGGCCTGCGGAACTACCCGCCGGAGAAGGTCGCCGACGCGATCCTGCGCGCGGTCGTCAAGAACCAGGCCGTGGTCCCGGTCACCCCCGAGGCCCGTGGCGCCCACCTCATGTCCCGCTTCACGCCCAAGGCCCTGCGCGCGATAGCCCGATTGGAGCCGCCGCTGTGAGCACGGAGAAGTGCACCGACACGAACGCCGAGGAGCACTACACGATCGTTCCGCGCCGGGTCTCGTTCGACTGGGAACAGACCCCGCTGCACTGGATACCGGACGAGCCCACCGCCACCCACGTCATCAACGTGCTGCATCTGCTTCTCCCGGCGGGGGAGCGGTGGTTCGTGAAGGTCTTCAAAGAAGGCCTTCCGCTGGTCACCGATCCGGTGCTGCTCAAGGACGTCAAGGGCTTCATGGGCCAGGAGGCCACGCACAGCGTGCAACACGCACACGTGCTGGACCACTTGGCGGCGCAGCAGCTCGACACCGCCGCGTTCACCAGGTACGTCGACTTCCTCTTCGAGAAACTCCTCGGTGAGAACCCGCCGTTGGGGGCCCCGATACCGACGCAGGAGTGGCTGCGCTTCCGCCTCTCGGTCGTCGCGGCGATCGAGCAGTTCACGGCGGTCCTGGGGAACTGGGTGCTGCAGGCCGAGGGCCTGGACCACGCGGACGCCGACGAGGTCATGCTCGACCTGCTGCGCTGGCACGGCGCGGAGGAGGTGGAGCACCGCTCGGTCGCCTTCGACATGTATCAGCACTGCGGCGGCGACGGCCGGTCCCGCTATGCCCGCCGCATCGCGGGCATGACGGTCACCGCGCCCGTGATGCTGTACCTGTGGGTCTGGGGCACCGCCTATCTGATGCGCCGGGACCCGCAGCTCGCGGGGCGCCTGCGTTACTCCCTGGCCGAGCACAACAAGGCGGTCAGAAGGGGCCTGCTGCCCACGTGGCGGGAGATCGGTGCGGCCATACCCCGCTATCTGCGGCGGTCGTACCATCCCTCGCAGGAAGGCTCGCTGCGCAAGGCCGTCGAGTATCTGGCGGAGTCGCCCGCGGCACGGGCCGCGGCCGCTGCGGTCGGCCGAGCGGCCATCGCCTAGCACGAGGTTTGACGGAGGCGGGGAGCGAGCGTGGACGAGCAGTCGGGCCCGGGACAGGGACAGGGGCAGGGACCCGTGGATCACCACGACACCGAGCGCGGGCCTGTAGATCACCACGGCACCGAGCCGAAACCGGGGGAACACCAAGGCGTCGAGCACAGGCCGGCGGAGTACCGCATCGAGGACCTGGCGCACCACAGCGGTGCCACGGTCCGCACCATCCGCGCCTACCAGGACCGTGGCCTGATCCCCCGGCCCGAGCGGCGCGGCCGGGCCAATGTCTACGGCGACGCGCATCTGGCCCGGCTGCGACAGATCGCCGACCTGCTCGACCGGGGCTACACCCTGGCCTCCATCAAGGAGCTGCTCGAAGCCTGGGACGCGGGCCGCGGGCTCGGCGGCGTCCTGGGTCTCGCCGCCGAGGTCGACGGTCCGTGGACGGACGAGAAGGCCGACCGGATGACCCGGGCGGAGCTGGAAGCGGCGTTCGGCGGCGACCCGGACGAGGCGGCGCTGTCCGACGCGATCGCGCTCGGGGTGCTCGAGCCCATGCCGGGCCGGGACGACGAATTCCTGGTGCCGAGCCCTCAAGAGCTTGCTGTGGCCGTGGAGTTGCACGCTGCCGGTGTTCCGCTGTCCGCAATCGCCGGTCATCTACGGGAGTTGAGGGGTCAGGTCGAGCACATAGCCGCCCGTTTCCTGGAGTTCACGACCGAGCATGTCTTCGCGCGCTACCTCGGACATCATCCGCCTAGCGAGGCGGACGCGGCAGAGGCCGCGACTCTCGTGCGGCGCCTGAGGCCGCTTGCCCAGCAGTCCGTCGATGCCGAACTCGCCCGTGCCATGCGCCTGTTCGCCACCCGCCATCTCAAGCACCACCTCGCGTCAGGGCAACCTGCCCAGCTGACGAACGAGCCGCCTCCGGTGGCACTCCCCGCCTCGACAATGCAGGCAGTCGAGGGGCTTGTTGGGCGGGAAAACGCTGCCGCGTTCATCGCCGCGGCGACTGAACGTGAGGTCCAGGCCCGGACATTGGACGCACTTGCCACAAGTCATGGCAATAGTGGATCTGTTGACCAAAAGGCCTGAATGGCTTGGGTGTTGTCCACAGAATCGCCAATTCCCCTGTGGATAACTGGACTTGGCTGTGGATCAAACCTGTGGACGAAAAGTGCTGGATGAAAAGTCGGTGGACGAAAATCAAGTGCGGGGAGAACGGTTCGGAGCGAGGCTGAATGGATGAATAGAGAACCCCCCTCCGACGAAGCGGCCGCCGAGCGGCGCACCGTGAAGGTGTCGAAATACCTGTCCAGACACCTGCGCCACGCGCCCGAGCGCATCGGAATCACCCTCGACGACAGCGGCTGGGTGGAGATCGACGCCCTCATCGCCGCCGCGACAGCACACGGCTTCCGTTTCACGCGTGCCGAGCTGGAGCACGTGGTGGCCGTGAACGACAAAAAGCGTTTCGCCGTGGAAGAGGGTCGGATCCGCGCCAGTCAGGGCCACTCCGTCGACGTGGACCTCGATCTGCCTCCGGCGACCCCACCCCCGTATCTCTTCCACGGCACGGTGGCCCGCAATATCGCCGCGATCCGCGCCGAAGGCCTGCGGCCCATGAACCGCCACGCCGTGCATCTCTCGCCCGACCGCGAGACCGCCGCCCGTGTCGGCGCCCGCCGCGGCCGGCCCGTCGTGCTCTCCGTCGACGCGGGCGCGCTGCACCGCGACGGACATGTGTTCCAGGTCAGCGCCAACGGCGTCTGGCTCACCGCCGCCGTGCCCCCTGCCTACATCCGCTTCCCGGCGAAGCACTGACCGGGCCGGACCAGACCAGACCAGGCACTGACCAGGCCGGATGGGGAAGGAAGAATCGATCGGCATGGAGCATCTGCACAGCACCGAGGCCGCGCTCGCCGCACTCCGTGAGATCGCGCGGGAGTACGGGCGCGAGATGGAGGTCTCGCACGACATCGGCGCCGACCAGACCTCGCGCCGCAGCTCGGCGGGGATCGGTGTGACCACCGACCCCGACGGATCACTGCCCCATGAGGCCTTCGTGGAGTTCGGCGGCCCGCCCCGGCTCTCCCTGCGGCTCTACCCCGACGACGACGCGCTGATCACCGTCGAGGGGGTCGAATGCGCGGACGTCCAGCGCGACGACGTACCCGCCTTTCTGCGATCGGTTCTGGGCGGCCTCGCCCATGTGAGAGGTCGGCGCTTCCCTCCCGGCTACCACCTGATCGTGCCGCTGCCGGGCGACAGGACGCACAAGGAGTACATCCCCATGGTCGTCCTCACGCCCTGGCTGAGCAGCAGATTCCGCTGACAGCCGGACCCCTCCGTCGGGCATACGCTCTGATACATGAGTTTGCGTCTGAGCACCGTGATCCTGCCCGTCCGCCGCTGGCACGAGGGCGGCAAGGAGCGTTGGCAGCGGGCCGAGGAGCTGGGCTTCCACACCGCGTACACCTATGACCACCTCTCCTGGCGGACGTTCCGTGACGGGCCCTGGTTCGGCGCGGTGCCGACCCTGACCGCCGCGGCCGCCGCCACCGACCGGCTGCGTCTGGGCACCCTGGTCACCTCGCCGAACTTCCGGCACCCCGTGACCCTCGCCAAGGAGCTGATCACGCTGGACGACGTGTCCGACGGCAGGATCACCCTCGGCATCGGCGCGGGCGGCAACGGCTTCGACGCCACCGCGCTGCGCAAGGCCGACGAGGAAGCCTGGACTCCGCGCGAGCGGGCCGACCACTTCGGCGAGTTCCTGCCCCTGCTCGACCGACTTCTCACCGAGGACGTCGTCTCGTACGAGGGCGCGTACTACTCGGCATCCGAGGTGCGGAACATCCCTGGCTGCGTCCAGCGCCCCCGGCTGCCCTTCGCGGTGGCCGCCACCGGGCCGCGCGGCCTGAAGCTCGCCGCCCGCCACGGGCAGGCGTGGGTGACCACGGGCGACCCGAAGCTCTTCGAGAACGGCACCCCGGAGCAGTCACTTCAAGCCATCCGCGGCCAGGCCGAGAAACTGGCCACGGCCTGTGACGCGATCGGCCGCGACGTGGCCGAGCTCGACAAGATCCTGCTCACCGGCTTCACCCCGGACCGCCCCCTGGACTCCTTCGACGCCTTCGTGGACTTCGCCGGCAACCACGCTGAGCTGGGCTTCAACGAGATCGTTCTGCACTGGCCGCTGCCGGGGACGGATTTCGCGGCCGACGAGAAGGTCTTCGAGCGGATCGCGACGGAGGCCCTGGTCCAGCTGGGAGGCAGCACAGCAGAGGCCTGAGGGCACTCAGATGTGCGCCCCACCGCACGCCCGTGCACATATATGCGGGACAATCGGTGGCGTGACCTCAGCTACCCCACGGCCCAAGACCCCGGCCGCACCCGTCCCCCACCGGCCCAAGGCCCGGCTGATCGCCACGGACCTGGACGGCACCCTGCTGCGTGACGACAAGTCCGTGTCCGACCGCACCGTCGCCGCACTCGCCGCCGCCGAGCGGGCCGGGATCGAGGTCTTCTTCGTGACCGGCCGCCCGGCCCGCTGGATGGACGTCGTCAGCGCCCACGTCCACGGCCACGGCCTCGCCATCTGCGGCAACGGCGCAGCCGTGGTCGATCTGCACGACGGTTCGGGCGGCCACCGCTTCGTGAAGGTGCGGGAGCTGCGGCGCGAGGACGCGCTGGACGTGGTCCACCTGCTGCGCGCGGCGGCCCCCGGCACGTCCTTCGCGGTCGAGCGGACCGGCGGACTGCACCACGAACCGACGTACCCTCCGCTGCACTTGGAGCCCGGCGAGAGCATCGCTCCTGCCGAGAAACTCCTCGCCGAGGACTCCGACAACGCGACCCAGCCCATCCTGAAGGTGCTCGCCTTCCACCCCGAGCTCACGCCCGACGAGTTCCTCCTGATGGCCCGCGCTGCCGTGCGCGGCCAGGTCGAGATCACCCGCTCGAGCCCGAGCGCCCTGCTCGAGATCAGCGGTCCCGGCGTCTCCAAGGCCAGCACCCTGGAGCTGTGCTGCGCCGAACGCGGCATCACGCCCGCGGAGGTCGTCGCCTTCGGGGATATGCCGAACGACATCGAGATGCTGACCTGGGCAGGCACGTCGTACGCGATGGGCAACGCGCACCCGGACGTGCTCGCGGCCGCTTCGGGGCACACGGTCGCCAACAACGAGGACGGCGTCGCGATCGTCATCGAGCAGATCCTGGCCGAGCAGCGGGATCTGTAGCGCCGGCGGGATCAGCCGCGAGCAGCGGGATCAATGGCGACGGGGCCGCGCCGGATCAGCCGCGAGCAGCAAGATCCGTGGCGACGGGGCCGGTAGCCGGGGAGAGCGTCAGAGCCGCACTCCCCGCTCGTCCAGCCACGAGACGGGGTCGACCCCCGACCCCAGATGCGGCGTGAGCCGCACCTCGAAGTGCAGGTGCGGCCCGGTCGAGTTGCCGGTCGTGCCCGCCTGCCCGACCCACTGCCCGGGGCGCACCCGTTCCCCCTGGTCGACGGTGGTGGAGGCCAGGTGCGCGTACTGCGTGTAGTAGCCGCCCTCGTGCGACACCACGACCTCGATGCCGAACGCTCCCCCGCAGGACACGGACTCCACCCGGCCCTCGCCGACCGCCCGTACCGGCGCCCCGATGCCCACCGCGAAGTCCTGCCCGGTGTGCCGATGCGACCAGCGCGCGCCCGCGCTGTCGAAGCCGGCCGACAGCTCGTAACTCTCCACGGGGGCCACCCACTCGCTCGTGGAGTCCGTTTCCGGCTGATCCAGACGTACGGCGCCCCTGCACTGCCCTGCGGCGACCGACCGGTCGGCCTCGCCCTGCAGCGTCCACCGCGCCGACTCCAGCTTGTTCTCGATCCCGCGCTTCAGCTCCGCGAGGCCCTCGTTGCGCAGGTCAAGGGTGCGTTTGGCGCGGTCCGCCGTGCTCTTGGCGTCCGCCAGCCTGTCGGCGGCGCGCTGGGTCTTGGTCACGGCGTTGGTGACGGCTAGATCCGCCTGCCACATCAGCCGCTGACCGCGCATCAGCTCGTCCGGGCTGTCGGCGAGCAGGAGTTGCGCGGTCTGGGGAAGGACACCGCCGCTGCGGTACTGGGCCCTGGCCATCTGACCGAGGTCTTCGTGCAGCACATCGACCGCGTGCCGCTCCTTCGTGAGGAGCCCGTCCAGTTTCCGGACCTCCTCGCGTTGCTCCTCGGCGGCACGCCGGCCCGCTTCGTAGCGCACGGTCGCCACGGAGGCCTCCTCGTAGAGGCGTGCCACTTCAGCGCTCGCGCCCGGCCCGTCGGCCCCGTCACCCATGCCGTCGCCCGGCTCCTCCGCGGCGTCGGCGGGCGTGAGGCACAGGAGCGCGCACAGCAGAACCGACACGATGAAGAGCGGGTGGTGGGTACCGCGGTGACTCAAGCGCATGTCAGGGATCGTTGCCCTGCCGCCGTCGCGGGGTCCTGCGCAACTCGTACACCCGAGGCACGTGGTGCCCCGAACAGCCCACAGCGGTACGGCCGAACAGGGCCCCCGGGGAGGCCGGTTCCATAACGCCCTCTACGTAGAGGGCGGTTCAGCGCAGTCGGCCTCTACGTAGAGACCCGGGCGCAGTCGGCCTCTACGTAGAGACCCGGGCGCAGTCGGCCCCTCCCTGGAGGCCGGTTCAGTACGGCGCCTGCCACACCACCGTCGTACCGCCGCCCTCTTCCCCGATACCCGCCCCGTACCAACTGTCGCCACCGAGCGACTCCGCACGCCGCTTGAGGTTCTTCAGGCCGCTGCGCCTGCCGCCCTGCGCGATGCCGACCCCGTCGTCCGACACCGTCAGGCGTACGCCCTGCTGCCCGGCGGGGAGCGTCACCGTCGCGTCGACGACGACGTCGATGCGGTCGGCGCCCGCGTGCCGGAACGCGTTGGACAGCGCCTCGCGCAGCGCCGCGATGAGGTTCTTGCCGGTGAGCTCGCCGACCACGGTGTCGACGGGACCCACGAAGTGGTGCGAGGGCTTGAAGCCGAGCGGCACCGCGGCCATGTTGATCTCGCGCAGGACACGCGTACGCAGCCCGGAGGGAGCCTCGGCCGGGCCCTGCTGCAGGGCGAAGATCGCCGTCCGGATCTCCTGGATCGTCACGTCCAGCTCGTCGACGGCCTTGCCCACGCCCGTCTGCACCTCGGGCACGACGGACCTGCGCTGGGCACTCTCCAGCATCATCCCGGTGGCGAACAGGCGCTGGATGACGAGGTCGTGCAGGTCCCGTGCGATCCGGTCGCGGTCCTCGTACACCGCGAGCCGCTCACGGTCGCGCTGCGCCTCGGCCATCATCAGCGCGAGCGCGGCCTGCGAGGCGAACTGCGTGGCGAGGGTCCGCTCGGTCTCGGTGAACGGCCGTGCGCCACGCGCGCGTGGCGTGACGAGCGTCCCCATGACGCGGCCGTCGCTCTGCAGCGGCAGCATCATGACGGGGCCGTAGCCGCGGGCGAGGGCGGTCATGACGCGCGGGTCCGTGGCCGCGTCGTCGAGGAACACGGAGTCCCCCGCGAGCAGATCGGTGATGATCTGGCTCTCCGGGGGGACGACCACGCCGAGCACCCCGGAGGGCTCGTCCGAGGAGACGGCGACGATCTCCATGCCGCCCTCGTCGTCGGGCAGGAGCACGATCCCGGCGGCCGAGTCGGCGAGATGGCGGGCCTGTTCGGCGACGACGGCGAGCGCCTCCTCCGCGTCACTCCCCGAGAGCAGCGCCGTGGTGACCGCCACGGAGCCGTCGATCCAGCGCTCGCGCTGCGTGGCGGCTTCGTAGAGGCGTGCGTTGCCGATGGCGATGCCCGCCTCCGTCGCGAGGACACGGACCATGTGCACGTCGTACTCGTTGAAGTCGGCGCCGTTCCGCTTCTCGGTCAGATAGAGGTTGCCGAAGATCTCGCCCTGGACGCGGATGGGGACGCCGAGGAAGGTCCGCATCGGCGGATGGTGGGCGGGGAACCCGCACGAACGCGGGTCGGTGGAGAGCTCCGCCAGGCGCAGGGTCTCCGGCTGGTGGATGAGGGCGCCGAGCAGCCCCTTGTGTCCGTCGGGCAGGCGCCCGATGCGCTCGGCGGTCTTCTCGTCGATGCCGGTGTAGACGAAGTCGGAGAGCCCCTTGCCGTCTTCGGAGACGACGCCGATCGCCGCGTAGTGGGCGTCCGCGAGCTCGGCCGCCGTCTCGCAGATGCGGTCCAGCGTGGTGTGCAGTTCGAGCCCGGCGCCGACGGAGCGCATCGCCTCGAGCAGCTGTGGCACGCGCGCGGTCAGCTCGGGGGAGAGCCCCTGGAGGCCGCGGGTCGCCTTCTTCGCCGCCTCGACCGGGTCCGGTGTGCCGTCGGGTTGCGGAGAGGCGGCGGAGGCCGAGGGGGCTGACATGCCTTTGAGAGTAGTTAGTCCTATTTGGCGAGGAAAGTCGGGGGCGGACCCAGCGGGCGGGAAACCACGCGCGCCTACCCGGCCGCCGTCACCAGCAGGTCCGCCGCCCGCTCCCGCTCCAGCATGCGCCGCAGCGGCCCGTCCACCGCCACGAGGTCCGCGTACGCACCGCGCTGCACCACCTGACCCGCGTCCAGGACGATCACCTCGTCCACCGCGTCGAGCCCGGCGAGCCGGTGCGTGATGAGCAGCGTCGTACGCCCCTCCGTGGCGGCGAGGAGATCGTCGGTGAGGGCGTCGGCGGTCGGCAGGTCCAGGTGCTCGGCCGGCTCGTCCAGGACGAGGACGGGGAAGTCGGCGAGCAGCGCGCGGGCCAGGGCGATGCGCTGCCGCTGCCCTCCGGAGAGCCGCGCCCCGTGCTCGCCGACCAGCGTGTCGAGCCCTTCGGGGAGCGAGTCGGTCCACTCCCGCAGCCGGGCCCGCGCGAGGGCGCCGCGCAGTTCGTCGTCGCTGGCGCCCTTGCGCGCGATGAGCAGGTTCTCGCGTACGGAGCTGTCGAAGATGTGCGCGTCCTGCGCGCAGAGCCCGACGAGTTCGCGCACGGTGTCGCCGTCCAGCGTTGCCGCGTCCGTGCCGCCCAGGCTGTACGTCCCCTCGCTCGCGCCCAGGAAGCGCAGCAGCACCTGGGCGAGCGTCGTCTTGCCGGACCCCGAAGGACCGACCACCGCGATGCGCCGTCCGCGCTCCAGCGTCAGGGAGACGTCGGCGAGCGCGTCCCGGCCCTGCCCCTCATGGCGGGCGTGCAGCCTCTCGACACGGAGCGGGAAGGGCGTCTGCGGGCGCTGTGCGGGGTCAGCGGGCTCGGGTACGGGTTCGGGGGCGTCGAGGACCTCGTAGACGCGCTCGGCGCTCTTCCTGACGCGCTGGCGGTACTGCACGGCGAGCGGCAGCCCCAGGACCGCCTCGAAGGCGGCGAGCGGCGTGAGGACGACGACGGCGAGCGCGACGCCGCTGAGCCGGCCGTCGTGCAGCCCCTGTACGCCGACGAGTGCGGCGGCGGCCACGGTCAGACCGGAGGCGAGCGCCCCGAGCCCGTCTCCGAGCGCGGTGGCGGTGGCGGTGCGGGACGCGATCCGGGTCAGCTCGGCATCGGCTTCCCTCGCCTTGGCCGTACGCCGGTTCAGCGCGCCCGCGACCGTCAACTCCGCGGTGCCGCTGAGCAGATCGGCCACGCGGGTGGCGAGCACCCCGCGCGCGGGGGCCAGCTTCCGCTCGGCCCGGCGGGCGACGGCTCCGGACAGCAGCGGTACGCCCGCCCCGGCGATGAGCAGGCCGACGGCGAGGACAGCGCCCGCCTCGGGCAGCAGCCAGGCGGTGAAGCCGACGGCTCCGGCGCCCACCACGGCGGCGGCCGACGCGGGCAGGAGCCAACGCAGCCAGTAGTCCTGCAGGGCGTCCACGTCGGCGACCAGGCGGGAGAGGAGGTCGCCGCGGCGGGTCTTCCTGAGCCCGGCGGGGGCGAGGCGCTCAAGGCGGCGGTAGACGGCCACGCGGGTGTCGGCCAGCATGCGCAGGACCGCGTCGTGCGAGACGAGGCGCTCCGCGTAGCGGAAGACGGCGCGGCCCATGCCGAAGGCGCGGGTCGCCGTCACGGCGATCATCAGGTACATCACCGGGGGCTGCTCGGACGCCCGGCTGATCAGCCACCCTGAGGTGGCCATCAGCCCTACGGAGCTGCCGATCGCGAGGGCGCCGAGGAGAAGAGCGAGCACGAGCTTGCCCTTCCGTGCCTGTGCGGCACCCCGCACCCGAGCGAGGACGTCGGCCTTCGACCGAGGGCTCTCCCACGCGGCCTCCGACCGCGGGCTCTCCCACGCGGCCTCCGAACCAACAGGCGGCTCCGAGGGCACCTCATCCGCCGTCCGGCTGGCCGGCACCACCAGGTCGCCCAGCGGCTCAATACCCGCTGCCCGCACGGTGGTCGGCCGGTCCAAGTCCGGCTGCAGGCCGCGATCGGCCGAGGCGACCAGCCGTACGACCCGGTCCGCGACCCCCAACAGGGCCGGGCGGTGCACGACCAGCAGCACGGTCCGCCCCACGGCCAACCGCCGGACCGCCTCGACGACCCCTTCCTCGGTCTCCCCGTCCAGAGCGGCGGTCGGCTCGTCCAGCAGAACCACGGGCCGGTCGGCCAGGAATGCCCGCGCCAGGGCGAGCCGTTGCCGCTGCCCGGCGGACAGCCCTGCCCCGTCCTCACCGAGCAGCGTCTCCACACCGCCCGGCAGCGCGGAGACGAACTCCCAGGCGCCGGCGGCCCCCAACGCGTCCCGCACAGCGGCATCGTCCGCGTCCGGCCGAGCCAGCCGTACGTTCTCCGCGATGGAACCCGCGTACAAGTGCGGCCGCTGCGGCACCCAGGCGATCCGCTCCCGCCACCGCTCCGGCGCGACCTCCGCCAGGTCGACGCCCCCGACGCACACCCGCCCCTCCGCGGGCTCGACGAACCCGAGGATCACGTCCAGGAGCGTCGACTTGCCCGCCCCGCTGGGCCCGACCAGCGCCACCGTCTCGCCGGGCTCCACCGCGAACGACACCTCGGAGACCGCGTCCGCACCCCGCCCCGGATACCGGACCGTCACACCCTCCACGCTCAGCGTCCCCGACGGCGCCGGCGCCTCCCCGGCCACCCGCACCGGAGCCTCCAGGACCTCGAAGATCTCCTCGGCGGCGGAGAGCCCCTCGGCCGCCGCGTGGTACTGCGCACCGACCTGCCGCAGCGGCAGATAGGCCTCGGGCGCCAGGATCAGGATCACCAGACCCACGTACAGATCCATGTCGCCATGGACGAGCCGCATCCCGATCGTCACGGCGACCAGTGCCACGGACAGCGTCGCGAGGAGTTCGAGCGCGAACGACGACAGGAAGGCGATGCGCAGCGTGCGCATCGTCGCCTGCCGGTACTCGCCCGTGATCTGCCGGATCGACTCGGCCTGCGCCTTCGCGCGCCCGAACACCTTCAGGGTCGGCAGACCCGCCACCACGTCCAGGAAGTGCCCCGACAGGCGGGAGAGGAGCCGCCACTGACGGTCCATCCGGTTCTGGGTCGCCATGCCGATCAGGATCATGAAGACCGGGATCAGCGGCAGCGTCACGACGATGATCGCCGCCGACACCCAGTCCTCGGTCACGATCCGCGCGAGCACCGCCACCGGAACCACGACCGCGAGCCCCAACTGCGGCAGATAGCGCGAGAAGTAGTCGTCGAGCGCGTCCACGCCCCGCGTGGCAAGCGAGACCAGCGAACCCGTCCGCTGGCCGCTCAACCAGCCGGGGCCCAACTGCCCGGCACGGTCGAGCAGCCGCCCCCGCAGCTCCGACTTCACCGCCGCGCTCGCCCGGTGCGCGGCGAGCTCGGTCAGCCAGGCGACGAGTGCCCGCCCCACCGCGACCACCGCGAGCAGGACGAGCGGCGTCCCCAAGTCACCGAGGGCGAGCCCCTTCTGGAAGGCCCCGACCACGATCTCGGCGATGAGCATCGCCTGGGCGACGACAAGGCCCGCCCCGGCGATGCCGAGGGCCACCACCGCGGCAAGGAAGAACCGAGTGGCGCGGGCGTACCGGAGCAGACGCGGGTCGATTGGTTTCACGTGAAACACACCCTCCGAAGAAATCGGCGGCCGGGGAGATCAACGGGCGAAGAACACGAGGAACTCAGCAGGAAGTCAGTGCGCTGAATCCGCGATGTGCTGCGTCCCGATCCGCTTGCGGAACACCCAGTAGGTCCACGACTGGTAGAGCAGCACGATCGGCGTCGCGATGCCCGCGCACCAGGTCATGATCTTCAAGGTGTAGGGGCTCGACGAGGCGTTGGTGACCGTGAGGTTCCACTCCTCGTTCAGCGACGACGGCATGACGTTCGGGAAGAGCGTCAGGAAGAGCATCGCGACGGCGGCCGCAATCGTGATGCCCGACAGCGCGAACGACCAGCCCTCGCGCCCCATCTTGATCGCCCCGATGGCACCGACCAGCGCCACCACGGCCACGACCATGGCGACCAGGCTCTTGCCGTCGCCGTTGTCCGCCTGCGTCCAGAGCAGGAACCCGAGCGCCAGGACAGCGGTCACCAGACCGAGCCCGAGCGCCAGCTTCCGCGCCCGCGCCCGGATGTCCCCCACCGTCTTGAGCGAGGCGAACACCGCGCCGTGGAAGGTGAACAGCGTCAGGGTGACCAGGCCGCCCAGGATCGAGTACGGGTTCAGCAGATCCCAGAAGTTGCCCACGTACTCCTTGTGGGCGTCGATCTTCACGCCGCGTGTGATGTTGGCGAAGGCCACGCCCCACATCACCGCCGGGATCAGCGAGGTCCAGAAGATGGCCTGCTCCCAGTTGCGCTGCCACTTCTCCTCGGGCCGCTTCGCCCGGTACTCGAAGGCGACACCGCGCACGATCAGGCAGAGCAGGATGATCAGGAGCGGCAGATAGAAGCCGGAGAAGAGCGTCGCGTACCACTCGGGGAAGGCGGCGAAGGTCGCACCGCCCGCCGTGAGCAGCCACACTTCGTTGCCGTCCCAGACGGGGCCGATGGTGTTGATGAGCACCCGCTTCTCGGTCCGGTCACGGGCGAGCAGCTTGGTGAGGATGCCGATCCCGAAGTCGAAGCCCTCCAGGAAGAAGTAGCCGATCCACAGGACTGCGATCAGCACGAACCAGACGTCGTGAAGTTCCATGTCGATCAACTCCCTCAGTACGAGAAGGCCATGGGCCGGTCGGCGTCCTGGTCACTGTCCGAGCCCGATCCGGCTCCCGGCCCGCCGATCTTGGTGGGCGGGTTCAGGTCGGCCTCGGTGAGCTCGGGCGGCCCCTGCTTGATGTACTTGAGCAGCAGCTTCACCTCGATCACGGCGAGGATCGCGTAGATCGCGGTGAAGACGACCAGCGAGGTGATCACCTCGCCCTGCGAAACTCCCGGCGAGACCGCGTCCCTCGTCTTCAGGACGCCGTAGACCACCCACGGCTGCCGCCCGGTCTCGGTGAAGATCCAGCCCCAGGCGGTGCCGATGAGGGGGAAGATCAGCGTCCACTGGGAGAGCCGCCACCACCAGTTGCCGAGTTTCGGCGCCAGCTCCTTGTTCTTGGTGAGCATGAGCTTCGGCACGTCGTCCTCGCCCGTGCGGTGTTCCGGCGCGAGCCAGAACTTCTTCCGCGTGAGCCAGAGTCCGGCGGTGCACAGGGCCATCGAGACCCCGCCGAAGCCGATCATCCAGCGGTAGGACCAGTAGGTGGTGGGGATGTTGGGCCGGTAGTCGCCGGGCCCGAACTTCTCCTGTGCCTCCTTGTTGAGGTCGTTGATGCCGGGGATCTCGGAACTGAAGTCGTTCTTGGCGAGGAAGGACAGTATCCCGGGGATCTCGATGGCGACCTTGTTGTGGCCCTCGGAGACATCGCCGTACGCGAAGAGCGAGAACGGCGCCGGCTTCTCCGACTCCCACAGGGCCTCGGCGGCCGACATCTTCATCGGCTGCTGCTCGTACATGACCTTGCCGAGGGTGTCGGCGCTCACCACGGTGAGCAGGGTGCCGACGAACGCGGTGACCAGGCCGAGCCGCATCGACATCCGCATGGTGCGGATGTGCTGCTTCTTGCGCAGGTGGAAGATCGCGATGCCGGTCATGAACGCGCCGCCGACCAGGACGGCTGCCGAGATGACGTGGAAGAAGTTGACGATCGTCGTCTCTTGGAAGAGCACCTTCGCGAAGTCGGTGAGCTCCGCGCGCTTGGTGCCGTCCCGCTCCACGATGCGGTAGCCGACCGGGTGCTGCATCCAGGCGTTGGCCGCGATGATGAAGTACGCCGAGAGGATCGTTCCGACCGAGACGATCCAGATCGTCGCGCAGTGCAGCTTCTTCGGGAGCTTGTCCCAGCCGAAGATCCACAGGCCGATGAAGGTCGACTCGAAGAAGAACGCGATGAGCGCCTCGAAGGCGAGCGGCGCCCCGAAGACGTCACCGACGAAGCGTGAGTAGTCGGACCAGTTCATGCCGAACTGGAACTCCTGGACGATGCCGGTGACCACACCCATCGCGATGTTGATCAGGAACAGCTTTCCCCAGAACTTGGTCGCCCTGAGGTAGTGCTCCTTGCCCGTGCGCACCCAGGCCGTCTCCAGGATCGCCGTGAGGGCGGCCAGCGAGATCGTCAGAGGGACGAACAGGAAGTGGTAGACGGTGGTGATGCCGAACTGCCATCGCGCCAATGTCTCGGGCGCTAGAGCCAGATCCACGTCGACTTCTCCTTACGGCCGTGATCACATCGGCAGTTTGCCCCTTTAATCCCACTTACCTCGGGACCAAGCGGGACACGCTTGTGAACGCGTTCACATTCACAAGCATTATGTCGTACTGACTGTCGGCACGACACGGGGGGTCCCCCTTACTCCGGGGAAGGGGGACCCTTTGGCTCGGGGAAGGGGTCCCTTCAGCCCGGGGTACGCGAGAAGGCCCCGGGGAGCACCCCCGAGGCCTTCATCGTCGACACCTGCCGAAGGCTAGAGCTCCTTGCGGAACGCCTCCGCCGCCTGCAGGAAGATGTCGTTGGCCTCGGTCTCACCGATCGTGGCCCGCATCCCCTCGCCCGCGAACGGCCGCACCACCACGCCGGCCTTCTCGCACGCCGCCGCGAAGTCGGACGTGCGCTCCCCGAGCCGCAGCCACACGAAGTTCGCCTGCGTCTCGGGCACCGTCCAGCCCTGCCCGCGCAGCGTCTCGACCACCCGCGTGCGCTCGGCGACCAGCGAGCCGACGCGGCCCATCAGTTCGTCCTCGGCCCGCAGCGAGGCCACCGCCGCGTCCTGCGCGAGCTGGCTCACCCCGAAGGGCACCGCCGTCTTGCGCAGCGCCGCCGCCACCGGTTCATGGGCGATCGCGAAGCCCACGCGAAGGCCGGCGAGGCCGTAGGCCTTGGAGAACGTACGCAGCACGGCGACGTTCGGACGCTCGCGGTAGAGCTGCACGCCGTCCGGCACCTCGGCATCGCGGATGAACTCGCGGTACGCCTCGTCGAGCACCACCAGGACATCGCTCGGCACCCGGTCCAGGAACCGCTCGAGCTCGGCCCTGCGCACCACCGTGCCGGTCGGGTTGTTCGGGTTGCAGACGAAGATCAGCCGCGTCCGATCGGTGATGGCGTCGGCCATCGCGTCCAGGTCGTGGACGTCCCCGGGTGTCAGCGGCACCTTCACCGACGTGGCACCACTCACCTGCGTGATGATCGGGTACGCCTCGAAGGACCGCCAGGCGTAGATGACCTCGTCCCCCGGGCCCGACGTGGCCTGGAGCAGCTGCTGCGCGACACCGACCGAGCCGGTACCCGTCGCCACGTGCGCCTCCGGCACCCCGAAGCGCTCGGCGATCTCACTCATCAGGCCGGTGCATGCCATGTCCGGGTAGCGGTTGAATGTGCCCGCGGCCGCGAGTGCGCTCTCCATGACGCCCGGCAGGGGCGGGTAGGGGTTCTCGTTCGAGGACAGCTTGTAGGCCGCCGGGCCTTCGGCCGCGGCAGGCTTCCCCGGCTTGTAGGTGGGGATACCCTCCAGCTCGGCACGCAGCCTCGGGCTCGTCTCGCTCACCGCAGTCCTCCTCTGAACATCTGAACACCCTGACTTCAATACTCCTCACCTTATGAGGATTCAGCGCTGCTGCGAATGGGTCAGGGGTATCCGCTCCGCCAGGCGCGCACAGAGGGGGGAGCGCTCCCCTTCCTGGCGCGCGCCCGTGGCTCACTCCGTGGCGCGCATCACCCGTGAAGGTGAGTTGAGACCTCTTCGAAACATCGCTCATTTGGCAGGCCTGTGCGCGACAACAAAGGACCGCCCGCCCCAGAACCCCTCAACCCCCTTACAATCCAAGGCAGTTGACCCAGTTCGGCCATGCAGAAACGTGCCTGTCAACGAGTGAATATGCGTCCGCACTACCCACCCTCATGAGCCCTACTATCGGCTCGCCATGACAGCAGCAGGGAACCACCAGGTGAGCCGAGCAGAAACCGCCCGCCGGGGCAACCGGCAGAGCCGAGCGGGCATCAGAGACGTCGCCGCCGCCGCCGGTGTCTCCATCACGACTGTCTCCGACGCTCTCAACGGCAAGGGCCGGCTTCCGGACGCCACCCGACGCCATGTCCGCGAGGTCGCCGAACGGCTGGGCTATCGCCCTTCCGCGGCGGCCCGAACGCTCCGTACCGGCAAGTCGGGCCTCATCGGCCTGACCGTGACGACGTACGGGGATGAACCTTTCACCTTCACCGAATTCGCGTACTTCGCGGAGATGGCCAGAGCCGCGACCTCGGCCGCGCTGGCCCGCGGCTACGCCCTCGTCATCCTGCCCGCCACCTCCCGGCGCAGCCCGGTCGACGTGTGGTCGAACGTCGCGCTCGACGGCACCGTCGTCGTCGATCCGTCCGACCACGATCCCGTCGTCAGCGAACTGGTGCGCCAAGGCCTGCCCGTGGTCTCCGACGGCCGTCCGGCCGGGTCCCTTCCGGTCACCGCCTGGGTCGACAACGACCACGAGGCGGCGGTCCTGGAGATCCTCGACCACCTCGCGGCGGCCGGAGCCCGCCGGATCGGACTGCTCACCGGGACCACCACGGACACGTACACCCATCTGTCCACGACCGCCTATCTGCGCTGGTGCGAACGCGTCGGCCAGGACCCCGTCTACGAGTCCTACCCGGCCCACGACCCCTGTGCCGGCGCGGTCGCCGCCGACCGGCTGCTCGCCCGCCCGGACCGGCCCGACGCCGTGTACGGCCTCTTCGACCCGAACGGCACCGATCTCCTCGCGGCCGCCCGCCGGTACGGACTGCGTGTGCCGGACGACCTGCTGCTCGTGTGCTGCAGCGAGTCCACCGTCTACGCCACCACCGAGCCGCCCATCACCACGCTCTCGCTCAAACCGCGGCGCATCGGCACGGCCGTGGTCCAGCTCCTCATCGACGCCATCGAAGGCCTCGATTCGGGCCGGCCCGTCGAGCAGGTGATACCGACGGAGCTGATCGTGCGCACCTCGTCCCAGCGACGTCCACCGCGTACGACGGTCAGCCCACCCCGCTCGCCGGGACCCGGTTGAGCGGGCCGCCGGGCGGGGAGAACCCCCGTCAACTGGAACTGCCCCGCACGGCCCGGTCGTGATCTGTGGGGAAACCCCTACCCAATTCGGGAGAAAACCTCGGTGAACAGGGGTTCAGCACTGATTCACCACCCCTGGTGCACCACACAGCGCGAGCCGCATTCCTATGATGGGCGGACGACACCGCGGGCCGCTGCGACCAGGCAGTCCGATCTCGGTGCAGATGCGGCGCAATGGTGGTGGAGGGGTCGATGACTCAGGGGGCCGGTCAGGGACCCGATGTGCGGACGGCGACGTTGCGCGACTTCCGCGTTCCGGCGTACGTCCATGAGACCGGTCCGGTCCAGGGGGGTTCGGGGAGCGTGACGGAGCCGGTCGTCCCGGGGGAGGCCCCCGGGACGGTGGACGACGGCTACACCCCCACCCAGCGCGACCTTCCCGTGATCAACCGCGGCGACACCGTGCAAGTGGAGGTGCAGGTCATGCCCGAGCCTCCACAGGCCCCGGCGTCCGACGAGCACGGCCCGCTGTTCGTGGTGGGCGATGTGCACGGCTATCTGGACGAGCTGCTCGCGGCGCTCCAGGAGCAGGGCCTCATCGACGCGGAGGGCGACTGGTCCGCGGGCAACGCGCGCCTGTGGTTCCTCGGCGACTTCACCGACCGCGGCCCGGACGGCATCGGCGTCATCGACCTCGTGATGCGCCTTTCCGCACAGGCAGCGGCTGCGGGCGGCTACTGCAAGGCGCTGATGGGCAACCACGAGCTGCTCCTGCTCGGCGCGAAGCGGTTCGGCGACACCCCGGTCAACTCGGGCGCGGGCACTGCCACGTTCCAGGCCGCCTGGCTCCTGAACGGCGGCCAGAAGACCGACATGGAGCGCCTCGAGGACCACCATCTGCAGTGGATGGCACGCCTCGACGCGATCGAGGCGGAGGACGGGCATCTCCTGATGCACTCCGACACGACCGCCTATCTGGATTACGGCGACTCGATCGAAGCCGTGAACGACACGGTCCGCGAGACCCTCACGCGCAACGACGCCGACGAGTGCTGGGACCTCTTCCGGAAGTTCACCAAGCGCTTCGCCTTCCGCGACGAGTCGGGCCCTTCCGCCGTACGCGAACTCCTCGACATGTACGGCGGCCACCGCATCGTCCATGGCCACAGCCCCATCCCGTATCTGCTCGGCGATGTCGGCTCCGAGGACGACTCGGACGGCGGCGGACCGGTCATCGAGGGACCGCACATCTACGCAGGCGGCCTGGCCATCGCCATGGACGGCGGCGTGACCATGGCCGGAAAACTGCTGGTCTGCCAACTTCCCCTGGATAACTGAGCGTTCGCTGGGCAGGTGCACCTCTACACGATCACGTCGGCCGACGGGCCTATTTCTGGAAACCCCCTGTCACCGCGTGCCGTCACGGCTCTACCATCGGCTTATCCGTAGCAGGCTCCCCTCCGTTTCTGCCCGACGGCTCGTAGCCATGCGAGCCCCAAGCCCTACGGAGCATCGGGGGATGCACATGAACAGCGCTCCACACCTGCTCAATGAGGACCGCCCCGAGTACGAGCGGATCCTCGATGAGGCGCTGCGCACCGCACCGAACCATCCTGATCTCGCCGCGATGGGCGAGCGGCTCAATCCAGAACAGCTGCGCACCATGGCGCTGAACGCCACTGCGCTGATCACGGCCGCCGCCACGACCGAGTACACGCACTATGTGAAGGTCCGCGAAGAACTGCGCGAAAACGGATCTGCCGCACCATCGATCCGCGAGCGGAGCAGCGAGGGCCCGGCGGAAGCCGGCTCCGGCGGCCTCCATCTCGCCACCACGATGGGGGAGGTCACCACCCAGGCTTCGGGGGCGGGGGCCATCGCCGTCGTCGCGGTGCTCGCACCCGTCCTCGCCGGGGCGGCCGCCGCGATCTTCCTGCTCGTCGGCTACATCCTGAAGATGCTCAACCCCAAGCCCGCCTTCGCGGACACCCTGCTCACCGCGGGATGGCTGTTCGGCGCGCTCACCGCAGGGGGCATCCTGATCGCCGCGATCGGCCTGCTCCTGACGGCCCTGCGCAACGGCTCCACCTCACTCCAGGCCGGTGCGTACGGCGAACAGAACGAGGAGGTGGTGCGCGCCAGGGAAGCCTGGGCCAAGGCACTCCTGGAGCGCGGCCTCCTGCCGTTCCTGCGGGAGGCACTCGCGGATCCCGGGGCGGCACACGCGGCTCGGACACCGGCGACGGGGCCGAGCAGCCGCATGCCCCACCTCGGCTACCACAGGCCGGGATTCAGCAGCCCGGACGGCGGCCCGGCGGCGGGACCGCGCCCGAGCTTCTCCAGCCCGGACTTCTCCAGCCCGGACTTCGGCGGCCCCGACCACAAGCCGGAGTAGCACGCGAGGCCGCCTCGGGCGGGCGCCATCGAAAGCCCGCCCGAAGCGCCACGCACCGCCGAAGCGCCACGGACCGCGCCGGTCAGTCGGCGATGGGCAGATACACGCGGTTTCCTGCTGCCGCGAACTCCTTGGACTTCTGCTCCATGCCCGCCTCGATCTCGTCCTGCGAGCCGCCGTGCTCACGCCGGATGTCGTGCGAGATCTTCATGCTGCAGAACTTCGGCCCGCACATCGAGCAGAAGTGCGCCGTCTTCGCGGGCTCCGCCGGCAGGGTCTCGTCGTGGAACTCCCGTGCCGTGACCGGGTCGAGGGCCAGGTTGAACTGGTCCTCCCAGCGGAACTCGAAGCGTGCGTCCGAGAGCGCGTCGTCCCAGTCCTGTGCGCCCGGGTGCCCCTTGGCGAGGTCCGCCGCGTGGGCCGCGATCTTGTACGTGATGACGCCCGTCTTCACGTCGTCGCGGTTGGGCAGGCCCAGGTGCTCCTTGGGCGTGACGTAACAGAGCATCGCCGTGCCCCACCAGCCGATCATCGCGGCGCCGATGCCGGAGGTGATGTGGTCGTACGCGGGCGCGATGTCCGTGGTCAGCGGGCCGAGCGTGTAGAACGGCGCCTCCTCGCAGATCTCCTGCTGAAGGTCGATGTTCTCCTTGATCTTGTGCATCGGGACGTGTCCCGGGCCCTCGATCATCGTCTGTACGTTGTGACGCTTGGCGATCGTGTTGAGTTCCCCGAGGGTGCGCAACTCGGCGAACTGCGCCTCGTCGTTGGCGTCCGCGATCGAACCGGGGCGCAGTCCGTCGCCGAGGGAGTACGTCACGTCGTACGACGCGAGGATCTCGCAGAGCTCCTCGAAGTTCTCGTAGAGGAAGCTCTCCTTGTGGTGCGCGAGGCACCAGGCCGCCATGATCGAGCCACCGCGCGAGACGATGCCGGTCTTGCGGTTGGCGGTCAGCGGGACGTACGGAAGGCGCACGCCCGCGTGCACCGTCATGTAGTCCACGCCCTGTTCGGCCTGCTCGATGACCGTGTCCTTGTAGATCTCCCAGGTCAGCGCCTCGGCCTGGCCGTCGACCTTCTCCAGGGCCTGGTAGAGCGGCACGGTGCCGATGGGGACGGGGGAGTTGCGCAGGACCCACTCGCGCGTGGTGTGGATGTTGCGCCCGGTGGACAGGTCCATGACCGTGTCGGCGCCCCACTTGGTCGCCCAGGTCATCTTGTCCACCTCCTCCTCGATGGAGGAGGTGACCGCGGAGTTGCCGATGTTGGCGTTCACCTTCACCAGGAACTTCTTGCCGATGATCATCGGCTCGATCTCCGGGTGGTTGACGTTGGCCGGGATCACCGCACGGCCCGCGGCGACCTCCGCGCGCACGACCTCGGGGTCGAGGTTCTCGCGGATCCCGATGAACTCCATCTCGGGCGTGATCTCGCCTCGGCGGGCGTACGCGAGCTGCGTCACCGCCTGGCCGCCGCGGCCCCGGCGCGGCTGGCGCGGGCGGCCGGGGAAAACCGCGTCGAGGTTCTTCAGGCCGCCGCGCGGCGACGTGTGCTTGATGCCGTCGTCCTCGGGGCGGGGCGGGCGGCCCACGTACTCCTCGGTGTCGCCGCGGGCGATGATCCAGTTCTCGCGCAGCGGCGCGAGGCCCCTGCGGACGTCGGTGTCGATGGACTCGTCGGTGTACGGCCCCGAAGTGTCGTACAGGGTCACGGCCTTGCCGTTGGTGAGGTGCACCTGTCGGACCGGCACCCGCAGGTCGGGGCGTGAACCCTCGACATACGCCTTGTGCCAGCCGATGGACTTCCCGGCCTCCGCCTCGACGGTGTTCTCGTCGTTCTTGACGTTCTCGTCGCTGCTGGAGGCAGGCGTGCGTGCGTCCGATGTGGTCATGAGACCTACTCCCTACGCCGGCATTACCCGGTAACAGGTTCGGCGGTCGACGCAGCGGATTCCGTACGGCTCGTGCACTTTTTGTGCCGCTTCGTACGGAGTTCAGCGCCCTCTCAGCCCGGTGCTCCGAGCTCCCGCGATTGCAAAGGTGGCTCCACGCTAGCGTCCTATCGGGCGCGCTGAACAGAGGGCCCCCTCCGTTCTTGCGATGATCGGGCAGTGACCACCACAGAGCCGCCGTCCCAGCCGCCCGTCCCGAACGGGCCTCCCGAGCCGCACGGGCACTCCCACAGCCACGGACCCGCCGCGCCCGTCTCCAAGCATCTGCGCAAGGTCATCGCCGCCGTGCTGATTCCTTTCGCCACCGCGGTGGTCGTGGGGCTCGCGGTGTTCTGGCCCGGTGGCGCACCGGGCCACGAGCGCACCGGAGTCGGCTTCGACCGGCAGACCCAGGCGGCCGACGTGACGAAGGTGCAGGAGCTCCCCTGCAAGGACGTGAACGCCTCGCAGACCCCGCCCAACGGCGACACCTCCACCGCCGAGGGGCAGTCCGCACAGTCCCGCGCGGAGGGCGTCTGCAAGAAGGCGACGATCGAGGTGGCCAGCGGCAAGGACAAGGGCCGCACCTTCACCGAGATCGTCCAGCCTGACTCACCGCGGCAGTTGCGCCAGGGCCAGGAGGTGGTGGTCGCCTACGAGCCCACCGCCCCCGAGGCGCTGCAGTACTCGGTCACCGACGTGAACCGGAAGCTCCCCATGGCGCTGCTGGCCGGGATCTTCGCGCTCGCCGTCGTCGTGGTGGGGCGCATGCGCGGGGTCATGGCCCTGGTCGCACTGGCGTTGAGCTTCCTGGTCCTGACGTTCTTCATCCTGCCCGCGATCCTCCAGGGCTCGAACCCGCTGGTCGTGGCGGTGATCGGGGCCAGCGCCATCATGCTGATCGCGCTCTATCTGTGCCACGGGATCACGGCGCGAACATCCGTCGCGGTCCTGGGCACGCTGATCTCGCTGCTCCTCATCGGACTGCTCGGCTCGCTCTTCATCGGCTGGGCCTCGCTGACCGGCAACACGGACGACAACACCGGCCTGATCCACGGCCTGTATCCATCCATCGACATGAGCGGTCTGCTGCTCGCCGGCGTCATCATCGGCTCGCTCGGCGTGCTCGACGACGTGACGGTGACGCAGACGTCCGCCGTGTGGGAACTGCACCAGGCCAACCCCACGATGGGCTGGCGCGGTCTGTACGGCGCGGCCATCCGCATCGGCCGCGACCACATCGCCTCGGTCGTCAACACCCTGGTCCTGGCCTACGCGGGCGCCGCGCTGCCTCTGCTGCTGCTCTTCTCGATCGCGCAGAGCAGCGTGGGCACGGTGGCCAACAGCGAGCTGGTGGCCGAGGAGATCGTGCGCACCCTGGTCGGCTCGATCGGCCTGGTCGCCTCGGTGCCGGTGACGACCGCGCTCGCCGCCCTGGTGGTCTCCGCCGACCGTTCGACGCCGACGGGCCGGACGGGAAGCGCGGCCCCGGGCCCGTCGAACCCGGCCTCGGGTCCCATGGGAAGCGGTGCCGGAGCCGCCCCGGCCCCGAAGCAGACCCGTGGCGGAAAGGGCCGCCGCCGCAAGGCCTGAGCGACGACGCGGCGGGCGGCGCCGCAAAGCCGAGTTGTCGATGCCACGAAATGCACCAAACTGCCGTACGGCTGCGCCCCTTGGGTCCCGGAGGTCAACCCGCGCTCTGCTCCTCGGCGAGGATCCGGTCCAGGGCTTCGTCCAGGTGCGCCTCGAAGTCGGCGAGCGCCCGCTCCTGCCCCAGCGGGACCAGCTTGTCCGTACGGTCCAGGAAGGCGAGCAGCGGCGGGATCCCCACCCGGAACAGCGCCTGGTCCCCGCCGACCTGAAGTCTGATGAGCACCTCGTCGAGCAGGTCGGGATCGGTGGGCGCGATGTGCACATCACCGTCACCACACGCCCCACCCACCCCGTCGACGAGCAACTCACGCCCGAAGGCCCAGGTGACAGGCGCGTCGCCGGGGAGGTGGAAGGTCAGCCGGACGGCGTACGGATCGCCGGTTTCATAGCGCAGCTCCACCGGGATGCGAAACGACAACTCCTCGGAAACGAGGAAGCTCATCATGACCTCTGCCTGGACCGACTCGCGCATCGCCCGCCTACCCCGTCGCTAAAGCTCGACTGGCCAGGAACCAACTCCCTGACACTCATGGCATCTTGCTTAACGTACACATCAGATCACAAGGAGTGAGTTTTCAGATGCTGATAGAGAAGGCAAGTGTCCCTAGTAGCCTCCCGATCTCATTCTGCAACCGCTCGGCGGCGGGCAGTAGCCGATCCGCTTGATAGGCGGGAACAGAAATCGCCATGGTCGCCGCGGTGTTACCGACAGTGACCGGAATCGCGGCACACACCGTCCCCAACGCGTACTCCTGCCGCTCCACCACGGGCTTCATCCGGCCCATTCCGTCCAGGCGCCGCATGAGACTCCGGTCGTCGCGGACCGAGTACCGAGTGATCGACTGCACCGGGTAGCGGGACAGGTGGTCCTGGCGCTGCTCGTCGTCGAGTTGGGCGAGCAGACACTGCCCGATCGCATGGGCGTGTCCCGTCTCGCGGAAGTCGGCCCACTCCTCCACCGCCGGGTTCCCGGGCGTGTCCGCGACGGCCACGACCTCGATCTCGCCCTCGCGGTACATGGCGAAATACACCGGCACGCCGATGGAGTCGCGCCAGTGCGCCAGGGCCTCGTCGATCATGCCGCGACGATTCTGCTGCGCCTGGCCCGCGCTCAGCCGCTCCACCGCCTCGCCGAGCACGAACACGCCCTTGTCCCGGCGGAGATAGCCCTCGTGGGTCAGCGTGCGCAGCAGGTGGTAGGCCGTGGGCAGG
This sequence comes from Streptomyces sp. A18, assembly GCF_059026065.1. Taxonomy (NCBI): domain Bacteria; kingdom Bacillati; phylum Actinomycetota; class Actinomycetes; order Kitasatosporales; family Streptomycetaceae; genus Streptomyces; species Streptomyces sp. A18. The sequence continues at coordinate 427,794 of NZ_JBWLKL010000002.1, read as the reverse complement.
GCGAGCCCGGCCTCGCGGGCCAACTGCTTGGCGGGCGCGCCCTCCTGATGCGCGCAAGCGGCTTCCAGCAGCCGCATCGCCCGCTGCACCGAGCCAATGAGGGTCGGCGCGGCGGCAGTTGACGCCGTGACGGTCGGCGACGCCCCGTACGGGGGGTCGTTGGACGAAGCGCCGTTGGACAAGGCGTCGTTGGGCGAGGCGCCGTTGGACAAGGTGCCGTTGGACGAGGTGTCAGCTGGTGCGGCGTCAACCGTGGCCACAGTTCACTCCCGAAACGCGTGGGGGTTCCGCCCGTGCCCGGGGATACACGGGTGGGAGCGCAGTGCGCCCGCGCGCGGGGCGCGCCCCGCGTCGGTTTTCGGACTCTAACCGTTGGCCACCGCCCTAAGGCGTCGCGCCAGGAAACTTCCCCCACCCGAGCGAACTGTTGCGGCACGTCACCAATCGCTGCGCGAAGACGTCGAGCCGGATATGAACTTCCGTACGACGTAGATGAGTCCACCCACCAGGGCCACGAAAATCAGTGCCTTGAACAACAGGCCGACCACGAATCCCACGACGCTCGCTATCAAACCGCCGAACACGACCAGGGCGATGACCGGCACCGCGATCCACTTCACCCACCACGGCAATCCCGAGAAGATCTCCTGCGCTGCCATCGTCCCTAACCTCTCTCTGCATCTGTCCCAGCATCTGACTTACTTCTTGCATTCGATGCTAGGGCGGCGGAGGACCCGACGGGGGCCTCCGATCCCTTGTCCTCCCCTGATCCGCCCCCTAGGGAACCCCGAGGTCGCAGCCCCGAGAAGTCAGCCTTCCGGAGGGGAGAAGACGACGAGCACGCGCAGGTCCTCGCTGATGTGGTGGAACTTGTGGGCGACCCCGGCCGGCACGTACACGACACTGCCGCGCGCGACTTGGGTGGTCTCCATGCCGACCGTGATCGCGGCCCGGCCGCTGACGATCATGTACACCTCGTCCTGCTGGTGAGGCTGCTGCGGATCGGTCTCTCCCGCGTCGAGCGCGTACAGCCCGACCGACATGTTCCGCTCACGCAGAAACTGCAGATACGCGCCGTCGTTCGCGGCACGCTCCGTCTCCAGTTCATCCAGCCGGAATGCCTTCATCGTCCTCGTACGCCCCTTGCCCAAGGTCGCCGGCCGACCGCTCTGGCCGTCCGTCTGCAACGATCAGACACATGAAGAATTTCGTAGTCAAGACGATCGCCAACGCGGCGGCCCTGGCCGTCGCCGTGTGGCTCCTCGACAAGATCACGCTTACCGGCGACAGCACGGGCAAGAAGACGCTCACGCTGCTCGTCGTCGCACTGCTCTTCGGCCTGGTGAACTTCCTGGTCAAGCCGATCGTGAAGGTGCTCACCTTCCCGCTGTTCATCCTGACCCTCGGCCTGATCACGCTGGTGATCAACGCTCTGATGCTGCTGCTCACCTCGTGGCTGGCCGACAAGTTCGACGTGAGTTTCCACGTCGAAGGGTTCTGGACCGCCGTCCTGGGCGGCCTGATCATCTCGATCGTGTCCTGGGCGCTGAACGTCGTCCTGCCCGACGACAAGGACTGAGCCCTCCCCATGGCCCTCCCCACGGCCCTCCCCACAGCCTTCTCCGTGTGCTTCGTCTGCACCGGCAACATCTGCCGGTCCCCCATGGCCGCATCCGTCTTCCGCGCCCGGGTCGACGAGGCGGGGCTCGGTGACCTGGTCCAGGTGGACAGCGCGGGCACCGACGGCTGGCACGAAGGGGACGGCGCCGATCCACGCACCGTCTCCGCCCTCGCGACGGCCGGCTACGAGAGCGATCACGTGGCGCGCCGCTTCCAGACCTCCTGGTTCTCCCGGCTCGACCTGGTGATCGCCCTGGACACCGGCCACCAGCGGACCCTGCGCCGCCTCGCGCCCACAGCGGCCGACGCCGACAAAGTGCGGCTGCTGCGCTCGTACGACCCCGCGGCCGCCGCTCTGGGCGACCTGGACGTCCCCGATCCGTACTACGGGGACGACGACGGGTTCGACACGTGCCTGAGAATGGTGGAGGCGGCGAGCGACGGCCTGCTCGACGCTGTACGCGAAGCAAGGGAAGGGCGGGCGGCATGACGGACTCCGCAGCGATATCCGCGGGTACCGGCACAGGTACCGGCGCGGGAACAGGCACCGGGCTGGGTGACGGCACGAGAGCGGTGCGGGCCGGTCTCCCCGAGCCCGTGAAGCACGAGCCGACCCTCCCGGGCCCCGTGTTCGCCGCGCACTTCCACCTGCCGGGCGATCCCACCGGTCCGTACACCTATGGCCGGGACGACAACCCGACCTGGACGCTTCTCGAGCAGGCCATCGGCGAGCTCGAGGCGCCGGGCGGGGCGCCGGGCGGGGCCTCGCGCAGGGGCAGTGACGGAGCCGCTGGCACCGACGTGGAGACCCTGGTCTTCGCCTCCGGGATGGCCGCCATCTCGGCTGTGCTCTTCTCGCAGCTGCGCGCCGGCGACGTGGTGGTCCTGCCGGACGACGGCTATCAGGCGCTGCCCCTGGTCAGGGAGCAGCTCACCGCGTACGACATCGAGGTGCGCACCGCCCCGACCGGCGGCGACGCCCAGCTCGACGTCCTGGACGGCGCCAAGCTGCTCTGGATCGAGACGCCGTCGAACCCGGGCCTCGACGTGTGCGACGTGCGGCGCCTCGCCGACGCGGCACACGCGCGTGGGGCCCTGGTGGCGGTCGACAACACCCTGGCCACACCGCTCGGCCAGCGCCCCCTGGAACTCGGCGCCGACTTCTCCGTGGCCAGCGGCACCAAGATGCTCACCGGCCACGGCGACATCCTCCTTGGGTACGTCGCCTGCCGCGACGCCGAGTTGACCGCTGCCGTGCGGCGCTGGCGCAAGATCGTCGGCGCCATTCCCGGCCCGATGGAGGCCTGGCTGGCGCATCGCTCGCTGGCCACGCTCCAGTTGCGCGCCGAGCGCCAGAACGCCAACGCCCTGGCCCTTGCCGAGGCGCTGCGCGAGCGGGATGACGTGACCGGGCTTCGCTATCCGGGGCTGCCGGACGACCCGTCGCACAAGATCGCCTCGCAGCAGATGCGGCGCTTCGGCTGCGTGGTCTCCTTCACGCTGCCCGACCGCGCGCGGGCCGACCGCTTCCTCGACGCACTGCGTCTGGTGGATGACGCGACGAGTTTCGGCGGTGTGCGTTCCACGGCGGAGCGGCGGGGCCGCTGGGGCGGGGACGCCGTCGCCGAGGGGTTCATCCGCCTCTCCGCCGGGTCCGAGGACCCGGATGACCTGGTCGCGGATGTGCTGCGCGCGCTGGACGAGTCGGCGGGCTGACGGCCCTGAGTGCGTGTGGACCGCTCCCGGCTAGTACCGGGCTACGCAGAACGAACGGTCCGAGCCTCCCCCCTCGTGGCTCGGACCGTTCCGGTTCTGCGCGCGAAGAACCGCGCGCACAAGGCTAGTTGACTCTGTGTCAGTGTCCAATCACAGTAGCGACAGAGACCTATCGACATATTTATAGTTGGGCGCGGCCCGAGGGCCGGGAGGGGAGGGCGGCACCGTGGATCTGGCCCTGCTGCGCACGTTTGTGACCGTGCACCGGGCCGGCTCCTTCACGCGCGCGGCCGCCCTGCTCGGCCTCTCGCAGCCCGCCGTGACGTCGCAGATACGCACCCTTGAGCGGCAGTTGGGCCGCCCCCTGTTCCTGCGCCAGGCGCGCGGCGTAACCCCCACGACCATCGGGGACGAGCTCGCCCACAAAGCCGCGCCGCATCTCGACGCCCTGGTGGAGATCGCCGAGACGGGGCTCGAAGAGGACTCGTCGGTACGCACCCTCCACCTCGCGGGGCCTCCGGAGTTCACCGCTGCTCGTGCGTTGCCCGTCCTCACCGCGCTGACCGGTCAGGACGGACAGGGCTTCGCACTGCGTGCCTCGTTCGGCAACGCGGAGGAGGTCCTCGAAGGGCTTTCCGCCGGGCACCACGACCTGGCCATCACCACGGCCCGGCCGCGCGGCGCGCTGCTCACCGCGACGCCGCTCTGCGACGAGGAGCACGTCCTGGTCGCGGGCCCACGCCTGGCCGCAGGTATCGGCCCCGGCAAGCTGCGTCGCAAGGGCGCATCGGCCCTCGAGGATCTGCCGATGGTGGAGGTCCACGAGTCGCTGCCGCTGGTCGCCCGCTACTGGGCGGCCGTCTTCGACACCCGTCCGGCCGCATCGGGCTCCGTGATTGTGCCGGACCTACGGGCGGTCCTCGCCTGCGTCACCGCCGGGGCGGGGCTCGCCGTGCTGCCCCGCTATCTCTGTGCTCCCGCTCTGAAGAGTGGCGAGGTCGTGGCCCTGCTGGACCCGGCGGTGCCCCCGTTGCGCACGTATTTCATCGTCGTACGCACCGGCACACTCGCGATGCCGCACATCGCGCGGGCGCACGAGTGGCTGCTGCGCGCTGCCGTCGACTGGGCTTGAGCGAGACTCCGGCTGGTTCACGATGTTTCACGTGGAACAGTCCGGGCCACATTTCTCCCATGACCGTTCGCCCCGTGGTCAAGCGCACCGCACGCGCCGTCCTGCTCGATGGCGACGACCTGATCCTGATCAAGCGCACCAAGCCCGGCGTCGATCCCTACTGGCTCACCCCCGGTGGCGGCGTGGAGCCGGAGGACGCGACCGTCGTCGACGCGCTCCATCGTGAGGTGCACGAGGAGCTGGGCGCCAAGATCTCCGACGTGGTGCCCTGCTTCGTGGACACCGTCGAGCACATCGGCGAGGACGGTGGTGCGACCGGCGTCAAAGTGCAGCACTTCTTCGTCTGCCGCCTCGAGTCCATGGACGCCTCGCTCCGGCACGGCCCCGAGATGGAGGAGCCGTGCGGCGAGTACGAGATCGTCCATGTGCCCTTCACCCGGGTCGGGATCGCCTCGGTCCATCTCGTACCGCTGTCTCTGCGCCACTACCTGGACGGCAACATCGAGGGCGTACGCGCGATGCACGCCCCTGACCTCGGCTAATCGCCCGCAGCGACCAGTTCCTCCACGGAATCGTGGCGGATCCGGCCTGCCGGGATGCCGACGTCCCGCAGTGCGTCCACGCCGCTGCGGATCATGCCGGGCGGGCCCGAGAGGTAGGCGTCGTACTCGTTCCAGGGGCCGTACTCACGCACGGCGTCCGGGAATTGGGCGTGGTCGTCGACGACCGGCCGGACCGAGAGCCACGGGTGGGTCTGCTGGAGACGCAGCATCGTGTCGATGTCGTACAGGTCGTGGTCGGTGCGGGCGCCGTAGAAGACCTCCACCGGACGCCGTTCACCGTGCTCGGCGACGTCCTCGACGAGCGCCTTGATGGGCGCGATGCCGGTGCCGCCGCCCAGACAGAGCAAGCCGCTGTCGGTGGTGTGGTCGACGGTCATCGAACCGGCGGGCGCGCCGAGTCGCAGGACGTCACCTGGCCGTGCGTGGTGCACCAGGGCGTTGGAGACCCAGCCCGCGGGGACGGCCTTCACATGGAACGAGAGCAGTCCGTCGGAGCGCGGTGCCGACGCGAACGAGTAGTGCCGCCAGATCCGCGGCCACCAGGGCGTCTCCAGGCTCGTGTACTGGCCTGCCAGGAAGGGATAGGGCTGGTCGGGGCGGACGGTGACGACAGCGATGTCAGGCGTCCTGAGATCGTGCGAGACGACCTCGGCGAACCACCAGGCGGGGGCGCGCAGCTCATCCGCGGCAGCAGCGTCGATCATGATCTGGGAGATCGTCGTGTACGTCCGGACCCAGGCGGCCTCGGTCTCCTCGTCCCAGACCGCGCTCGCGTACCGGCTGAGCGAGCCGATCAGGCACTCACCGACGGCCGGGTAGTGCTCGGGCCGGGTGCCGTATTTGCGGTGTCCGCGGCCGAGGTTCTTCAGATACGCGGTGAGTACCTGGGTGTTGTCGATGTGCTCGGCCGCGGTCAGCAGCGCCTTGAGCAGCCGGTCGCGCTGGGTGTCCATCGCCGCGGGGAACAGCGGGCGCAGATCGGGGTGCCGGGTGAAGAGCAGCGCGTAGAAGTACGAGGTCACCTTGTCGGCGACGGGGCCCACTTCAGCCATCGTGCGCTGGACGCGGATCGCGTCGGGCGAGCCTTGGGGGGCTGCGGGCTTCCGTGGTTCCGGTACGCGCGCGGAGCGCGGCTCAAGATGTTCGGGACGTTCCGCTGCTGCCTGGGCGGCGGGTATTCGTTCCTCGGCGACACGCTCGGGTTCCGGCGCCGACGAGGCGGCCGCCGGAGCGGACGTGGGCTCACTGGGCCTGCCCACGGGACGTATGGCGGACACCCGACGGCCTTCGGCCGCCTCGGGCTCACTGCCCTCGGACCGTGTCTGCTCGCCGCCCTCGGACGGCTTCGGTGCCTTGCGTGGGGTGAACCACCCGCCTCCACCGCCGCTGTCGCCAGAAGTGCCGCTGCCAGCCGACGTGGTGGTCGGAGCGTCCATGCTGTGCCTCGCCTCGAACATCTCTCAGTCGGTACGTGCACTTCCCTGAAGGAAGCCGCTTACTTTCCCCGCTCCGCCTCGGTAACCGATCTGGCCACATTGAACCCGGATTACCGGACCCTACGGACAAGTAGGTAGCAAATGTGACATTGCCCGCAGTCATCTCACCGCAGCGTCCCACCCCTTGCCGTCACACCGGTCTCATAACGGAAAGTTCAGGTCTTCGATCTCTTCGCCCCGTTAGGCTGCGTTGACCTCCGCCCGTGCCCCCCAGGGGTGCGCTGAGATGCACCCGGCCCGAACCGGACTCGACCATACCGGCAGCCGTCCGAGGCACAAGTCCCGCCATCCTTCACCGGGAATTCAGCGGCCCACGACCGTCAATTGCCTCAATTACCAGGCGCCACGCACCAATTCATACGCCTTCCGCAGATCCCGACCGACATAAGAGTGGGTGGCGAGCCCCACCAGCCGCTGATCCGCATTGACAGCCACCGAAACAGGGACCGCTCCGAAGAGCTCCACGTCCGAAAGCGAGTCGCCATAAGCGACGCAATCGGACCGACCCACCCCGAACTCTTCACAGAGCCGGTCCGCGATCTTCACCTTGGCCGCCGCATTGAGAATGCCCGTCGGATTCACCGGCTCGGTGAACGGCACAGAGGGGAAGCGCGACCCGTACGCGGCATGCGCGCCCCAGCCGAGCAGCCGCTCCACGAAGAAGGACGGCGACAGCGAGATCACCGCGCAGTAGTCGCCGCCCTCCCGGATCTCGGCCCAGGTTTCCCGGATCCCCGTCAGCCACGGCGCCCCCTCAAAAGCCGCCGTCACCTGCGCGTCGGTGAGCTCGGCCCATAGGGCGTACACACGGGCCGCGTACTGGGGCGAGTCGATCCGCCGCGCCACAAAGTCCCGTTCCAGCTCGGCGACCTCCATGTCGAGGCCGAGCTGGCGCGAGATCTCCACGGGGGCCGCCGTGCCGTGCAGCAGCGTTCCGTCCAGGTCGAACAGGTGAAGGCGTGCCATGTACGCCGAGGCTAGTACCTACGGTTACTCCCGCTGTCAGACGCCCTGCGCCGCCGCTCCCGGCACCGTGTTTCACGTGAAACTAAGCCGCCCCGCTCGCCGGGCCACCCTCGTCGTCCATGTCACCGCCGCCGCCGGCTGGCTCGGGCTCACGCTCGGCCTGCTCGCGCTTGCCCTCGCGGCCATCACCACGGATTCCGCCGCGGTCATCGAGGCCGCAGCCCGCTCCATGAAGCTCTTCGCGGACTGGCTGGTGCTGCCGCTCGCACTGCTCACGCTGCTGAGCGGTCTGCTGCTGTCTCTCGGAACTCCTTGGGGTCTCGCCAGGCACCGCTGGGTCTACACGAAGTTCTGGCTGACCCTGGCCACCACGGCCGCATCCGCCTTCGCGCTGCGTCCGGGCATCAACGACACGGTCGCCACCGTGTCCGCGGGCGACCCGGTGACGGACCCGACCGGCTTGATCGCCGGCCCCATCGTCTCTCTGAGCGCCTATCTCTTCATGACGGTCGTCTCGGTACTCAAGCCCTGGGGGCTGACCCGCCGTGGCCGGAAGCAACGTGACCAAAAGCAACGTGACCAGAAGCGACGTGCTTCTCCCCACAAACCGGTGGACGCCAAGGACGTGCGTCAGACAGCCTGAGCCGAGTGTCGACACCTACCCTCTCCGCACTGCCCATTCGCCGGCTGACCCTCCGTGATCTCACCGCCTGCGCCGACCTGTCGCAGGATCGCGGCTGGCCACGCGAAGACCACAAATGGGGACTGCTGCTCTCCGCCGGCACGGGATACGGCATCGACGATCCCGATGATGGCGGCCTCATCGCCGCCTGCGTGGTGACCGAGTACGGACCACAGGAGCGCCCCGGTCTCGGAGCGATCGGCATGGTCCTCGTCGCCGAACGGCACGCCCGCAAGGGACTCGGCCGCCGCCTGATGCGTCACGTCGTCGAGGGTGCGGGCACCACCCCCCTCACCCTGCACGCGACGCCAAACGGCCGCCCCCTCTACGAACAGCTCGGATTCAAGACCACCGGCCGTGCCGAGCTGGTCCGCGGCCGGTTCACGCCCGGCGGCCCGCTGCCGGATGTGGCCACCCGGCCGGCGACCGCGGAGGACCTGCCCGCGATCGTCCGGCTCGACACGGAGGTCTTCGGCCTCGACCGCACCCACGTGCTCACCCGGCTTCCCGCCTTCGTCGACCAACTGCGGGTCGCGGAAACAGACGGCACGATCACCGGCTACGCGGGCGCCTGGCCGAACATGGAGACCCACGTCATCGGCCCCCTGATCGCCCCCGACACGGAGACGGCGAAGGCCTTGATCGCCTCGCTCGCAGCGGGCTCGGACCGGCCGCTGCGCACCGACATCGACGTACGCCATGAAGAGCTGCTCGCCTGGGTGAAGGAGCGCGGCCTCGCGCCAATCGCCTTCAATGCCGTGATGACGTACGGCATCCCCGAGCTGCCCGGCGACTGGACCCGCCGTTTCGCGCCACTGACGGTCGCGGCAGGCTGACCGCGCACAGAGGCCCGCCCCCGAACTCCGGATGGTTCCGGTGCTCGGGGGCGGGCCTTCGTCATGTCCTCGCACGGTGTCGTACTCCCGGCGTCGTACTCCGGTGTCGTACTCCGGTGGTGTCGTCGGGCGGTGTCGTCCTACGCGAGCGCTTCCACAGCCGCCGTGGCGAACCCGTGGTCCTGCTCCGGCGCTCCGCCGCCGACGCCGATGGCGCCGATCAGGCGGCCGTCACGGTGGACCGGGACGCCGCCCGCGATGAAGAGCAGCGGCCGGTCGAGGGCTGTGGGCAGGGTGTGGAAGGGGCCGTCGGGCTTGACCAGTTCGACGAGGTCGGCGGTCGGGGCGCTGAGCTGGAGCGCCGTGTACGCCTTGCGGGTGCTGGTCTCGCCGGAGATCAGCACGGCCCGGTCGTCGCGCCGGAAGGCGAGCAGGTGGCCTCCCGCGTCGAGGACGGTGACGCTGACGGTGACACCGGCCGCATCAGCGGCGCGGCGGGCCGCGGTGACGAGTGCCTCGGCGTCCTGCGTGGTCAGCGGGGCGACGGCGGGGGTGGTGGTGCTCATGGGGATTCTCCTTGTGCGGTGGTGCTTGAGAGGGGCTCTTGAGAGGAGCTGAGGGGAGGGAGTCAGTGGTGGACGGGCGTCGCCTGCTCGACGGGGGCCACGCCCGCGACGACCCGGTTGGGAGCGGCCGAGCGGCGCTCCAACGTGGCCGAGACGACGGCCAGGACGAGCGCGGAGCCCGCGAGTACCGCACCCACCCAGTTCGGGGCGGTGTAGCCGAGGCCCGCGGAGATCACGAGGCCGCCGAGCCAGGCCGAGAGCGCGTTGCCGAGGTTGAAGGCGCCGATGTTCATGGCCGAGGCGAGCGTGGGGGCGCCGGAGGCCTGGTCGAGCACCCGCTTCTGCAGCGGCGGCACGGTGGCGAAGCCCAGGGCGCCGATGAGCGTGATGGTCACGGCTGCCGCGATCTTGTTGTGCGCGGTGAAGGTGAAGAGGGCGAGCACCACGGCCAGCGAGCCGAGCGAGATGTAGAGCAGTGGCATCAGGGCGCGGTCCGCGAACTTTCCGCCGATCAGGTTGCCCGCGACCATGCCGAGGCCGAAGAGGACGAGAAGCCAGGTCACGGAGGAGTCCGCGTAGCCGGCGACGTCCGTCATCATCGGCGCGAGGTAGGTGACGGCCGCGAAGACACCGCCGAAGCCGAGGATCGTCATCGCCATGGCCAGCAGCACCTGCACGTTGCGGAAGGCGGCCAGCTCGTGGCGCAGCCGTACGCCCTCGGGCTTGGGCAGGTCCGGCACGAGCTTGGCGATACCGGCAAGGCCGATGACACCGAGCCCCGCGACGACGGCGAAGGTGGTGCGCCAGCCGAGGGTCTGCCCGACGAGCGTGCCGAGCGGGACACCGACCACGTTGGCCACGGTCAGGCCGGTGAACATCATGGCGATGGCTCCGGCCTTCTTCTCCGGTGCGACGAGTTCGGCCGCGACGACCGACCCGATGCCGAAGAAGGCTCCGTGGGCGAGCGAGGCGACGACACGGCCCGCCAGCATGACGCCGAAGACCGGGGCCACGGCGGACAGCAGATTGCCAGCGATGAACAGGCCCATGAGCAGCATCAGCATCCGCTTGCGCGAGATGCGGGTGCCGAGGACGGTCATCAAGGGAGCGCCGAGTACGACGCCGAGTGCGTAGCCGGTCACGAGGAGACCGGCCGTGGGGATGGAGACGCCGAAGTCACCCGCGACCTCAGGGAGCAGTCCCATGATCACGAACTCTGTGGTCCCGATTCCGAAGGCCCCGATCGCGAGGGCCAATAGCGCGAGAGGCATGGTTCTACCTTCCAAGACGGTTGCAGGTGCGCTTAGCTTGCGTCCACAATAATTGCAGACGCGGGTTATTTGCAACCGCTGGATATTGCAGCGGTGGACTACCCTGGTCTCAGCAGCTCCGGGACGGAGGAACAAGAGCCATGACAGCGACGGACCCCGCACTGACCGCCCTTGCGCAGGGCTGGTGCGCGCTCTCCCTGCTTCACGGGAAGATCGAGACCCACATCGAGCGCGCCCTGCAGGCCAAACACGACCTCAGCGTGCGCGAGTACTCCCTGCTCGACGTCCTCAGCCGCCAGCACGACGGAGAGGGCGGCCACCTGCAGATGAAGCAGGTCGCCGACGCCGTCGTACTCAGCCAGAGCGCCACCACGCGCCTGGTCACCCGGCTCGAGGACCGAGGGCTGCTCTCCCGGTACCTGTGCCCCACCGATCGCCGCGGCATCTACACGGACGTCAGCGAGACGGGCACGGCACTTCTCGCTGAGGCGCGCCCCACCAATGACGCCGCGCTGCGCGAGGCACTCGACGAAGCGGCGCTGAACCCGGAGCTCGCGCCGCTGGTCAGGGCCGTGGAAGCGGTACGGGTCCCGGCGTAGGAGGCCTGCGGGAGCGGACCCTGCATCAGAGGCAGATCGCTGCACAGGCTGCGTAGGCTGCGTCTCATGGGAGAGCTTGAGATACGCCCGGCAGGCGCCGACGACATTCCCGCCATCGTGGAAATGCTCGCCGATGACCCTCTGGGCAAGGCACGCGAGTCGCCGGAAGACCTCACTCCGTACCTCACCGCGTACGAGCGCCTTGCCGGAGACCCGAACCAGCACCTGGTCGTCGCCGCTCGCGAGGGACGCGTCGTCGGCACCCTCCAGCTCACGATCGTTCCGGGCCTCTCCCGGAAGGGCGCGACGCGGTCGATCATCGAGGGCGTGCGCATCCACGCCGACGAGCGCGGCAGTGGTCTCGGCACCCGGTTCATCGAGTGGGCCATCGATGAATCCCGCCGCCAGAACTGCCGGTTGGTGCAGCTGACGTCCGACGCCACCCGCACCGACGCCCACCGCTTCTATGAGCGGCTCGGGTTCACGGCATCGCATGTGGGCTTCAAGATGGAACTCTGAAGCTGCCGTTGGCCTGACGTAGCGCTGGGGCGTCGTGTTTCACGTGAAACACGACGCCCCAGTGGGCTTATGCAGGAACTTGGCAACTCCTACTGAGGAAGCCCGCGCCACCCATCCGGGTCCACCCCGCCCGGCACGGAAGCCCCCGCGTCATACGGCTCCCGGGTGAAGCAGAACGACCCCAGGTCGAGATGGCTGACCGACCCGTCGGGTCGCCGCACCGCCCGCAGCACCTCCCCGGCGAAGTAGCCGTCAAGGCCGGTCCAGGCGCCGTCACCGTTCGGCCGGAACTGCGAGCCGCGGCCACCGCCCGCAAGGGGCGAAAGGTCGACCTCCCCGTCGGCCTGCGGCCGCAGAGCGAACACGCTCGTCCCCCAGTACCAGGGCCCCGCAAGCTCCAGCAGACCCTCGTCCAGCTCGGTCAGGGGCCGCCACGCCTCAGGGATACGCGGCTCGGCCTCGGCCACGATCTTCAGCAGGTCGAAGGCCAGGCCCGTCACGGCAGGGCCAGAGGTGCAGTTGGTCAGCGTGACCGCCACCAGACCGTCCTCCTCGCTCGCCCACAGCCCGGCCATGAAGCCCGGCAGTGAGCCGCCGTGCCCGACCAGGGTGCGTCCGTCCCCACGGATCACCTGCGTGCCCAGGCCATACGTCACGTCCCAGTCCCCCGGCTGTGCCGGCGACGCCGGCGTACGCATCTCCCGTACGGAATCGGCGGAAAGAACCCGGTCATCGCCCTCCAGGAGGAAGGCGGCGAAGCGCGCCAGGTCCGCCGTCGTCGACCAGAGCTGCCCGGCCGGAGCCATGAGACCGAGGTCCTCGGCCGGTTCGGGCATCATCACGTCCGCCCACGGGTGGACGGCCCAGCCACCCGCGTGCGGGGCCTGCGGCTGCGTACTCGTCCTGTCGAGGCCCAGCGGCTCCAGGATCTCGCGGCGCAGCACCGCTTCCCAGGAGTCGCCCCGCACTGCTTCGATCAGCGAACCGAGCAGCGTATAGCCGGGGTTGGAGTAGTGGAAGCGGCGGCCGGTGGGGTGCTTGAAGGGCTGCTCTCCGAGCACGTCACCGAGTTCCGGACGCTGCGAAGCGGGCGTACGCTCCCACCACTCCCCAGGCGTCTCGGCCGCCAACCCGCTGGTGTGCGCGAGGAGTTCCACGATGCTCACGTCGCCCGCGGCCGTCCCGGGAAGGTGCTTCTCCAGGGGGTCGGCGAGGTCCAGAGTGCCCTCGTCGCGCAGCCGCATCACCAGCACGGCGGTGAAGGTCTTGGTGATCGAGCCGATGCGGTACTGAACGTTCTCGTCCGGTGCGTGCCCCTCGACGCAGGTCCGCCCTTCGGTCCACACCAACTCACCGTCCCTGAGCACCGAGGCGACGAGCGAAGGCGCCCGCCCCTCCGCCTGAACGGTGGCGACGCGGTGCAGCAGGGCTCGGCGGGTGGAGGGCAGCAGCTCTTCACGGGGTGATGTCATGGCCCTAGTCCACCCGCGAGGAAGCCACGCGTCGAGCGAATTCCGGGCGTCGCGCTACGCGGAACGCGTACCCGTGGGTTTGAAGAACGTGTAGTGGAAGGTCCCTTGGTCGTCAGCCGTCCTGCGCAGATCAGCGATCCCGCGGTCCCAGTCGGTCTCGGTGATGAGGGCGGCGGCCAGCGCGTCGTCCCTGACGGATTCGATCATGGCGATGAACGTGCTGCGCGTGAAGCCTTCGACCAGCTCGGGCCGGGTCCCGTCCGCGTAGACCGTGCACGGTCGCACCCGGACCGTGTCGTATCCGGCCTGCGCGAGGAGCGGTTGCAACTGGCGCCCGACCAGAGCGTTTCCTCCGCCATCGGCCTGGAGCCGGACCAGGCAGTCGATCGCCGCGCGGGCGAGGACGACTACGACGCCGCGCACCGCTACGACCGCGCCCCGGTCGCGGCCCTGCGCTCCCTGCTCGTCGAACACGTCTGCTACGCCGGGAGCGTGTCCAAGCCGCTCGCTCCGGCGCTGCGCATCGGCTGGATCCTCGCGCCGCCGAGGTACCGGGACGCGCTGGTCGCCGCCAAGCGCTTCGCCGGCCTCGGCAATGGCGATCCTGGGCGAGACCGTGCGGAAACTGACCTGACGTACTGCCGCCTGCTACGGCTGCTCTGCTACGTCTGCGCCATGTCCACGAAGCGCGAGTAGTGCCCCTGGAAAGCGACCGTGATCGTCGCCGTTGGGCCGTTACGGTGCTTGCCGACGATGATGTCCGCCTCGCCCGCGCGCGGCGATTCCTTCTCGTACGCGTCCTCGCGGTGGAGCAGGATCACCATGTCCGCGTCCTGCTCGATCGATCCGGATTCACGCAGGTCGGAGACCTGGGGCTTCTTGTCCGTGCGCTGCTCGGGGCCACGGTTCAGCTGCGAGAGCGCGATGACCGGGACCTCGAGCTCCTTGGCGAGCAGCTTCAGGTTTCGCGACATGTCCGAGACTTCCTGCTGGCGGCTCTCGGCGCGCTTGGAACCACCGGACTGCATCAGCTGCAGATAGTCGATGATCACCATCTTGATGTCCGCGCGCTGCTTGAGGCGGCGGCACTTCGCGCGGATCTCCATCATCGACAGGTTCGGGGAGTCGTCGATGTAGAGCGGAGCCGCCGAGACCTCGGGCATCCGGCGCGCGAGCCGCGTCCAGTCCTCGTCCGTCATCGTGCCGGAGCGCATGTGGTGCAGCGCCACCCGTGCCTCCGCGGAGAGCAGACGCATCGCGATCTCGTTGCGCCCCATTTCCAGGGAGAAGATGACGCTGGGCAGGTTGTGCTTGATGGAAGCGGCGCGCGCGAAGTCGAGTGCCAGCGTGGACTTACCCATGGCGGGACGGGCGGCGATGACGATCATCTGGCCGGGGTGCAGGCCGTTCGTCAGCGAGTCGAAGTCGGTGAAGCCCGTCGGCACACCGGTCATTTCGCCGCTGCGCGAACCGATCGCCTCGATCTCGTCGAGCGCGCCCTCCATGATGTCGCCGAGCGGCAGATAGTCCTCACTGGTGCGCTGCTCGGTGACCGCGTAGATCTCGGCCTGGGCGCTGTTGACGATCTCGTCGACGTCGCCGTCGGCCGCGTATCCCATCTGTGTGATGCGCGTGCCCGCCTCGACGAGGCGGCGCAGGACCGCCCGCTCGTGGACGATCTCCGCGTAGTACTCGGCGTTCGCCGCCGTCGGCACCGTCTGCACCAGCGTGTGCAGATACGATGCGCCGCCGACCTTGGTGATCTCACCGCGCTTGGTGAGCTCGGCCGCCGCGGTGATCGGATCGGCCGGCTCGCCCTTGGCGTACAGGTCGAGGATCGCCGTGTAGATCGTTTCGTGTGCGGGCCGGTAGAAATCGTGGCCCTTGAGCACCTCGACGACATCGGCGATGGCGTCCTTGGAGAGCAGCATGCCGCCGAGCACGGACTGTTCGGCATCGAGATCCTGAGGCGGTACGCGTTCGAAGGCGGTGCCTCCGCCGTCCCAGCCGCCGCCTTCACGACCGCGGTCGTGCTGCTCGTCGCGGCTCCTGCCTCCGTCGCGGCGCTGGCGGGAGGCGGGCAGACGGTCACTGGGACCGCTGTCGGCCCAGGGCTCGTCCAAGGGCTCGGAAATACTCACCGGGCCACCTCCCTCACGTCCGCCGCGCGGACCTCGCCGTGCCCTTCTTTCTTACGGCACGACACTGACAAATGGGCGGCCCAACTCCGGTTCTGACGCGTCGGATTTACGGGCTTTCCGAGGTCGGATCACGAGGGGGGCGCCGCCCCACGGTAGGCCCGTGGCCACCGTCAGCCAATCTGGTTATCCACAGGCGGTGTGGATGACGGGCGCGTTGCTGTGGAGAACCCCGCCAAACCTGTGCACGGCTCGGTGGACAGCCCTGTGAACAAGCACTCAGCCTTCTTCACAAACACACCCTGACCTGCGGCTTTCCCATCCACCGGCTGTGCAGAAGAAAAACTTCCCCAGTCGGACCAAGATCGGACCAAACAGCGCCCCGAAGAGTGTCCCACTCGAGACCCGGTAAGGGTCCCAAAGCAATTGCATCTCTTACCTGTGGAAGATTAGATTGGTGTGCATGACACAGGCTCCCACGGCGACCAAGGCCACTCGGCGACAGCACGACCGAGAGATCATCGCCCTCGCCGTTCCCGCCTTCGGCGCACTCGTCGCGGAGCCGCTCTTCGTGATGGCGGACAGCGCGATCGTGGGCCAC
Organism: Streptomyces sp. A18; assembly: GCF_059026065.1. Classification (NCBI taxonomy): domain Bacteria; kingdom Bacillati; phylum Actinomycetota; class Actinomycetes; order Kitasatosporales; family Streptomycetaceae; genus Streptomyces; species Streptomyces sp. A18. The sequence continues at coordinate 411,617 of NZ_JBWLKL010000002.1, read as the reverse complement.
CTCGGCACCGCACAACTGGCCGGTCTCGGCGTCGCCTCGGCGCTCCTCACCACCGCCGTGAGTGTCTTCGTCTTCCTCGCCTACGCGACCACGGCCGCCGTCGCCCGCCGGGTGGGCGCCGGGGATCTCCAGTCCGCCATCCGCCAGGGCATGGACGGGATCTGGCTCGCCCTCCTGCTCGGCGCCGCCGTCATCGCCGTCGTCCTTCCCACCGCACCCGCGCTCGTGGAGCTCTTCGGCGCATCGGACACCGCGGCCCCGTACGCGATCACTTACCTCCGCATCTCCTCGCTCGGCATCCCGGCCATGCTCGTCGTACTCGCCTCCACCGGCGTCCTGCGCGGACTCCAGGACACCAAGACCCCGCTCTATGTGGCGATCGGCGGCTTCGTCGCCAACGGCGTCCTCAACGTGGGCCTCGTCTACGGCGCCGGTCTGGGCATCGCAGGCTCCGCCTGGGGCACCGTCCTCGCCCAGTGCGCAATGGCCGCCGTGTACCTCTTCGTCGTCGTACGCGGAGCCAGACGCCACGGCGCCTCGCTGCGCCCCGACGCCGCCGGCATCAGGGCCTGCGCCCAAGCGGGTGCACCACTTCTTGTCCGTACGCTCTCCCTGCGGGCGATCCTCATGATCGCGACCGCGGTGGCCGCGCGCCTCGGAGACGCCGATGTGGCCGCCCACCAGATCATCTTGTCCCTGTGGAGCCTGCTGGCCTTCGGGCTCGACGCCATCGCCATCGCCGGTCAGGCGATCATCGGTCGCTATCTGGGCGCGAACGATCCCCAGGGTGCGCGCGACGTCTGCCGTCGCATGGTGCAGTGGGGCATCGCCTCGGGGATCGTGCTCGGCGGGCTCGTCGTCCTCGCCCGGCCACTGTTCATCCCGCTCTTCTCCAGCGACTCCATCGTCCAGGACGCCGCCCTGCCCGCACTCGTGGTGGTGGCCATCGCCCAGCCGGTCTGCGGCATCGTCTACGTCCTCGACGGCGTCCTGATGGGAGCGGGGGACGGACCGTATCTGGCCTGGGCGATGCTGGCTACGCTCGCGGTCTTCGTTCCGGTGGCACTCCTCGTGCCGACGTTCGGCGGCGGACTGACCGCTGTCTGGGGAGCGATGACGCTGATGATGACGGTCCGTATGGTGACCCTCTGGCTGCGCACGCGCTCCGGACGCTGGGTCGTCACCGGCGCCACCCGCTGACCCGGCCCCGGCCCCGGCCTCGGACCCACCCAGCGCCCGCCGCCCCAGGCCCGCTGTTTCACGTGAAACAGCAGATCCGTGAAACAACGCATCCGTGAAACAACACATCTGGGAAACACGTTGGGCCGCACCCTGAGGGTGCGGCCCAACGGTTGCTTCAGCTCTGCCAAGCGCAGTGCTTAGGCGGAGACGACCTCGATGTTGACCTGAGCGGCAACCTCGGGGTGCAGACGCACGGACGTCGCGTGGGCGCCCAGCGTCTTGATTGGCGAGCCCAGCTCGACACGACGCTTGTCGATCTTCGGACCACCAGCGGCCTCGATCGCCGAAGCGACGTCAGCCGGGGTGACGGAACCGAAGAGGCGACCGGCGTCGCCGGAGCGGACGGCCAGACGGACCTTGACGCCCTCGAGCTTGGCCTTGACCTCGTTGGCCTGCTCGATGGTCGCGATCTCGTGGATCTTGCGAGCACGACGGATCTGCTCGACGTCCTTTTCGCCACCCTTGGTCCAGCGGATCGCAAAGTTCCGCGGGATCAGGTAGTTGCGGGCGTAGCCGTCCTTGACGTCTACGACCTCGCCGGCGGCACCGAGGCCGGAGACCTCGTGGGTGAGGATGATCTTCATTAGTCGGTCACCCTTCCCTTATCGCGCGGTGGACGTGTAGGGCAGCAGCGCCATCTCACGGCTGTTCTTCACGGCCGTGGCGACGTCACGCTGGTGCTGCGTGCAGTTGCCGGTCACGCGGCGGGCACGGATCTTGCCGCGGTCGGAAATGAACTTCCGCAGCATGTTCGTGTCCTTGTAGTCCACGTACGTGACCTTGTCCTTGCAGAATGCGCAGACCTTCTTCTTAGGCTTGCGCACAGGCGGCTTCGCCATGGTGTTTCTCCTGTGTGATCAAGAAGTGTGGGAACGGCCCACCCTTGGCCCTGAGGCCTAGAAGGGGGGCTCGTCCGAGTAGCCGCCGCCAGAGCTGCCGGAGCTGCCGGAGCCGCCGGAGCTTCCGCCCCAGCCACCGCCGCCGCCCTGCTGGCCGCCGCCGGCCGGCGCACCGGTCGCCCAGGGGTCGTCGGCGGGAGCACCGCCGCCGCCCTGCTGCTGACCGCCACCGGAGCCGCCGCCCCAGTTGCCGCCGCCCTGCTGCTGGCCGCCGCCACCGCCGAACCCGCCGCCCTGGCCGCCTCGACCGGTGGTCTTGGTGACCTTGGCCGTGGCGTTCTTCAAGCTGGCGCCGACTTCCTCGACGTCCAGCTCGTAGACCGTGCGCTTGATGCCCTCACGGTCCTCGTAGGACCGCTGCTTCAGCCGGCCCTGCACGACGACGCGCATGCCTCGCTGAAGCGACTCCGCGACGTTCTCCGCCGCCTGACGCCAGACCGAGCAGGTGAGGAAGAGGCTCTCGCCGTCCTTCCACTCATTGGTCTGACGGTCGAAGGTGCGGGGAGTGGACGCGACACGGAACTTCGCGACCGCCGCACCGGACGGGGTGAAGCGCAGCTCGGGGTCGTCGACAAGATTGCCGACGACCGTGATGACGGTCTCGCCTGCCATGGGGGAACCTCTCGGCGGGTTTGCTGCTGGCTGCTTTTGCTGCTGCTACTCGGATCCCGAGTACCGCTGAGCTGGGAAGCTCAGTGGGTCTCGGGACGGAGGACCTTGGTCCGGAGGACCGACTCGTTCAGGTTCATCTGGCGGTCGAGCTCCTTGACGACCGCAGGCTCGGCCTGCAGGTCGATGACCGAGTAGATGCCCTCGGGCTTCTTCTTGATCTCGTACGAGAGACGACGACGGCCCCAGGTGTCGACCTTCTCGACCTTTCCATTGCCCTCACGGACGACGGAAAGGAAGTTCTCGATCAACGGGGAGACAGCGCGCTCCTCGAGATCGGGGTCGAGGATGACCATCACTTCGTAGTGACGCATGTGGAACCCACCTCCTTTGGACTCAGCGGCCACGGTCGTTCCGTGGCAGGAGGGTCGTGATGCGTACGCAACGGTATCGGCAGCCACTGACAATCGGGCTCCCCGATCAGTAGACCGATCGGGAGTCCCTGCCAAGGCCTGGGCAGACACCGGTGCAGACGGTACAGAGTACCCGCACCTGGGCTTCCGGTTGAAATCCGGCCGCGGAAGGGCAGAATCTGTACACATCGGGTGTGTATGGCGCTACAGTGCGCCGCCTTCCGCAGGAGGTGCCTTATGGCACAGACATTGCGACCGAACACCGCCGGCTCTCTCTTCGCCACGGACGGCAAGGCCCATCCCATGCAGGACACGCTGCTCGGCGTGACCCTGATCCTGGGTGCGATCGCCTTCGTCTCGGCGATGTTCCACAACCTCCACCTGCTCAGCTCCTGGGCCGGCCTGGTGGGGATCGCCACGGGTGCGTGGGGGCAGTTCATCTCCGAGACGACCCGCGAGCGCTTCGGCCTGATCCTCGGCCTCGGCGCATCGGCGGTCGGATTCTTCCTGGGTATGGCCCACGGCGGACTCTTCGGCGGGCTTTGGTAGCCGCCCCTCGACGCCCCCGTCGCGCATAGGGCGGGGGTCAAGGTTCCGTACGCCCAGACGGGGCGCTCTCGGGGCACAGTAGGCTTCGGCGCGAGAGCCGGAGCCCCTGTACCCATGGGGACACACCAGCCCGAGGAGCGCCCCGAATGAGTCTGACCCTGAGGACCATCAGTCGCGAGCAGCATCTGGCGTATATCCAGAGCCTGCCGTCGGCAAGTCATTGCCAGGTCCCGGCATGGGCGGATGTGAAGAGTGAATGGCGTTCGGAGAACCTGGGCTGGTTCGACGACCGGACCGGCGAGCTCGTCGGTGCGGGCCTGGTGCTCTACCGGCAGTTGCCCAAGGTGAAGCGCTACCTCGCCTACCTTCCCGAGGGCCCGGTCATCAATTGGTACGCCCCGAACCTGGACGACTGGCTGCAGCCGATGCTCGCGCATCTGAAGCGGCAGGGCGCCTTCTCCGTGAAGATGGGCCCGCCGGTCGTCATCCGGCGCTGGGACGCTCCCGCGATCAAGTCGGGCATCCAGAACCCGGATGTGAAGCGACTGCGGGACGTCGAGGCCACGCACATCGAGCCGCGTGCCTTCGAAGTCTCCGACCGGCTGCGCAAGATGGGCTGGCAGCAGGGCGAGGACGGCGGCGCGGGCTTCGGTGACGTACAGCCGCGCTACGTCTTCCAAGTGCCGCTCGCCAACCGCTCTTTGGACGAGGTCCTCAAGGGCTTCAACCAGCTGTGGCGACGCAATATCAAGAAGGCCGAGAAGGCCGGCGTCGAGGTCGTCCAGGGCGGTTACGAGGACCTCGCCGAATGGCAGCGCCTTTACGAGATCACGGCGGTCCGCGACAAGTTCCGTCCGCGGCCGCTGGGTTACTTCCAGCAGATGTGGCGAACCCTCAACTCCGAGGACCCCAACCGCATGCGGCTGTACTTCGCGCGGCACAACGGCGTGAACCTGTCCGCGGCGACGATGCTCGTCGTCGGCGGGCACGTCTGGTACTCCTACGGCGCATCGGACAACATCGGCCGCGAGGTCAGGCCCTCGAACGCGATGCAGTGGCGGATGCTCCGGGACGCCTACGCGCTCGGCGCCACCGTCTATGACTTGCGGGGCATCTCCGACTCTCTGGACGAGACGGACCACCTGTTCGGACTGATTCAGTTCAAGGTGGGCACGGGTGGAGAGGCTGTCGAGTACATCGGCGAGTGGGACTTCCCGCTCAACAAGCTGCTCCACAAGGCGCTCGACATCTACATGTCGCGCCGCTGACCGCACCGACCCGGCACAATTCACACAGCCACAAATAGTCTTCATACCTCTGATACACCGCAGCCACGAGAAAGGTTCCGGGATCCGGCCATGGCGCTCACGCTCTATGTCGACACCGCGCGCTGGCGGGCACACCACAAGCACGTGCTGGAGCAGTTTCCGGGAATCGTCCCGGTCTGCAAGGGCAACGGCTACGGCTTCGGTCATGAGCGCCTCGCGGAGGAAGCGACCCGCTTCGGCTCCGACGTCCTCGCCGTCGGCACCACGTACGAGGCCGCCCGGATCAAGGACTGGTTCAGCGGCGATCTGCTGGTCCTGACCCCGTTCCGGCGGGGCGAGGAGCCCGTGCCCCTGCCCGACCGCGTCATCCGCTCCGTGTCGTCCCTGGACGGCGTACACGGCCTCGTGGGCGCCCGCGTCGTCATCGAGGTCATGTCCTCGATGAAGCGGCACGGCGTGAGCGAGCAGGAGCTCTCACAGCTTCACGCGGCCATCGAGGACGTACGGCTCGAGGGCTTCGCGCTCCACCTGCCGCTGGACCGCACCGACGGCTCGGACGCCGTCGAGGAGGTCATCGCCTGGATGGACCGGCTGCGTGCCGCCCGTCTTCCGCTGCACACGATGTTCGTCAGCCACCTCAAGGCCAACGAACTCGCCCGCCTGCAGCAGCAGTTCCCGCAGACGCGCTTCCGGGCGCGCATCGGTACGCATCTGTGGCTGGGCGACCACGAGGCCACCGAGTACCGCGGCGCCGTCCTGGACGTCACACAGGTGACCAAGGGCGACCGCTTCGGCTACCGCCAGCAGAAGGTCGCCTCCGACGGCTGGCTGGTCGTCGTCGCGGGCGGCACGTCGCACGGCGTCGGCCTGGAGGCCCCGAAGGCGCTGCACGGCATGGTGCCGCGTGCGAAGGGCGTGGCCCGCGCCGGGCTCGCCACCGTCAACCGCAACCTGTCGCCGTTCGTCTGGGGCGGCAAGCAGCGCTGGTTCGCGGAGCCGCCGCACATGCAGGTCTCCATCCTCTTCGTGCCCTCGGACGCACCCGAGCCGAAGGTGGGCGAGGAGCTGGTGGCCCATCTGCGGCACACCACCACGCAGTTCGACCGCATCGTCGACCGCTGATCGCAACAGGACCGACCAAGGCCGAAGGGCCGGGAGCGACCACCGTCGCTCCCGGCCCTTCAGTCGTTTCCGGCCGCTCCGACGGCCTGTTCGCTCAGGGCGAAACGTCGGTCGACGTCGATCCCCACCGCACGTAGGTTCCCTCGCTGGAGTGCGCCGCGTGCCGCGGTGGATGCGCCGCCTGCCCGAGGACGAAGACGTCCGCTGCGCCGTCCAGGACACCCCCGGAGGGGTCGTCGTCACCGGCCCGCCGCACCGGGTCTCTCTCCGGCATCAGGATGTCGCGCACGATCACAGCGCACAGGTACAGCGTCCCCAGCAGGTGGACCACGATGACGAGTTGATAGCCCTCGGTGGGTAGTCCCTTGTGGGCGTCTCCGCTTGTCGTGTACGCGAGGTACAGCCAGATCCCCAGGAAGTACGCGACCTCGCACGCCTGCCAGATCAGGAAGTCACGCCAGCGCGGCCGGGCCAGCGCGGCGAGGGGGATCAACCACAGTACGTACTGCGGCGAGTAGACCTTGTTGGTGAGGATGAACGCGGCGACTACCAGGAAGGCCAGCTGCGCGAAGCGCGGGCGGCGCGGTGCGGTCAGACCCAGCGCGCCGACGCCGAGGCAGGCCAGGAGCATCAGCGCCGTCGCCAGGGTGTTGACCGTGTCCGTGGACAGTGGGTCGTCCATGCGCTGGGAGAGGATCAGCCAGAACGAGCCGAAGTCGACGCCTCGTTCCTGGCTGAAAGTGTAGAACTTCGCCCATCCCTCGCGGATGTGGAAGCCCGTGGCGTCGTGCGTGATCATCACGGGCAGGTTCACCACGAGCCAGGCCCCCAACGCGGCCCCGGCCGTCGTGCAGAACGCCCGCCAGCGCCCCGCCCGCCAGCACAGGATGAGCAGCGGTCCCAGGAGCAGCGCCGGGTAGAGCTTCGCGGCGGTCGCCAGGCCGAGCAGGACGCCCGCGGAAAGCGTCCCCCCGCGTGCCCACATCAGCATCGCGGCGGCCGTGAGAGCGACGGCGAACAGGTCCCAGTTGATGGTGGCCGTCAACGCGAAGGCGGGCGCCAGGGCCACCATCAGGCCGTCCCAGGGGCGGCGGCGATGGGTGCGGGCGACACAGACGGCGATGGCCGCCGTACAGGCCATCAGCATCCCGGCATTGACCATCCAGTAGAACTTCTCCTGGTGCTGGATGCTGCCGCTGCCCGGGGTCAGCCAGGAGGCCACCTCCATGAACACACCGGTCAGCACCGGGTACTCGAGGTACTCCATGTCGCCGGGCAGCTTGTCGAAGTAGGGCACGAGCCCGTCGGCGAAGCCGCGCCCTTGGTAGAGGTGCGGGATGTCGGAGTAGCAGGCGTGCGTGTACTGCGAGCTCGCACCCTGGAACCAGGCGCCGTCGTAGCACGGCATCTTCTGCACCATGCCGAGCGCGAACATTCCGATGGCCACGAGCGCGATGACGCGTACGGGAGTCCACCATGTCGCCGCGTACAGCACTCTGCGGCCGATGGGTCCACCGATCAGCTCGCTGCCGGCCGCGGCGACCTCGTCCTCCCTGGTCGGCCGTACGGGCTCCGGCTGCTGTGCACTAGTGGTCTTGTGCACGCTCGTGCGCGTCGTCTCTGCACTGGGCATGCCGCACATCCTGCCGTACGCACCTGAGAACACGACGAGGGCCGCCACACCGGTGAGGCGTGGCGGCCCTTGTTGTCAGCGCTCAACGGCGCATGTTTCACGTGAAACCGTGCGTTTCACGTGAAACACACGCACGGGGAACGTCGGTCAGCCTGACGGCCCTCCGAAGATGCCTCCGTTGCCGCTCCCGTTGTTGCCTCCACCGCCCGTCGGTTCTTCCGTGGTCGGTGGCGATTCCCCGCCGGTGCCGCCGTCGGTGGTTCCACCGTCCGACGTACCGCCGTTGTTGTTGCACTGCCAGTCCCAGTCGGCACAGGACTCACCGGGATCGGGGGTTCCCGACGGGCTCGGGCTCGGTCCCGTGTCCGAGGGGCTCGGCGAGGGGGACTCCTCCGGCTCCTCGGTCTTCGACGGGGTCGGAGTCGGGGTCGGCGGCGGCGTTTCACCGACGACCTCACCAATCTCTTGCGGCACAGGGAAGTTCTTCACAGGCTCGCCCTTGAGGGCCTGCTCCATGTAGTCCTTCCAGATCTGCGCGGGGAACGAGGCACCGTGGATCTTCTTCTCGCCACCCGTACCGAACATCTCCAGGAACTGGCGCTTCTTGTTCCCTTCATTGTCGTCGAGCCGGTACATGCTGATCGCGGTCGAGAGCTGCGGGGTGTAGCCGACGAACCAGGCCGACTTGTTGCCGTCGGTCGTACCGGTCTTGCCCGCCACTTGGCGGCCGCTCAGCTGGGCCGAGGTTCCCGTGCCCTTCTCGACAACGGTCTTGAGCACGTCGGTGACGTTGTCGGCGACCTCCGGGTCGAAGGCCCTCTTGGGCTCCGACTCGTGCTGGAAGACGGTGTTGCCCTTGTGCTCGACTTCCTTCACCGAATACGGCTCGTTCTGCTTGCCGCTGGACGCGAAGGTGGAGTAGGCGCCGGCCATACGGATCGCACTCGGAGAGGACGTACCGAGCGAGAAGGACGGATAGTTGGCGCTGGCCAGGCTGTTCTCCTTGATGCCGGAGGCCATGGCCGCATCCTTCACCTTGTCCAGGCCGACGTCCATACCGAGCTGCACATAGGCCGAGTTGACAGACTCCCGCATCGCTTCGCGGAGGTCGATCTGGTAGCTCGGCGGGTTGTAGTCCTGGTCACCGTCGTTGGTCTGCAGCCACTGCTCGCCGTCTCGGTCTGTCCAGATGCTGCCGTCGTAGTTCTTGATCTTGAGTTTGTTCTTGCCGCTGTACAGGCTCTTGGGGTTGACGATGGTGCGCAACCCCTCCTTGTCGCGCGTCCCGTCCTTGAAAGCCGCGGCCAGCACGAAGGGCTTGAACGTCGAGCCGACCTGCGCACCGGTCTGGTCCGCGTTGTTGGTGAAGTGCTTGGTCGCGTCCTCACCGCCGTAGATGGCCTCGATCGCGCCATCCTTGGGGTTCACCGACGCGCCACCGAACTGGACGTGCGTGTCCTTGTCCGGCCGCTGCTTCGGTTTGATCTTCGCCTTGCGGACCTTCTCCACGGACTTCTCGAGCTTCATGACCTTCGCCTTGTCGAAGGTCGTGTGGATCTCGTAGCCGCCCTGCTGGAGGTCATTGGCCGTGATCCGGCCATCGCTGTTGTTGATCACGTAGGCCTTGGCCAGGTCGACCAGATAACCGATCTGCCCACCGAGCTGAGCATTGGAGCGCGGGTTCTGCAGCTTCGGGAAGTCCGTGTACTTGGCCCGCCTCTCGGCGGACAGGTGACCGTCCTTGACCTCTTCGTCGAGGATCCACTTCCAGCGCTTCGTGGCCCGCGCAGTGTTGGCCTCCTGAGAGGCGGCGGGGTCGACCGCGGGGGAGCCCGCCGGGTCGTAGTACGTGGCGCCCTTGAGCACCGTCGCCAGAAGGGCGCACTCGCTGGGATCCAGCTCGCTGGCGTCCTCACCGAAGTAGGCGCGTGCGGCCGCCTGGATTCCATAGGCCCCACGGCCGTAGTAGGCGGTGTTGAGATAGCCCGCCATGATCTCTTCCTTGGAGACCTGCCGGCCGACCTTTATGGAGATGAAGAGCTCTTTGAACTTACGCGTGAACGTCTGCGACTGGTCACCCAGGCGCGCGTTCTTCACGTACTGCTGGGTGATGGTCGAGCCGCCCTGGGTCTCGCCGCCCTTGGCCATGTTCACCAGAGCACGCGTGATGCCCATGGGGTCAACGCCCTTGTCGTCCTCGAACGTCTTGTTCTCGGCCGAGATGACGGCGGTCCGCATCTCCTTGGGAATGTCCTCGTAGTCGATGATCTGGCGGTTCGTCTCACCACCGGTGGCGACCATCTGCTTGCCGTCGGCCCAGTAGTAGACGTTGTTCTGCGCCGTGGCCGCATCATCGACCTTCGGCACTCCCACCAGGGCGTACGCGATGCCTGTGACCGCCATCAGGCTCCCGAGGAACCCGATGAACAGGCCGGTGACAAGACGCCAGGACGGAACCCAGCGGCGCAGGCCGTCCTTGTCCGAACGCGGGTAGTTGATCAACCGCTTCTTACCGGGCTCATGGCCGCCACGTCCTCGACCACGGCCCGGTCCGTTCGGGCCGCCTCCACCGCGCCGACCGCCGCCACCGGCGCCTCCGCGCCCTGCACCGGCTCCGTCGGCCGCTCTGCGTCGGCCTCCGCCCGCGCCGACAGCGCCACTGCGCTGCGCGGCACGCCGGGCTTCGGCACGGCCGCCGTAGGAACGGTCCCCGTCGTCAGGGGCTCCCGATCCGTGCGAGCCGGTTGAGGAAGTGGGCGATCCAGTGGCGCCACGCGGTGCCGCGCGGCGACCCGACGACGCGCCTGGGACGCCGCGTCTGGCCGCGGCGCGTCCGCCGCCCTGCGGCTGCGGCGGTTTGCGACGGTGCTCGCTCATCGAACGATTACTCCTCGGGCAGGCGCGGATATCCGCGCCTGGAAACGGCGGCTGGTTTCCGGTCCCCCCGAAGTACGGATGCGCCCTTCCCAGCGCTCATCCGCACTACACCAGGGACAACGACGCCCTCACGCGTCACTTGGTTCCCGGCGGTCTGCATGGCGCACAGACTACGCACCGTCAAAACCCTCTTAGCGCAGAAGTTCACCCCAAATCAGGCAAGTTACTTCCTACGAATCGGTGATGTGACGCCGTTCACCGATTCCCCTCTTGTCTCAGCGGGGAGGCCGTTCTATCGTCTCGATGTATCGAGTCGATACATCAGCTCGGCATAAAGACCGTGTCGACGGACGCTGGCAGACGGGAGGCGAAGATGAGCAGACGCTCCGGCATCCTCGAGTTCGCCGTGCTCGGCCTGCTGCGTGAGTCCCCGATGCACGGCTACGAGCTGCGTAAACGGCTCAATACATCGCTAGGAGTGTTCCGCGCCTTCAGCTACGGGACGCTCTACCCCTGCCTCAAGACGCTGGTCGTCAACGGCTGGTTGATCGAGGAATCGGGCGGCACCCCCGAGGAGGCCCTCGCGGCTCCCCTCACCGGGCGTCGCGCCAAGATCGTCTATCGGCTGACGGCGGAAGGTAAGGAGCACTTCGAGGACCTGCTCTCACAGACCGGCCCCGACGCGTACGAGGACGAACACTTCGCCGCCCGCTTCGCCTTCTTCGGGCAGACATCGCGGGACGTACGCATGCGGGTGCTCGAGGGGCGTCGCAGCCGCCTCGAGGAGCGTCTGGAGAAGATGCGCGCCTCCCTGGCCCGTACCCGGGAGCGCCTGGACGACTACACGCTTGAGCTGCAGCGGCACGGAATGGAGTCCGTGGAGCGCGAAGTGCGCTGGCTGAACGAGCTCATCGAGAGCGAGCGAGCGGGGCGGGACCAGCAACGGTCCGCCCCGGACAGCTCCGCTCAGCACGACAGCACATCTGGGGAGTCGGGCGGCCTGCCCCGGCGGCGGGACACGAACCCGCCGCCGGATCCGTCCGATGACACCGCCAAGTGAGGTCCCGCGGTCCGCGGGGTCTCATCCGGAATACACAGATCACACAGGGAGCAACCGGAATGGGTTCGGTTCGCGTAGCCATCGTCGGCGTGGGCAACTGCGCCGCCTCGCTGGTCCAGGGCGTCGAGTACTACAAGGACGCAGACCCGGACACCAAGGTCCCGGGCCTGATGCACGTCCAGTTCGGCGAGTACCACGTCGGTGATGTCGAGTTCGTCGCCGCCTTCGACGTGGACGCCAAGAAGGTCGGCCTCGACCTCTCGGACGCCATCGGCGCCAGCGAGAACAACACCATCAAGATCTGCGACGTGCCGAACAAGGGCGTCAGCGTCCAGCGCGGCCACACCCTCGACGGCCTGGGCAAGTACTACCGCCAGACCATCGAGGAGTCCTCCGAGGCCCCCGTCGACGTCGTCCAGATCCTCAAGGACAAGCAGGTCGACGTTCTCGTCTGTTACCTGCCGGTCGGCTCCGAGGACGCGGCGAAGTTCTACGCGCAGTGCGCCATCGACGCCAAGGTCGCCTTCGTCAACGCCCTTCCGGTCTTCATCGCCGGCACCAAGGAGTGGGCCGACAAGTTCACCGAGGCGGGCGTCCCGATCGTCGGCGACGACATCAAGTCGCAGGTCGGCGCCACCATCACGCACCGCGTGATGGCGAAGCTGTTCGAGGACCGCGGTGTCCGTCTCGAGCGCACCATGCAGCTCAACGTCGGCGGCAACATGGACTTCAAGAACATGTTGGAGCGCGACCGCCTCGAGTCCAAGAAGATCTCGAAGACGCAGGCCGTCACCTCGCAGATCCGCGACCGCGAGATGGGCGAGAACAACGTCCACATCGGCCCGTCGGACTACGTGGCGTGGCTCGACGACCGCAAGTGGGCGTACGTCCGCCTCGAGGGCCGCGCCTTCGGTGACGTCCCGCTGAACCTCGAGTACAAGCTCGAGGTCTGGGACTCCCCGAACTCGGCCGGTGTCATCATCGACGCGCTGCGCGCCGCGAAGATCGCCAAGGACCGCGGCATCGGCGGCCCGATCCTCTCCGCGTCCTCGTACTTCATGAAGTCCCCCCCGGTGCAGTACTTCGACGACGAGGCGTACGAGAACGTCGAGAAGTTCATCAAGGGCGAGGTCGAGCGCTAAAGCTCGCTCCATGAACTGCCGTTGAGGGTCCCCGGGCAATCCGCCCGGGGGCCCTCTTCGTATGTGAGGCTGTGCCCCATGGCTGTCGTCGGTGACCTGCGCGTACTGCTGCGGCTGCGGGACTTCCGGCGTCTGCTCGCCGTGCGGCTGATCTCCCAGGGCGCGGACGGCGTCTACCAGGTGGCCCTCGCGACGTACGTCGTCTTCTCGCCGGAGAAGCAAGCATCGCCGGGAGCCATCGCCTCCGCGATGGCGGTGCTGCTCCTGCCGTACTCGCTGGTCGGGCCCTTCGCCGGCGTACTCCTCGACCGCTGGCCGCGCCGTCAGGTCTTTCTATACGGCAGTCTGCTGCGGACCGCTCTTGCCTCGGTGACCGCGGTGCTGATGCTGAGCGGCGTGCCCGACTGGCTCTTCTTCGCCTCCGCGCTCTGTGTCACGGCCGTCAACCGTTTCGTCCTCGCCGGGCTCTCGGCGGCGCTGCCGCGCGTGGTCGACGCCGAGCGGCTGGTGATGGCCAACTCCCTGTCGCCGACGGCAGGAACGCTGGCCGCCACCGTGGGCGGCGGGCTCGCGTTCGTCGTACGCCTGGTGGGCTCCGACTCGGACGCGGCCGTGGTCCTGCTCGGGGCGGCCCTGTATCTCTGTGCGGCGCTCGCCTCACTGCGGATGGCCCGTGAACTCCTCGGCCCCGACCCGGAGCTGATGCGGCCCCGGCTCGGCGCGGCACTGTCCGGTACGGCACGGGACCTGGTGGCCGGGGTGCGGCATCTGTCGCAGCGGCGCCCGGCCGCCCTCGTCCTGCTCGCGATGACGCTCATGCGCTTCTGCTACGGAGCCCTGACCGTCATGGTGTTGATGCTCTGCCGGTACGCCTGGTCGTCCTCGGAGTCCGACGGGCTGGCCCTGCTCGGGCTCGCTGTGGGTGTCTCGGGCGCGGGCTTCTTCGCGGCGGCCGTGGTGACGCCCTGGGCGGTGAACCAACTGACGGCCGCCGGGTGGATCGCCGTCTGCGCGGGGGCGGCGGCAGTCCTGGAACCGGCGCTCGCTCTCCCTTTCGCGCCCGCCCCACTGCTGATCGCCGCGTTCCTGCTGGGCCTGACGACCCAGGGCGCGAAGATCGCCACGGACACGGTGGTGCAGTCGACGGTGGACGACAGCTTCCGCGGCCGGATCTTCTCGGTCTACGACGTCCTGTTCAACGTCTCTTTCGTCGCCGCGGCAGGAGTAGCCGCCCTGATACTGCCGCCTGACGGGCGCTCGGCTCCGCTGGTGGTCACGGTGGCCGTTATCTACGCAGCAATTTCTGCCGCTATGGCCAAATTTGGCGCTCAGTAAGTGTCACATCAATGCCACAGAGCCCCTTCCGGCTTCAGAGATGTCACTGCGTCCCTATAACTTACGGACGTCGTATCCGCGCCATCGCGCTCGCGTTCTAGGGGGACCCCCAAATGACTACTCCGCCGCCCCAGGGCCAGAATCCGTACAACCAGGGCCAGAATCCCTACGGTCAGGGACAGCAGCCGCCCGCCAACCAGATGGTCCAGCCCGGCCAGCCCGGCGTTCCGCAGCAGCCCTACCCGCCGTACAACCAGGGGGCGCCGGTTCCGCCTCCGGCCGCTCCGAGTGGCGGTGGGCGTGCCAAGAAGCTGGCCCTGCGCATCGGTGCCGTCATCGTCGTCGGCATCGTCGTTTTCGTCGTGAAGGGGCAGCTGAACAAGAGCGACGCGGAAACAACTGCCGTCGGCGACTGCCTGCACAACAAGGGCACGCAGTCGCAGCCGGACCTGAAGAACACCGACTGCTCCTCGAGTGACGCCGAGTTCAAGGTCATCGAGAAGTTCGACGACACGAGCAGCGTCAGCAAGTGCGACGCGGTGAAGGGGACCGAGGTCTCCTACTACCAGACCGGCGCCGGTCACGACGTGGTGCTCTGCCTGAAGACCACCAAGTAGCGGCATACGCGAAGGGGCACTGTTTCACGTGAAACAGTGCCCCTTCGCATGCCCGGGTCGGCGCGACGCTTCATGTTTCACGTGAAACATCGCGCCGACCCTTGCCTCACTCCTGAGCGGCCCACCACTCCTTGAGCGCCGCGATCGCCGCGTCCCGCTCCATCGGCCCGTTCTCCAGCCGCAGCTCCAGCAGGAACTTGTAGGCCTGGCCGATCACCGGGCCCGGCCGTACGTCCAGGACCTGCATGATCTCGTTGCCGTCCAGGTCGGGACGGATCGAGTCCAGCTCCTCCTGCTCCTGAAGCCGCGCGATGCGCTCCTCCAGGCCGTCGTATGCACGGGACAGCGCATTGGCCTTGCGCTTGTTGCGCGTCGTGCAGTCGGACCGCGTCAGCTTGTGCAGCCGGCTGAGGAGGGGGCCCGCGTCGCGTACGTAGCGGCGTACGGCCGAGTCCGTCCACTCGCCCGTCCCGTAGCCGTGGAAGCGCAGGTGCAGCTCCACCAGGCGCGAGACGTCCTTCACGAGCTCGTTCGAGTACTTGAGCTCCGTCATCCGCTTCTTGGTCATCTTGGCGCCCACCACCTCGTGGTGGTGGAAGGAGACCCGGCCGTCGTCCTCGAAGCGCCGCGTCCGCGGCTTCCCGATGTCGTGCAGCAGTGCCGCGAGCCGCAGCGTCAGGTCCGGGCCGTCCTCCTCCAGCGCCATCGCCTGCTCAAGGACGATCAGCGAGTGGTCGTAGACGTCCTTGTGACGGTGGTGCTCGTCACTCTCCAGACGCAGCGCCGGAATCTCGGGCAGCACGCGGTCGGCGAGGCCCGTGTCGACAAGTAGAGCAAGTCCCTTCGCAGGGTTCGGCGAGAGGATCAGCTTGTTCAGTTCGTCACGGACGCGCTCCGCAGAGACGATGTCGATGCGCTCGGCCATCGCCTTCATGGCCGCGACAACCTCCGGAGCCACCTCGAAGTCCAGCTGCGCGGCGAACCGCGCGGCCCGCATCATCCGCAGCGGGTCATCCGAGAACGAGTCCTCCGGGGTGCCAGGAGTACGCAGGACGCGCTCTGCCAGGTCCTCGAGACCGCCGTGCGGGTCGACGAACTCCTTCTCGGGGAGAGCGACGGCCATCGCATTGACGGTGAAATCACGGCGTACGAGGTCTTCCTCGATGGAGTCGCCGTACGACACCTCGGGCTTGCGCGAGGTCCTGTCGTACGCCTCGGAGCGGTACGTCGTGACCTCGATCTGAAAGCTTTGATCAGCGTCTCCGACGCGGGCGTCCTTCTGGCTCCCGACGGTGCCGAAGGCGATCCCGACCTCCCACACCGAGTCCGCCCACGGCCTGACGATCTTCAGTACGTCCTCGGGGCGGGCGTCGGTCGTGAAGTCCAGGTCGTTGCCGAGCCTGCCAAGGAGCGCGTCTCTGACCGACCCGCCGACCAGGGCGAGGGAGAACCCGGCCTCCTGGAAACGGCGGGCAAGATCGTCCGCGACAGGGGACACACGCAGCAGTTCACTGACCGCGCGGCGCTGCACCTGGCTCAGTGCGCTGGGATTTTCTTCATTGGCGTTCGGCACAACAGAAAAGGGTACGTGCCCCGGACGCCCCGGGCCGCCCCGTTTTCGACGGGGCCGCCGTGACCGCGCGCCCCTCCCCGGCCAGGTCTTCCGATCATGTGGAGCAGTCCGCGGCACTTCGTCACAGCGCACCTCGTTACCATGCGTGGACGCACAACCGACGACCACTGACGACAACGAGGACGGGCAACGCGTGGCCGAGGCGGCAGACTTCCCGGGGACCAGTCCCTCACCTGCCCGCCGGTGGCTGCGGCGTACGGCAGCGTTGCTGGCTGCGGCCCCATTGCTGACCGGGATGCTGCAGCTGCCGACGGCGCAGACCGCGCACGCCGCGGCGCCGAGCGCCGAAGCGGGCGCGGCAGCGGACGCCACCGGTTCGAACACCGTCGACGTCTCGCTCAACAAACTCACACCCACCGCCCCGTCGGACGGGGACACGCTCACCGTCTCCGGCACCGTCACCAACGAGGGCAAGCAGGCCGTGACAGGAGCCGAGGTCGGGCTGCGCCTGGGACCGGTCCTGAACGGCCGCAGCCAGATCGATACCGCCGCCAAGCGCACCGGCTACCAGCCAGGGGCCGACGGCACGGAGGTCGGCGGCAAGTACGCGAAGAAGTTCTCCAAGCTCGCTCCCGGCATCCGCCAGGACTTCAGCATCTCCGTCCCGGTCAAGGCCCTGGATCTCGGCGCCGACGGCGTCTACCAGCTCGGTGTGTCGCTGACGGGCCGGACCGCCGCCCAGCCGTGGTCCCAGGTGCTCGGCTTCGAGCGGACCTTCCTGCCGTGGCAGCCGGACGCCGCAGACACGAAGAC
This sequence comes from Streptomyces sp. A18, assembly GCF_059026065.1. Classification (NCBI taxonomy): domain Bacteria; kingdom Bacillati; phylum Actinomycetota; class Actinomycetes; order Kitasatosporales; family Streptomycetaceae; genus Streptomyces; species Streptomyces sp. A18. The sequence goes on along the minus strand of NZ_JBWLKL010000002.1, from coordinate 394,465 downwards.
CAGGACGACGTACCTGTGGCCCCTCATCTCCACCTCGCACCTCACAGCGGAGACCGGGTCTGACGAGCAGCAGACGCCCGTCTTCACGGACGACGACCTGGCCAAGGAGCTCGCTCCGGGCGGTCGCCTGGAGCAGATGCTGTCCCTGGGCCGCCAGCTCGACGTCACCTGGGTCATAGATCCCGACCTGCTGGCCTCCGTCGACGCGATGACGCGGAACTACCGGGTGCAGACCGCCGACGGCAGGAGCACCACGGCGGGCAAGGGCCAGGCGGTCGCCAAGGAGTGGCTCAACAAGCTCGAGCAGACCGTGAAGGACGAGAAGGTCGTCGCGCTGCCCTTCGCCGACCCCGACCTGGCCTCGCTCGCCCACAACGGCAAGGCCGTCACCGGATCCCTGGGCCAGCTCAAGGACGCCACTGTGGCGGGAGCGATGGCCGTGGACTCCATCCTCCACGTCAAGCCGCAGTCGGACTTCGCGTGGCCCGTGGACGGCGCCCTCGATCCTTCGATCGTCGACGTCTCCACCTCCGCGGGCGCCCACTCGGTGATCGCCCGGAGCGACAGCCTGCGCGAGACCAGCGGGCTGCCGTACACGCCCAACGCCGCCCGGCCCATCGGCGGCGGCACGACGGCCGTGGTCGCCGACGCACGCCTCTCCACGGCCTTCCAGGGCGACATGACGGGGGCCGAGAACTCCACGCTCGCCGTGCAGCAGTTCCTCGCCCAGAGCCTGATGGTCACGCTGCAGGACCCGGACAATCAGCGCAGCATCGTCGTCGCCCCACAGCGCATGCCGACCGCCAGCCAGGCCCAGGCGATGGCGAAGGCGCTGACCGGCCTCTCCGACGACCGCTGGTCGGAACCGCAGGACCTGTCGGCGGCGGCGAAGGCGAAGCCGGACCCGGCGGCCACGACCCAGGTGCCTTCGGTCGGGTCGTACCCGGCGGCGCTGCGCAAGCAGGAGCTGCCGAAGTCGGCCTTCAAGTCGATCCAGAACACCCAGAACAAGCTCAACCGCTTCCAGACGATCCTCAGCGAGCCCGACCGCGTCATCACGCCCTTCGGGCGGGCCATAGACCGCGAGATGTCGACGTCCTGGCGGGGCAGGGGCGCCGAGGCGGCCACGTTCCGCCAAGGCGTGGAGAACTACCTCACCACGCTCATCGAACAGGTAGCGCTGATCAAGAAGTCCGACGCGAAGCTGTCGGGTCGCAGCGCGACGATCCCGGTGACGGTGCAGAACAACCTGGTCCAGGGCGTCGACCACATGGTTCTGCGCCTGACGTCGGAGAACCCCACTCGCCTCAAGATCGACGACAAGGCGTACTCGGAACGGCCGGTCAACGTCGCGGGCGGGCACGCCCAGTCGGTGAAGTTCACCACCACGGCCAACGCCAACGGCCCGGTCCCTGTCTACGCCCAGCTCTACACCGAGGACGGCCAGCCGTACGGCGAAGCGGTCCGCTTCGACGTGAACGTCACCGAGATCACCCTCACCGTGATGCTGGTCATCGCGGGCGGCGTGCTGCTCCTCGTGCTCGCCGGCTTCCGGATGTACACCCAGCGCAAGCGCGCCGCCCGGCGGCAGGCCGAGGAGGGCCCGGAGGACGGCCCCGACGGCGAGCCCGGCACAGAGTCGGGGGAGGACGACCCCGAGCAGCCGAGTGACCCGACACCGGACACCGCTCCGGAAAGCGCCGACCCGTCGGACACGGGTGAGAGAGTGGACCGTTGAGCGATGTCGTGGCCGGTGGGCCCGGGGACGATGAGGTGGGGTAATCCATGAACGCGCCGTACGACGGTGACCGTGGCCAGGGCGCGGGCGGTTCCGGTCCCCCTGAGGACGGGCAGGTGCCACCCCAGCCTGCCCCGGACCTGTACCTCCAGGACGCCTACGACCAGGACCCCTACCGGGCGCAGGACCTCGCAGCCCAGGATCCGGTGACCGAGGCGCTGTACGACCGCGCCTCGCACCCTCCGCCGCCGCCTGGCTACTACCAGGACCCTCAGCCGCTCTACGCCCAGCCGCCCTCCCCGCAGCACGCCCCTGACCCCCGCGTGTGGGCCCAGACCCCGGCTCCCGAACCCGAAGGTCCGACCCGACACCTCCCGTACGGCGACGACGCCCGTACGACGCAGTTCGTGGGCGTCGACGACCTGGTCACCCAGGCCGGCGAGGAGCGCCACGAGCCGGACGCCTTCGCCCACCTCTTCCGTGACCAGCAGCCGGGCGGCTACCGCGAGCAGCAGGCCGCCACCTATCAGCAGGGCGGCTACCCCCAGGAGGGTTACCCCCAGGGCAACGGCTATCCCCAGGGCAACGGCTACCAGCAGGGCGGCTATCAGCCCCCGGAGCCGCCCCCGATGGTCCCGGCCCCGGCAGCTCCGCCGACTCCCGCACCGGCCCCGAAGTCGGGCGGCGGCGGACGCGCGGCGAGCCTGCTGAAGTCGAGCGCGGTGATGGCCGCGGGCACGTTGGTCTCCCGGCTCACCGGTTTCATCCGCTCCGCGCTGATCGTCGCCGCGCTGGGCGTCGGCCTTCTGGGAGACACCTTCCAGGTGGCCTACCAGCTGCCGACGATGATCTACATCCTGACCGTCGGCGGTGGTCTGAACTCGGTCTTCGTGCCGCAGCTCGTCCGCGCCATGAAGGAGGACAGCGACGGCGGCCAGGCTTACGCCAACCGCCTGCTCACGGTCGTCATGGTGGTGCTCGGCGCACTCACAGTGGCGGCGATGTTCGCGGCACCACTCTTCGTCCGCCTGCTCTCCGTGCCGGTCGCGAACGATCCTGCGGCCAACGAGGTCGCGATCACCTTCGTCCGGTACTTCCTGCCGTCGATCTTCTTCATGGGCGTCCATGTGGTGATGGGGCAGATCCTGAACACCCGCGGCTCGTTCGGCCCGATGATGTGGACCCCGGTCCTCAACAACCTCGTCATCATCTTCACCCTCGGCACCTTCATCTGGGTGTACGGCACCGTCGACACCTCGAGCATGACCGCCGGAACGATGCCGCCGGAGGCTGAGCGCCTGCTCGGCATCGGCATCCTTCTCGGCATCGTCGTACAGGGCCTGGCGATGATCCCGTACCTGCGCGAGTCCGGGTTCAAGCTGCAGCTGCGCTTCGACTGGAAGGGCCACGGCCTCGGCAAGGCCGCGAAGCTCGCCAAGTGGACGGTGCTCTTCGTCCTCGCCAACCAGGCGGGCGCTCTGTTCGTCATCCAGCTGTCCACCGCGGCGGGCAAGGACTCCGGTGTCGACGGCACCGGCTTCGCCGCCTACGCCAACGCCCAGCTCATCTGGGGACTGCCGCAGGCCATCATCACCGTCTCGCTGATGGCCGCCCTGCTGCCCCGTCTGTCCCGCTCGGCTCACGACGGCGACACCGGCGCCGTCCGGGACGACATCTCCCAAGGACTGCGCAACACGGCGGTCGCCATCGTCCCGATCTCGTTCGGGTTCATCGCCCTCGGCATCCCGATGTGCACGCTGATCTTCGGCGGCTCCGGCTCCGACAGCGCCACGAACATGGGCTACATGCTGATGGCCTTCAGCCTCGGCCTGATTCCGTACTCCGTGCAGTACGTCGTCCTGCGTGCCTTCTATGCCTACGAGGACACCCGCACCCCGTTCTACAACACGGTCATCGTGGCCCTCGTGAACGCGGTGGCTGCCGTGCTCTGCTTCTACCTGCTGCCGACCCGCTGGGCGGTGGCCGGTATGGCCGCGTCCTACGGACTCGCCTACGCGATCGGCGTAGGCGTCGCCTGGCAGCGGCTGCGCAAGCGGCTGGGCGGCGATCTGGACGGCTCGCACGTACTGCGTACGTACGCCCGCCTCGGCATGGCATCAGTGCCCGCCGCGCTCCTCGGCGGCGCCGCCGCGTACGCGATCACCCAAGGGCTCGGCCAAGGCGTCCTCGGCTCGCTCGCCGCTCTGATCGGCGGCGGAATCGTCCTCGGAGGCGTCTTCTTCGTAGCCGCCCGAAAGATGCGGATTGCGGAGCTCAATTCCATGGTCGGGATGGTCCGCGGCCGTCTCGGACGGTGAGATCCGGCGGTTCGCACAACCATCACCGGCCACCGCGTGTCGTGCATAGCGCCGGACTGTGGGCACAATTGGCTTTGGCGTCTGACGAAGCGCAACGGATGGGGAGGCAGGAACGACGGTGGCGGAACGGAGCACGGCTGCCGTCGACGTGGCAGACAACAGCGGCGATGAGCCGCTGACCGCGAAGGCGGACGAGGCCACGGCCGACGGGGTGGCCCAGACCCGGGAGCGGGAAACGGCAGAAGAAGGCACAGCGGAGACCGGTGAGTCCACAAGCTCGGGGGCGGCATCACCCCCCGAGCTGCACAGCGGTCACAAGCTCGCCAGACGCTATCGACTCGAAGAGTGCGTCACCCGTCTGGACGGTTTCAGCAGCTGGCGTGCGGTGGACGAGAAACTCCGCCGAGCCGTCGGCGTGCATCTGCTGCCCGCCGACCATCCGCGGGCACGATCGGTGCTCGCCGCGGCCCGCTCGTCGGCGCTGCTCGGCGACCCCCGCTTCGTGCACGTCCTGGACGCGGTCGAGGAGAACGACCTCGTCTACGTGGTGCACGAGTGGCTGCCAGACGCCACGGAACTCACCGCGCTGCTCGCTGCGGGCCCTCTCGAGGCGCACGACGCGTACCAGCTCGTCGGTCAGGTCGCCCAGGCCATGGCGGCCGCCCACCGTGAGGGGCTCGCGCACCTGCGGCTGACCCCGAGCGCGGTGCTGCGGACGTCCTCCGGTCAGTACCGCATCCGCGGCCTCGCCGTGAACGCGGCGCTCCGTGGCATCAGCTCCGACACCCCACAGCGCACGGACACCGAAGCGATCGGCGCTCTGCTGTACGCCTCGCTGACCCAGCGCTGGCCGTACGAGGACGACGCGTACGGCCTCTCCGGGCTCCCCAAGGGCGTCGGCCTGATCGCCCCCGACCAGGTGCGCGCAGGCGTGCACAGGGGCCTCTCCGAGCTCGCCATGCGCGCGCTCGTGAACGAGGGTGCGACCGCCTCCCGCCAGGAGCCGCCGTGCACGACGCCGGAGGAGCTGGTCAAGGCGATCGGTGAGATGCCGCGCATCCGCCCGCCGGAGCCCGCGTTCACCGCACCCCCCGAGTACCAGCGCACGACCTACCAGCAGGGCACTTACGGCCGCACCGCGCCACGCCCCGGCGCCACTCAACCGATGCCGACCCCGCCACCCCCACTGCAGAGCCGTACCGGCAAGGCGCTCAAGTGGGCTGTGTCCGCACTGCTCATCGCGGCCCTGGGGCTCGGCAGCTGGCAGCTCGCGGACGCGTTGATGGACCGGGGGAACTCCGATGACCCCGGCAGCTCGGACACCTCCGACGAGGGCGACAAGAACCAGCCGAAGCCCCCGCAGCCGATCAAGATCGTGGACGGCAGCGAGTACGTTCTCAAGGGCGACGCCCAGGACCTTCAGGGCGTTCCCAACACGTACGACGGGGACGACTCGACGTACTGGCGGACCAACAGCTTCATAGGGGGCCCCAAGCTGGCCCCGTACAAGCCCGGCGTCGGTATCGTCTACGACCTCGGCAAGGAACAGGACGTGTCGGCCGCGTCGCTCGGGCTCCGCTACGGCGGCGACCACACGACGGTCGAGCTCTACGCCACGGACTCGATGTCCTCGTCGACGCCCCCGAGCGCGATGAAGAAGATCGGGACCGTCACGACCGACGGCCGAACCGCGAAGATCAAGGCGAAGAATCCGGTCAAGGCGAGGTACGTACTCGTCTGGCTCACCGACGTACCTCGGTCGCCGCGTGATGAGTACAGCGGTGCGGGGTACAAGCAGGCCATCACGGACGTGAAGTTCACGGGCTGAGGACCGAGGCTCACCGGGGGAGGGGGTTCGACGGTGGACAACACCACGCACGGCGAGATGAGCGACCAGGACCTCCTCGCCAGCCACGTGGCAGGGGACAAGGACGCCTTCGGCGAGCTCGTCCGGCGCCATCGCGATCGTCTGTGGGCCGTGGCCCTGCGCACGCTTGGCGAGCGCGAGGAAGCCGCTGACGCCGTTCAGGACGCCCTGGTGTCCGCGTACCGTGCCGCGCACACGTTCCGCGGGCAGTCGGCCGTCACGACGTGGCTGCACCGGATCACCGTGAACGCCTGCCTCGACCGGGCGCGCAAGGCGGCATCCCGGAAGACCTCCCCCATCGACGACACCGAACGGCTCGAGCAGCTCCTCGATCCGCACGAGTCGGCGGCGGCCCCCGTCGAGCGCGGCGATCTCCACCGCGAGGTCGTCGAGGCTCTGGGCACACTGCCGCACGACCAGCGCGCCGCCCTCGTCCTGGTGGACATGCAGGGCTATCCCGTGGCCGAGGCCGCCCGCGTGCTGGAAATCCCCACCGGCACCGTGAAGAGCCGCTGTGCACGCGGCAGAGCCAGATTGCAGCCGCTGCTCACCCACCTGCGCACGGAAGTGCGTACGCAGGGCGGAGACGGCGGCGAGGACAAGGACGGCAAGAAGTCGGGCCCGGGAAGGAACCGGACGCAGGGGACATCCGTCCCACCTGCAGCAGGGCCAAGGGATGCGGGACCAAGCGATTCAGCTGCTGTGAAGGGCGGAGGTGGGCGAGCGTGACAACCACGACCGACTCGGCCGGGCACCCAGAAGTCGCTGAGATCTCCGACCTCACGGAGGGACTACTCACTCCGTCCCGAAGCGTCGACGTGCGACGGCACTTGGACGACTGCACCCTCTGCGCCGATGTCTACGACTCCCTGGAAGAGATCCGCGGCCTGCTCGGCACACTGCCGGGACCCCCACGCATGCCCGCCGATATCGCCGGCCGCATCGACGCGGCGCTGGCGGCGGAAGCTCTGCTGGACTCCATCGCCCCCGATTCCGACGAGTCGGTCGATCCGGATGCGGCACTCAAGCCTGCGGCCGCCGCACATGTTTCACGTGAAACAACGCCCGTCGCCGCTGAACCCTCTGGGCCCTCCCTGCCGTCGGAGTCGTCTGCGCCTTCTCGCACCGCGGCCTCCAGCCCGCCCGCAGACCGGCCGGCAGGACACCCCCGCGCCGCCACGGGGCCTGGACGCGGAAGCCGTTTCCGCGGCGGTCGTCGGCGCAACGTAGTACTCGGCGCTGTCTTCACGGCGGCCGCCATCGGCCTCGGTTCCTTGCTGATGCAGAACCTGGACACCGACTCGGGCGGCGGGAACGACACGGCATCGGGCCACTCCGACTCGGCGAACGCCTTCTCCGAGGGCACGCTCAAGGGCCAGGTGACTGACCTCCTCCGTGAGAAGCCCACCACGGGGTCCGACTCCGGCAGTGGCGAGCCGTCCTTCGGCGTGCGATCCAGCCCCGAGAAGGACAAGAACACGCCGCTGCGCGAGGCCACGGTCACCGTCCCGCAATGCATTCAGCTCGGCATCGGCGACAGGACACCGCTCGCCGCCGAAGAAGGCACGTACAAGGGGAAGGACGCCTACCTCGTCGTAGCGTCCCATGACTCCGACAGCACGAAGGTCTCCGCGTACGTCATCGACGCCACGTGCGTGGACAAGGCGTCGTCGGCCACCGCTGCGGGCAAGGTACTGCTGACCAACTCCTACGCCCGGCCCTGACCCTCCCACCGCTGCGGCGGGAGGGTACGGCCCCGCGTGGCATCCTGACGTCCCTGACATGCTTCCGTGCGCTCGGACACGTCGGGAATGCATGCCCCGTAGGATCCGTTGGGTGGGGTGAGAGACCTGAGACAGGCACCCACCAGCAGTACGCAGCAGTCTCCAGAGACGAGGAATCAAGCCGTGACCGACGTCCGTAACGTGATCATCATCGGCTCCGGGCCCGCCGGCTACACGGCGGCGCTCTACACCGCGCGAGCGTCGCTGAAGCCCCTGGTGTTCGAGGGCGCCGTCACCGCAGGCGGTGCGCTGATGAACACCACCGAGGTGGAGAACTTCCCGGGCTTCCAGGACGGCGTCATGGGCCCCGAGCTCATGGACAACATGCGGGCCCAGGCCGAGCGCTTCGGCGCCGAGCTGGTGCCGGACGATGTGATCTCCGTCGACCTCAGCGGCGAGATCAAGACCGTCACGGACACGGCGGGCACCGTGCACCACGCGAAGACCGTGATCGTGACGACGGGCTCCCAGCACCGCAAGCTCGGCCTGCCGAACGAGGACGCGCTCTCCGGCCGTGGCGTCTCCTGGTGCGCGACCTGTGACGGGTTCTTCTTCAAGGACCAGGACATCGCCGTGATCGGCGGTGGCGACACCGCGATGGAGGAGGCCACCTTCCTCTCCCGCTTCGCCAAGTCCGTGACGATCGTGCACCGCCGCGACAGCCTGCGTGCCTCCAAGGCGATGCAGGAGCGCGCCTTCGCCGACCCGAAGATCAGCTTCATCTGGGACAGCGAGGTCGCCGAGATCAAGGGCGAGCAGAAGCTCTCCGGCCTGACGCTGCGCAACCTGAAGACGGGCGAGACCTCCGAGCTGCCCGTGACCGGCCTGTTCATCGCGATCGGCCACGACCCGCGCACAGAGCTCTTCAAGGGGCAGCTCACGTTGGACGACGAGGGCTACCTGAAGGTCGACGCCCCCTCTACCCGGACGAACGTGCCCGGTGTCTTCGCCGCCGGTGACGTCGTCGACCACACGTACCGCCAGGCGATCACGGCGGCCGGTACCGGCTGCTCCGCCGCCCTCGACTCCGAGCGGTTCCTCGCTGCCCTCGTGGACAGCGAGACGGCCGCAGCAGCCACCGTCTGACACTCCATCCTCCCCACCGAATTAAGGAGCCCGCCGTGGCCGGCACTCTGAAGAACGTGACTGATGCCTCCTTTGAGGAAGACGTCCTGAAGAACGACAAGCCCGTCCTGGTGGACTTCTGGGCCGCCTGGTGCGGCCCGTGCCGCCAGATCGCCCCGTCGCTCGAGGCGATCGCGGCCGAGCACGGCGACAAGATCGAGATCGTCAAGCTCAACATCGACGAGAACCCCGGCATCGCGGCCAAGTACGGCGTCATGTCCATCCCGACCCTGAACGTCTACCAGGGCGGCGAGGTGGCGAAGACGATCGTCGGCGCCAAGCCGAAGGCCGCGCTGGAGCGCGACCTCGCGGACTTCATCGCCGAGTAGTAGCGACCGACGCCGCAACAAGCGGCGCGTTGTTTCACGTGAAACACGAATGGGCCAACCCTTCTGGGTTGGCCCATTCGCATGACAGGGGTGCGTGACAGTAGTGGTGCGTGCCAGAGGTGCGTGACCGTGGTGAGTCAGAGCGGCCTCAGCACGGGCTCCTTCTGCACCGCCCCGAGCAGCCGGTCGAGCGCCAACTCGACGTCCTCCTTCCAGGAGAGCGTCGTACGCAGTTCAAGCCTCAGCCGCGGATACGAGGGGTGCGGGCGGACCGTCTTGAAGCCCACCGCCAGCAGATGGTCGGCGGGCAGCACACAAGCGGGCTTCTCCCATCGCGCATCGCCGAAAGCCTCGATCGCCTTGAACCCGCGGCGCAGCAGATCCTTCGCGACGGTCTGGACGATCACCCGGCCGATCCCCTGGCCCTGATAGCCCGGCATGATCCAGGCGGTCATCAGCTGCACGGCATCGGGGGACACGGGGCTCGTCGGAAATGCCGTGGCACGAGGGACGTACGCCGGCGGGGCGTACAGCACGAAGCCCACCGGAACATCGTCGACGTAGACGACTCGGCCGCAGGATCCCCACTCCAACAGGACGGCGGAGATCCACGCCTCCTTCTCCAGCTCCGGCGTACCGGCCTTTACCGCGGCCTGGCCGCTGACCGGGTCCAGCTCCCAGAAGACACACGTCCGGCAACGCTGGGGAAGGTCCGGGAGGTTGTCCAGCGTGAGCGGTACGAGCCGACGCCCCATGAAGGCTGTTCCTCACTTCCTTCGCCCGCCGCATCACGGGCGGCAGTCAGAGCGCTCCGTTCCTTCAGCAGGCTGCCGACGAATCCGCCGACGGCTCCCAGCCCAAGGCCCGCAGTCATCAGTCCGGTGCGGCTCACCGATCGCATGGCCCTCCCCTCCCCAATGAGGTGTTGCCAGCTGGATGCGCCATACCCAATCGCATCGTATCCACGATGCGATTGCACCGATACCGTGAGAAAGCAAAGAGCGGGCCGTGTTCCGGTACACACCGGACACGGCCCGCTCTCACGCGCTCTCAGCGACTGGCTGATGAAGCTCAGGCTTCTTCGCCTTCGGACGTGTCGTCCTCGGCGGAGTCCTCTGCGAGTCCGTTCTTCAGGACCGGCCCCTCGCCGGGGGCGAGCGTCGTGAGGATGCGCTCCAGGTCCTCCAGCGAGGCGAAGTCGACGACGATCTTGCCCTTCTTCTGCCCGAGATCCACCCTCACGCGGGTCTCGAACCGGTCGGAGAGACGCGTGGCGAGACTGGTCAGCGACGGCGACACGCGGCCGCCCGCACGCGGCCCCTTGGCCCGCGGGGCACTCTGCGGACGCGAACCCATGAGGGTCACGATCTCCTCGACGGCCCGCACCGAGAGCCCCTCGGCCACGATCCGGTGCGCCAGGCGATCCTGCTCCTCCGAGTCCTCGACGGACAGCAGAGCACGGGCGTGGCCCGCCGAGAGCACTCCGGCAGCGACCCTGCGCTGAACCGCCGGCGACAGCTTCAGCAGCCGCAGCGTGTTCGAGACCTGCGGGCGGGAACGGCCGATCCGGTCCGCCAGCTGGTCGTGCGTGCAGTTGAAGTCCTTGAGCAGCTGGTCGTAGGCGGCAGCCTCTTCCAGCGGATTCAGCTGAGCACGGTGCAAGTTCTCGAGGAGCGCGTCCAGGAGGAGCTTCTCGTCGTCCGTGGCGCGGACGATCGACGGGATGCGCTCGAGCCCTGCCTCACGGCAGGCCCGCCAGCGCCGCTCACCCATGATGAGCTCGTAGCGCGAGGGTCCTACCTGCCGTACGACGACAGGCTGGAGGAGCCCAACCTCCTTGATGGAGGTCACCAGCTCGGTGAGGGCGTCCTCGTCGAAGACCTCACGGGGCTGCCTCGGGTTGGGCGTGATGAAGTCGAGAGGCAGCTCGGCGAAGTGCGCGCCGACCGGGCTCTCCTCGGTCTCCGCCGCCGCGTTCGGCGGCGGCTCCGTTTCATGTGAAACGGGGCTCTGCGGGAGTGCCGCCACCTTCGCGGCCGCCACTCCTCGCTCAGCGGTGAGTACCGGTACCGAACCCGGCGAGGCCGTAGCTCCGCCCATGGCTTGGGCGGTCGACTTCTCCGTCGGGGCCGCAGGGATCAGGGCGCCGAGGCCACGACCCAGCCCTCTCCGTCGCTCGCTCACTGCATCCCCTCCGTCATGCTGTGCTGGTCATTCTGAGCGCCCATGTGGGCGTGCTGTACGTCGTAGCGAATGCCGACGCCGCGTAGCGCGATCTCCCGTGCCGCCTCGAAGTACGAGAGGGCACCGCTCGACCCAGGATCGTAGGTCAGCACGGTCTGCCCGTAGCTAGGCGCCTCGGAGATGCGGACCGAGCGGGGAATGCTTGTCCGCAGGACCTCCTCGCCGAAGTGGCTGCGCACCTCGTCCGCCACCTGTGACGCGAGCCGTGTCCGGCCGTCGTACATGGTGAGCAGGATCGTCGAGACGTGCAGGTGCGGGTTGAGGTGCCCGCGCACCAGGTCGACGTTGCGCAGGAGCTGACCGAGACCCTCCAGTGCGTAGTACTCGCACTGAATGGGGATCAGCACCTCCGCGCCGGCGACCAGGGCGTTGACCGTCAGCAGACCGAGCGACGGCGGGCAGTCGATGAGGATGTAGTCCAGCGGCTGCTCGTACGCCTGGATCGCCCGCTGAAGGCGGCTCTCCCGTGCCACCAGCGACACCAGCTCGATCTCCGCACCGGCGAGATCGATGGTGGCCGGGGCGCAGAAGAGTCCCTCGACATCGGGGACCGGCTGCACGACTTCCGAGAGCGGCTTACTCTCGACCAACACGTCGTAGATGGAAGGGACTTCGGCGTGGTGATCGATCCCCAGCGCCGTGGAAGCGTTGCCCTGCGGGTCGAGGTCGACGACCAGGACACGCGCGCCGTGCAGCGCGAGCGAAGCGGCGAGGTTGACGGTTGTCGTCGTCTTGCCCACTCCACCCTTCTGATTGGCAACCACCATGACTCGGGTCTGCTCGGGTCGCGGCAGGCCCTCGCCTGCACGGCCAAGGGCTTCCACCGCCAGTTGGGCAGCACGACCGATAGGGGTGTCGTCCATCGGGGGCGGTGTTTCACGTGAAACATCCTCCCCCGCCGACTCGGTACGGGGACCGGGGACCGGATCGGTCATCGGTCCCGCGATGTTGGCGTCGGACCGCAAGGATTCACTCTCCTCGACTTCAGGCTCGCAATGAACAGAGCCTCCCATGCTTTGAGGGTCATGAACCAGCGAGGCCCGGTCTTCTGTGGACGAATCCACCTCTGGGGACAACTCCGTTCCCTTATCGAGGGAACCGAGTGGCCGACGGTCGCGAGGTTCCGCAGCGCGGCCGCGACTGATGATGCCATGCAGCAGTGAGCGACGTTTCACGTGAAACACGATGCACGGCAGCCGGGGTGCCGCTTGCGCGACACCCCGGTATGCGTACGTTTGGCAGCTTTTGTGGAGTACGGCTGGTCGTCAGGACGGATGAACGACGAGAGTGGCGCCCCCTTCGCAGCGGCGCCGAGACAGCTTGGCAGCGGCGCCGAGACAGCTTGACTGAGACCCTCAGCGACGACGTCGAGTCCGCCCCGTCCGAGCAGCCTTCGCACGCTTGGCCGCGAAGCGCACACCGCCGGGACTCTCCCCGACCTCCACCCGCACGACCGTGGACAACGGGTCCACCACGCCCTCACCGACGTGCAGCACCGAGGTGTTCACCGCGCCGAGCTTGCCCAGAGCGGCCCCCGCGGCCTTGACCTCTTCCTCGGCCGTGTCGCCCTTGAGCAACAGCATCTCGCCGTAGGGACGCAGGAGCGGCACGCCCCAGGCCGCGAGGCGGTCCAGTGGCGCAACGGCCCGCGCGGTCACCACGTGGACGGGAGGCAGCTTCCCAAGGACCTCCTCGGCGCGCCCACGCACGACCGTCACGTGGTCGAGCCCGAGCAGCTCGACCACCTCGGTGAGGAACGTCGTCCGTCGCAGCAACGGCTCAAGCAGCGTGATCTTCAGGTCCGGCCGGACGAGAGCCAGCGGAATGCCGGGCAGACCCGCGCCCGAGCCGACATCGCACACCATCACGTTCTCGGGCACGACCTCGGAGAGGACCGCACAGTTCAGCAGGTGCCGCTCCCACAGCCGGGGTACTTCGCGGGGGCCGATCAAGCCGCGCCGCACGCCCGCGTCGGCCAGCAACTCCGCGTACCGGACCGCGTCCGAGAAGCGCTCGCCGAATACCGCCCGAGCCTGCTCGGGCGCCGAGGGGAGCTCCGCTTCCTCCGTCACGGGGACCGTCCTTCCGTACCGCACTGGGGTGGCTGACTATCAGGCTGACAAAGACCGGCCCCGCCTGCGGACAGACGGGGCCGGGAGAACGACGTGCGATCAGGCGGGAAGCACGACGACGAAGCGCTGCGGCTCCTCGCCCTCGGACTCGCTGCGCAGACCGGCGGCCTTGACCGCATCATGCACGACCTTGCGCTCGAAGGGCGTCATCGGCTTGAGGTTGACGGGCTCACCGGAGCTCTTCACCTCGGCCGCGGTCTTGGCGCCCAGTTCGGAGAGCTCCTCACGCTTCTTGGCGCGGTAGCCCGCGATGTCCAGCATCAGGCGGCTGCGGTCACCGGTCTCGCGGTGCACCGCGAGACGCGTCAGCTCCTGGAGCGCCTCCAGGACCTCACCGTCACGGCCGACCAGCTTCTGCAGATCGCGGCTGTTCGAGTCGCTGATGATCGAGACAGCGGCGCGGTCGGCCTCGACGTCCATGTCGATGTCGCCGTCGAGATCGGCGATGTCCAGCAGACCCTCGAGGTAGTCCGCCGCGATCTCGCCCTCCTGCTCAAGACGGGTGAGAGTGTCGCCTGCCTCGACCTCGGCCTCGGCGGGGGCGGTGATGCCTTCCGTCACGGGATGGACTCCTTCTACTTCTTGGACGGGTGCTTGGGCCGCTGCTGGCCCTTGCGCTGCCCCGACTTGGCTTGGCGTGCGTTACCTGACCCGGACTTGCCGCCCGCGGCCTTGCCCTTGGGAGCGGCGTCCTCAGGCTCGTCCTGAGTCTTCTCCAGTGACGTCTTCGCCTCCGAAGCCGTCTCCCCGCCGCTGCTGTCCGCCTTGCTGTGTGCGGCGGCGGACGCGCGCTGCGACTTGCTCTGGCGCTTGGGCTGCTGCCGCTTCGGGGCACCGCCGCCGGCGGCCGTAGCGCCGTCCTCGGTCTCCGCGACGACGGCCGACTCGCTCGGCGCGACGGACCCGTCGGCCTGGGCCGCCAGGCCCGCCTTGCTCAGACCGTTGATGAACTTGCGCTCGAACTCGTTGCGGTCACGCCCCTTGGCAACGATCGCCTTGATGACGTTCGTGTTGCCACGGCCCCGCACCTTCTTGGTGTGCGTGAGCTGCTTCTGCAGGCGCTCCAGGAACGCGGCCTGTGCCTTGGAGCCCGGAGTCGGGTTCCGACGGATCACGAACATCTGCTGGCCCATGGTCCACACGTTGGTGGTCAGCCAGTAGACGAGAACACCCACGGGGAAGTTGATGCCGAACACGGCGAACATGATCGGGAACACGTACATCAGCATCTTCTGCTGCTGCATGAACGGCGTCTTGACCGTCGTGTCCACGTTCTTCGTCATCAGCTGGCGCTGCGTGTAGAACTGCGAGAACGACATCAGGACGATCATGATCGCGGTCACGACGCGGACGTCGGTCAGCGAGGCGTGCAGCGCCGCGACCTTTTCCTCGCTGTCCATGAACTTCGCGGCCAGCGGGGCGCCGAAGATGTGCGCCTTCTGCGCGCTCTCGAGCAGCGGCTTGTCGATGACGCCGATGGTGTCGTTCGACGCGATGCCGGAGAGCACGTGGTACAGGGCGAAGAAGAACGGCGACTGCGCCAGGATGGGAAGGCACGAGGAGAGCGGGTTGGTACCCGACTCCTTGTACAGCTTCATCATCTCTTCGGACTGACGCTGCTTGTCGCTCTTGTAGCGCTCTTGGATCTTCTTCATCTCGGGCTGCAGCGTCTGCATCGCCCGGGTCGCCTTGATCTGCTTCACGAAGAGCGGGATCAGGCAGATACGGATCAGGACAACCAGGGACACGATGGACAAGCCCCAGGCCCAGCCCGTGTCGGGGCCGAAGATCGCCCCGTACAGCGAGTGGAACTGGACGATGACCCAGGAAACGGGTGTCGTGATGAAGCTGAACAGACTGGCAATCGTGTCCACTAATCAGGCTCCTTGAGCATGGGACGGGGTCTCGGCGGCCGGGTTAGGGGTATCCGGGGAGGTCTCTCCGGACGGCACGCCAGCGGCGGAGGGCCCGCCCTTGCGTTCCTGCCACGTGGCACGCAGCATCTCGTGCCACCGCGGGCGCTTGCGCGGCGGGACATGGTCGACACCACCGAGCGACCACGGATTGCACCGAAGGATGCGCCAGGCAGTGAGCGCCGTTCCCTTGATCGCACCGTGCCGGTCGATGGCCTGGTAGCCGTAGCGGGAGCACGACGGGTAGTACTTGCACACCGGACCAAGCAACGGACTGATCGTCCACTGATACAGCTTGATCAGAGCCAGCAGTGGGTACTTCATCGAGCGCCCCCTCCCAGCAGCCGCTGAAGAGCGGCATCCAGGTCTTGGGCCAGCTGTGCATGGGCGGCGTCACCCGCACCGGGCAACGCTCGTACGACTACCAGGCTACCGGGGGGCAGCTGAGTCACCCGGTCACGCATCAGATGGCGAAGCCTGCGCTTCACCTTGTTGCGTACGACGGCCCCGCCCACGGCCTTGCTCACGACGAAACCCGCACGCGTCGGGGGAACGCTCTCCCCAGGCGCGTGCGGGTCCGTTGCACCGCTACGTAGATGGACGACGAGAAGCGGGCGTCCGGCCCGTCGTCCTCGGCGTACCGCGGTCGCGAAGTCTTCGCGCCGCCTCAGCCGATGCTCGGTAGGCAGCACGACGTCATGACCTAATGCGATTAAGCGGAAAGGCTGGCGCGACCCTTGCCACGACGGTTCGCGAGAATCGCGCGACCGGCACGGGTGCGCATCCGCAGGCGGAAGCCGTGGGTCTTGGCGCGACGGCGGTTGTTCGGCTGGAAGGTGCGCTTGCTCACTCGGGGGCTCCAGAAATGATTGTGTGGTGGCGGGACATCGCCTGGCTGTCACCGTGCGCCCACGAGAAGCTCGCGAATACGCACCGAGTGCACCGCTTCACAATCACAGATCGTGATCTTTGCCCATCGGAGGCAGGCGGCAGCAGCCATCGACAACTCGACCTGGTCACGGTACGCGGGGCTACGCCATCCGGTCAAACCGACCGTCAGGGAGAGACACTGTGCACAGCCTGTGGACAACAACTTGAACCGCAGCCGTCGCCCTGACTACCTTGGCCAAACTCCGATTCATTCCCTTCTCCCTGCCCATCCCGATTTCCGTCCCAAGAACCACACCTTCGTGGGACCCCGTGAGAGAGCGTGCCTTGTGGCTGACGTACCTGCCGATCTTGCCGCAGTGTGGCCACGAGTTCTGGAGCAGCTGCTGGGTGAGGGGCGGGGGCACGGGGTCGACGCGAAGGACGAGCGCTGGATCAAGCGCTGCCAGCCGCTGGCGCTCGTCGCCGATACCGCGCTGCTGGCCGTACCGAACGAGTTCGCCAAGGGCGTGCTCGAAGGACGTCTCGCACCCATTGTCAGCGAGTCGCTGAGCCGCGAGTGCGGTCGCCCGATCCGTATCGCCATCACGGTGGACGACTCGGTCGGCGAGCCCATGGGACCGCCGGCGCCGCCCCTCCAGCAGCAGCCCGGCCAGCAACAACAGCAGCGCTACGAAGAGCCCGAGCAGCACCCGGGCCCCGGTCAGGGACATGAGTCGTACGACGGTTACGGCCGCCGCACCTCGGACGAGCACTCCTCGGGCCGCGGGCCCGACCAGCTGCCGACCACCCGCCCCGCGTACCCCGACTACCAGCGCCCCGGGCCCGGCGCCTGGCCGCAGCAGCAGCCCCAGCCGTCCCATCAGCAGGACGACTACGGCTGGCAGCAGCCGCGGCTCGGCTTCCCCGAGCGGGACCCGTACGCGAGCCCTCAGCAGCCCCAGCACGACTACCGCTCGCAGCCGCCGCAGGGGCGCTCCACTTATGAGCAGCACCGCCAGGAGCGCCACGACCGGCAGGACCAGCAGGACCGCCACGATCGTCACGACCGGCGCGAGCAGCAGTCCCCCGGCTCCGGAGGCCACGACCCGCGGGGCGGCGTCCACGGCAGCGGACACGGAAACAACCACGGCGGTCACGGCGTCCACGGCAGCGGCGCCCCCGGTCCGCTGGCCGCTCAGCCGGCCCCCGCGTCGGCCCCCGGCGAGCCCACCGCACGCCTCAACCCGAAGTACCTCTTCGACACCTTCGTGATCGGAGCGTCGAACCGGTTCGCGCACGCGGCGGCCGTCGCCGTGGCCGAGGCTCCCGCCAAGGCGTACAACCCCCTCTTCATCTATGGGGAGTCGGGACTCGGCAAAACGCATCTCCTGCACGCGATCGGGCACTACGCCCGCAGCCTCTACCCCGGCACGCGCGTGCGCTACGTGAGCTCCGAGGAGTTCACGAACGAGTTCATCAACTCCATCCGCGACGGCAAGGGCGACACCTTCCGCAAGCGGTACCGCGAGATGGACATCCTGCTCGTCGACGACATCCAGTTCCTCGCGAGCAAGGAGTCGACGCAGGAGGAGTTCTTCCACACCTTCAATACGCTCCACAACGCGAACAAGCAGATCGTGCTCTCCAGTGACCGGCCGCCCAAGCAACTGGTGACCCTGGAGGACCGGCTGCGCAACCGTTTCGAGTGGGGACTGATCACCGACGTCCAGCCGCCGGAGCTGGAGACGCGCATCGCCATCCTTCGTAAGAAGGCGGTACAGGAGCAGCTCAACGCCCCGCCGGAGGTCCTGGAGTTCATCGCGTCCCGCATCTCACGCAACATCCGTGAGCTCGAGGGCGCGCTGATCCGGGTCACGGCCTTCGCCTCGCTCAATCGGCAGCCGGTGGACCTGGGGCTCACGGAGATCGTCCTCAAGGACCTGATCCCGGGCGGCGAGGACGCGGCGCCGGAGATCACGGCGACGGCCATCATGGCCGCGACCGCGGACTACTTCGGTCTGACGGTGGACGACCTGTGCGGATCCTCGCGCAGCCGCGTCCTGGTGACGGCCCGCCAGATCGCGATGTACCTCTGCCGCGAGCTGACGGACCTCTCCCTGCCCAAGATCGGCGCGCAGTTCGGCGGCCGCGACCACACGACGGTCATGCACGCGGACCGCAAGATCCGCGCGCTGATGGCCGAGCGACGCTCGATCTACAACCAGGTCACCGAGCTCACCAACCGCATCAAGAACGGCTGACAGACGCGCTCAAGAGGCACTGACACACGCGCCGAGAGTTCGCTGAGAGCCACGCAGACGTAGCGCCGACAGGTCGTCGAAGGGCGCCCCGGGACAACTTCCGGGGCGCCCTTTGCCGTTGTGCACGCGCGCGTGGAGCCCCACCGTCTCTCTCCACTGTTCGATTTCCGCAGCTGAGAGGCGTGTTCTCCACAGATCTGTGCTCTTTTTTCCTTCCACACCCTGGGGACCGGGAAGTTGTCCAGATGATGTCCACAGGGGACCCTGCTGAAGGATCATCAAGCCAGGTCAGGTGGTTGTGGATTCGTGGACGACGGCCCTCCACAGGGTGTGGATGAAAATCTCGTCCACAGGGTGTGTATGAACTTGTCCACCGGCAACCCACAGGCTCGGGCCGGTTGTCCCCAGCTTTCCCCAGCTTCTCCACACGGCTGTCCACTGTTCGGCAACGCAACGCGCCCCGTCACCGTGCCGAGTGAAAGGCGTCACACCAACGTGGTCGGTTGGCCTGTGGGGAAGGTGGGTAAAGCTGGGGACAGCGCTGGGGAGAAGTACCCCCTGCCTGTGCATCGGGTGTGCAGAACTTTCGCCCGTCCACAGAAACCACCGGTTGTCCACCGCCACCGCCCACAGGCGCAGTGGATAAAAAACCGGCACTGACCTGCGAAAACACGGTTATCCACGGTTTCCACAGGCCCTACTACTACTCCCACTTAGAGTCACCGGGGAATTCGCTTGGAAGGGGGGCCTGTGCACAACTCGCCCTCCGGACCTCCGACGCCGCTCGTCACGACTTGACCCCGACGGGCACCCGCTGTCAGTGCAGTGCGTCAGACTGGTCCCCAGTGCCAGCAACAGCAGGAGGGCGGCTCAGTGAAGATCCGGGTGGAACGCGACGTACTCGCGGAGGCGGTGGCGTGGGCGGCGCGGAGCCTCCCGGCCCGGCCTCCGGCTCCAGTCCTCGCGGGCCTGCTGCTGAAGGCCGAGGAAGGCGCACTGAGCCTTTCCAGCTTCGACTACGAGGTCTCGGCACGCGTCTCCGTGGACGCCGAGATCGACGACGAGGGCACGGTCCTCGTCTCCGGTCGGCTGCTCGCCGACATCTGCCGCGCCCTTCCCAACCGTCCGGTGGAGATCTCCACAGACGGTGTGCGGGCCACGGTGGTCTGCGGCTCCTCGCGATTCACACTCCACACACTCCCTGTGGAGGAGTACCCCGCGCTGCCGCAGATGCCCACCGCGACCGGCACGGTCCCCGGTGAGGTCTTCGCATCGGCCGCCGCCCAGGTGGCCATCGCCGCGGGCCGCGACGACACGCTGCCCGTCCTGACCGGCGTACGCATCGAGATCGAGGGCGACACGGTCACCCTCGCCTCCACCGACCGCTACCGCTTCGCGGTCCGCGAGTTCCTGTGGAAGCCGGAGAACCCCGAGGCGTCCGCGGTCGCCCTGGTGCCCGCCAAGACGCTCCTGGACACCGCCAAGGCGCTCACGAGCGGCGACACGGTCACCCTGGCGCTGTCC
Organism: Streptomyces sp. A18; assembly: GCF_059026065.1. NCBI lineage: Bacteria > Bacillati > Actinomycetota > Actinomycetes > Kitasatosporales > Streptomycetaceae > Streptomyces > Streptomyces sp. A18. The sequence continues at coordinate 374,360 of NZ_JBWLKL010000002.1, read as the reverse complement.
GGCTCCGGTGCCGGTGAGGGCCTGATCGGCTTCGAGGGCGCTGGGCGGCGTACGACGACGCGCCTCCTCGAGGGCGACCTGCCGAAGTACAAGACGCTCTTCCCGACGGAGTTCAACTCGATCGCGGTCATCGAGACCGCGCCGTTCGTCGAGGCCGTGAAGCGCGTGGCCCTGGTGGCCGAGCGGAACACTCCGGTGCGGCTCAGCTTCGAGCAGGGCGTGCTGATCCTGGAGGCCGGTTCCAGCGACGACGCACAGGCTGTGGAAAGGGTCGACGCCCAGCTCGACGGGGACGACGTCTCGATCGCCTTCAACCCGACGTTCCTGCTCGACGGCCTGAGCGCGATCGACTCCCCGGTCGCCCAGCTGTCGTTCACGACGTCGACGAAGCCCGCACTCCTGAGCGGCAGGCCGGCCCTGGACGCGGAGGCCGACGAGGCCTACAAGTACCTGATCATGCCTGTACGTCTGAGCGGCTGAGCCCACAGGTGTGAGCGGACGTCCGGGCGTAGGCTCGGACGCGGGTACGAAGGTGCCTCCACGCCACATCGCTACTTAAGGAACCACTGATGGAGCTCGGTCTCGTCGGCCTCGGCAAGATGGGCGGCAACATGCGCGAGCGCATCCGCCGCGCAGGCCACACCGTCATCGGATACGACCGCAATCAGGACGTCGCCGACGTCCACAGCCTCGAAGAGCTTGTGGGCAAGCTCAAGGGTCCGCGTGTCGTATGGGTGATGGTTCCGGCCGGAGCCGCGACCCAGTCCACCGTCGACGAGCTCGCCGAGTTGCTCCAGCCCGGCGACGTCGTCGTGGACGGCGGCAACTCCCGCTGGACGGACGACGAGAAGCACGCCGAGGAGCTCGCGGCCAAGGGCATCGGCTTCGTCGACTGCGGCGTCTCCGGCGGCGTCTGGGGCCTGCAGAACGGCTACGCGCTGATGTACGGCGGTGCCGCCGAGGACATCGCGAAGGTCCAGCCGATCTTCGACGCCCTCAAGCCCGAGGGTGACTTCGGGTCCGTGCACGCGGGCAAGGTCGGCGCGGGCCACTTCTCGAAGATGGTCCACAACGGCATCGAGTACGCCATGATGCAGGCCTACGCCGAGGGCTGGGAGCTCCTGGAGAAGGTCGACTCCGTCACGGATGTGCGCGAGGTCTTCCGCTCCTGGCAGGAGGGCACGGTCATCCGTTCCTGGCTGCTCGACCTGGCGGTCAACGCCCTGGACGACGACGAGCACCTGGCGAAGCTGCGCGGCTTCGCACAGGACTCCGGAGAGGGCCGGTGGACGGTGGAAGCCGCCATCGACAACGCCGTGCCGCTGCCCGCGATCACGGCCTCGCTCTTCGCCCGGTTCGCCTCGCGGCAGGACGACTCCCCGCAGATGAAGATGATCGCGGCGCTGCGCAACCAGTTCGGCGGCCACGCGGTCGAGTCCAAGAGCGAGCACTGATCCATCCACAGCCTGTGCGGGAAACCGCGCAAGGCTGTCAGCAAGTGAAGTAAGGCCGGGGGAGGTCGGCGCACACCATGCACGTCACGCACCTGTCGCTGGCCGACTTCCGCTCGTACGCCCGGGTCGAGGTTCCTCTCGATCCGGGCGTCACCGCGTTCGTGGGCCCGAACGGCCAGGGCAAGACGAACCTCGTGGAGGCCGTCGGCTACCTCGCCACGCTCGGCAGCCACCGGGTCTCGTCGGACGCCCCCCTGGTGCGCATGGGTGCCGAGCGTGCCGTCATCCGGGCCGCCGTCCGGCAGGGCGAGCGGCAGCAGCTGATCGAGCTCGAACTCAACCCGGGCAAGGCCAATCGCGCCCGTATCAACAGGTCGTCACAGGTCAGGCCCCGTGATGTGCTCGGGATCGTCCGGACGGTGCTTTTCGCGCCCGAGGACCTGGCGCTGATCAAGGGAGACCCCGGTGAGCGTCGGCGCTTCCTCGACGAGCTGATCACGGCGCGCTCCCCGCGCATGGCGGGCGTCCGCTCCGACTACGACCGCGTGCTGAAGCAGCGCAACACCCTCCTGAAGTCGGCGGCCCTCGCGCGCCGCCACGGGGGGCGCTCCATGGACCTGTCCACACTCGACGTCTGGGACCAGCACCTCGCGACCGCCGGCGCCGAACTGCTCGCGCAACGGCTCGACCTGATCGCCGCCCTGCAGCCGCTCGCCGACAAGGCATACGAGCAGCTGGCACCCGGCGGTGGCCCCGTCACGCTCGAGTACAAGCCGTCGGCGCCGGGCGAGGGCCACACGCGCGAGGTTCTGTACGAGCAGCTGATCGCCGCCTTGGAAGAGGCACGCAAGCAGGAGATCGAGCGGGGCGTGACGCTGGTCGGGCCGCACCGCGACGACCTGCTCCTGAAGCTCGGCCAGCTCCCCGCGAAGGGGTACGCGAGCCATGGCGAGTCCTGGTCGTACGCGCTGTCGCTGCGCCTGGCCTCGTACGACCTCCTGCGCGCCGAGGGGAACGAACCGGTGCTCGTTCTGGACGACGTGTTCGCGGAGCTCGACGCGCGCCGCAGGGAGCGCCTCGCGGAGCTGGTGGCGCCGGGCGAGCAGGTCCTGGTCACGGCCGCGGTGGAGGACGACGTGCCGGGCGTGCTCGCCGGGACGCGGTTCACGGTGGCGGACGGCGCGGTGGAGCGCGCATGAGCGCCGATGAGCCCGCCGAGGACGCTCCCCGAGCCCCTCAGGACGCCTCCAAGGCCTCCCCGAAGGCCCCCGAGCCCTCCGGTGTCGACCTCGCGCGGGTCGCCCTCCGTGCCGCCAAGGAGCAGGCACGCGCGCGTGGCGATGCCGCGCAGCAGAAGAAGCAGGCCCGCAGGGGCGGTCTTCGCTCCGGCGCGCGCGCCGACGGGCGCGACCCGCAGCCGCTCGGATCCGCCATCAACCGCCTGATCACCGAGCGCGGCTGGGAGACGCCGGCCGCGGTCGGCGGGGTGATGGGCCGCTGGCCGCAGATCGTCGGCGAGGACCTCGCCAACCACTGCGTACCGCAGAAGTACGACGAGAACGAGCGGATCCTGACCGTGCAGTGCGACTCCACGGCTTGGGCGACGAACCTCCGCCTGCTGGCCCCCCAGCTGGTCGCGCGCCTCAACGAGGACCTGGGCCACGGCACCGTGCGCCTCATCAAAGTCCTCGGTCCCGGCGGCCCCCCGCGCCGCTTCGGACCCTTGCGCGCACCGGGTAGCACGGGCCCCGGCGACACCTACGGCTGAGGCCGTACCGGGTGGTAGCTCGGCGTTGACGCCCCGAAGCGCTGAGTGCCGCTGTGAGCCTCTTAGAGCCCCGGGCCGCATATGGGGAGTCGGATGACGCCGGTTCAGGACGGCACATGCGGACTCAGGTACCGGCAAACCCCCATCACTGTCGGCGCTACCGGTAGACTGGAAGCTAATCCCGCCCCACTTGTGGGACGCACCGAGCAACGCTGACTATCGCTGAACGACGCAGCCGCTCCGGCCACCGCCGGGTGCTTGGCTTGTGCTGTGCCAGAAAGGGCGCTTCGTGGCCGATTCCGGCAACCCCAACGAGAACATCCCGTCCACCGTCGCTGGCAAGAACGGCGAGGTCACAGCCTCGTACGACGCCAGCGCGATCACCGTCCTCGAGGGTCTGGACGCGGTCCGCAAGCGACCCGGCATGTACATCGGCTCGACCGGTGAGCGTGGCCTGCACCACTTGGTGCAGGAGGTCGTGGACAACTCCGTCGACGAGGCCCTGGCCGGGCACGCGGACACCATCGACGTCACGATCCTCGCCGACGGCGGCGTACGCGTCGTGGACAACGGCCGAGGCATCCCGGTGGGCATCCACCCCGTCGAGAAGAAGCCGGCCGTCGAGGTCGTGCTCACCGTGCTGCACGCGGGCGGCAAGTTCGGCGGCGGCGGTTACGCGGTCTCCGGTGGTCTGCACGGCGTCGGTGTCTCCGTCGTGAACGCCCTGTCGACGAAGCTCGCCGTCGACATCAGGACCGACGGCTTCCGCTGGACCCAGGACTACAAGCTGGGCGTGCCGACGGCCCCGCTCGCCAAGCACGAGGCGGTCGAGGACTCGGGCACCACGGTCACCTTCTGGGCCGACCCGGACGTCTTCGAGACGACCGAGTACTCCTTCGAGACGCTGGCACGGCGCTTCCAGGAGATGGCGTTCCTCAACAAGGGTTTGACCATCAAACTCACTGATGAGCGCGATTCGGCGAAGGCGACGGCGGGTGCGGACTCCGCCGAGGCGACCGACGACGAGGCCGCCGACGCCCGCACGGTGACGTACTTCTACGAAGGCGGCATCGTCGACTTCGTGAAGTACCTCAACTCCCGTAAGGGCGAGGTGATTCACCCGACCGTCATCGACGTCGAGGCCGAGGACAAGGAGCGCATGCTCTCGGCCGAGATCGCCATGCAGTGGAACTCGCAGTACACCGAAGGTGTCTACTCCTTCGCGAACACGATTCACACGCATGAGGGCGGTACGCACGAGGAGGGCTTCAGGGCCGCGCTGACGGGCCTGGTCAACCGGTACGCACGCGAGAAGAAGCTGCTGCGCGAGAAGGACGACAACCTCACGGGCGAGGACATCCGCGAGGGTCTGACGGCGATCATCTCGGTGAAGCTGGGCGAGCCGCAGTTCGAGGGCCAGACCAAGACCAAGCTGGGCAACACGGAGGCGAAGACCTTCGTGCAGAAGGTCGTGCACGAGCACCTCACGGACTGGTTCGACCGCAATCCGAACGAGGCCGCGGACATCATCCGCAAGAGCATCCAGGCCGCCACGGCACGTGTCGCCGCCCGCAAGGCGCGCGACCTGACCCGCCGCAAGGGCCTGCTCGAATCGGCCTCGCTGCCCGGAAAGCTCAGCGACTGCCAGTCGAACGACCCGACGAAGTGCGAGATCTTCATCGTCGAGGGTGACTCCGCCGGTGGTTCGGCGAAGTCCGGCCGTGACCCGATGTACCAGGCGATCCTGCCCATCCGAGGCAAGATCCTGAACGTCGAGAAGGCGCGGATCGACAAGATCCTGCACAACCAGGAGGTCCAGGCCCTCATCTCGGCCTTCGGCACGGGTGTGCACGAGGACTTCGACATCGAGAAGCTCCGCTATCACAAGATCATCCTGATGGCGGACGCCGACGTCGACGGTCAGCACATCAACACCCTGCTCCTGACGTTCCTGTTCCGCTTCATGCGGCCGCTCGTCGAGTCCGGCCACGTGTACCTGTCGCGCCCGCCGCTCTACAAGATCAAGTGGACGCGTGACGACTTCCAGTACGCGTACTCGGACCGCGAGCGTGACGCGCTGGTCGAGCTCGGCCGCCAGGCCGGCAAGCGCATCAAGGACGACTCGGTCCAGCGCTTCAAGGGTCTCGGTGAGATGAACGCCGAGGAACTGCGCATCACGACGATGGACCAGGACCACCGCGTGCTCGGCCAGGTCACCCTGGACGACGCGGCCCAGGCCGACGACCTCTTCTCGGTGCTGATGGGAGAGGACGTGGAGGCACGGCGCTCGTTCATCCAGCGCAATGCCAAGGACGTCCGCTTCCTCGACATCTGAGTCGGCCGTACAAGCCGCACCTCGAAAGGACTTTGACCAGCAATGGCCGACGAGAACACCCCTGTGATGCCCGAAGAGGAGCCCGCCGTCCCCGGCGTGGGCATGCGTGTCGAGCCCGTCGGGCTCGAGACGGAGATGCAGCGCTCGTACCTCGACTACGCGATGTCCGTCATCGTGTCGCGAGCGCTCCCCGACGTACGGGACGGTCTGAAGCCCGTCCACCGCCGCGTCCTGTACGCGATGTACGACGGCGGATACCGCCCCGAGAAGGGCTTCTACAAGTGCGCCCGCGTCGTCGGCGACGTCATGGGCACCTACCACCCGCACGGCGACTCCTCCATCTACGACGCCCTGGTCCGCCTGGCCCAGCCGTGGTCGATGCGGATGCCCCTGGTGGACTCCAACGGAAACTTCGGCTCTCCGGGCAACGACCCGGCGGCCGCCATGCGGTACACCGAGTGCAAGATGGCGCCGCTGGCCATGGAGATGGTCCGTGACATCGACGAGGAGACCGTCGACTTCACGGACAACTACGACGGCCGCAACCAGGAGCCGACGGTCCTGCCGGCGCGCTTCCCGAACCTGCTGATCAACGGCTCGGCGGGCATCGCGGTCGGCATGGCGACGAACATCCCGCCGCACAACCTCCGCGAGGTCGCGGCGGGCGCGCAGTGGGCGCTCGAGCACCCCGAGGCCTCGCACGAAGAGCTGCTCGACGCTCTTATCGAGCGCATTAAGGGCCCCGATTTCCCCACCGGCGCACTAGTAGTGGGCCGAAAGGGCATCGAGGAGGCGTACCGCACGGGCCGTGGCTCCATCACGATGCGCGCGGTCGTCGCGGTCGAGGAGATCCAGAACCGCCAGTGCCTGGTGGTCACCGAGCTCCCCTACCAGACCAACCCCGACAACCTCGCGCAGAAGATCGCCGACCTGGTCAAGGACGGCAGGGTCGGCGGCATCGCCGACGTCCGCGACGAGACGTCCTCGCGCACGGGCCAGCGCCTCGTCGTCGTCCTGAAGCGGGACGCGGTCGCCAAGGTCGTCCTGAACAACCTCTACAAGCACACCGACCTGCAGTCGAACTTCAGCGCCAACATGCTGGCCCTGGTCGACGGCGTGCCGCGCACCCTCTCCCTGGACGCGTTCATCCGGCACTGGGTGACGCACCAGGTCGAGGTCATCGTCCGGCGTACGAAGTACAGGCTGCGCAAGGCCGAGGAGCGGGCGCACATCCTGCGCGGCCTGCTGAAGGCCCTGGACGCGATCGACGAGGTCATCGCGCTCATCCGGGCCAGCCAGACGGTCGACGTCGCGCGTGAGGGCCTGATGGGCCTGCTCTCGATCGACGAGATCCAGGCCAACGCCATCCTCGAGATGCAGCTGCGCCGGCTCGCCGCCCTGGAGCGCCAGAAGATCGTCGCCGAGCACGACGAACTCCAGGCGAAGATCAACGAGTACAACGCGATCCTGGCCTCGCCCGAGCGGCAGCGGCAGATCATCAGCGAGGAGCTCGCGGCGATCGTCGACAAGTTCGGCGAGGACCGTCGCTCGGCGCTCGTGCCCTTCGACGGCGACATGTCCATGGAGGACCTGATCGCCGAGGACGACATCGTCGTCACGATCACGCGCGGCGGTTACGTCAAGCGTACGAAGACGGTCGACTACCGCTCCCAGAAGCGGGGCGGCAAGGGAGTCCGCGGTACGAAGCTGAAGGAAGACGACATCGTCGACCACTTCTTCGTGTCGACGACCCACCACTGGCTGCTGTTCTTCACCAACAAGGGCCGGGTCTACCGCGCGAAGGCGTACGAACTGCCGGATGCCGGACGCGACGCCCGTGGCCAGCATGTGGCGAACCTGCTCGCCTTCCAGCCGGACGAGAAGATCGCCGAGATCCTCGCGATCCGTGACTACGAAGCGGTGCCCTACCTGGTGCTGGCCACCAAGGGCGGCCTCGTGAAGAAGACCCCGCTCAAGGACTACGACTCGCCTCGCGCCGGTGGCGTCATCGCCATCAACCTCCGCGAGACCGATGACGGTTCGGACGACGAGCTGATCGGCGCCGAGCTCGTCTCGGCCGAGGACGATCTGCTGCTCATCAGCAAGAAGGCGCAGTCGATCAGGTTCACCGCAACGGACGATGCGCTGCGTCCCATGGGCCGTGCGACCTCGGGCGTCAAGGGAATGAGTTTCCGTGGCGGCGACGAACTCCTCTCGATGAATGTCGTGAGGCCGGGTACGTTCGTGTTCACCGCAACCGACGGTGGGTACGCGAAGCGCACCAACGTCGACGAGTACCGCGTCCAGGGTCGTGGTGGCCTCGGTATCAAGGCCGCCAAGATCGTGGAGGACCGCGGCGAACTCGTGGGCGCGCTGGTGACGGAGGAGACGGACGAGATCCTCGCCATCACCCTGGGCGGCGGTGTGATTCGTACGCGAGTCAACGAGGTCAGGGAGACGGGCCGTGACACCATGGGCGTCCAACTGATCAACCTGGGCAAGCGCGATGCCGTGGTCGGTATCGCTCGTAACGCCGAGGCCGGCCGCGAGGCGGAAGAAGTCGACGGCGACATCGTCGTCGACGAAGCCGCCGACGGAGAGCCGGCCGTCGGTACGGACGAGGGCACGGAGTCCACGGCCGAGTAGCGCGAGGAGAGAGTCATCGTGAGTGGAGCCACGGGCGCCGGAGCAAGTGGAACCGGCCCAGCCGGTACAGACGGTGTCCGTGGCTCCGCCACTGACTCTCCTGACTCGCATGAGCCTCGTGGATCCCAGGGGGGAACCGTGACCGACACCCGAGGGCCGCAGCCCGCTCAGTCAGCGCAGTACGACGGGTCCTACGGGGCCGGTGCGCAAGGGACCCAGGGATCCCAGGGACCCTCCCAGGGCGCGGCAGGCGCGCTGCCCGGGGAGCGTCAGCCCCAGCAGCAGGCGCCCCAGGCGTACCACCCGCCGCAGGCCTATCAGCAGGATTCCCAGACGGGTTCCGTGCGCAGGCCGCGGACCGGGGCGCGCACGACGCCTCGTACGCGCAAGGCGCGGCTGCGGGTGGCCAAGGCCGACCCGTGGTCGGTGATGAAGGTCAGCTTCCTGCTCTCCATCGCGCTCGGTATCTGCACGATCATCGCGGCCGCTGTGCTGTGGATGGTCATGGACGCCATGGGCGTCTTCTCCACGGTTGGCGGCACGATCTCGGAGGCGACGGGCTCGAACGAGTCCAACGGCTTCGACCTGCAGTCCTTCCTGTCGCTGCCGCGGGTCCTGATGTTCACGACGATCATCGCGGTCATCGACGTGGTCCTCGCCACGGCGCTTGCGACGCTCGGCGCGTTTATCTACAACCTCTCCGCGGGCTTCGTGGGCGGCGTCGAGCTGACGCTGGCCGAAGACGAGTAGTCAGCTTCCCGCCCTCTCTTCTTCTTCGGCTCTCGCAGCTGCCTTCTGCTTCCTTCAGCTTCGTTTAGCTTCCTTCAGCCTTGTTAGGTCCAGGGTCTCGCCCGTACAGGGCGGGCCCTGTTCCTGTTCCCGTTCCTGTTCCTCCTCTCGGCCTGTCCGGTCGTTCGCGGCCCGTCCGGTCCCCGTGGAGGTATCGATTTTGGGACTGGCCCGCACGTGCGCTAATCTTCAGAGGTCAGCGCGCGGGACATACCGCAGCGCGGCGGGGCTATAGCTCAGTTGGTTAGAGCGCATCCCTGATAAGGATGAGGCCACAGGTTCAAATCCTGTTAGCCCCACAGACACGAAGAAGACCCCCAGCCCGTATCGGCTGGGGGTCTTCTTCGTGTCTGTGGGGGCCCTGGGGGGCGTCGGCCGAGCCGGCCGGGGCTGTGACTACGGCTCCGCGGCGAGCCCGCCCGGATGGGCCTCGGCCTCAACGGCCGTCTCCGTGTCGTCCGTGGGGAGGTGGCGGCAGCTGGGGGACGATCCGTGGGCCTCGGCGCGGATGCGTTGCTTCATCGTGGGCGGCAAGGACCGTTCGTACGCTGCTGCCCAGTAGGCCGCGAGTGGTGCCGTCATGGTCGGCGCGCTCTTGCACGTTTCCGTGGCCTGCTGTACCGGCGTGGCCGCCGCTGCCGTCGTGGTGAATCCCAGCGTGGCGAAGAGTGCGAGGAAGGCGGTGATGAGCGTGGTCCACAGCTTCATGGCCTTGGTGCCGGTCATGGCTTCTCACTTTCGGGTTGGGCGATTTGCGTACTTTCCTCATGATGTGTATGTGGGGCCGAGAGTGGGGGACCGACGCTCGTGGCGCGTCGATGTTCAGATGAACACCACCCGAATGGCCGTGAAGGGCCCCTGAGGGGCCCGGGAGGGGTCCGGGTGAGGTTGGGAGCGGTGAATGTCGTGGCGGGCCGCGAGGCGGCGACGGGGCGGTGGTGCCCGATTCGACTGCTGTGTTCGGGGCGGGAGTTGGGGTGGATCCAGGTCACCGATCGGTATCGATCGGTGTGTATAGTCGGGCTCCAGAGGTCCCTTACGTCAAGAAAGACGAGGTCGCGCGGTGAAGAAGCTTCTCCTGGTCGCACTGGCCGCCATCGGCGGGCTCCTCGTGTACCGCCAGATCCAGGCGGATCGCGCCGAGCAGGATCTGTGGACGGAGGCGACTGACTCCGTGCCCACGGGTTCGTGAGTACCGACAACAGTCTCTTTACAGGGCCCCGGCCGCTTCTGCGGTCGGGGCCCTGTGCTGTCCGGAGTGCTGTTGCCGATGTCCGGAGTGTTGTCCGGATCTCTCCGACTCCCTGTCTTTGCTCGCGCAAGCCTTTGCCTCGCGTGAGTGAAGGTTGTCGTGGCTCCGTGCGGGCATGTGTGGCCGGGACTGCCGAGTCTTCTGGGTCTTCTGGGTGTTCTGGGCCTTCTGGGCCTTCGGGGAGGGGTGGCGCGTGATGGTGCGGCTGCGCAGGGGGCGGGCGACGCTGGCCGCGGGAGCGGCGCTGTGCGTGGTGATGGCGCTGCCGGGACAGGCAGCCGCGGGGACGCCGAGCCCGTACGTCTTCGCCGACCAGGCCGTGCCGGTCGACGGCGCGAGGAACACCATGGGCAGCGTGAAACTCGCGCCCGGGTCGACGTACAAGAGCTCACTCGCGCGCGGGGGGAAGCTCTACTACCAGTTGCAACTCGACGCCAGGGAGACCGTTTACGTCTCGGCCACCGCTGTCCCCGGACTCGACGCCAAGGTCGTCTACGGGGACGGTGTCGAGGTGTCCTTACAGGACGCGAACGGCAACAGCTGCAACCGCGGAGACGCGCGATTCGGTACGTCGCAGAGCCCGCGGCCCATCACCGCCTGGGCGGTACGCACGGTCGGCCCCACCGAGAACCGGTGCAAAGTGGCCGGCACGTACTACGTAGTGGTCGAGCGGAACAGTGATCCCGGGTCCAGTACGGAGACCTGGGACACCGAACTGCGTGTCGTCGCGGAGCCAGGCGTGGCGAAGGGTGCCCCTACAACACCGCCCGAGTCGTGGAACTCCGCCTCGCCCACGCCGCCCGGCGGCGAGCGCAAGGAACGCAGGGGCGGTACGGGCTTCAATGACGCCCGCGCGCTGCGAGCGGGCGTCTGGGGTGACCGGATCGAGCCCGGTCAGACGCTCTTCTACCGCGTGCCGGTCGACTGGGGGCAGCAGATCTCCGCCAGCGCCGAGCTGGGCAGCGCGAGCGGGGGCGGGGATGAGTTCGTCACGTCGGCGCTCGTCATGTCGCTGTCGAATCCGGTACGTGCCCGCCTCGACGACGCCGACACGGCATACGACGGCCGGCAGAAGACGACCACGCTGGAACCGCTGGCCCCTGTCGCGTACGAGAACCGCTACTCCCCGATCGACGGCGTGGCAGGGGCGCGGTTCGCGGGCTGGTACTACCTATCAGTGCATCTCAACCCGAAGGTCGCCCAGCAGTTCGGCAAGGAGCCGCTGGGCCTGACGCTGCGGGTGAACGTCGACGGCGCCGCGAAGGAAGGGCCCGAGTACCTCGGGACGGCGCGGCCCTCGGACGAGTTCAGCGTCAGCGGTCAGGACAAGGACGCCGCGGTGCGGGGCGAGACGTCAGTAGGGGGCGGCGGAGACGGTGGGAGCGGTGGGAGCGGCACCTCGGATGGGATGAAGCTGGTCGCCGCCGGGGGATTCGGTGCGGGGACCGTGCTGCTGGTGGTCCTGGGTGTGTGGAGGGTGATCGGGCGGAGGCGTGCGGCGGCGGTCACCGATGCGCGGTATGGGCCGCCGCCTCCGGCTTGGTAGTGGGGCGGGTCTGGGGGAGCCGGTCGGTGGGCCGGCCTGAGGAGCCGGTTCAGATCTGGGTCAGAGCCCAGATGCCCACCGCGAAGCAGGCCAGCGCCGTCAGCAGCATCGGGATCGCCACCTTCGGGGGCGGTCCCGGTCTTTTCTGCCGGTGGCGCTGCGGAACCGGTCGGCTTTGGAGTGGAACCTGCGGGGCGTGAGCGGTGTATGGATAAGTAGAGGCAGCTACGCAGTGCATCTGCGGCATCGCGGAGGGTGAGATCGCAGGAGCAGGAGCAGGAGCAGGAGCAGGAGCAGGAGCAGGAGCAGGAGCGGGCGTCTGAGCTTGAGCCTGCGCCTGCGCTTGAAGCCGTACCGGAATCGGCTCATGGAGGGGGGAGGGGACATGCGGGGACTGAGCGGGGAGCGGGGGTGGCGTGGCGGCCTGGATCGGTGGGGGCGGCGAGGGCGGCGGCGGTGTTGCTTGCTGCTGCTGGGCCTGCTGGGCCTGCTGGGCCTGCGGGGCTTGGGGTTGGTCCTGGCGCTGCGCCAGCTGTCCCGACGGCGGCGTGGCCTGCGGGGGCCGAGCAGAGGGGAAGCTTCCCGTCTGTGGCGCGGAGAGGGGCGGCGGCGGAACAGAGGGGGGAGGGAAGTCCGGCGGCGGCGGGGTCGTGAGGGGACCTTCGGGGCCGAACCCCTGGGGGAGCGGGCCCAGTTGGTCGAAGATCTCGACGATCTCGTCGTCGGGCCCCGGCTCGGGCAGCAGCTCGGCGGCCGAGTTCAATGCCTTGCGCGCGCCCGCGGCGGTGCGGAACCGCGCGAGCGGATCCGGCTGGACGAGCGTGGCGACGACCTGCCACAGCGGCTCCGGCACGCCCCGTGGCGCCCCAGGTGTGCCGTGTGCGGCGAAGCGCTCGATCAGGGCCTTGGCGTCCGGTTTGGCGCCCTGCAGCAGATAGAGGGCCACCAGGCCGACGGCGAAGAGATCGGCGGTGAAGTCCGGCTCGGCGCCCATCATTTGCTCGGGCGCGAAGTAGCCGGGCGTCCCCACCACATAGTCGGTCTCGGTCAGCCGCGGCTCACCCATCCGCATCGAGATGCCGAAGTCGGAGAGCCGCAGATGGGGACGCGCGATGCCGGTGGCCTCGAGCAGGATGTTGGCGGGCTTGATGTCACGGTGCACGACCCCCTCGGCATGCACCGCGGCGAGACCGGAGAGCAGCTGGTCCAGGAGCGTGCAGACCAGGCGGGGCGCCAGCGCACCGTAGTCACCGATCACATGAGCCAGCGAGCCGCCGCCGACCAAGGCCATGGTGAACAGGACCTTGTCGTCGTCGGCGGCCCAACTGGCGGGCGCGAGCACATGGGGGTGGTCGATCCTGAGCGCCTGTTCCCGCACGAAGCGCAACAGTGCGTGCGCGTCGCTCTGTTGCAGGACCTTGGCGGCCACATACCTGCGCCGCCGGTGGTCCCAGGCGCGCCAGACCGCTCCGACTCCCCCGCGTCCGATCGGGTCGACCAGTTCGTAACGGCCGGCGAAGACCTCACCCATGGTCGCGCACTGCTCCCCCTCCGGGCCGCCCGGTGGCCCGGCCGACGGCTCAGTTCTGGTGCGCCTCGTAGTGGGCGACCGCGTCCGCGGTGCGTCCGGCGCCGTATACCCGGAGGAACTCTGCCAGTTCCGGGTGGGTCGGGGCGAGGGAGTCCGCGGCATCGATGATGTCGCCCGCCGCCGCGACGGAGCGCAGCAGTGACTGGATCTCGCGCACCACACGCTTCACCGTGGGCGCACCCGAACTCGTCGTCGACTGCGAGGTGTTGGTCAGGACGGAGCCGCCCTGGGACTTCTTGATCTCGTCCATGCGGTCGGTGGCCTCCGCGGCGCTCACACTGCCGTCGGCGACCTGGCCCGCCAGCTCCTGGAGGAGCTGGACGCGCTGGACGACCGCGGGGTTGCCGATCTTGGCGCGCTGCCCGCTCATCAGCTGGGACAGCATGGGCGCGGACAGACCGAGGACGCCGGCGAGGCGTGCCTGGTTGAGGCCCAGATCATCGATGAGACGGCGGAAGAGCGCCCCCAGCGGCTCTCCGTACCAGTTCCGCTGGAGCTCTCGTGCTCTCGCGGTCGTCTCTTGTTGTGCGGCGTCCATTGCGTCTCCCCATCGCTTCCCCAAAAACCGTGGTTCGCTGCCGCGAACCACGCCGAGCATCTTACGGAGCGTGGTCGTTCACCGGGACCCCCAATCCTTTTGCGAGATCTGGGGGGTGACCCGGTACTCTGGTCTGCGTTGCCCACCGGAGCGGGATTCTTCCGGTTGGCCGCACCGTTTTCGGGGCCTTAGCTCAGTTGGTAGAGCGCTGCCTTTGCAAGGCAGATGTCAGGAGTTCGAATCTCCTAGGCTCCACAGAAACGCCGTAGGGCGGGTCCCCTCAACTGAGGGGACCCGCCCTACGGCGTTTTCCGCGCTTGCTGCCCGTCGGCCGGGTCAGCGCAGGTCGTCGCGGTCCGCGGCCTCCGACTCGGCCTGCTTGGCCTGGACCTCGGGGTCGAGGGAGGCCTGACCGCTGCCGTCGACCGAGGTCAGCGGCGCGCTGTCGGGGACCTCCGTCGCGGCCGGCGGCTCGACGAGCCAGTCCGGGTTGGCCTGCTTGTCCCACCACTTCCAGGCGGCGACCGCACCACCGGCCAGGATGCCGAGGACGATGAGGCCCTTGGCCGCGCGTCCGGCGCGCGCCCGGCGGTCGTGCTTGCGGGCCAGCCGCTGGATCTCCTTGGCGGAGACCTCACCGCGCAGTGCGGCAAGAGCCGCGACCCCGCGGGACGTCGCCTCTTCACGGACGGGCTGGGCCACGGCCACGGCGTGCTCGATCCGCGGCTTCGAGTAGTCGGCGGCCTGCTTGGCGGCCTTGCGGGTCTGCTTGGCGGCCCTGCGGGTGCGGACAGCGGCTTCGTGCGCGGCGTGGTCGACCTTCGGCGGCACATGCGTACGGGCCTGCTCGACGCGCGGTACGACATGGGCGCCGTACTGGACGCGGGCCTGTTCGGCGGCCTGCGACACCTTGGGCGCGAGCCGTACGCGGGTTTCGTGCGCATAGTGGACGGCCTGGCCCTTGGCCGTGCCGGCGTAGGGGGCCACCGCCTCCGCGGCATGCCGCACGCTGTCCCTCGCCGAACCGGTCGCGGCGCGCACGCTGTCGATGCGGGTCACGGGATCCTCCTCCTCGGTGGCTTATAGGTATGTCACCTTTCCACCCTTTCAAGGATCATGCCTTCCGGATGACTCCGAGGCATGACGCAGCCGGGCATCCGGGTGCGATCAATTCGATCGGGTGCGATCAATTCGATCAAATCGGTACAAGGAGAGTGCTTCGCCGACAATGCCACGGATCGTCGCGGCGTGCTCCCACTCCGTGGCTACTCGTCGCAATCCGGTCCGTGCGAGGATCGGGACGTCACAGAGGACAACGGAAGGCAGACCGTGGCCGAGCAGCTTTACGCCACCCTGAAGACCAACCGGGGCGACATCGAGGTGCTGCTGCACCCGAACCACACGCCGAAGACGGTCAAGAACTTCGTCGAGCTCGCCCAGGGCGAGCGCGAGTGGGTCCACCCGGAGACCGGCAAGAAGACCACGGACCGGCTCTACGACGGCACGGTCTTCCACCGCGTCATCAGCGGCTTCATGATCCAGGGCGGCGACCCGCTGGGCAACGGCACGGGCGGCCCCGGCTACGAGTTCGAGGACGAGTTCCACCCCGACCTCGCCTTCGACAAGCCCTACCTGCTCGCCATGGCCAACGCCGGACCGGGCACCAACGGCTCCCAGTTCTTCGTGACGGTCTCCCCGACCGCCTGGCTCACCCGCAAGCACACCATCTTCGGCGAGGTCACCGACGCGGCCAGCCAGAAGGTCGTCGACGAGATCGCGGCCACGCAGACCAACCCGCGCACCGACCGCCCGGTGAACGACGTGGTCATCGAGTCCGTCGTCATCGAGACCCGCACCGCCTGACACCGGCGCACGCCGCGAGGGAACCAAACCGCCCCGCCCATCCGTAAGGAAGGGCGGGGCGGTGCGTTCGCCACGCGTGCGCAGCTGTGCCTTCGTACGGACATTGAGGGGACCCCATGGACCAGGCACCAGGAAGCCCGCAGGGGCCACAGGACGCAGAGAACCTGCCCGGCTGCTACCGGCACCCGGACCGCGGGACCGGCATCAGCTGCACCCGCTGCGAGCGCCCCATCTGCCCGGAGTGCATGATCAGCGCCTCGGTCGGCTTTCAGTGCCCCGAGTGCGTGCGCGAGGGCTCGGGCACCGGCCACGCACCCACGGCGAACCAGCCGCGCACCATCGCGGGAGGCTCGATCGCCGCCGACCCGCGGCTGATCACCAAGATCCTGCTCGGCCTGAACGTCGCGGTGTTCATCGCCGTTCTCGCCATGGGCGACCGTCTGGTCAGTGAACTGGTCCTGATCGGGGCCTGGCCGCCCGAGCCCTGGGTGCCGACCGAAGGCGTCGCCGAAGGCCAGTGGTACCGACTGGTGACGTCGATGTTCACGCACCAGGAGATCTGGCACATCGCGTTCAACATGCTCGGCCTGTGGTGGCTCGGCGCCCCGCTGGAAGCGGCACTCGGCCGCGCCCGCTACCTCGCGCTGTACATGCTGTCGGGCCTGGCGGGCGGCGCGCTGACGTACGTGGTCGCCGCTCCGAGCCAGGCCTCGCTCGGGGCTTCCGGAGCGATCTTCGGCCTGCTCGGCGCGACCGCCGTACTGATGCGGCGCCTGAACTACGACATGCGCCCCGTCATCGCGCTGCTCGCGCTGAACATGCTCTTCACGTTCACCTGGAGCGGCATCGCCTGGGAGGCGCACGTCGGCGGCCTGGTCGCCGGTGTCGCGATCGCGTACGGGATGGTGCACGCGCCCCGCGAGCGGCGGACGCTCGTGCAGTGGGGGACCTGTGCCGTGGTGCTTGTCGTGGTCCTCGCGGCTGTGGTCATCAGGACCACTCAGCTCGTCTGAGGCCGTCCGAAGCCCGTCCCTGCCGTCCGTTGACCAGGGTTGTCCACAGCGTGTGTCCACGCTTGTGCATTCTGTGGGGAACAACAGTGCCCCTTGTCGCTGACCTGGGTTTCCCCAGGAAGGACAAGGGGCCTGTGAGGGCTTGCATGGCGATCAGCCAGTCATACCGGCGTCAACACCTCGTGGGTTATCCACAGATCGTCTTTCTTTTCCCCAGCCGAGGCCGGGATGTGGATAGCGCTGTGGATAACTCAGGGCAAGGCTTGCGCACAGCTCTGCTGGGATGGCGCTACTTCCACTGCGTGGAGACGCCGAACCCGGCGGCGATGAAGCCGAAGCCGACCACGATGTTCCAGTTGCCCAGCGGGTCGATCGGCAGCTTGCCGTCGGTGACGTAGAAGACGACGATCCAGGCGAGCCCGATGAGGAACATCGCGAGCATCACCGGAGCCACCCAGCTACGGCTGGTCAGCTTGATGTTCGTCGCCTTCTTGGCGGGCGGCGTGTAATCGTCGGCCGCCTTCTTGCGGATCCGTGACTTCGGCACGAGGGTCTCTCCTGTCGATACGGGGAGCTGAGCCCTCCCCCGGGCGTCCGTTAGCGTAGTGCTTCCGCGGCGCTGAAGGAGATAAGGGTACGTTGAGCAATTCTGCCGACTCCCCCGAAGGTCCGGGTCGTCGTCCTCGCTGGAGGCCGGTCCGGCTGCTTACGGCCGCCGTTTTCGCGCTCGCCGGCCTCATCTTCTTCACCAGCTTCAACACGGCCAAGGGCACGAACATCCGCACCGACGCCTCGCTCCTGAAGCTCTCCGACCTGATCGAGGAGCGCAGCCACAAGAACGGCAAGCTGGACGAGTCCAACGGCTCGCTGCGCGACGACGTCGAGTCCCTGGCCGAGCGCGACAACGGCGGCACGAAGGCCGACGACGCCCGGCTCAAGGCCCTGGAGAAGAACGCGGGCACCAAGAAGCTCAGCGGCGACGCGGTCTCCGTCACCCTCGCCGACGCCCCGCCGAACGCCACCGCCAAGCTCCCCGGCTACCCCGAGCCCCAGCCCAACGACCTGGTCATCCACCAGCAGGACCTCCAGGCCGTGGTCAACGCGCTCTGGCAGGGCGGCGCCAAGGGCATCAAGGTCATGGACCAGCGGCTCATCTCCACCAGCGCCGTCCGCTGCGTGGGCAACACCCTGATCCTCCAGGGACGCGTCTATTCGCCGCCCTACAAGGTGACCGCGGTCGGCGACCCGGAGAAGCTCAAGACGGCGCTCGCCGCGTCCCCGGAGATCCAGAACTACATGCTGTACGTCAATGCCTACGGCCTCGGCTGGAAAGTCGACGACGACGGGGCGGTGACTCTTCCCGGCTACTCGGGCACAGTGGATCTCCACTACGCGAAGCCCGTGGAGTAGCAGCACGTGGAGTAGCACCCGGGGAGGGGCCGTCCGGTGTCGGTGCGATTGCTCGTCAGGACGTTCAGCGAACTGTGCATCAGCGTCGGCACGGTGATCGTGCTCTTCGTGGTGTACGTCCTGTTCTGGACCGGTGTGAAGGCCGACAACGCCATGGACAGCCAGATCGACGAGCTCCAGGACCAGTGGTCCCAGGGTTCGGTGCCCTCGGGGAGCGACGACAAGCCCGCCGAGACTTCGCCCAAGAAGCCCGGTCCCTATGAGGACGGCAAGCCCTTCGCGGTCATGTACATCCCGCGGTTCGGTTTCACGTGGAACAAACCGGTGCTCCAGGGCACCGGGACCGACACCCTCAAGAAGGGACTCGGCCACTACGGGGACACCGCCCAGCTCGGCCAGAAGGGCAACTTCTCCGTGGCGGGCCATCGCCGCACGTACGGGGACCCGTTCAAGGACTTCCCGAAGCTGCGGCCGGACGACCCCGTGGTCCTGACCGACGGCACCACGTGGTTCACGTACCGCATCGACAAGAAGCCCTATAAGACGCTCCCCAGCGACACCGGCGTCATCGATCCGGTTCCGCGCAAGTCCGGATTCGAGGGGCCGGGCCGTTACCTCACCCTTACCACCTGTGAGCCAGAGTGGGGCCACAGCCACCGGTTGATCGTCTGGGCGCACCTCGATGCGACCCAGCCCGTCGAGGCCGGGAAACCGGAGGCACTGCGCCGTTAGTCTGGTGCCGTACGGCTACGGAAGGGACGGCATGTACGGCTGGATCTGGCGGCATCTGCCGGGAAACGCATGGGTAAGGGCGCTGCTTTCGCTGGTGCTCGTCTTCGCTGTGGTCTACGTGCTCTTCCAGTACGTCTTCCCCTGGGCCGAGCCGCTGCTCCCCTTCAACGATGTGACGGTGGACGGCCAGTGAGCATCGACGGGCGGCCGGGCCGCATCCTCGTGGTCGACAACTACGACAGCTTCGTCTTCAACCTCGTCCAGTACCTCTACCAGCTCGGCGCCGAGTGCGAGGTCCTGCGCAACGACGAGGTCGAGCTGCGCCACGCGCAGGACGGCTTCGACGGCGTCCTGCTGTCGCCGGGCCCCGGCACGCCCGAGCAGGCGGGCGTCTGCGTGGACATGGTGCGGCACTGCGCCGACACCGGTGTGCCCGTGTTCGGCGTCTGCCTCGGCATGCAGTCGATGGCGGTGGCGTACGGCGGAGTGGTGGACCGCGCACCGGAGTTGCTGCACGGCAAGACGTCCGCGGTGGCGCACGAGGGCAAGGGTGTCTTCGCCGGACTGCCGTCGCCGTTCACCGCGACGCGCTACCACTCGCTCGCCGCCGAGCCTGCCACGGTCCCGGCCGAGCTCGAGGTGACCGCGCGCACGGAGGACGGCATCATCATGGGCCTGCGCCACCGTGAACTGCCGGTCGAGGGCGTGCAGTTCCATCCCGAGTCGGTGCTCACCGAGCACGGCCACCGCATGCTGGCCAACTGGCTCGTGGAGTGCGGCGACACGGAGGCGATCAGTCGGTCGAGCGGTCTTGCCCCGGTGGTGGGCAGGGCCACGGCGTGACCGCGGTGCGCCCCGAGCACGATTCCTCCGGAGTTCCGTACGGCGACGATCAGTACGCGTCGTACGGGCAGCCGGGGGCGTTCGAGCAGCCCGGGGCGTTCGAGGCGGCCGTCGACCACCTCGCCGATCCGCTGACCGATCCGCTGCCGGGTCAGCGGGGTCAGCATCCTTCGCCGTGGTTCCGCAGCGGGCCCGCCGAGCCGGAGCCTGCGCCCGTGCCTCCGCCTCCGCCGGAGCCTGAGCTGCCTCAGGAGCGGCCTCAGGAGCAGGAGTGGTACGACCCCGAGGGGTACGCCCGCGACTGGTACGGGCCACAGGAGCCGACGTACGAGCAGCTGTACGGCGCGTACGCCCCTCAGCAGCAGCCACAACCGCAGCAGCCACAACCGCAGCAGGCACAACCGCAGCTGCCACAACCGCAGCAGGCACAACCGCAGCCGCCGGTCGACGACGAGACCGTGGGCCTGCGGACCGCGGACACCCGCCGAATAGCCGAGCCTGAGCCCGAGCCCGCACCGGAGCGCCCCACGGAAGGCCGGGCCGCGCGCCGCAAGGCCGCCAGGAAGGGCGCCCCTCGGCAGCCTTCCACGGCAGCGTCCGCCGCCCCGCTCTCCCGCGTTGAGGCCCGTCGCGCCGAGCGGGCCCGTAAGCCCTCCGCGGGCGCCGTGGCGAGCCGGGGGATCGGCGAACTGTTCATCACGGTCGGCGTCCTGATGCTTCTCTTCGTGACCTACCAGCTGTGGTGGACGAACATCCGCGCGCACCAGCAGGCCAACGGCGCCGCCAGCGACCTCCAGGAGAGGTGGGCGAGCGGCAAGGGGAAGCCGGGCGCCTTCGAGCCGGGCCAGGGTTTCGCGCTCCTGCACATCCCCCGCCTCGACGTGGTCGTACCGATCGCCGAGGGCATCGACAAGTCGAAGGTCCTGGACCGCGGCATGGTCGGCCACTACAACGAGGGCCGCACCAAGACGGCCATGCCGGACGCCAAGAAGGGCAACTTCGCGGTCGCCGGGCACCGCAACACCCATGGCGAACCGTTCCGGTACATCAACCAGCTCGAGCCGGGCGACCCCATCGTCGTGGAGACGCAGGACAAGTACTACGTCTACAAGATGGCGAGCATCCTGCCGCAGACCCAGCCCAGCAACATCTCGGTGATCGCGCCGGTCCCTCCGGGGTCGGGCTTCACCAAAGCGGGCCGGTACATCACACTGACCACCTGTACCCCGGAATTCACGAGTAAGTATCGAATGATCGTCTGGGGCAAGATGGTCGAGGAACGGCCGCGCGGCAAGGGAAAGCCGAGCGCGCTCGTCAACTAGCACGGTGAGAACGGGGCAGATCCAGTGGCAGCGACGACCGACCACGCCGACCACGACGAGGACCGGACCGAGGAGCGGACCGACGCGCCCGCACCCGCGCGCGCCCCACGGCCGCGCGGCCGCGGCCCGATCGCCACGGCGGTCAGCGTCTTCGGTGAACTCCTCATCACCGCGGGCCTGGTGCTCGGCCTCTTCGTCGTCTACTCCCTGTGGTGGACCAACGTCGTCGCGGACCGCGAGGCGCACAAGCAGGGCGACCAGGTGCGCGATCGCTGGGCGGGCGGCCCCGGCAACCTGAACACCAAGGACGGCATCGGCTTCCTGCACGTGCCGGCGATGGGCAACGGCGACATCCTGGTCAAGAAGGGCACCGGCAGCAAAGAGCTCAACAACGGTGTCGCGGGCTACTACGAGGACCCGATCAAGTCGGCTCTCCCGCAGGACAAGGAAGGCAACTTCACGCTGGCCGCGCACCGCGACGGGCACGGCGCGAAGTTCCACAAGATCGACAAGATCAAGAAGGGCGACGCGATCGTCTTCGAGTCCCGGGACAAGTGGTACGTGTACAAGGTGTACTCGACGCTGCCCGAGACGTCGAAGTACAACGTGAACGTCCTGAACCCGGTCCCGAAGGAATCGGGCGCGAAGAAGCCGGGCCGCTACATCACGCTCACGACGTGCACGCCGGTCTACACGTCCAACTACCGCTACGTGGTGTGGGGCGAGCTGGAGCGCGTCGAGAAGGTCGACAACAAGAGGACGCCGCCGGAGGAGCTGAGCTAAGCCCTCCCCTCGTCGAGGCCCTCCCTTCGTCGAGCCCCTCATCGAGAGAGCCCCGGGCCCCGCCAGCAGGCGGGAGCCGGGGCTCTTTCGATGTGCTGATTCGATGTGCTGAGGGGGCTAGTCCTCGTCGTGGCGGGAGAGACCCGAGCCGCCTCCGAAGAGACCGCCTCCGTTGTCTCCCCCGCCGTTGCCGCCTCCGTTGTCGCCCTGGTTGCCGCCTGCCGTGGTCAGGTTGATCGCGGTGTCGGGTGCGACCTCCTGATTGGCGGGCGGGTCGGAGAGGACGACGAGGGCCTCGTCGTCCTGCGGACCCGTGATGGTGCCGACCGTCAGACCGGCGTCCTCGATGGCCTTCCGGGCGTCCTTGAGCTTCTGGCCCGTGAGCGCCGGCACGGTGGTCTTCTCGGCGGCCTTGGCGACCTTCAGCGTCACCGTCGAGCCCGGGTCGGCCTGGGTCTGCGGGGCGAGGCTCTGGGAGATGACCTTGCCGGCCTCGACCGTGGAGCTCTCTTCTTCCTCGCACACACCGGTGAGGTCGCTGGTCTTCAGCTGGGCCTTGGCCTCTTCGCAGGTCTTGCCGGTGACGTCGGGGACCGTCGACTTGGAGGCCTCCTTGGCGACGTCGAGGGTGATGGAGCTGCCCTTCTGCACCTCGGTGCCGGAGATCGGGTCCTGTTCCAGGACCTCGCCCGGAGTCTCGGGGGACTCCACCTGCTTGGGCTCGACCTTGAACTGGTACTTGGGGCTTTCGAGCTTCTTCGTGGCGTCGTCGATGTCCAGGCCGATGACGCTCGGCACCGCCACCTTCGGCGCCCCGGTGGACACCGTCACGCTGATCGTGTCGCCCTTGTTGACCGTCGCGTTCGCGCCCGGCTCCTGGGAGCAGATCTCGCCCTTCGGGTACTTCTCGCACGGCTTGTGCTCGGAGACGTCCAGCGAGAGGTCCACGTTACTGGCGGACTGCTTCGCGTCGGGGACGGTCTCGCCGACGAAATTGGGGGCCTTCAAAGTGTCGTCGCCCCCACCGCCCCCGGTGAACGCCCACTTCCCGATCAGGATCGCACCCACCAGGACCAGCAGGCCCGCGAGCACCAGCAGCCACGTAGAAGTACTGCTCTTCTTCTGGCGGCGGCGTGAATGGTCGTCGTATCCGTCGTCCGGGCCGACCGGCGGCATCATCGATGTCTGGCCGCCGCCGTTCTGCGGGCGCAGCATCGCCGTCTGCTGGTCGTCCGGGTGGCCGCCGTAGCCGACCGCGCCCATGGCCGCGGTGGCCTGGACGGGCTGGCCGTCGAGGCAGGCCTCGATGTCGGCGCGCATCTCGTCGGCCGACTGGTAGCGGTAGTCCGGGTCCTTGGTGAGGGCCTTCAGGACGATGGCGTCCATCTCCGGCGTGATCTCGCCGTCGAAGACGCTCGGTGCCTGAGGCTCTTCACGTACGTGCTGGTACGCCACCGCGACCGGGGAGTCGCCCACGAAGGGCGGTCGCACCGTCAGGAGCTCGTACAGCAGGCAGCCCGTGGAGTAGAGGTCCGAGCGCGCGTCGACCTGCTCGCCCTTGGCCTGCTCCGGAGAGAGGTACTGCGCCGTGCCGATGACCGCGGCGGTCTGCGTCATCGTCATCCCGGAGTCGCCCATGGCGCGGGCGATGCCGAAGTCCATGACCTTGACCTGGCCGTTGCGCGTCAGCATGACGTTCGCGGGCTTGATGTCGCGGTGGACGATGCCGTTGCGGTGGGAGTACTCCAGGGCCTGGAGGATCCCGATGGTCATCTCCATGGCGCGCTCGGGCAGCAGCTTGCGCCCGGAGTGCAGCAGCTCACGCAGGGTGGAGCCGTCGACGTACTCCATCACGATGTACGGGATGGAGACCCCGTCCACGTAGTCCTCGCCGGTGTCGTAGACCGCGACGATCGCAGGGTGGTTGAGCGAGGCGGCCGACTGGGCCTCACGGCGGAACCGGGCCTGGAACGACGGATCACGCGCGAGGTCCACCCGCAGCGTCTTCACCGCCACGGTGCGTCCGAGCCGGGTGTCGTGCGCGAGGTAGACCTCCGCCATCCCGCCTCGGCCGAGCACCTGGCCCAGCTCGTACCGCCCGCCGAGGCGACGCGGCTCTTCCATAGCTAATCCAGCCCTCTCCGTCAGTCCCGACCGCACCCTTGTGTGGTCCGGCGGTGTGCTGTCCGGGCATACCGTACCCGGCTCGCCTTACGTGACCCGGCCGCCACCGTCACCCGATACAGGACCGGTATCGCAACGTGCACTGATGTGAAGAGGCCGTGACGGGGGTCACTTCTTGCTGTCGAGAACCGCCTTCATCACGTCCTTGGCGATCGGGGCGGCCAGACCACCACCCGAGATGTCGTCGCGGCTGGCGTCGCTGTCCTCGACGACCACGGCGACGGCCACCGGCGAACCGGAGTCGGTCTTGGCATAGCTGATGAACCACGCGTAGGGGTTCTCGCTGTTCGCGACGCCGTGCTGCGCCGTACCCGTCTTGCCGCCGACGGTGACGCCGTCGATCTTGGCGTTGGTGCCGGTGCCGTCGTTCACGACGGTCTGCATCATGTCCTGGAGCTTCTGCGCGTTCTCCTCGGAGAGCGGCCGGCTCATCTCCTTGGGCGTGTGCTTCTCGATCACGTCCAGGTTCGGCGCCTGCAGCTCGCTGACCATGTACGGCTCCATCAGCTTGCCGTCGTTGGCGATGGCCGAGGCGACCATGGCCATCTGCAGCGGCGTCGTGGCCGTCTCGAACTGGCCGATGGAGGAGAGCGCGGTCTGCGGCTTGTCCATCTCCTTGGGGAAGACGGAGGCGTTCGAGCGGACGGGCACGAACTGCTCTTCGTTGAAGCCGAACTTCTCGGCCGTCTCCCGCATCTTGTCCTTGCCGAGATCCGAGCCGATCTTGCCGAAGACGGTGTTGCAGGACACCCGCAGCGCCTCGCGCAGCGTGGCGTTCTTGCAGGGGATGTTGCCCTCGTTCTTCAGCTCGGTCTGGGTGTTCGGCATCGTCCAGGGCAGCGGGGACTTGGTGGGCGAGTCGATGTCGTCGTACAGGCCGTGCTCCAGGGCCGCCGCGGCGGTGACCGCCTTGAAGGTGGAGCCGGGCGGGTACGTCTCGCGCAGGGCGCGGTTGAGCATCGGCTGGTCTTCGTCCTTGTCCAGCTTCCCGAACTGCTCGGCCTCCTTGTCCGTGTTGCCCGCGAACGTCGAGGGGTCGTACGAAGGAGCGGAGGCCAGGGCCAGGATCGCGCCGGTCGACGGGTCGAGCGCGGCGACCGCGCCCTTGCCGCGGCCCTTCAGACCGTCGTACGCGGCCTTCTGGGCGGCGGCGTTGAGGGTCGTGACGGCGTTGCCGCCCTCCTTCTTCTTGCCCGTGATCATGTCCAGGCTGCGGGTGAAGAAGAGCCGGTCGTCGTTGCCGGTGAGGATGCCGTCCTCGATGGACTCGATCTGCGTCGCGCCGATGCGCTGCGATGCGAAGCCGGTGACGGGGGACCACATGGGCCCGTTCTTGTACGTCCGCTGGTACTTGTAGTCGCCGCCGCCCGCCTCCTTGGAGCCGGTGATGGCCTTGCCGTCGACGATGATGTCGCCGCGCGGCTGGGCGTACCGCTCGATGGAGACGCGGCGGTTCTTGTCGTGCTTGGCGAGCGTGTCGGCCTGCACGTACTGGAGCCAATTGTCCCGGGCGAGCAGGGCAAGGATGAGGAGCCCGCAGAAGATCGCGATCCGGCGCAGGGGCTTGTTCACGGTCGGACCACCTGGGTCATTTCGGCGTCGGGGTTCGGGGCGGGGGCGGGCGCGGGTCGGCGCGCGGTGTCGCTGATGCGGATGAGGATGCCGATCAGCGCCCAGTTGGCGATCACCGAGGAACCGCCGTTCGCGATGAACGGCATGGTCATACCCGTCAGCGGGATCAGGCCCATGACGCCGCCCGCGACGACGAACACCTGGATTCCGAAGGCTCCGGACAGACCGATCGCAAGGAGCTTGCCGAACGGGTCACGCGCCGCGAGGGCGGTGCGCACGCCGCGTTCCACGATCAGCGCGTACATGAGCAGGATCGCCATGATGCCCGCGAGACCCAGCTCCTCGCCGAAGGTGGCGAGGATGAAGTCGGAGTTGGCGGCGAAGCCGATCAGGTCGGAGTGGCCCTGGCCGAGGCCGGTGCCGAGCACACCACCCGAACCGAACGCCATCAGGGACTGGGCGATCTGGTCGCTGCCCGTGGAGGCGATGACGGCGTCGGAGAACGGGTTCAGCCAGGCGTCCACACGCTCCTGCACGTGCGGCTCGAACGTGGCCACGCCCACGGCGCCGACCGAGGACATCACCAGGCCGAACACGATCCAGCTGGTGCGCTCCGTGGCGACGTACAGCATCACGACGAACATGCCGAAGAACAGCAGCGACGTACCGAGGTCGGTCTCGAAGACCAGGATGAGGATCGACATCGCCCAGACGACGATGATCGGCCCCAGGTCGCGGCCACGCGGCAGGTACATGCCCATGAAGCGGCGGCTCGCCAGGGCGAGCGCGTCGCGCTTCACCATCAGATAGCCCGCGAAGAAGATCGCGATGACGATCTTTGCGAACTCACCGGGCTGGATGGAGAATCCGCCGATGCTGATCCAGATCTTGGCGCCGAAGACGTTCATGCCGAGGCCCGGAACGAGCGGCAGGAGCAGCAGGACCAGGGAAGCGACCATGGAGATGTACGTGTAGCGCTGCAGGACGCGGTGGTCCTTCAGTACGAGCAGCACGGCCACCAGGAGCGCGATGCCGATCGCGGAGTACATCAGCTGCTTGGGCGCGGAGGGACTGAAGGAGCCGGTCGCCGCCTTGGCGAGGCCCTGCAGCTTCTCCGACTGGTCCAGTCGCCAGATGACCACCAGACCGAGGCCGTTGAGCAGCGTCGCGAGCGGCAGCAGCAGCGGGTCCGCGTAGGGCGCGTACCTGCGCACCACGATGTGACCGACGGAGGCCAGCAGTCCGAGCCCGCAGCCGTAGCCGAGCATGCCGGACGGCAGCTTGCCGTCGATCGCGAGGCCTACGTTGATGTAGGCGAACAGCGGGATGACGACGGCGAACGCGAGGAGCGCGAGCTCGGTGTTGCGCCTGCTCGGCGCCCCGATCGCGCCGATGGTCGACGTGTGTGTAGTGCTACTGCTCATGGCGTGCAAAGGCCCCCAACGGCTGCTTACTGCTTACCGCACAGCGGGACCAGCTTCTCCTCGTCCTCGGAGAGGCTGGGGCCGGGTGTGGGAGTCGGTGCGGTCTTGGACTTGTTCTTGTCGGTCGAGCTGTTCTTGTCGCTCTTGTCGTTCGTGTCCGCCGGATCGGTCGGATCGTCGGTGGGCGCCTTGGCCGCCAGGCCGGTGGTGCCGCCCGCCTCGCCCTCGCCGGGCTTGGCGTTCTCGCGCTCCGCCTCGCGGCGCTCGGCGTCCTTCTGGCAGGCGGATGCCTGAAGGCCGAGCTCCTCGATCTTGCTCTTGGCGTCGTCGAGGTTGCCCTCGGCGATGGTCGCCTCGACCTGCTTGCGCTGGTACGGCGGCAGGTACTTGAGTTCGATCTTCGGGTAGTCCTCCTCGACCTTCGACAGGCTGACCCACGCCAGATCCTGGTCGATGCCGCGGAACAGGGCGACGTTCTTGTCGTTCGTCCCCACGTAGTACTGGGTCTGGGTCCAGCGGTAGCCGCCGTACAGGCCGCCGCCGATGACCGCCAGGGCGAGCACCGTGTAGAGCGATCTCTTGAGCCACTTGCGGCCGCCGCGAGGCTTCACGAAGTCCTCGTCGCTGTACGCGCCGAAGCTCCCCTCGGGGGCGTAGCTCGCCGTGTCGCCGCTTCCGGGCGGCCCGAAGCCGCCTCCGGAGGGCTGCGGCGGCACGGGACGGCCGAGGCCGGACGCGCGGCCCGCGGGGGTCTGCATGGCGCCTTCGTCCTGCGCCTGGAGCTGGTTCTCGGCGACCGCGCCGACGACCACGGGGGTGTCGGAGAGCTGGCCGGCCAGGGTGTCGCCGCTGTCGATGTCCAGGACGTCGGCGACGATCACCGTGATGTTGTCGGGGCCGCCGCCGCGCAGAGCGAGCTGGATGAGCTCCTGCACGGTCTCCTGGGGGCCCTGGTAGCTCGCGAGGGTGTCCTCCATCGTCTGGTGCGAGACGACGCCGGAGAGACCGTCCGAGCAGATCAAGTAGCGGTCGCCGGCCCGGACTTCGCGGATGGAGAGGTCCGGTTCGACGTGTTCACCACTGCCGAGCGCGCGCATCAGCAAGGAGCGCTGCGGGTGGGTGGTGGCTTCCTCTTCGGTGATCCGGCCCTCGTCGACCAGGCGCTGCACCCAGGTGTGGTCCTGGGTGATCTGCGTGAGGACACCGTCCCGAAGAAGGTACGCGCGTGAGTCGCCTACGTGGACGAGGCCCAGGCGCTGCCCTGTCCACAGCAGGGCGGTCAGGGTCGTCCCCATGCCCTCGAGCTGGGGGTCCTCCTCGACCATCAGGCGCAGTTGGTCGTTGGCGCGCTGCACGGCGGTGCCGAGCGACGTGAGGATGTCCGATCCCGGTACGTCGTCGTCGAGGGTGACGAGCGTCGAGATCACCTCGGAGCTCGCCACCTCACCCGCGGCCTGGCCCCCCATGCCGTCGGCAATCGCGAGGAGACGCGGACCGGCGTAACCGGAGTCCTCGTTCCCCTCCCGGATCATGCCTTTGTGCGATCCGGCGGCGAAGCGCAAAGACAGACTCATGCGCACCTCGCCCGTCGGCTCCGGGTACATCCGCACGGTGCCCACCCTCCGGTCGGGAGCGCGCTGGCGTCCAGTGTGTGGACCGCGTCGGCTCGCTCGCTCCGCTCGCTCATTGTCGTACTACTTCCGCAGCTCGATGACGGTCTTGCCGATGCGGATCGGCGCGCCCAGCGGAACGGGCGTCGGGGTGGTGAGTCGGGTCCGGTCCAGATACGTGCCGTTGGTGGACCCGAGATCCTCGACGATCCACTGGCCGTCACGGTCCGGATAGATCCTGGCATGCCTGCTGGACGCGTAGTCGTCGTCCAGCACGATCGTCGAATCGTGCGCTCGGCCCAGCGTGATCGTCTGACCCTGCAGGGCGACCGTCGTGCCCGCGAGGATCCCTTCGGATACGACCAGCTTGCTGGGGGCGCCACGGCGCTGCCGCCCGCCGCCCTGCTGCTGGCGCTGGGGAGGTGGTGTGGCCGCCTGCTGTTGCTGGCGTGCGGCCTGCTGCGGTCGCGCGTTCTCACGGCGCGAACCGCGCTGTGTGACGCGCGTACCGAACAGGTCGCTGCGGATGACCTGGACGGCCACGATCACGAACAGCCACAGAACGGCTAGGAAACCCAGCCGCATGACCGTCAGGGTCAGCTCTGACATTGCCCCCGCTTCACCCTTCGGCTTGCCGGTAAACGATGGTGGTTTGACCCACGACGATCCGCGAGCCGTCGCGGAGCGTAGCGCGGGTGGTGTGCTGCCCGTCTACCACGATGCCGTTGGTAGACCCGAGATCCTGGATCGTCGAGGGCGTTCCGGTCCGGATCTCACAGTGCCGGCGCGATACGCCGGGGTCGTCGATCCGCACATCGGCGTCGGTGCTGCGACCCAGCACCAGCGTCGGGCGGGAGATCTGATGGCGATTGCCGTTGATCTCGATCCAGTGCCGCACCTGTGCACCCGGAAGGTGCCCCGCGCTTGGCCCCTGGGGGCGGCTCGGTGCCGGTGCGGCACCGCCCGGACGGCCGCCAGGAGGCGGCGCGGCGGGCATGGGAGGAGCTCCGGCGGGCTGAGCGGGCGGGTAGCCGTAGCCACCGCCCGCGCCGCCTGCCGGGGGCCTGGCGGGGCTGTGTCCGGCGTTCGCGGGGCCCGGACCCGCCGGGGCGCGCTCGGGGCTCTGCGAGGTGCTGGACGCGAGTGTGCGGCTGCGCACTCGGTACAGACCCGTGTCGAGGTCCTCGGCCTTCTCCAGATGGACCTTGATGGGGCCCATGAAGCTGTACCGCTGCTGCTTGGCGTACTCGCGCACCATCCCGGACAGCTCGTCGCCGAGCTGTCCCGAGTAGGGGCTCAGACGCTCGAAGTCGGGCGCGCTGAGCTCCACGATGAAGTCGTTGGGGACGACGGTCCGCTCGCGGTTCCAGATCGTCGCGTTGTTGTCGCACTCGCGCTGCAGGGCGCCGGCGATCTCGACGGGCTGGACCTCGGACTTGAACACCTTGGCGAAGGTGCCGTTGACGAGACCTTCGAGTCGCTGCTCGAACTTCTTCATGACTCCCATGGGGCACCTCCTCCGTCGTAGTCATCCTGGTACTGCTTACTGATCGTATCCACGCGCCGGGAAATCGGCTGGTTCCCCCTGTCTGCCCAGTCGATGAGTGTCGCCTCTCACAAGGCATGCCCGCACCAGGCTTCCGGGATCCTTCCGGCTTCCTCTCAGGCTCCTCTACCAGGGATCGTAGAGGGGGCCTCAAACCAGTGTCCCGCACCCGACTGTGGAGCTTCGCCGGGTAGGGCGGAAGTCGGTCGGTCGAGCTCCCGGATCTCCCGGGTTCTGTCCCGGGTCCTCTCCCGGGTCCGCCCCGGGTTCTGCCCCGGGATCTCTCCCTGGATCTCTCCGGATCCGTGCGGATCCCTCGGGCAGGTGCCCCCGAATACGGATGTGAATCCACCCCCGGCAGCGTGCTAATCTTCTGGATGTCGGCAGGCGCTCGCACCCAGCAGTGAGAGACCCAAGACAACACCCATGCGCGGGTGGCGGAATAGGCAGACGCGCTGGATTCAGGTTCCAGTGCCCGAAAGGGCGTGGGGGTTCAACTCCCCCCTCGCGCACCATGTGGAGCGGGTCTCCATCAGGACGGAAGTTCTGGTGGGGGCCCGCTTTCGCGTTGTCGGTGGGTTGTTGTTCGTGGGTCGTGGGCGGTGGGTGCGGGCGGTGGGCGGTGGGTGCGGGGTGCTGGCTGGAGGGCAGTCGGCGGCCGAGAGATCACGGGGGCAGGAGCCTGGCGGTGAGCTATCTCACTGCGCAGGCCGGCCCTCGCGAGCACGGCCGAGGCGATCAGCAGTGCGAAGGGGCGGGGAGCGGCGCGGAGCCGGTACGCCGAGGTAGGGGCCGCGCGGAACCGCACCGCACCGCACCGAACGTGCACCGAACGTGCACCGCATCGAACCGCACCGAACCGCATCGAACCGCACCGAACCGCACCGAAGAAGAACGTGAGTGCGGGTCGAGTGGCGACTCTAAGCGGGTTATCCACAGGCTCTGACGCTGTCTTACGCCCGGGGGTACCTTCGGTTCCAGGTGAGCCCATGAGGGCCGCCGGACGTGGGGGATGCGGGGGCGAGGCAATGGCCAGGGCGGGTAAAGACGGCGCGGAGTTCGGTGGTCCGGGGTCCGGTGGTGCGGAGTCCGAGGGTGCGGAGTTCGAAGGTGCGCGACTTCCGTACGTGAAGGGGTTCGCCCAGTGGCCTTCACTGGCGTCGCGAGGCGCGCAGGAATCGCAGGGCTCGCGGCGGTCGCAGACCGTGCCGGAGCAGCCGAAGCGGGAGGGCAAGGCGGTGCGTGCGCGGGTCAGCCGTGCCTCGCACGAGTGGTTCGCCGAGGATGACGGCCGGCCCGATCCGGTCGAGGCCGTGGAGGAGTCCAACCGCGCCAGGCTTCCCGAGCTCACGCCGATCCGGATGGGCAGGATGGCCGCGTCGCCCTTCGCCTTCCTGCGCGGCGCCGCCGGTCTGATGGCGTACGACCTCGCGCGGACCCCTGTGACGGGGATAGGCGCCCAGATATGCGGTGACGCGCACGCGGCGAACTTCGGGCTGTACGCGGACGCGCGGGGCGGCCTGGTCATGGACCTGAACGACTTCGACGAGACGGGGTACGGGCCCTGGGAGTGGGACGTGAAGCGGCTCGCGGCCTCGCTCGTGCTCGCGGGGCGGGAGGCGGGGGCCAGCGAGGACGTCTGCAGGGAAGCGGCGTTCGACGCGGTGGGGGCGTATCGGCGCACGATGCGGCTGCTCGCGAAGCTTCCGGTGCTTGACGCGTGGAACGCCATCGCGGACGAGAAGTTGGTCTCGCACACGGACGCCCGGGACCTGCTCGGCACCCTGGAGAGCGTCTCCGAGAAGGCCCGGCAGAACACGAGTGCCCGGTTTGCGGCCAAGTCGACCGAGCGGGTAGAGGGCGAGGGTGGCCTCGCGGGGCGGCGCTTCGTGGACGCACCGCCGGTGCTTCGGCGAATACCGGACGCGGAGGCGGCCGAGGTCGCCTCCGCCCTCGGGGAGTACGTGGGCACGCTGTCCGAGGACCGCCTGCCGCTGCTCGCGCGGTACGCGATCCAGGACGTGGCGTTCCGCGTCGTGGGCACGGGCAGCGTCGGCCTGCGGTCGTATGTCGTGCTGCTCCTCGACCACCGGGGCGAGCCGCTGGTGCTCCAGGTCAAGGAGGCGAGGGCGTCCGCGCTGCTTCCGCACCTGCCCACGGCGGGCTTCGCGGTGCCGGAGGCCAGGCACGAGGGGCACAGGGTAGTGCTCGGACAGAAGCGGATGCAGGTGGTCAGTGACTTCCTGCTGGGGTGGACGACGGTGGCCGGGCGGGCCTTCCAGGTACGGCAGTTCAGGAACCGTAAGGGCAGCGTGGACCCGGCGGCACTGGCCGCCGACCAGATCGACGACTACGGCCGGATGACCGGAGCCCTGCTGGCGCGCGCGCATGCGCACAGCGTCGACCCGCGGCTGATCGCGGGGTACGTCGGCAAGAACGATGAGCTGGATACGGCGGTGGCGGCGTTCGCGGTGGCTTACGCGAACCGGACGGAGGCGGACCACGCGGAGCTGGTGCGCGCGGTCAAGGAGGGGCGGGTGGCGGCGGAGGCGGGGGTGTGAGGTGGGGGGGTGGGGGGATGGGGGGGGAGGGGGAGCCCCCCCCGTGAAGACGAAGCCGAGGGCCGCCCGACCCAGAGATGCCGCTAGGTCAGACCGGTATCGCGGTGGCCTAGGCTGGACGGGTGACAACCCCGGAAGCCGAGCCGACGCAGCCCCAGACGCCTGATCCTCATCCCGATCCCGTGACCGCTGGTCGCGAAGCTCCCGAGGGAGCGGCGGGGCAGGGCGCGTCGGGTCAAGGCGGCGCCGCGCGGCCGGAGGACCGGCTGGAGAAGGCGGTCCGGGCGGCCGAGCAGGCGCTGATCGAGTACGAGATCGCCGTCGAGACGTTCCGGGTCGAGGTCGAGAACTTCTCCCGGCTCCACCACCAGAAGCTCGGCCCGATGTACGCGCGCCTCGACGAGCTGGACGCGGAGATCGCCGAGGCACAGGCGGCCCGCAGCGGTGACCCGGAGGACCGGCGCAAGGCGGACGAGGCGCGGGCGCGGGTCATGCCGATGCCCGGTGTCGAAGAGCTGTTCCACGGCTGGATGGACGGTGAGGGCCTCTTCCCGGAGGCCGCCGCGATGCTGACCGATCAGTCGGTGCGGCCCCCGCAGCGGGTGCGGCCCAGCGACGAGGCCCGCAAGCTCTACCGAGAGCTCGTCCGCAAGTCCCACCCCGACCTGGCCCAGGAGGATCAGGAGCGGAGCCGCCGCGAGGAGTTCATCACGAGGGTGAACGCCGCCTACGCCCGTGGTGACGAGGCCCTGCTGCGGGAGCTTTCCGCGGAGTGGGCCGCCGGCCCCGTGGCCAAGCAGCAGTGGCCGAACAAGAGCGAAGAGCTCTACGCACGCCTCGAGTGGCTCGCGCAGCGCAAGGAGCTGCTCACGGTGATCGCCCAGGAGCTGGAGGAGGGTGCGATCGGCGCGATGCTGCGGATGGCGCCGGACGATCCGGACCAGCTCCTCGACGAGATCGCCGAGCAGCTGCTCGCGCAGGTCACCGAGCGTGAGGCCGAGCTTGCGCGGCTGACCGCCTAGCTCGTCGGGTAGCGTCGGGGACATGGCTTTCGGATCTCATGTGCCCACGGTCGGCGTCCACGACCTCGCGAGCGGCGACTTTCTCCTTGACGTACGCGAGGACGAGGAATGGCAGGCGGGGCATGCCGCGGGCGCGTTGCACATCCCGATGAGCGAGTTCGTCGCCCGTTTCGGCGAGTTGACCGAGGCCGCCCCGCAGGACGGCAAGGTCAATGTCATCTGCCGGGTCGGTGGACGCTCCGCGCAGGTGGCCATGTACCTCGTCCAGCAGGGTGTCGACGCGGTGAACGTCGACGGCGGCATGCAGAGCTGGGAGGCGGCCGGGCGGCCCGTCGTGGACGACAAGGGCCAGCCGGGCACCGTGATCTAGTTCGCGGGCTGTGCCGGCTGCTGGTTCAGCCGAGCGGGTGGGCGGCGAGCAGGTCGCCCAGTGCCTCCTCGTGCGCCGCGGCCGGGCCGAGGGACAGCTCCAGTTGTTTGGCCCATGCGTGGTACCGGTGCAGGGGGTAGTCGGTGTCGGATCCGAAGCCGCCGTGCAGATGCTGCGCTGTCTGCACCACTCTGCGTACGCCGTCCGACGCCCAGATCTTGGCGACGGCGACATCTCCCGTGGCCGGCAGGGCGCCGCTCGCGCCGGTGCTGATGCGCCAAGCGGCCTGCCAGAGGGTGACTTCCATCGCGCGCAGGTCGATGTAACGGTCGGCCGCCTGCACCGCCACGGCCTGGAAGGTCGCGACGGGGAAGCCGAACTGCTCGCGCTTGCTGGTGTATTCGCCGGTCATGCTCAGCACGCCTTCGCCGAGGCCGAGCGCCAGTGCACAGGTGCCGGTGGCGAGCAGGTCGCGCAGCCACTCCCAGGCTCCGTCGGCCTCGATGACGTCCGTGCCGCCGATCCGTACGGAATCCAGGCCGAGTTCGCCGAGGCGCTCACCGCTCGTGGACACCTGATCGGCGAGTGTGAGGCCTTCGTGTACGCGGGGGATCAGGGCGAGGATGGTCCTGCCGGTGGATGTGTGGGCGGGCACGACGATGAGGTCGGCGTTCTGTGCCCAGGGCACGGCTGTCTGTGTGCCGTCGAGCAGCCAGTCGTCGCCGTCCTGCCGTGCGGTGACGGAGAGTTCGGCAGGGTCGTGACCGCTGCGGCCGTTCGCCGCGACGGTCAGGACGAGTTCCCCGCGGGCGGCGCGCGGCAGGATCCGCTGCTTGAGATCTTCGCTGCCGTAGGTCTGCACGGCATAGGTGGCAGCGCTGCTCTCCAGGAGCGGGACGCGGGCGAGTTTCTTCGCCGACTCGCGCAGGACCAGGCAGAGGGCGATGGCGTCCAGGCCCGCTCCGCCGTGCTCGGGGTCGAGGAGGAGGCTCAGCAGGTCGGATCCGGCGAGCTTGGCCCACAGGGCGCGGTCGAAGTCCTCGGCGACGGCGCCCGGTACGAGGGCGGGGCTCGGCACGCTGTCGGGTGCGACGGAGGCGAAGAGTGCCTTCGCTGCCTCGACGGCGGCCTGCTGTTCCTCGGTGAAGGTGAAGTCCACTGCTTGTCCTCCCGTGCACCGGCCCGACGATCTGGCTCTGCTGCGCCAACTGTTTCTGACGGGTCGTCAAGATAGAACAGGTTCTATGGGAAGGGAACAGGGACGGGGCCAGGGAAGGTCTCAGCGGTCGAAGTCCAACTCCACCGTGTCCGTGGCCGGGTGCGACTGGCACGCCAGCACGTAGCCGGCCTCGGTCTCCTCCGGCTCGAGCGCGAAGTTGCGGTTCATCCGCACCTCGCCCGAGACCCGGAAGGCCCGGCAGGTCCCGCACACCCCGCCCTTGCAGGCGTACGGCGCGTCCGCGCGGTTGCGCAGCACGGTGTCGAGGAGGGACTCCCCGTCCTGGACCGGCCAGGTGCCGGAGCGCCCGTCGAGCGTCACCGTCACGGTGCTGTGCGCGGGGGCAGCCGTCGTGGCAGCGGGTGCCGGTGCGGCGAGACCGTCGTCCACGTGGAATATCTCCTCGTGGATGCGCTGACGGGCCACGCCCAGGCGGCGCAGCGTCTTCTCCGCGCCCTGCACCAGACCGAACGGACCGCACAGGAACCAGCCCGAGACCTCTCCGACGGGCAGGAGGGCGGGCAGCAGCGTGCCCAGCCGCTCCTCGTCGAGCCGCCCGGAGTCGAGCCCCGACTGCTGTTCCTCCCGGGAGAGCACCGTGACCAGCTGGAACCGGTCCGGCCAGCGGTCCTTGAGGTCGGCGACCTCCTCCAGGAACATCGTCGATGCGGCGGTGCGGTCGCTGCGGATGAGACAGAACGTGGCCTGCGGTTCGCGCTCCAGGAGCGTCGTGACGATGGAGAGCACCGGTGTGATCCCGCTGCCGCCGACGACCGCCGCATAGCGTCCGGGCGCCGGGTCCAGCGTGAAGCGTCCGGCCGGGGTCATCACCTCCAGCTCGTCGCCGACGGCGACTTCCTTCAGGGCGTACGTCGAGAAGGCGCCGCCTTCGACGAAGCGCACCCCGACCCGCAGGGTCCGGGGCTCCGAGGGGCGTTCGGGGTGGGGCGCGGGTGCGCAGATCGAGTACGTACGCCGGATCTCGGTGCCGTCGACGAAGCGGCGGATGGCGAGGTGCTGGCCCGCCGCGTACCGATACTCCTCGCGCAGGGCGGGGGGTACCTCGAAGGTCAGCGTCACGGAGTCGTCGGTGAGCTGCTCGACCGCCGCTACCCGGAGCTGGTGGAAGCGCGCCATCACAACTCCTTGAAGTGGTCGAACGGTTCACGGCAGGCGACGCACCGGCGCAGGGCCTTGCAGGCCGTCGACGAGAAGCGGCTGAGCAGTTCGGTGTCGGTCGAGCCGCAGTGCGGGCAGCGGACCGAGAGGGTGAGCGGTATCGGGCCGCCGCCGCTGCCGGGCCTGTCCGTGCTGTGCGGGCGCGGGGGCGCGATGCCGAACTCCGCCAGTTTGCGGCGGCCCTCGGCGCTGATGTCGTCCGTCGACCAGGCGGGGGAGAGCACGGTGCGCACGGAGACCTCCGCCATTCCGCGCTCGCGCAGCACCTGCTCGATGTCGGCGGTCATGGCCTCTATGGCCGGACAGCCGGTGTACGTGGGGGTCAGTTCGACGTCGACCTTGCCGATGCCGCGGACGTGGACGCTGCGCAGCACTCCGAGCTCGGCCAGCGTGATGACCGGCAGTTCCGGGTCGGGCACGGACCCCGCGAGTGCCATGAGTTCTTCTTCGAGGGCGGTGGTCACCATGACGCCCCCGGGTGGCTGCGGTGCAGATGCTGCATCTCGGCGAGCATCCGTCCGAAGGATTCGGTGTGCAGGCCCTGGCGGCCGGCGCCTGCTGCCCAGGCCCCTTCCTGGGGGCCAGTGGGGACGGTCAGTGTCGCCTTCTCGATGACGGTGGTGATGGACGCCGTCCAATGCTCGTGCAGCTCCTGCCAGTCGACTCCGTCGGAGCCGTCTGTGCTGCTCGCTCCGTCGAGTCCCTCCACCGGCTGGAACATCTCGCCGGTGAACCGCCAGAGCGCGTCGAGCCCGCGCTCCATCCGCTCATGGCTCTCCGCCGTCCCGTCACCGAGCCGCAGCGTCCACTGCTCCGCGTGGTCCTGGTGATAGGCGACTTCTTTGACCGCCTTCGCCGCGAGTGGGGCGAAGGGCTTCTCTGTGCTCGCCAACTGCCCGTACAACAAGGACTGGTAGGTGGAGAAGTAGAGCTGGCGGGCGATGGTGTGGGCGAAGTCGCCGTTCGGCTGCTCGACCAGCTGGAGGTTGCGGAAGGCGCGCTCCTCGCGCAGATAGGCCAGTTCGTCCTCGTCCCCGGCCAGGGAGAGCAGGACGCGGGCCTGGCCGAGCAGGTCCAGGGCGATGTTCGCGAGGGCGACCTCTTCCTCGAGAACGGGTGCGTGGCCGGCCCACTCCCCCAGCCGGTGCGAGAGCACCAGCGCGTCATCGCCCAGGGCGAGGGCGGAGGCGGTGGCCGTCGGGGTCAGGGGCGCGGTCACAGGTGCTTCACCCCCTCCGGGATGTCGTAGAAGGTGGGGTGGCGGTAGGGCTTGTCGCCGGCCGGTTCGAAGAAGGAGTCCTTCTCGTCGGGCGAGGAGGCGGTGATCTGCGTGGACGGCACGACCCAGATCGAGACGCCTTCGCTTCTGCGGGTGTACAGATCGCGGGCATTGCGCAGGGCCATCTCCGCGTCCGGTGCGTGCAGGCTGCCCGCGTGGGTGTGGGAGAGCCCGCGGCGGGAGCGTACGAACACCTCCCACAACGGCCATTCGGTCGTGCTGCTCATGCCTTCGCCTCCCCGTGCTTGGCGGCGAACGCCGCTGCTGCCTCGCGCACCCATGCGCCTTCTTCGTGCGCGCTCTTGCGCTGGGTGATCCGCTGCTCGTTGCAGGGGCCGTTGCCCTTGAGGACCGCCCAGAACTCCGTCCAGTCGATCGGGCCGAAGTCGTGATGCCCCCGCTCCTCGTTCCACACGAGGTCCGGGTCGGGGAGCGTCAGGCCGAGGGACTCGGCCTGAGGGACGCAGATGTCCACGAAGCGCTGGCGCAGCTCGTCGTTCGAGTGGCGCTTGATCTTCCAGGTCATCGACTGCTCCGAGTGCGACGACTCGTCGTCCGGTGGGCCGAACATCATCAGGGAGGGCCACCACCAGCGGTCCACGGCGTCCTGCGCCATCGCATGCTGTGCCTCGGTGCCGCGGCTGAGGGCGAGCAGCGATTCGTACCCCTGGCGCTGGTGGAACGACTCCTCCTTGCAGACGCGGACCATCGCGCGGGCATAGGGGCCGTACGAACAGCGGCAGAGCGGGACCTGGTTCGTGATCGCGGCGCCGTCCACCAGCCAGCCGATCGCGCCGACGTCGGCCCAGGTCAGCGTGGGGTAGTTGAAGATCGACGAGTACCTTTGGCGGCCCGCGTGCAGCTTGTCGAGCATTTCGTCACGGCTGGTGCCGAGGGTCTCGGCCGCGCTGTACAGATACAGGCCGTGACCGGCCTCGTCCTGGACCTTGGCCATCAGGATCGCCTTGCGCCGCAGGGACGGGGCGCGCGTGATCCAGTTGGCCTCCGGCTGCATGCCGATGATCTCGGAGTGCGCGTGTTGCGCTATCTGCCTGACCAGCGTGGCGCGATAGGCGTCGGGCATCCAGTCGCGCGGCTCGATGCGCTCGTCGGCCGCGACCGCGGCGTCGAACGCCGACTCGTGCGCCGCTGTGCGTGCGGCGTCGGCCGCTGCCTGGTCCGTCTCGGACCGGGCCGTCTGATGCTCGGCTGCTGTCGCCATCGCGGTCCCCCTCGACCTTTAGCTAGCTACCGACCGATCGTTCGGTTCGTGGAATTCAATGGTGCGGCTCAGCGCCATAAGGTGTCAACCCTGTGGATAACTTCACGGACGCTGTGCCTGGCGCGCAGGCATGAGTACCGTTCCGGTGCGAGGCGGGCGGTAGAGAGCCGTGTGACGTGCGGGCCGACGGGCGCATCACCGTGCGGGATCGGGAATCGGGGCGGAATGGACGCGAACGACGACAACGCGAACGAGCCGCCGATCCCATCCTTCGACGCCGCCCCCTCACCGTCCGACCGCAGCGCGGCCGCCCCGCCCTCCGACCGCGTCGTCGCCGTCCCGCCTTCCGACCGCGTCGCCGCTGCCCCGTCGGCCACCGGCATCGCGGCTGCGGCTGTCGCCCCGCCTCGCGCCGGCATCGCCGCTCTCTCCCCGCGCTACCAGGTCGCGGCCGCGCTCGCGCTGGCGCTCATCACCGTCACGGCCTGTGTCCACATCGGGATGCTCTTCCTGCACGTCGCCCCCGCGAACACCGTGACGAAGCAGCACGGGCAGACGGTCGACGACTGGATCTACCCCGAGTTCGAGCAGAACTGGAAGCTCTTCGCACCCAACCCGATGCAGCAGAACATCGCCGTGCAGGCGCGCGCCGAGATCCGTACGGACAGCGGATCCACCCGGACCACCGGCTGGTACGACCTCTCCGCGCGCGACGGCGCCGCGATCGACGGCAATCTGCTGCCCAGCCACACGCAGCAGAACGAGCTGCGCAGGGCCTGGGACTTCTACGTCGCCGCGCACGACGCGCAGAATCGTCCCCGCGGCCTGCGCGGCGAGCTCTCGGAGCGCTACATCCGCCGCATCGCGATGATGCGCGTCGAGCGCGAGGAGCCCGGGGGCCGCGGCGCCACCATCGAGCGCGTCCAGGTCCGCTCCAGGACCACGAACGTGCCCGCCCCCCAGTGGAGCGACGAGAAGGTGTCCGCCAAACCGGTGCTCCGCCAGCTGCCGTGGTGGTCGGTGACACCCGACGACATGCCCCTGGGCAAGGCCCAGGGCTCTGAGGGGGGCGCCCGATGAACCGCTTCGGATCCGTCCTCGGGCGCGGCGTCGAACGCGTCACGGCATGCGCCATCGGCCCCTACCAGACCGCCGTGATCCGCATCGGGTTCGCGGCCACCTGGCTGCTCTTCCTGCTCCGCGAACTCCCCCACCGCCTCGAGCTGTACGGGCCCGACGGTCCGTGGAACTGGGACATGGCCCAGCAGCTCATCGCGGAGAACGACGCCTTCACGGCCCTGATGTGGTCCGACGGGCGCATCTGGTTCGAGGCCGTCTACGCGCTCGCCGTCCTGAGCAGCGCCCTGCTGATGCTCGGCTGGCGCACCCGCACGATGTCCGTGCTCTTCATGATCGGCGTGCTTTCGCTGCAGAACCGCTCCATCTTCATGGGCGACGGCGGCGACAACGTCATCCACCTCATGGCCACCTACCTGGTGTTCACGCGCTGCGGCCAGGTCTGGTCGCTCGACGCCCGGCGCGCGGCACGCGCGCGTGTAGCGCCGTTCGACCTGGAGAAGGCAGAGGAGCCCGTCGACCGGGTCGGGCCCGTGCTCTGGTGGGTGCTGGGTCTGGGCCTGTCCGTGGTGACGTTCATGGGGGAGCTGAGCGGCGGCTGGCTGCTGTTCTTCTGGGGGCTCTGGCTGGCGCACGGCCTGTGGTGGGCCGTCGGTCGGCGCGCACCGGACGGTGAGGCGCGCAAGCTGCTCGATGTCGTCGTCAAGCTCGCGCACAACGCGGCCCTGCTGGTGATCATGGTCGAGGCGTGTCTGATCTACGCGACGGCCGGCTGGTACAAGATCCAGGGCAGCCGCTGGCAGGACGGCACGGCCATCTACTACCCCCTGCGTCTCGACTACTTCTCCCCCTGGCCCGCGCTCTCCGACCTGCTGGCCTCGCACGGCGTCATGGTGATGCTGGTGACGTACGGGACGGTCGCCGTGCAGGTCGCCTTCCCCTTCACCCTCTTCAACAGGCGGGTCAAGAACGTCCTCCTGGCCGCCATGATCTTCGAGCACGCGGTGATCGCGGTCGTCCTCGGTCTGCCGTTCTTCTCGCTCGCGATGATCGCGGCCGACGCGGTGTTCCTGCCGACGTCGTTCCTGCGGCGCCTCGGCGGCTGGACGGCACGCGCGCGTGGAGCGCGGTTCTCGCGCGACGGCACGGTGCCGGGGCAGCGCGGGGCGGACGTGGAACCGGCCCGGGAATCCACCGAGCACGCGCGCGTAGGCTTCCCTTCATGAACGGGACGTACAAGGCATGAACGGGACGTACAAGGCATGAGCGGGACGTACGCGGGATGAGCGGGACGCACCGGCGTGATCCGGACGATGCCGTGCGTGCCTGGCGGGAGATCGCCGACGCCTCCGTGCTGCTCGACGGCTTCCACGCCATCAAGCACGCTCTGCGCTTCGGGGCGCTGCTCCCCTCGGCGCTGACCAGCGACAGGGCCGCTGTTCTCGCCCTCGCCGACGAGCTGGCGCCCGATGTGAAGGACGCCCTCGACGCGCTCCTGGTACCGGTCCCGGACGCCGCCCTGCGGGCCCTTGTGCCGCGTCTGCATCCCACCGGGGTCGCCGCCCTCGCGGTACGCCCTTCCCGTGCTGCCAACCTCGATGCGCTGGCCCGCTTGCCGAGGCGCGCTCCGGTCGTCGTCCTCGACGACCCCCGCAATCTGGGCAACGCCGGGGCGGTGATCCGGCTCGCGGCCGGGTTCGGTGCGACGGGCGTCATCACGACCGGCACGCTCGACCCCTGGCATCCCACGGTCGTACGCGGTGGTGCGGGCCTGCACTTCGCCACGGCCGTCGAGCGGATGGACGTCTCCGAGCTGCCGCCGGGGCCGGTGTTCGCGCTCGACGCGGAGGGCGAGGACATCCGCGGCCTCAAGCTGCCGGACGACGCCGTGCTGGCCTTCGGCTCCGAGCGCAGTGGTCTGTCCGCGCAACTGCGGGAGCGCGCCGACCACTTGGTGTCCCTGCCGATGCGGCCCCAGGTCTCCAGCTACAACCTGGCCACCAGCGTGGGGATGACGCTCTTCCACTGGTCGGCGGGCAGGCCCCCGGGCACGGAGGCCTGAACCCGCCGCCGGGCGTCAGGCGTCCCTGCGGATCTCCACCACGCGGAAGCGGTTGGCCACGAAGGCGCCGTCGCACAGGGCGGCGTTCGCCGCGGGGTTGCCGCCCGAG
Organism: Streptomyces sp. A18; assembly: GCF_059026065.1. Classification (NCBI taxonomy): domain Bacteria; kingdom Bacillati; phylum Actinomycetota; class Actinomycetes; order Kitasatosporales; family Streptomycetaceae; genus Streptomyces; species Streptomyces sp. A18. The sequence continues at coordinate 332,039 of NZ_JBWLKL010000002.1, read as the reverse complement.
CCGTGGAAGTCCGAGAACGCCGCGGTCTGGTTCACATAGACGCCGCCCGTGAGGTTCAAGGAGAGCTGGGCGCACTCCTCCAGGCAGGTCTCCTCCACGGCGCCGGACACCTCGTCCGACGTCGTGTACGCGCCGACCGTCATCGCGCCCTTGTCGCGCACCGTGCGGCGCAGCAACTCCACGGCGTCCGCGGAGGAGTCGACCGCGACGGCGAAGGAGACGGGGCCGAAGCACTCGTCCAGATAGACCGCCTCGGCGTCCGTCTTCGCACCGTCCAGCTTGACGATGACCGGGGTGCGGACCACGGCGTCCGGGAACTCGGGGTTGCTGATCTCCCGTGAGGGGAGGGCCACTTCGCCGAGTCCGGCCGCTGCCTCCAGGCGGGACTTCACACCGGGGTTGACCAGGGCGCCGAGGATGCCGTTCGCCCGTGCGTCGTCGCCGAGCAGGCCGTTCACCGACGCGGCGAGGTCGGACACCACGTCGTCGTACGACTTGGCTCCGGCGTCCGTCGCGATGCCGTCCCGGGGGATCAGGAGGTTCTGCGGGGTCGTGCACATCTGGCCGCTGTAGAGCGACAGGGAGAAGGCCAGGTTGGACAGCATCCCCTTGTAGTTGTCCGTCGAGTCGACGACGACCGTGTTGACGCCGGCCTTCTCCGTGTAGACCTGTGCCTGGCGGGCGTTGGCCTCCAGCCAGTCTCCGAAGGCCGTCGAACCCGTGTAGTCGATGATCTTGACCTCGGGGCGGACCGCGAGCGACTTGGCGATGCCTTCGTCAGGCCGCTCGGCGGCCAGGCACACCAGGTTCGGGTCGAAGCCCGCGTCGGCGAGCGCCTCGCGCGCGATGCGCACCGTCAGGGCGAGCGGCAGTACCGCGCGCGGGTGGGGCTTGACCAGCACGGGGTTGCCGGTGGCCAGGGAGGCGAAGAGGCCCGGGTAGCCGTTCCACGTCGGGAAGGTGTTGCAGCCGATCAGGAGCGCGATGCCGCGCGCCACGGGCGTGAAGCGCTTGTCCAGGGCGATCGGGTCGCGCTTGCCCTGGGGCTTGGACCACTCGGCGGCGTCAGGGGTGCGGGCCTGTTCCACGTACGCATACGCCACCGCTTCGAGGCCGCGGTCCTGGGCGTGCGGGCCGCCCGCCTGGAAGGCCATCATGAAGGCTTGGCCGCTGGTGTGCATGACCGCGTGCGCCATCTCGTGCGTGCGGGCGCTGATGCGCGACAGGATCTCCAGACAGACCATCGCGCGCACTTCCGCGCCCGCCTCGCGCCAGGCGCGCATTCCGGCGCGCATCGCCGGCAGCAGCGTGTCGATGTCCGCGTGGGGGTACGTGATGCCCAGCTCGGGGCCGTACGGCGAGACCTCCGCGCCCGTCCAGTCGTCCGTGCCCGGTTGGTCGAGGTCGAAGCGGCTGCCCAGGAGGGCGTCGAAGGCGGTCTTGCCCTCGGGCAGGCTCAGGCTGCCGTTCTCTCCATAGGCCTTGGGGTGCTCGGGGTGCGGCGACCAGTACGCGCGCGTGCGGATCGTCTCCAGCGCCTGGTCGAGTGTGGGCCGGTGCGTTTCGATCAGCTGGTGCGCGGTGAGTTCGGCGGCCATATCGGACCAACTCCTCGTCGAGCCGGCTCTTCGTCGGGCCGGCGAGCTGGGCAGGGCGGTGGGCAGGAACAGACGGACAGGGCTAGAGTAACCGAACGATCGGTCGGGACAAGGGGGTCCGCCGAACCTGTGGACAACTTCTCGCCGGGCACCCCGCACCCTCCGGCGGACACCTCGTGCGGGAGGATCGCGAACATGACAGCACTCGAGCTCAGCAGCCCCGTTGCCGTGGTCGGCACCGGCACCATGGGGCAGGGCATCGCCCAGGTCGCCCTGCTGGCCGGCCACCCCGTGCGGCTGTACGACGCCGTGGAGGGCCAGGCGAAGACCGCGGCCGCCGCGATCGGTGCACGCCTGGACCGGCTCGTCGAGAAGGGCAGGCTCACGGCCGATGACCGGTCCGCCGCGGGGGACCGGCTCACACCGGTCGGCAGCCTCGCCGAGCTGGCCGGGTGCGGACTGGTCATCGAGGCGATCGTGGAACAACTGCCCGTCAAGCAAGGCCTCTTCGAAGAGCTCGAGGGGATCGTGGCCGAGGACTGTCTGCTCGCCACCAACACGTCCTCCCTGTCCGTCACCGCCATCGCGGGCACGCTCAGGAGGCCCGGCCGCTTCGTCGGCCTGCACTTCTTCAACCCCGCGCCGCTCCTCCCCCTCGTCGAGGTCGTCAGCGGCTTCGCGAGCGACGAAACGGCCGCCACGCGCGCGTACGAGACGGCGCGGGCCTGGGGCAAGACACCGGTGCGCAGCGCGGACACCCCCGGCTTCATCGTCAACCGCGTCGCACGCCCCTTCTACGCCGAGGCGCTGCGCGTCCACGAGGAGCGGGCCGCCGACCCAGCCACCATCGACGCCGTGCTGCGCGAATCCGGCGGCTTCAAGATGGGCCCCTTCGAACTCACCGATCTCATCGGCCAGGACGTCAATGAGGCCGTCACCCGCTCCGTGTGGGAGTCCTTCTTCCAGGACCCCAAGTTCACGCCCTCGCTCGCCCAGCGCCGACTGGTCGAATCGCGCCGCCTGGGCCGCAAGTCGGGCCAGGGCTGGTACGCGTACGGGGACGACGCCCCGCGCGCGGAGCCGCACACGGCACAGGACGTGCCGGCCCCGGCGTCCGTCGCGGTGCACGGGGAGCTGTTCCAGGCACAGGCCCTGGCCGAGCTGATCGGCGGCGCCGGGATCGACGTCGCGTACGAGGACCCCCTCGACGCCGACTACCCCGGATGGATCGAACTCCCCGGTGGAGCACGGCTGTTCCTTGCCGACGGTTCCCTGGCGGACGACGCCGAGGTGCCCGTGATCCACTTCGATCTAGCGCTCGACTACAGGTCAGCGACCCGGATCGCCCTGGCGCCCGGCGCGACGGTGGGCGAGGAGCAGATCCAGGAAGCCGTGGGCCTCTTCCAGGCGCTGGGCAAGCAGGTCAGCGTCGTCGCCGATGTCCCGGGGATGATCGTGGCCCGCACCGTCGCCATGCTCGTCGACTTCGCCCAGGACGCCGTCGCGCGCGGTGTCGCCGACAGACAGGACGTCGACACGGCGATGCGCCTGGGCGTCAACTACCCGCGCGGGCCGCTCGCGTGGGGCGATGAGCTCGGCGCCGGGTGGGTCCTCGACACCCTGGAGCGCCTGCACATGGAGTACCCCACCGGCCGCTACGCGCCGTCCCAGGCGCTGCGCCGCGCGGCAGCGCGAGAGGACCACTGATGACCACCACCAGGCGTGACACGTACACCCCGGAGACCCTCCTGACGGTGGCGGTACGGATCTTCAACGAGCGCGGTTACGACGGCACGTCCATGGAGCACCTCTCCAAGGCGGCCGGTATCTCCAAGTCCTCGATCTACCACCACGTATCGGGCAAGGAGGAGTTGCTGCGCCGCGCGGTCAGCCGCGCGCTCGACGGGCTCTTCGGGATCCTCGCCGAGGAGCACGCGCGCGTGGGCACCGCCGTGCAGCGCCTGGAACACGTCACGCGCCGCACCGTCGAGGTGCTCATCGCCGAACTGCCCTATGTGACGCTGCTGCTGCGCGTGCGCGGCAACACCGACACCGAGCGGTGGGCCATGGAGCGGCGCAGGGAGTTCGACCAGCAGGTCGCCGATCTGCTCAAGGAAGCGGTCGCCGACGGCGATCTGCGCTCGGACGTCGAGCTGCGCCTCGCCACCCGGCTGCTCTTCGGAATGATCAACTCCATCGTGGAGTGGTACCGCCCGGACGCCCGTGGCGCCTCGTCGGGCGAGCAGGTCGCCGACGCCGTCGTCCAGATGGCCTTCGCGGGTCTGCGAAGCGCCGGCTGACGGACCGGCTCTCCGGACCGGGCCAGGTCAGCTCTCCGCCTCCAGGTCGTCCTCCTCGAAGACCAGCAACGTACGCGTGCTGAGCACTTCGGGGATGGACTGCAGGCGGGTGAGGACCAGTTCGCGCAGCGCGCGGTTGTCCGGCGTGTGCACCAGGAGCAGTACGTCGAAGTCGCCGCTGACCAGCGCGATGTGCGAGGCGCCCGGCAGGGTCCGCAGGTGCTCGCGGACCGTGCGCCAGGTGTTCTGGACGATCTTGAGCGTGATGTACGCGGATGCGCCCTGGCCTGCCCGTTCGTGGTTGATGCGGGCGCCGAATCCGCGGATCACGCCGTCGTCGATCAGCCGGTTGATGCGCGCGTACGCGTTGGCCCGTGACACATGGACCCGCTCGGCCACGGCACGTATCGACGCGCGACCGTCCGTGTGCAGGATGTGCAGGATGTCGCGGTCGATCGGGTCCAGCGGGCGGGGCACGCTCTCCTGGCGGTCGCCTGACCGGCTTTCCGGACGATCACCGTCGCGACCGTCGGCCATTCGTTCAGATGCCATGTCCCCCCGCCTCCTTACCATGGACGTACTGCATCCATACCAGGCTGTGGAGAACCGTTTGTCCACAGCCTGGAGGTGCCTGTAGCCAAAATGTGCCGACGACCGAACAATCGGTAGGTGAGGCGCCTCACACTGTCGCGCCTCTTTGCCGCTCCCACGAGGAGACCGCTTCCACATGGAGGTGCCGACATGACGGTCATGGAACAGCCGGGCGTCTACCGGCCCACCCCGCCGCCCACATGGCAGCTCAGGACCGATCCCGCGCCGCTGCTGCCCGACGCGGAGCCGTACCGCGTCCTGGGCACGGAAGCCGCCGGCAAGGCCGACGAGGAGCTCTTGGGCCGTCTCTACGCCCAGCTGGTGCGCGGACGGCGGTACAACACGCAGGCGACGGCCCTGACGAAGCAGGGCAGGCTCGCCGTCTACCCGTCGAGCACCGGCCAGGAAGCGTGCGAGGTGGCCGCCGCGCTGGCCCTCGAGGAGCGGGACTGGCTCTTCCCCAGCTACCGGGACACGCTCGCCGCGGTCGCCCGCGGTCTCGACCCCGTCCAGGCACTGACCCTGTTGCGCGGCGACTGGCACACCGGATACGACCCGCGCGAGCACCGCATAGCGCCCCTGTGCACTCCGCTGGCGACCCAGCTCCCGCACGCCGTGGGTCTCGCGCACGCCGCCCGCCTGAAGGGCGACGACGTGGTCGCGCTCGCCATGGTCGGCGACGGCGGCACCAGCGAGGGCGACTTCCACGAGGCGCTGAACTTCGCGGCCGTCTGGCAGGCCCCCGTCGTCTTCCTTGTGCAGAACAACGGCTTCGCGATCTCCGTGCCGCTCGACAAGCAAACGGCCGCCCCTTCCCTGGCTCACAAGGCCGTCGGGTACGGAATACCGGGCCGCCTGGTGGACGGCAACGACGCGGCGGCGGTGCACGAGGTGCTGAGCGACGCGGTGTCCCGCGCCCGCGAGGGCGGCGGCCCCACACTCGTCGAAGCGGTGACCTACCGCATGGAGGCCCACACGAACGCCGACGACGCCACGCGCTATCGCGAGGACGCCGACGTCGAGGCCTGGCGCGCGCACGACCCGATCCTGCTCCTGGAGCGGGAGTTGACCGAGCGCGGCCTCCTCGACGAGGACCGCAAGCGCTCGGCCCGCGACGACGCCGAGGCCATGGCGGCCGACCTGCGTGAGCGCATGAACAAGGACCCCGAGCTGAACCCCATGGACCTCTTCGGCCATGTGTACGCCGAGCAGACCACGCAACTTCGCGAGCAGGCCGCCCAGTTGCGGGCGGAGCTCGAGGCATCGGACGAAGTCGGCACTGACGGCGCGCAGTACGCCGACGGCGCGCAGAACGCGGACGGCGAGGAGAACGCGCGATGAGTACGGTCGCGGCCGAACGGGCCACTAAGAAGGCAGCCAAACCGGCCACCATGGCGCAGGCGCTCGGACGCGCGCTGCGTGACTCCCTCGCCGACGACCCGGCGGTGCACGTCCTCGGAGAGGACGTCGGAGCGCTCGGCGGGGTCTTCCGGGTCACCGACGGACTCACCAAGGAGTTCGGCGAGGCCCGCTGTACGGACACACCGCTCGCCGAGGCGGGCATCCTGGGAACGGCCGTCGGCATGGCGATGTACGGGCTGCGGCCCGTCGTCGAGATGCAGTTCGACGCGTTCGCCTACCCCGCCTTCGAGCAGCTGATCTCCCACGTGGCGCGGATGCGCAACCGCACGCGCGGCGCGATGCCGCTGCCCATCACGGTGCGCGTGCCCTATGGGGGCGGCATCGGGGGCGTCGAGCACCACAGCGACTCCTCCGAGGCGTACTACATGGCGACTCCGGGGCTCCATGTCGTCACGCCCGCCACGGTCGCCGACGCGTACGGCCTGCTGAGGGCGTCCATCGTCTCCGACGACCCGGTCGTCTTCCTGGAGCCGAAGCGGCTCTACTGGTCCAAGTCCGACTGGAACCCGGACGCGCCGCAGACCGTTGAACCCATAGGCAAGGCGGTGGTGCGGCGCACCGGGCGCAGCGCCACGCTCCTCACGTACGGGCCGTCCGTGCCCGTCTGCCTGGAGGCGGCCGAGGCGGCCGTCGCCGAGGGGTGGGACCTCGAGGTGGTCGACCTGCGCTCCCTCGTGCCCTTCGACGACGAGACGGTGGCCGCTTCCGTTCGGCGGACCGGTCGCGCGGTCGTCGTGCACGAGTCGAGCGGGTTCGGCGGCCCCGGCGGGGAGATCGCCGCTCGCGTCACCGAGCGGTGCTTCCACCACCTGGAGGCGCCGGTCCTGCGCGTCGCCGGATTCGACATTCCCTATCCGCCGCCGATGCTCGAGCGGCATCATCTGCCGGGTGTGGACCGGATCCTGGACGCGGTCGCGCGGTTGCAGTGGGAGGCGGACAGCTGATGGCACAGGTGCTCGAGTTCAAGCTGCCCGATCTCGGCGAGGGGCTCACGGAGGCGGGGATCACCCGCTGGCTCGTGCAGGTCGGCGACGTCGTCGACGTGGACCAGCCCGTCGTCGAGGTGGAGACGGCCAAGGCCCTGGTGGAGGTGCCCTGCCCGTACGGAGGCGTGGTGACGGCCCGCTTCGGTGAGGAGGGCACGGAACTGCCGGTGGGAGCTCCGTTGTTGACGGTCGCCGTCGGCGCTCCGGCAGGGGCCCCGCCCTCGGATTCGAACTCGGCCGCGGCTGCGGCTGCGGCTGCGGTTTCGGCTCCGGAAGAGCCTGCGGAGCGGGCCCTTCAGGCGGCTGCCGCCGAGGAGTCCTCCGGCAACGTACTGGTCGGGTACGGCACGGCGGCGGCGCCCGCGCGGCGCAGGAGGGTGCGGTCGTCGGGTCCTGCCTCGCAGCCCGTCCCGCGGTCTGTCCCGGGACCCGCCCCGCAGACCGCCCCTCAGGAGAAGCCGTCGCGGTCGCAGCAGCCTGCGCGGACGTCCGAGGCCGTGGGGTCGGGGTCGGGCACAGCGCCCGCGGGGTCGGTCACAGCGCCGCGCGCGGAAGGCCCGATACCGGTGATCTCGCCCCTCGTCCGGAAGCTGGCCCGTGAGAACGGCGTCGACCTCCGGAGGCTGACGGGCAGGGGGCCCGACGGGCTGATCACGCGGGCCGACGTGGAGACAGCCATCGCGGCGGAGCGGACGGGGGCGGCCGAGCACGTGGCCACGCGCACGCACGCGCCCGCGGGCGCGGCGAGCGAGGTGGACGTACTCGGCGCGGTGGGCGCGGAGACGCGCGGTGCGCCGACGGGGGCCGAGGTCCGCTATCCGCTGACCGGCATCCGGGGCCTCGTCGCGGACAAGATGTCCCGCAGCAGGCGAGAGATACCGGAGGCCACCTGCTGGGTCGACGCGGACGCCACCGAACTGCTCGCGGCACGCGCGGCGATGAACGGCGCCGTGAAGGAGGGCGACGGGCGCGGCGGGCAGAAGATCTCGCTGCTCGCGCTGTTCGCCCGCATCAGCGTGGCCGCGCTGGCCCGCTACCCGATGCTCAACTCCACCGTGGACATGGAGGCGCGCGAGGTGGTCCGGCTCGCCGACGTCCACCTCGGCTTCGCCGCGCAGACCGACCGCGGCCTGGTCGTCCCCGTGGTGCGGAACGCGAACACGCGGACCACCGGCTCGGTCAACGCCGAGCTCATCCGGCTCACGGAGTCGGCGCGGGACGGGAAGCTGACGCCGGGGGAGCTGACTGGCGGCACGTTCACGCTGAACAACTACGGGGTGTTCGGGGTCGACGGCTCCACGCCGATCATCAACCACCCCGAGGCGGCCATGCTCGGAGTGGGCCGGATCGTGCCCAAGCCGTGGGTACACGAGGGGGAGTTGGCGGTGCGGCACGTCGTGCAGCTCTCGCTCACCTTTGATCACCGGGTGTGCGACGGCGGCACGGCGGGCGGGTTCCTGCGGTTCGTGGCGGACTGCGTGGAGCAGCCCGCGGTGTTGCTGCGGGAGGTGTGAGGAGGCTCGGGGCAGCGGTGTGAGTCCTGGCACGGTGAGGTGAGTCCCCGTGCAGAGGGGTGGCATTGATCCTTCGTACGCCCATACTCGGGGGATGACCGCGCAGAGGGTTCCGGGTGGCGCCGTATCCGCCGCCTCGAACGCCGCCCCTACCGATGGCCCGAGGGATGGCCCGACGGCTGGCAAGGCCGATGGCCGGACGGTTGGCCCGGCCGCTGGCCCGTACGAGGACGAGGATTCGTACGACGCGCCCTACGACGCTCCGTTCGACGCCGTGGTGCTCGCGGGAGGCGGTGCCAGACGGCTCGGCGGTGCGGACAAGCCGGGGGTGCGGGTGGGCGGCCGGGCGCTGCTCGACCGGGTGCTCGGCGCGTGTTCCGCGGCGGGGACGACCGTGGTCGTCGCCGGAGCCCGGCCGACCGCGCGTCCCGTGGTGTGGGCGCGCGAGAAACCCGCCGGTGCCGGGCCGCTCGCCGCGCTCGACGCGGGACTGCGGTGCACCGCGGCGGAGCACGTGGTGGTGCTCTCCGCCGATCTGCCGTTCCTGGCAGAGCGGACGGTGCACGGCCTGCTCGCCGCGCTGCGGGAGAGCGGCGCGGACGGCGCGGTGCTGCGCGATGCCGACGGCAGGGACCAGCCGCTGGTCGCGGCCTACCGCAGGGCGTCGCTCAAGCGTGAGATCGCGAAGCTCTCCGCCGAGCACGACGGTCTGACGGGACTTCCGCTGCGGTCACTCACCGCGCGGCTCGAACTCACCCGGGTCGCGGACCCCGTCGCGTCCTTCGACTGCGACACCTGGGACGACATCGCGGCCGCTCGGGCACGTATCAGGGAGCATGGGCACGTGTTGGATGAATGGATTTCCGCAGTCAAGGACGAACTGGGCATCGAGCTCGACGTCGACACCGGCTTGCTGCTCGACCTCGCCCGCGACGCCGCACACGGCGTGGCCAGGCCCGCGGCTCCGCTGACCACCTTCCTGGTGGGGTACGCGGCGGCGCGGGCCGCGGAGGGCGGCGGGCCCGAAGCGGTGGCCGAGGCCGCCCGCAAGGCGGCGGCGTTGGCCACGCGGTGGGCGGAGGAGGGCGAATCCGACGCGGGGCCCGATGCGGGGCCTGGCGCGACCCCCGCAGGGAAGCCGGGCGCCGCGCCTGACGGGACGACGCCGCCGAGTGACCGTCCCGACCCGGGACAGGACGCGCGGACCGACATGCGACCGGATGCCGGATGAGTGGGCAGCCCGCGCCGGACGCCGAGCTCGACGAGGCTCTCGCGCTGGTGAACGACGACCATGGCCGCAGGACCGGCAGGCACGCCGACGGTGACGGCGGGCTCGGCGGAGCCGGCCTGGGAAGCGCGGCGGCAGCCTCGGGCGGCCAGGAGCACGACGCCGCGCCCCAGCGACCGTCCGCGCCCCCGGCACCCGCCGCGCCCCAGCGACCGTCCGCGCCCCCAGCACCCGCCAGACCCCAACCTTCGTCCGCGCCCTCCGCGCCCCAACCTGCGTCCGCACCCGCCGCGCCCCAGCGACCGTCCGCACCCCAACCTGCGTCCGCACCCGCCGCAACGCGAGCCCCTCGCAAATCGGCCGCCGCGGCTGCGGCTGCGGCGCCTGCGCCGGGCGGCAACATCACCTCAGCCACTCCCACCAAGCCCCGCGACATCACTGCCTGGCCCGCGGCCCGCACCGCCGCCGCACGAGTCCCCCGGCCCGTGCCCTCCGCAGCCGCGACCTCCACCGTCCCCCTGGGGCAGGCGCTCGGCCTCGTTCTTGCGGCGCCCCTCGTGGCTCTCACCGACCTCCCCTCCTTCGACACCTCCGCGATGGACGGCTGGGTCGTTGCGGGGCCCGGGCCCTGGGAAGTCCGGGCCGACGGGATTCTCGCCGGGCACGGGCCGCCGGACCCCCTCTCCGACGGAGAAGCCGTGCGGATCGCCACCGGGGCCCGGATCCCGCAGGAGGCGACCGCCGTCATCCGCAGCGAGCACGGCCTCACCGACGACAAGGGACGGCTGCACCCGCAGCGTGACGTCACGCAAGGGCAGGACATCCGGCCGCGCGGCCAGGAGTGCCGCTCCGGCGATCAACTGCTGCCGCCCGGCGCCCTGGTGACCCCGGCGGTGCTCGGCCTCGCGGCAGCCGCGGGGTACGACGCGCTGCCCGTGGTCCCCCGCCCCAGGGCCGAAGTGCTGATCCTGGGCGACGAGTTGCTGACCGAGGGGCTCCCCCACGAGGGCCTCATCCGTGACGCGCTCGGGCCCATGCTCCCGCCGTGGCTGCGCTCGCTCGGCGCTGAAGTCATCGCCGTACGCAGGCTCGGTGACGATGCCGAGGCGTTGCACCAGGCCGTCACGACCTCCACCGCCGACCTCATCGTCACCACCGGCGGCACTGCTTCCGGCCCGGTCGACCACGTCCATCCCATCCTGCGCCGCATCGGCGCAGAACTCCTCGTGGACGGCGTCGCGGTGCGCCCGGGGCACCCCATGCTGCTCGCCCGCATCCGCCCCGATCAGCACCTCGTGGGCCTGCCCGGCAATCCACTCGCCGCCGTATCCGGCCTGCTGACCCTCGCTGAGCCCCTGCTGCGTACGCTCTCGGGGCGCCCCGCCCCGTCGGCGTACACCGCTGTGCTGCGTGAGGACGTGCACGGGCACCCGCACGACACCCGCCTCGTCCCCGTCACCCTTCGGGCCGATCAGGCGGTGCCGCTGCACTACAACGGCCCGGCGATGCTGCGCGGGATCGCGGTGGCCGACGGGCTCGCGGTCGTCCCGCCCGGTGGCGGGCGACGAGGCCAGGAGCTGGAGGTCCTCGACCTCCCGTGGGCCCTGCCGGAGGCAGGAGCCACAGCAGCCACGGACGCCGCCGGGGAGTGTTTCACGTGAAACTTCCCGGCCATGACGCCATCGCCCGCAACCCCGACGAGCACCTCGTCACCCACCGGATCAAACTGCCGCGCCGGGTCGTCGAACGGCCCCTGCTGCAGGTCGGCAAGCGACTGATGATGGCGCTCGCGGTGCTCGCCCTGACGACCTTCATCGTCTGGATCGACCGCGGCGGCTACCACGACAACTCGGACGACGGGCTCGACTTCCTCGACGCCGCCTACTACTCCACCGTCACGCTCTCGACCACCGGCTACGGCGACATCGTCCCGTACAGCGACAGCGCGCGGCTCTGCAACATTCTCCTGATCACGCCGCTGCGCGTGCTTTTCCTGATCATCCTGGTCGGTACGACCCTCGAAGTGCTCACGGAACGTACGCGCGAGGAATGGCGTCTGAACCGCTGGAGGTCCAACTTGCGTGAACACACCGTCGTCGTCGGCTTCGGCACCAAGGGCCGCTCCGCGATCCAGACCGTGTGTGCGACCGGTCTGAAGCCCGAGCAGATCGTGGTGGTCGACCCGAGCGCGAAGGTCGTCGACGCCGCCACCGCGGAGGGTTACGCGGGCGTCATCGGCGACGCGACGCGCAGCGATGTGCTGCTCCGTGCCGAGGTGCAGCGTGCCCGGCAGATCATCATCGCGACCCAGCGCGACGACACCGCCGTCCTGGTCACACTGACGGCCCGCCAGATGAACCGCGGGGCGAAGATCGTGGCCGCCGTGCGCGAGGAGGAGAACGCGCCGCTCCTTCGGCAGTCCGGCGCCGACGCGGTGATCACCAGCGCCAGTGCGGCGGGACGGCTGCTCGGCCTCTCCGTGCTCAGCCCGAGCGCGGGCATGGTCATGGAGGACCTGATCCAGCAGGGCAGCGGGCTCGATCTCGTCGAACGGCCGGTGATAAAGGCCGAGGTGGGGCTCGGCGTCCGCGAGACGGACGACCTGGTCGTCAGCGTCGTACGCGGGCATCGGGTGCTCGGGTACGACGATCCAGCCGTCGGGAAGCTGCAGTTGATGGACCGGCTGATCACCATCGTGCGGGCCACGACGACGTCACCGATGGCACCCGACACCCGGCAGACTCCGCCGCGCGGAGGTCTGCGCACATAGCCGAACGAGGAGTACGTACCGCGCCGACCGCGGTTCTGCGCAGGTAGTCCGACCGGCGGGAATCCGCAGAGAGTAGCCTCGCCCGCATGCATGCGATCACGATCCCCGAAGCCGGTGGACCCGAAGCGCTCGTATGGGCCGAGGTCCCCGATCCCGTACCCGGCGAGGGTGAGGTGCTGGTCGACATCGTGGCCAGCGCCGTGAACCGCGCCGATCTGCTCCAGCGCCAGGGCTTCTACAACCCGCCCCCCGGCTCGTCCCCCTATCCGGGGCTCGAATGCGCGGGCCGTGTCACCGACATCGGCCCCGGAGTCTCCGGCTGGGAGATCGGCGACGAGGTGTGCGCGCTGCTCGCGGGCGGCGGCTACGCCGAGCAGGTCGTCGTCCCCGCCGGCCAACTGCTGCCCGTGCCCGAGGGCGTGGACCTCGTGACGGCGGCCGCGCTGCCCGAGGTGACCTCGACGGTCTGGTCCAACGTCTTCATGATCGCCCACCTCCGCCCCGGCGAGACGTTCCTCGTGCACGGCGGTTCCAGCGGCATCGGCACCATGGCGATCCAGCTGGCGAAGGCGGTCGGCGCCAAGGTGGCGGTGACGGCGGGCACGAAGGAGAAGCTCGACTTCTGCGGGGAACTCGGCGCGGACATCCTCATCAACTACCGCGAGCAGGACTTCGTCGAGGAGATCAAGAAGGCGACGGACGGCGCGGGCGCGGACGTCATCCTCGACAACATGGGCGCCAAGTACCTGGACCGGAACGTGCAGTCCCTCGCGACCAGCGGCCGTCTCGCGATCATCGGCATGCAGGGCGGCGTCAAGGGCGAGCTGAACATCGCCACGCTCCTGAACAAGCGGGCCGCCGTCACCGCGACCTCCCTGCGCGGCCGTCCCGCCGGGGAAAAGGCGTCGATCGTCGCGGCGGTGCGCGAGCACGTGTGGCCGCTGATCGCCCAGGGCCACGTACGCCCGATCGTCGACCGGACGGTGCCGATGAGTGACGCGGCGACCGCCCATCGCGTACTGGAGGAGAGCTCGCACATCGGCAAGGTGCTGCTCGTCCGCTAGGGCCCATCCACCGCAGGACCCCTGCCGGGTCACCAAGATGGTCGAGATGCCGGAGTTGTGTCACTGTGTGACGCTTGATGCAGCTTCAGTGATCTCTCTTGATCTTGGCGACCCGGTAGCGGGAGGGGGTCAGCGCGATGACTCCATGGCTTCGCCCCTTGTTGGTCCTGACGGTGCTCCTGGCCGTCTCGCCCGTCTGCATCTCGTACGCGGTTGAACCCTCACCCAACGAGACCCGCGCCGGAAGCGTCCCCGGCGACGGCCGGGCCCGTCCCGGCCGCGACGAGCCCGCGCCCACGTCTGCCACGGCCTCCGTACCGCCCTACACACCGCTCGAGCGCGCTCCGGCCACCACACCCCCGGCCCCCGTGCTCCCGCCCGCCGCGAAGCCGCCCGGCAAGGCGACCACCGCGTCCGACACCACCCGGCGTACGGCCGCAGAGCCCGCCGTGCCCGCCCTGCGGGTCCTGCCGCTCGGCAGCGGACTGGTCCTCATCGGCCTCGGCCTCGCGTTCTTCGCCGTACGGCTGCGCCGAGGCTGACACGACCGGCCCCCTCGTACACGGTGGATCAGCGCCAAATGGGGGCACCACCGATGTGTGACGTACGGGTGCGAGAGAATGGCGGCATGGAGATGCCGAGGAACGAACGGTCGCCGGAGAGCCCCCAGGTCCTGGTTGTCGGACAGGACGGAATGGCGCTCGGCGGCGGCGGAGACGATGACTCCCGCGAGGTCCCGGTGACGGAGATGGTCGAACAGCCGGCGAAGGTCATGCGCATCGGCAGCATGATCAAGCAACTGCTCGAGGAGGTGCGCGCGGCTCCTCTCGACGAGGCGAGCCGGGTGCGGCTCAAGGAGATCCACGCCAGTTCGGTCAAGGAGCTCGAGGACGGTCTCGCCCCCGAGCTCGTTGAGGAACTGGAGCGTCTCTCCCTGCCCTTCACCGACGACGGAGTGCCCAGCGACGCCGAACTGCGTATTGCGCAGGCCCAGCTCGTGGGCTGGCTCGAGGGACTCTTCCACGGGATCCAGACGACCCTCTTCGCGCAGCAGATGGCGGCGCGGGCGCAGCTCGAATCGATGCGGCGCGCGTTGCCGCCCGGTGTGGGCGGCGGCGAGGAGGACGAGGACGGCGGTATCGCGGGGCGGTCCGGAGGGCCCTACCTCTAGCCGAAAGCCGGTAGCCGAAAGCCGGTAGCCGAAAGCCGGTAGCCGAAAGCCGGTAGCCGAAAGCCGGTAGCCGAATACGACAACGCGAAGGGCCCGGTCACGAGGTGACCGGGCCCTTCGCGTCAGGCGCTGAGGCTGATCAGGAGCTGATCAGGAGCGGATCAGGCGGGGTTGCCCGTGGAGATGGTGAACTCGATGTCCACGTCGTCCGGGTCGACGTCGGAGCCTTCCTTGGGGGACTGCTGCATGACCATGTCCTCCCCGTAGGTGTTCTCGTCCATCGTTCGCTTGTCGTACTGCCAGCCCGCCGCCTGCAGGCACTTCTGCACGGATCGCCAGTCCTTGAACGTGAAGTCGGGGACCTTGATCTTGTCCTCGTCGTTGTACGCCGTCTCGGGCTCGGTGCACTCTTCGGTCTCGATCGTTTGGGTCCGGTCCGGACCGCGGTGGCCCGCCACCGGCGCGTTCGACTCTTTCCCTTCCTTGCCGCCCTTGCCGCCGCCGTCGTCGCCGCTCAGCGAGACCGCCGCGATCACGCCGCCGATGGCGAGCAGCGCGACGACGATCGAGCCGACGATCACCGGCATGTTCCGCTTGCCGCCGCCCGAGCTCGAGCCGCCGCCCTGCCCGTGGACCGCCGTCTGCGCCGGCTGCGGCGAGAGCGTGTAGGGCGGCGGGGTCTGCGAGGCCTGCGGGGCGTACGCGTTCGTGGGCGCCGGGGTCTGGTATCCACCCTGCTGCGGGTAGCCGTACCCCGGAGTGACGGGGGCCGGCGTGGGCGGACCGTAGGGACCCGGCTGGTACGGCGTCTGGACGCCGCCCTGCTGCGGGAGCGAGGAGTCGACCGGCGGGAAGACCGCGGAGCCGACGCCCGCGCCGCTCGCCGTCGAGGCGCCGGGGACGATGCTCGGCGCCGCGGCCTGGAAGGACTGGGCGACGCGCAGGCACTCGTCGCGCATGGCCTCGGCGGTCGGGAAACGCTCGTTCGGGTTCTTCTTCAGCGCGCGGGCGACGATCGCGTCGACCGCGGGCGGCAGCGAGCGGTTGATCGAGGACGGAGCGACCGGCTCCTCCTGGACGTGCGCGTACGCGATGGCGAGCGGCGAGTCCGCCTCGAAGGGCAGCCGTCCGGTGGTCAGCTGGAACAGCATGATGCCGACGGAGTACAGGTCGGACCGGGCGTCCACGCCGCGGCCGAGTGCCTGCTCCGGCGAGAGGTACTGGGGGGTGCCGACGACCATGCCGGTCTGCGTCATGGAGGTGACGCCGGACTGCATGGCGCGGGCGATGCCGAAGTCCATCACCTTGACGACGTTGCGCTTCGTCATCATCACGTTGCCGGGCTTGATGTCGCGGTGGACCAGGCCCATCTCGTGGCTGATCTCGAGCGCGGCGAGCACATCGGCGGTGATCTTCAGCGCCTGGTCGCTCGGCATCGCGCCGAACTGGGCGACGGACGCGTCGAGCACGGAGCCGAGCGGCTTGCCCTCGACGTACTCCATGACGATGTACGGCATCGTCGCGCCGTCGAGCTCGTCCTCGCCGGTGTCGAAGACCGAGACGATGTTCGTGTGAGTGAGCTTGGCCACCGACTGGGCCTCGCGGCGGAAGCGCTCGCGGAAGGACTGCTCGCGCCCGAGCTCGCTGTGGAGCGTCTTGATCGCGACTTGACGGTCCAGTACGGAGTCGTACGCGAGGTGAACGGAGGCCATGCCGCCTTCACCGAGAAGATCGCGCAGCTGGTACCGGCCACCGGCGAGCGAGCGCCCCGCATACCGTCCCTGTGCGCCGTCCTGGCTGCTCATGTCGTGCGTCCCCCATCGGCGCGGTGTGCCGGACGGCTCCGCGATCGGTGATCGATTCCCGCTATTCCTGGCCAAGTCTGCCCGAGGGCACCGACACGTCAAGCTCGATGCCCGTTCCGTGACCGTACGCGCAAGAAGCGTCTCGGAAGCGTTACAAGTTTGCGTGCGGGGGCCTCTGGCGGGTTTGATGTCCGGTCCACCTCGAACCGCCGCGCCACCCGAAGGCTGTAGCGTGGCCCGGCGGGGTTCCCCCGGTACCACCGAGCACCACGACCAGAAACGACGGCGAGGACTGATGGCACAGACGCAGCGCGCTCAGGGCCCGTCCGACCCCGAGGCGAGTGGCGGCGGTATGTCAGATGCGCCGGAACTGTGGGGTAATGGCGGACTTGTCGGGGATGGCCGATATCGGCTGACCCGCAGACTCGGTCGCGGTGGTATGGCGGAGGTGTTCGCGGCCGAGGACGTACGTCTCGGCCGTACGGTCGCCGTCAAGCTGCTGCGCTCCGACCTCGCCGAGGACCCGGTCTCCAAGGCCCGCTTCACACGCGAGGCCCAGTCGGTGGCGGGACTCAACCACCACGCGGTGGTGGCGGTCTACGACTCCGGCGAGGATGTCGTCGGGCCGAATGTCGTCCCCTACATCGTCATGGAGATCGTCGAGGGCCGGACGATCCGCGATCTGCTGCTCAACGCGGAGGCGCCGGGTCCCGAGCAGGCCCTGATCATCGTCTCCGGGGTGCTCGAGGCGCTCGCGTACTCGCACCAGCACGGCATCGTGCACCGCGACATCAAGCCCGCGAACGTGATCATCACCCACACCGGCGCGGTGAAGGTGATGGACTTCGGCATCGCCCGTGCGCTGCACGGCGCCCAGTCGACGATGACCCAGACCGGCATGGTCATGGGCACCCCCCAGTACCTCTCCCCGGAGCAGGCGCTCGGCAAGGCCGTCGACCACCGTTCCGATCTGTACGCGACCGGCTGTCTGCTCTACGAACTTCTCGCCCTGCGGCCCCCGTTCACCGGTGAGACGCCGCTCTCCGTCGTCTACCAGCACGTCCAGGACATCCCCGTGCCGCCGTCCGAGACCTCGGACGCGGCGCCGCCGGAGCTGGACGGCCTGGTGATGCGCTCGCTCGCCAAGGACCCGGACGACCGCTTCCAGACCGCCGAGGAGATGCGCGGTCTGGTCCAGTACGGCCTGCAGATGCTGCACGAGCAGGGCAGCCACACCGGGACCTGGAACACCGGACCCGTCGACGTCGCGAACATGCACCAGGGCGGCAGCACCCCGGCGATGGGCGTCGCGGGCACCACCGCGATGCAGCACCCGGGCGACTCCGGCACCGCGCAGATCCCGGGCGCCATGCTGCGTCCGCCGGGCGGCGACGACGGCGGCTTCGAGGGTGGGCACCGCGACGGGAACGGCCGGGGCGGCCGGGGCAAGATGTGGATCTTCGCCGTGCTCGCGGTCATCGCGATCGCCGTGGGTGTCGCGTACGCGCTGACGGCGGGCGACGGCAAGCAGAAGGAAAAGGAAGGCCCGACGAAGGCGCCGACCAAGCAGTCGGAGTCGAAGAAGCCGAGCAAGAGCCAGGAAGAGGAGCCCTCGGACGACGCCACGATGCCCGGCGACGGCACCGGCGGCCAGGGCGACTACACCCCGACGGCGCCTCCCACCACGGACTACGACCCGACGCCCACCGAGAGCGAGCCGACCGAGGACCCGACGGAGCCGACGGACGATCCGACGGAGCCGACGGACGACCCCACGGAGCCGACGGACGAGCCCACGCCGTCGGAGGACGACCCGTCTACGCCGGTGACGACGGGCGGCGCAGAGGGCGGCGACAACGGCGGCCTCGGCGGCTGACGCCCGCGGCGCAGCGCCTCAGCTGGGCCAGGGAGCAGCGAGGCAGCAGGAGAACGAACGGCACGCGCGCGTGGAGCCCGAAAGGGCACCACGCGCGCGTGCGTCGTTTCCAGCGGATGTGCGGATGTGTCTACTGAATGTGCTGAAGCTCCCGCTCCCGCTGCAGGGTCTGCTTGGTGTGCACCGTGGCCAGCTGTGGCTCGATGCGCATGTAGACCGGGTCGTACAGCTCGCCGTCCACGTAGTGCGGGCCGGAGCCGAACAGTTCCAACTCGTCGTTGGTCGGCTCGACCGCCTCGCAGAGGCCGACGAACTGCACGGTCCACTGCCCCGTGTGCGCGGTCTCCGCGCTGAGATTGTCCGCTCCGTAGGCGACGACGCTGCCGATGCAGGCCTGGTGGTAGCCGTAGGCCCTGTGCATCCGCAGCAGGATGCGCCCGTCCACGACGACGTGGCGGGCCGCGGCGAGGAAGGGCAGCGCGCGCATGCTGGTCGCGACCCGGCCGTAGTCGGTGCGGCGGAGCAGTTCGAAGGCGAGCTGTTCGTCCGGTTCCTGAACGTCGGTGGGCATGCGTCCACCCTCGGGCACCGGCGGGTGGCCGCGGAAGGGGACCCCGCCCCTAGAGGACAGGGACGTAAGTCCCGTTTCAGGACACGATCGGTCACGGAACGTGACGCGCCACCGAACGTGTCGCGCCACCGAACGTGTCGCGCCACCGAACATGACGCGCCACCGAACATGACGGACTGGAACTGGACTCAGTGGTGCTGCTCCGCCTGCATGCGCGCCACGTACGCGGCGGCCTGCGAGCGTCGCTCCATGCCGAGCTTGGAGAGCAGGCTGGACACGTAATTCTTGATCGTCTTCTCGGCGAGGTGCAGCCGTTCGCCGATCACCCGGTTGGTCAGGCCCTCGCCGATGAGGTCGAGGATCTTGCGCTCCTGGTCCGTGAGGTTCGACAGACGGTCGTCGCCCTTGGGGGTGTTTCCGTCGCGTAGACGCTCCAGGACCCGGGCCGTGGCAACGGGGTCGAGCAGCGATTTCCCGGCCGCCACGTCACGTACGGCCGAGAGCAGTTCATTGCCGCGAATCGCCTTCAGGACATAGCCGGAAGCGCCCGCCATGATCGCGTCGAAGAGAGCCTCGTCGTCGGCGAACGAGGTGAGCATCAGGCATTTGATGTCCTCGTTCTGCGAACGGATCTCGCGGCATACCTCGACCCCACTGCCGTCCGGGAGCCGCACGTCGAGCACGGCCACGTCCGGCCGCGTCGCAGGGATCCTGACCAGGGCGTCTGCCGCGGTTCCCGCTTCGCCGACGACCTCGATATCGGACTCCACGGAGAGCAGCTCATGGACTCCACGGCGGACCACTTCATGGTCGTCGAGGAGAAATACCGTAATTTTTCCGTCTTCGCGCACGGAGTCAGTCTCACACACGATCTCTCCTAGTGCCCGAGCTGAACCCTTCCCGTGCGCGGGGTGGCCGGGATAACGTGCCGGTGTTCCGGCCCCCTGCCAGGCTGTGATCAGTGCTGTGACCAGGAACTGTTCCCGACTTTCTGGATTTACTCGGAAATCCAAGCAGTCAGATACTTGGAAATCCAAGCAAATTCGCAGGTCAGATGGGGTTTCACAGAATTGGGAAGCACTGGGTAACGTGCATTGTGCAGGGCGCTCGCCGGGGCACCTGTCACGCCTGTTCCCGGCCGAGTCGCACCCACCCCGTGCGCGGGCACGGATCAGGCGAGCCGCACTGGCTTACCCGGTAATCCCGGGGGCCGGACCGACGGAGGAGCACACGTGACCGTGGAGAGCACCGCCGCGCGCACACCGCGCCGCAGCAGCAACAGCGGCGGCAAGCGCGCAAGCGCCAAGAAGGCCGCGCCGAAGAAGAGCACGGACAGCGCGAAAAGCACGGAACCCCAGCTTGTCCAGCTGCTGACCCCCGAGGGCAAGCGGGTCAAGAACGCCGAGTACGACTCGTACGTCGCGGACATCACCGCCGACGACCTGCGCGCCCTGTACCGCGACATGGTCCTCACCCGGCGCTTCGACGCCGAGGCCACCTCCCTGCAGCGCCAGGGCGAGCTGGGCCTGTGGGCCTCGCTGCTCGGCCAGGAGGCCGCCCAGATCGGCTCGGGCCGTGCGACCCGCGAGGACGACTACGTCTTCCCGACCTACCGCGAGCACGGCGTCGCCTGGTGCCGCGGGGTCGACCCGACCAATCTGCTCGGCATGTTCCGCGGCGTGAACCACGGTGGCTGGGATCCGAACACCAACAACTTCCACCTGTACACGATCGTCATCGGCTCGCAGACCCTGCACGCCACCGGTTACGCGATGGGCGTGGCCAAGGACGGCGCGGACTCGGCCGTGATCGCGTACTTCGGGGACGGCGCGTCCAGCCAGGGCGACGTCGCCGAGGCGTTCACCTTCTCCGCGGTCTACAACGCCCCCGTCGTGTTCTTCTGCCAGAACAACCAGTGGGCGATCTCCGAGCCCACCGAGAAGCAGACCCGCGTGCCGCTCTACCAGCGCGCGCAGGGCTTCGGCTTCCCCGGCGTGCGGGTCGACGGCAACGACGTGCTCGCCGTGCTCGCCGTCACCAAGTGGGCCCTTGAGCGGGCGCGTACGGGCGAGGGCCCGGCGCTCATCGAGGCGTTCACCTACCGCATGGGCGCGCACACCACATCGGACGACCCGACCAAGTACCGCAACGACGACGAGCGCGAGGCCTGGGAGGCCAAGGACCCGATCCTGCGCCTGCGGACCTATCTCGAGACCGAGGGTCACGCGGATGAGGGATTTTTCGCGGAACTCGAGGCGGAGAGCGAAGCGTTGGGAAAGCGAGTGCGAGAGGTGGTGCGGGCGATGCCGGATCCGGATCTGATGGCGATCTTCGAGAACGCGTATGCGGACGGGCATGCGCTGGTGGACGAGGAGCGCGCCCAGTTCGCCGCGTACCAGGCGTCGTTCGCGGACGAAGGCGGTAAGTGACCATGGGCGTACAGAAACTTCCCCTTGCCAAGGCGATCAACGAATCGCTGCGTACGGCGCTCGACACCGACCCCAAGGTCCTCATCATGGGCGAGGACGTCGGCAAGCTCGGCGGCGTCTTCCGGGTGACGGACGGCCTGCAGAAGGACTTCGGCGAGGACCGTGTCATCGACACCCCGCTGGCCGAGTCCGGCATCGTCGGCACGGCCATCGGTCTGGCGCTGCGGGGCTACCGCCCGGTGGTGGAGATCCAGTTCGACGGCTTCGTCTTCCCGGCGTACGACCAGATCGTCACGCAGCTCGCGAAGATGCACGCCCGCGCGCTCGGCAAGATCAAGATGCCGGTCGTCATCCGCATTCCGTACGGCGGCGGGATCGGCGCGGTCGAGCACCACAGTGAGTCGCCCGAGGCGCTGTTCGCGCACGTGGCGGGGCTCAAGGTCGTCTCGCCCTCGAACTCCTCGGACGCCTACTGGATGATGCAGCAGGCCATCCAGAGCGACGACCCGGTGATCTTCTTCGAGCCGAAGCGGCGTTACTGGGACAAGAGCGAGGTCGACACGGACGCCATTCCGGCGCCGCTGCACAAGGCCCGGGTCGCCCGCGAGGGCACGGACCTGACGCTCGCCGCGTACGGCCCCATGGTGAAGGTCTGTCTGGAGGCCGCCGCTGCCGCCGCCGAAGAGGGCAAGTCCCTTGAGGTCGTGGACCTGCGCTCCATGTCACCGATGGACTTCGACGCGGTGCAGGCCTCGGTCGAGAAGACGCGGCGGCTCGTCGTGGTCCACGAGGCCCCGGTCTTCCTCGGCACGGGCGCGGAGATCGCGGCGCGCATCACCGAGCGGTGCTTCTACCACCTCGAAGCGCCCGTGCTGCGGGTCGGCGGCTTCCACGCGCCGTATCCGCCGGCGCGGCTGGAAGAGGAGTACCTGCCGGGCCTCGACCGGGTGCTCGACACTGTCGACCGCTCGCTGGCGTACTGAGGGAGAGGGTCGTGACGACGATGACAGACACCGCGCTGGCCGAGTTCAAGATGCCCGACGTGGGCGAGGGGCTCACCGAGGCAGAGATCCTCAAGTGGTTCGTCGCTCCCGGTGACACGGTCACCGACGGACAGGTGGTGTGCGAGGTCGAGACGGCCAAGGCCGCCGTCGAACTGCCCATCCCCTTCAACGGCGTCGTGAGCGAACTGCGCTTCCCCGAGGGCACCACGGTCGATGTCGGCCAGGTGATCATCACGGTGGACGTGTCCGGCGGTAGCGCCTCCGTGCAGACGCCCGCCGCGTCCGTGCAGACGCCCGCGGAGACCGCCGCGCCGGCGGAGAAGCCCGCGGCTCCGGCTGCCGAGGCCGCCCCCGTGGAGGAGGCCGCTTCCCAGGGCCGTCAGCCCGTGCTCGTCGGCTATGGGGTCGCCGAGTCCTCGACGAAGCGCCGGGCACGCAAGTCCGCACAGGATCAGGCCGCGGCCGCCGGCACGTACTACGCGGCAGCGGTCCAGGCCGAGCTGAACGGCTCCGGCACGGCTGCCGAGGCCGCCCCGGAGGCCGCCCCCGCCCCGGAGGCTGCCCCCGCCCCGGCAGGTGAGCGTCCGCTGGCCAAGCCGCCGGTGCGCAAGCTCGCCAAGGACCTGGGGGTGGACCTCGCGGCGATCGCCCCGTCCGGTCGTGACGGAATCATCACCCGCGAGGACGTGCACGCGGCGGTGGCCAAGGCCTCCGCCCCGACCGCCTCCGCCCCGGCCGCCCCCGTGTCCGCGCCGCAGCCGGTGGCCGCCGAGACGCCCGCCGCCGCGGCGGGCGGCACGGACGCCCGCGAGACCCGGATCCCCGTCAAGGGCGTCCGCAAGGCCATCGCCCAGGCGATGGTGGGCTCGGCGTTCACGGCGCCGCACGTCACGGAGTTCGTGACGGTGGACGTGACGCGGACGATGAAGCTGGTCGATGAGCTGAAGGAGGACAAGGCCTTCGCGGGCCTGCGGGTGAACCCGCTGCTGCTCATCTCCAAGGCGCTGCTCGTGGCGATCCGGCGCAACCCCGACGTCAACGCGGCCTGGGACGAGGCGAACCAGGAGATCGTCCAGAAGCACTACGTGAATCTGGGCATCGCCGCGGCCACTCCGCGCGGCCTGGTCGTCCCGAACATCAAGGACGCGCACGCCAAGACGCTGCCCGAACTGGCGGCATCGCTCGGCGAGTTGGTGTCCACGGCCCGCGACGGCAAGACGTCACCGGCCGCGATGCAGGGCGGCACGGTCACCATCACGAACGTCGGCGTCTTCGGCGTCGACACCGGCACGCCGATCCTGAACCCGGGCGAGTCCGCGATCCTCGCGGTCGGCACGATCAAGCTCCAGCCCTGGGTCCACAAGGGCAAGGTCAAGCCGCGCCAGGTGACGACGCTCGCGCTCTCCTTCGACCACCGCCTGGTCGACGGCGAGCTCGGCTCCAAGGTGCTCGCCGATGTGGCGGCGATCCTGGAGCAGCCCAAGCGGCTCATCACCTGGGCGTAGCGACCCACGTACGCAGACGGGGCCCGCAGACGGGGCCCGCAGACGGGCCCCGCAGACGGGCCCCGCCACACACCGTGGCGGGGCCCGACTGCGTCACGCGTGCTGCGGGTCGGGCTACTTCTTGAAGCCGTAGTCCATCAGCTTCTTCGCGTCCTTCGTGCGGTTCGCCGACGAGGTCGAGGTGAGGACCGTGCCGATGACCGTCTTGCCGTTGCGGGTCGCGGCGAAGACCAGGCAGTACTTGGCCTGCGGGCCCGAGCCCGTCTTCACGCCGATGGCGCCGCTGTAGCTGCTGAGCAGGTTGTTCGTGTTCGACCACGACATGTAGCGGTAGCCACCGTTCTTCGTGGTGACCTTCTGCTTCGTCGACTTCGTCTTCACGACCGTACGGAACGTGGAGCTCTTCATCGCGCTGCTGGCGAGCTTCGTCAGGTCGCGGGGCGTGGAGTAGTTGCTGCCGCTGCCGATGCCGTCGAACGAGTCGAAGTGGGTGTTCGTCAGGCCGAGGCTCCTGGCCTGCGTGTTCATCTTGCCGATGAACGACTTCACGCGGGCCGAGCGCGTGGACCCCTTGCCGAACTTGTCCGCGAGCGCGTACGCCGCGTCGCAGCCGGACGGCAGCATCAGGCCGTACAGGAGCTGGCGGACGGTGACCTTGTCGCCGACGATCAGGCGGGCGGACGAGGCGGTGTTCCTGACGATGTAGTCGCTGTAGGCCTTCTCGATCTTGACCTTGGAGTCGAGGTTCAGGTTCGGCTGCGAGAGCACCACCTTCGCCGTCATGATCTTGGTGGTGGAGCCGGTGGAACGGCGGGTGTCGGCGGACTTGGTGAAGAGCGTCTTGCCTGTGCCGTTGTTCATCACGAAGCCGCCCTTGGCGGCGATCGACGGCTTCGGCAGCGCGGCCGCATGGGCCGGGGTCGTGAGGGCTCCGCCCGCGAGTACCGCACCGGTGGTGACGATTACGGCCGATGCGCGGCGAATGCCCTTAATGGGGGTTTTCAAGTTCAATGCTCCAAATGCCCCTGGAATGCGGCCACATGAGGGTGCCGCTCGATGGTGAGACGTATGAGGGGGGCAGATGGATGTGCTCTCCGGCGGGTGAAGTCCGGATCGTGGAATGGACGACCTCATGGGTACGTGTTGTATCTATGCTGTGCGCATGCCTGCCGCACCCGCCTCGTCCCCCGCTTCGTCTCCTGCCTCGTCCCCCGCTTCGTCCCCGGCCTCGTCTCCTGCCTCGCCCCCCACCCAAGCCCTGAAGCAGCCACCCGCCGCCGAGCGCGTGTACGCGCACGTCAAGCAGGGGGTGCTCGACCGCCGGTACGAGGGCGGCACACTGCTCACCGAAGGTGAGCTCGCCGAGGCCGTCGGGGTGTCCCGCACGCCGGTGCGCGAGGCCCTCCTGAAGCTGGAGGTGGAGGGGCTTCTCCGGCTCTACCCGAAGAAGGGCGCGCTGGTCCTGCCGGTGTCCGTGCAGGAGATCGCCGACGTCGTCGAGACGAGGCTCCTGGTGGAGACGCATTCGGTGCGCAAGGCGGTGCCTGCGCCCGCGGCGCTGATCGCCCGCCTCGAAGAGCTGCTGGCCCAGCAGCGCGAGCAGGCCGCCGCGGGGGACCTCGCGGAAGCGGCCGTCACCGACCGCTGCTTCCACGCGGAGATCGTGCGGAGCGGGGGGAACGAGATCCTTGCGCGGTTGTACGACCAGCTTCGTGACCGGCAGTTGCGGATGGGGGTCGCGGTGATGCACTCGCATCCCGACCGGATCGCCAAGACGCTTGCCGAGCACAAGGAGATCCTTGACGCGTTGCGCGCGGGGGACGCGGAGGGGGCGGTCGCCGTGGTGACCCGGCACGTCGGGTGGTTCCGGGATCTTGCTCGGGGTGAGGTGCGATGAGGTTGCTCTCTGACCGGTCGCCGTCCACCGTCGGTGGGATTTCTTCTGCCGCTTCGCGGCATGTTTGCCTCCCAGCCACCCATTACTGGAAGTCCCGATGAGCGCCGCCTCCTCCGCCCCCCTCTCCCTCCCCGGCGATCCCCCCGGCGGCAAGAAGGCCATGCTCGTGTGGGGTATCGGTGTCGCCGTCTACTTCGTCGCCGTCATCTTCCGGACCTCCCTCGGGGTGGCCGGACTCGACGCCGCCGACCGCTTTCACGTCAACGCGTCCGCGCTCTCCACCTTCTCGATCCTCCAGCTGCTCGTGTACGCGGGCATGCAGATACCCGTCGGCCTGATGGTCGACCGGCTCGGCACCAAGCGCGTCCTGACGATCGGAGTCGTCCTCTTCACGCTCGGCCAACTGGGCTTCGCCTTCTCACCCTCGTACGGGATGGCGCTCGCGTCGCGCGCGCTGCTCGGCTGCGGTGACGCGCTGACCTTCATCAGCGTGCTGCGTCTGGGAACCCGCTGGTTCCCGGCCCGGCGGGGCCCGATGGTCGCCCAGCTCGCCGGTCTCGTCGGCATGGCGGGCAACCTCGTCTCCACCCTCGTCATCGCCCGGCTCCTGCACTCCGTCGGCTGGACCGCCGCCTTCGCCGGCAGCGCGCTGTGCGGCGTCCTCGTCCTCGTACTGATGACGCTGTTCCTCAAGGACCACCCCGAGGGCCACGAGCCGGAGCCGGCGGCGCACACCGGTGCGGCCTTCGTGCGCAAGCAGATAGCGATGAGCTGGCGCGAGCCCGGCACCCGGCTCGGGCTGTGGGTGCACTTCACCACGCAGTTCCCCGCGATGGTGTTCCTGCTCCTGTGGGGCCTGCCGTTCCTCGTCGAGGCGCAGGGGCTCACGCGCGGGACGGCCGGGGCGCTGCTCACCCTCGTCGTCCTGTCCAACATGGTGGTGGGCCTGGTCTACGGCCAGATCGTCGCCCGGCACCACGCGGCGCGCACGCCCCTGGCCATCGGGACGGTCGCGGCGACGGCCGCGATGTGGGCGCTCACGATCCACTACCCCGGCGACCACGCCCCGTTGGGCCTGCTCATCGCGCTGTGCGTCGTGCTCGGCGCCTGCGGCCCCGCGTCCATGATCGGCTTCGACTTCGCACGCCCCGCCAATCCGCCGGAGCGGCAGGGCACCGCGTCCGGCATCGTGAACATGGGCGGCTTCGTCGCCTCCATGACGACGCTGCTCGCCATCGGCGTCCTCCTGGACGCGACCGGCGACAACTACCGGATCGCCTTCTCCGCCGTCTTCGTCCTGGAGGCGATCGGCCTCAGCCAGATCCTGCGGCTACGGACGCGCGCGGTGCGGCGGGAGAAGGAGCGCCTTGTCGCCAGCCGCGTCGAGGCCGTGCACGTCCCCGTCTGACCCACTCACGGGCGGGAACCACTCAGGGAGTGGGCTACGGCGTGACCGCGAACTCCCGCAGGATCGCCTCGCCCAGGCCGTGGTCGCCCTCGACCTTGATCCGGTCGGCCACGGACGCGTACGAGACGCGGCCGCACGCGAGGCGGAAGTACGTCTCCCAGTCCAGGCTCAGCGTCGCGAGCGGGCCGAGCGAGGGCGCGCTGTCGACCGTGGCATGCCCCTCCGCGTCGACGCGGACCGTGCGTAGGAACTCGACGGGCCCGCTCACATCGAAGACGACCGCCGAATTGGCCGGTGCCCCGGCCTTCTTGGCGACCACCTTGGGGAGTCCGTGCAGCAGGAGGTCGCGCGCCACGTACGCCCCCGGGGAGTCGAGGTTGCCGGGCTTCCTCAGCGTCGTACGCAGGTCCTGCTCATGCACCCAGACGTCGAACGCGCGCATCCGCGTGGCCAGTTCGAGGGTCTGCTCGGTGCCGAGCGGGCCGCGGAGCTTGTGGGAGGGGTCGCGCGACTCGTTCCGCAGCTGCCGTGAGCGGCGGATGATCGTGTACTCCAGCTCGGAGGTCATCTCGGGCGCGGTGTGGTGGCGCCGGACGTCGACCTGGATCTCCATGTACCGCTGGCCCTCGGTCTGTACGTGGTACAGGTCGCGGGGCAGGGTGTGGATGGGGCGCGGGTCGCCCAGCATCTCGCAGTCCAGGCCTATGACGTGGGAGACGACATCCCGCACCGACCAGCCGGGGCAGGGCGTGGCCCAGTTCCACTCGCCCTCGGTGAGCGGCGACACCAGCTCGGATATGGCTGATACGGATTGGGTCCAGGCGTCGGCGTAGGTTTGCAGGCTGGGATGGAGACTCACGGGACCCCTCGACGGTCGTACGCGGGCGGTGGGTGTCTTCGGACGCGTCTGTGGGGGTCCGGGGGGCTCCCCCGGAAAATCACAGTACGCTGCCCGCAGGCACCCCTGCAGTGCTTTCGTGTGACGATCGTAGGCCTGCATAGACGGCTCGAATGCCAGGACGGTGGTAGTGTGCGCGCCTCCCTCATCCAGATCGCCGTAGACGAGGGCGAATCGGTCAATTCCCGCCGCTCGCGGGTCTCTTCACTGGTACGTGAGGTAGCCGAGCGGGAGCGGCCGGATCTCGTCGTTCTTCCCGAACTGTGGACCACGGGCGCTTTCGCGTACGAGTCGTTCGCGAGCGAGGCGGAGTCGCTGGACGGGCCTACGCGCGAGGCGATGGCCAAGGCCGCGAGTGACGCGGGGGTCTGGCTGCACGCGGGGTCGATCCCGGAGCAGGCTGCTGCGGGGGACGCTTCGGGGGAGGCGGCCGGGGGTCTCTACAACACCTCGCTCGTCTTCTCGCCCGAGGGTGAACTCGCCGCCTCGTACCGGAAGATCCACCGGTTCGGCTTCGACAAGGGTGAGGCCGTGCTGATGGGGGCGGGGCGTGAGCTGGTGACCGTGCGGACGCCTTCCGCGGCGATCGGGCTCGCCACTTGCTACGACCTCCGCTTCCCCGAGCTCTTCCGGGGGCTTGTCGACGCGGGCGCGGAGATGTTCGTCGTCCCCGCGGGGTGGCCCGCGCGGCGGCGTGAGCACTGGACGCTGTTCGCTCGGGCGCGGGCGGTCGAGGACCAGGTGTACGTCCTTGCCTGTGGTACCGGCGGTACGCACGCCGGGGTGCCCCAGGCGGGGCACAGCGTTGTTGTCGACCCCTGGGGCGAGGTCCTGGCCGAGGCAGGGGACGGTGAGGAGGTCCTCACCGTCGACCTTGACCTTGCGAAGGTCGCGGCCACGCGTGAGCAGTTCCCCGCGTTGAAGGACCGGCTGCTGGGGATGGACACCCCGCGGCGCTGAGAGGGCCCTGCTTGGTGGGCCCATGGTGGGCCCATGTTCCTCGGCGCCCCGCGGCGTTGGCGCTGTGCCCACCCTCCCCCCACCCTCCCCCACTCTCGGCTGCGCTCGAGCGGGGACCCCCATCGCCCTGCGGAACGCCTGCCACAGCAGCGCGGCCGGGTCAGTCGTCGTCGCCGCGTTCCTTCTCCGCCAGGCGGATCACGCAGACCGCTACCGCCAGGAGCAGGGACGCGTCGGCGTCGTCCCGGGTGATGTGGAGGCCGTAGGTGTCGCGGACCCGGAACCAGCGGCGGGAGATGTCGGCCAGGAGTTCGCCGTCGTACTCGATGGCGAACTCGCGGTCCAGGATCTTGCCGCTCACGTCGAGTTCGGTGCCGTCGACCAGATGCACCCGGTAGTGGTTGCGCAGCAGCGAGAGGCGTTTGCGCTTGACCGTGGCCAGTGCGTCGCCGTCCCGCTCGATCACCATCGTGTCGCGCAGCGCCAGCATCTTGGCGCGGATGTCGATGAGGACCCGGCCCTGCATGTCCTTCAGCTCGAAGGTCTCGCGCAGGCGCATCGCCTTGCCGTCGACGAGGAAGACCTTCTGACCCTGGTCGTCCTCGATCCAGTAGTCGTCGCCGATGCCGAGCAGCCGGTCGCGTACAAGAAGTCTCATGGGGTCATGACTACCCCGTGACGGCCCGGCAGCCATGGAAGGCGGCTGCCGGGCCCGGTCACGCGTGGGGCGGGTACCGCCCGTCAGTAGCGGTGCCCGTGGTGGTGTTCGTCGTCCGTCTCGACCACGGTCGCACCCGGCGGCACGACCGTCTTGCGGCGTGCGTTGGTGAACGCGGCGACACCGATCACACCCACGGCCATCATGATCAGGCCGGTGACGGTGAGATTGATGCCTTCCATCTCCCAGTCGGTGGCGAACGTGAGGATGGCGCCCGCGGCGATCAGAATGATGCATCCGCCCAGGCCCATGTGGACCGCCTCCCTAAGTCGTGTGTGCAGCCGGGTACCCAGGCGCACCGCGATCACACGGAGAGGCGGAAACCAGCGCTCGGCCAACGGAGTTCAGCTGAGCTCACCCTTCGAGGAACGCCACCAGCGCGTTGGCCAGCAGGTGCGGATCGTCCGCCCCGCACAGCTCGCGCACGCTGTGCATCGAGAGGATCGCGACGCCGATGTCGACGGTCTTGATGCCGTGCCGGGCCGCGGTGATCGGCCCGATCGTCGTGCCGCAGGGCATCGCGTTGTTCGAGACGAAGCTCTGGAAGGGCACGCCGGCCTTCTCGCAGGCGGCGGCGAACACGGCACGTCCCGCGCCGTCCGTGGCGTACCGGTTGTTGACGTTGACCTTGAGGATCGGGCCGCCGTTGGCGCGCGGGTGGTGCGTGGGGTCGTGCCGCTCCGCGTAGTTGGGGTGCACGGCGTGGCCCGTGTCGGAGGAGAGGCAGATGGTGCCTGCGAAGGCGCGGGCCCTGTCCTCGTACGTGCCGCCGCGGGCGAACACGGACCGCTCGAGGACGCTGCCGAGCAGCGGGCCGTCGGCGCCCGTGTCGGACTGCGAGCCGTTCTCCTCATGGTCGAAGGCGGCGAGTACGGGGATGTACGGGAGGGATCCCGCGTCGTCCGCGGTGGCGACGGCGGCGAGCGCGGCCGTACAGGCGTGCACGGAGAGCAGGTTGTCCATGCGGGGGCCCGCGATGAGGTCGCGGTCGCGGCCGAGGTAGGAGGGCGCCTCGATGGGGTGCGTCATCAGGTCCCAGCCGGTGACGTCGCCGGAGGCGAGCCCGGCCTCCTCCTCCAGGAACTGGATCAGGTCGCCCTCGCGCACGTCGTCGCCGAGGCCCCAGATGGGCTGCATGTGCTTCTGCTTGTCGAGCTTGAGGCCGTCGGCGACGACTCCGCGGTCCATGTGGATCGCAAGCTGGGGGACGCGCAGCAGCGCCCGGTCGATGTTCACGAGCCGCGTCGAGCCGTCCCGCAGCGAGAGCCTGCCCGCGAGGCCGAGGTCGCGGTCGAGCCAGGAGTTGAGCAGCGGCCCGCCGTAGATCTCGACCGCCACCTGCCGCCAGCCGTGCGCGCCCGCGTCGGGCTTCGGCTTGACGCGGAGGTTCGGGGAGTCGGTGTGGGCACCGACGACGCGGTACGGGGTGTGCGCGGCCGCCCCTTCGGGGACGAACCAGGCGACGATCGCGCCGCCGCGCTGCACATACTTCCCGCCGGTCGACCCGTCCCAGGCGTCGGTCTCCTCGACCTGCCGGAAACCGGCCTTCTCCAGCCGTTCCGCGGCGCTCGCCACTGCGTGGTACGGCGAGGGGCTTGCCGCCAGGAAGGTCAGTAGATCGTCGGAGTGGCCGCGGTCGAAGCGGGCAGGTGTGCTCATGCTTCCAGCCTAGCTAGCGGTCCCCCGGGGCGAGGGCGGCCTTTTCTGGGAGGTTCTGTACGTGACGTGCCCGCGACCGGGGGTCCAGGAACGACAGTGGCCCGCCCCCCGAACCGGGAGCGGGCCACCCTGGAGTGCTGTGGAGGCTAGAACGCCGCCTCGTCCAGTTCCATGAGGTCCAGGTCGACGCCCTCGGCGAGCTTCCGCTCGGCCGCGACGCCCGGCAGGACGTTCGCGGCGAAGAACTTGGCCGCGGCGATCTTGCCCTCGTAGAAGGCCTTGTCCTTGGCGGAGGCCGTCTCCAGCTTCTCGGCTGCCACCGCCGCACCCCGAAGCAGCAGGTAGCCGACGACGACGTCGCCCGAGACCATCAGGAGGCGGGTCGTGTTGAGGCCCACCTTGTAGATGGACTTGACGTCCGACTCCGTGGCCGCGAGGTCCGTCAGCATGACGCCGACGATGGCCTCCAGCTCGACCGCGGCCTTGGCCAGCTCCTCGCGGGCCCCGGCCAGGCTCTCGCCGCCCGTGCCCACCGCGAGGAACTTCTTGATCTCCTCGGCAAGGCCGTTCAGCGCGGCGCCCTGGTTGCGGACGATCTTCCGGAAGAAGTAGTCCTGGCCCTGGATCGCCGTCGTGCCCTCGTAGAGGGTGTCGATCTTCGCGTCACGGATGTACTGCTCGATCGGGTACTCCTGGAGGTACCCCGAGCCGCCGAACGTCTGGAGCGACTGCGCCAGCTGCTCGTAGGACTTCTCCGAGCCGTAGCCCTTGACGATCGGCAGGAGGAGGTCGTTCAGGGCGATCAGCGCCGACGCGTCCTCGCCCGCCGCCTCCTTGATCTGGATGTCGTCCTGGACGGCCGCGGTGTGCAGGACCAGGGCGCGCATGCCCTCCGCGTACGCCTTCTGCGTCATCAGCGAGCGGCGTACGTCCGGGTGGTGCGTGATGGTGACCTTCGGCGCCGTCTTGTCCATGAACTGGGCGAGGTCCGGGCCCTGCACGCGCTCCTTGGCGTACTCCAGGGCGTTCAGGTAACCCGTCGAGAGCGTCGCGATGGCCTTCGTGCCGACCATCATGCGGGCGAACTCGATGATCATGAACATCTGGCGGATGCCGTCGTGCTTGTCGCCGATCAGCCAGCCCTTGGCGGGGTGCTGGTCGCCGAACGTCATCTCGCACGTGTTGGACGCCTTGAGGCCCATCTTGTGCTCGACGTTCGTGGCGTACACGCCGTTGCGCTCGCCCAGCTCGCCGGTCTCCCAGTCGAACTCGTACTTCGGGACGAGGAAGAGCGAGAGGCCCTTCGTGCCGGGGCCGTGGCCCTCGGGACGGGCGAGGACGTAGTGGAGGATGTTCTCCGACATGTCGTGCTCACCGGACGTGATGAAGCGCTTCACGCCCTCGATGTGCCACGAGCCGTCCTCCTGCTTGACGGCCTTCGTGCGGCCGGCGCCCACGTCCGAACCGGCGTCCGGCTCGGTCAGGACCATCGTCGAGCCCCACTGCTTCTCGACGGCGATCGCGGCGATCTTCTTCTGCGCCTCGTTGCCCTCGTCGTGCAGGATGCCCGCGAACGCCGGACCGGAGGAGTACATCCACACGGCCGGGTTGGCGCCGAGCAGCAGTTCCGCGTACGCCCAGATCAGGGAGCGCGGCGACGTGGTGCCACCGATCTCCTCGGGCAGGCCCAGGCGCCAGTACTCGGAGTCCATGAAGGCCTGGTAGCTCTTCTTGAAGGACGCGGGTACGGGAGCGGTGTTGGTCGCCGGGTCGAAGACCGGCGGGTTGCGGTCGGCGTCCTCGAAGGACTCCGCCAGCTCGTTCTCGGCGAGGCGGCGCAGCTCGTCGAGGATGCTCTTGGCGGTGTCGACGTCCATCTCCGCGAACGGGCCGGTGCCGTACAGCTTGTCGCGTCCGAGCACCTCGAAGAGGTTGAACTCGATGTCGCGGAGATTCGACTTGTAGTGCCCCATGGCGACGGCTCCGTAAGCAGAAAAGGGATCAACGGGATCAGTACCAGCAAGTAGCTACGATGATGCTACCCGCCGGTAATAAGAAGCAACCCCTAATAGGTCATCTGTGACTCAGTACTCGTGCGGGCACTCGCGCGGGCTCAGTACTCTTGCGGACATGTACGGCTACGACCAGAGCCCTGGCGCCCAACAGCAGTACGCCCCGCCCGGGGCGCAGCAGCCGCCGCAGCAGATGCCGGGCGCGGCGGGCGGGTATGCCCAGCAGCCTCCGCTCTACCCCGAGCCGTCGCCCCCGTCGCTCGCGGACGCGGTGCGCGCCTTCACCACGGGCTCCATGTCCGCCGAGGACTTCCAGCAGGCCTTCGCCACGTCGAAGGTCTACTGCCCGCGCGGCGACAACCCCGGCTTCCTCGCTCTGCACAACACCCAGCAGCCCGTGATCCCGATGTTCACGTCGCTCAAGGAGCTGCGCCGTTACGCGGGCAAGGAGTCCAAGTGCTTCGTGATCACCGGGGCGGAGGTCATCGACCTGCTCCCCACCGGGTACGGCTTCGTCCTCGACATGGAGGGCGAGCACCGCATGGTCTTCGACGCCAAGGCCGTCGAGCAGATGGTCGACTTCGCCATGCGCCGGATGTACGGCTAGCGCCACCGCGGGTCACAGGGTCACGACGCCCGGAGGGAATTCCCTCCGGGCGTCTCGCGTTCCCGGTGGCAAGAAGTTCTACGTTCAACTAAAGTGGACGTACGAAGAAGGAGGCACGACATGCCCGCTGTGACCGTGGAGAACCCGCTGACCCTGCCCCGCGTGGCCGCGTCCGGCGACGCCGTGGCCCGCCCCGTGCTCGCCGTCACGACCGCGCCAAGCGGTTTCGAGGGCGAGGGCTTCCCGGTGCGCCGGGCGTTCGCGGGGATCAACTACAAGTACCTCGACCCGTTCATCATGATGGACCAGATGGGAGAGGTGGAGTACGGAGCAGGGGAGCCCAAGGGCACGCCCTGGCACCCGCACCGCGGCTTCGAGACCGTCACGTACCTGATCGACGGGACCTTCGTGCACCAGGACTCGAACGGTGGCGGCGGCACCATCCAGAACGGCGACACCCAGTGGATGACCGCAGGCAGCGGCCTCCTGCACATCGAGGCGCCCCCGGAGTCCCTCGTCCAGTCCGGCGGCCTCTTCCACGGCCTCCAGCTGTGGGTGAACCTGCCCGCCAAGGACAAGATGATGGACCCCCGCTACCAGGACATCCGTGGCGGCCAGGTGCAGCTCCTGACCACCCCCGACGGCGGCGCGCTCCTGCGCGTCATCGCAGGTGAGCTCGACGGACACGACGGCCCCGGCATCACGCACACGCCGATCACGATGATCCACGCGACCGTGCGCCCCGGTGCCGAGGTCACGCTGCCCTGGCGCGAGGACTTCAACGGCCTCGCGTACGTCCTCGCCGGGCGCGGCACGGTCGGTGCCGAGCGCCGCCCGGTGCACATGGGCCAGACGGCGGTCTTCGGCGCCGGCGGCTCGCTGACCGTCCGCGCGGACGAGAAGCAGGACGGGCACACCCCCGACCTGGAGGTCGTACTGCTCGGCGGGCAGCCGATCCGTGAGCCGATGGCGCACTACGGACCGTTCGTGATGAACAGTCAGGCCGAGCTGCAGCAGGCGTTCGAGGACTTCCAGAAGGGCCTGCTCGGCACGGTCCCGGCCGTGCACGGCATGTAGACGCACATAACGTGCGGGGTCGGACGGCCCGTGCTCGGGTAGGAGGGTGAGCACCCTTCTGCCCGAGCCCGTACGCCGTACCGCCGCCTGGTGCGCCGTCCTCCTGCTCGTCGCCGGCGTGGCCGCCGTGGCCATCTGGCTGTTCGTCACCTTCAAGACGGCCGTCACGCCGGTGCTGCTCGCCCTGCTCGGCACGGCGCTCCTTGGGCCCGTCTACCGCTGGCTCCTGAAGATGAAGGTGCAGCGGTCGCTGGCCGCCGGGCTCACCTGCGCGGTCGTCGTCGCGGTCGTCGGCGGCGCCGTCTACATCGTGGCCAAGGCCCTGATCGACACCGGCGACCAGATCGTCGCCTCCCTGAAGCAGGCCGCCACCGACCTCACCGAGCACTTCGGCGCCGCGGGGACCTCCCTGGACGACATGGCGTCCAACGCCAAGGAACTGCTGGGCAAGTTCGGCGGATCCGCCGCGTCCGGAGTGATCAGCGGGCTCAGCGTCGTCGGCGAGATGATCGCCATGGCCGTCCTCGCGCTCCTTCTTGTCTTCTTCTTCCTGCGCGACTCCGACCGGGCCATGGGCTCCATGCGCTCCCTCGCCCCGCGCGGCACCGCGGACACCGTCGAGGCGATGGGCCGACGCGCCTTCGAGGCCGTCGAGGGCTTCATGCGCGGCACGACGTTCATCGCGCTGATCGACGCCATCTGCATCACCGTCGGGCTCCTGATCCTGCGGGTGCCGGGGGCGTGGGGCCTCGGCGCGCTCGTGTTCATCGGCGCCTACATCCCGTATCTGGGTGCGTTCATCTCCGGCGCCGTCGCCGTCCTCGTCGCGCTCGCCGACCGCGGCTTCGTCATCGCGCTGTGGGCACTGGGTGTCGTACTCGCCGTGCAGGTTCTTGAGGGGCACGTCCTTCAGCCGGTGATCCAGTCGCGGACCGTGCAGATGCATCCGGCGGTCGTGATGCTGGCGATTACCGCAGGCGCGTCCGTGGCGGGGATTCTCGGCATGCTGCTCGCCGTGCCGGTGACGGCGGCGGCCTTCGGGGTGATCTCGGAGCTGAGGGGGCGCTACTCGGGCCCTGATACGGGCTCGGGTGCGGAATCGCCTGAGCCCGCGGCGCCCTCGTAGAGCTCGAACCAGATGCTCTTGCCCTCGCCCCTGGGGTCCACCCCCCACTCGTCGGCGAGCAGCTCCATCAGGACCAACCCCCGCCCGGACGAAGCCAGTTCACCGGGGTGGCGCTTGTGCGGCAGGTCGTCGCTGCCGTCCGAGACCTCGGCCCGCATGCGGCGCGAGCCGGGCTCCCCGATGACCTCGGCGACCAGCAGGGCGTCGCCGTCCGTGTGCACGAGTACGTTCGTGATCATCTCGGAGACCATCAGGACCGCCGAGTCGATCTGGTCGGGGTCGGCCCAGTCGTGCAGCAGCTCCCGCACATGGCGCCGCGCCCCCGCGATCCGCTCCGGCTCGGCCTGTGCGACCGTCAGGACGGTGCGGCGGGCGGGCGTGCGGTGGGCGGGGTGTCCTGCCCTGCGGAGCAGCAGGACCGCTATGTCGTCCTCGCGGCGGTCCACGAGCGGGCCCGTGTTCTGGTGCGACGACGGCCCGTGGACGGCCTGCACGAGGGTGTCGGCGAGCTCCTCCAGGCCGTCGTCGCCGTCTCCCCCGTACTCCTCCAGGATCTTGCGGATCCGCTTCCAGCCGCTGTCCAGGTCGTGGCCGCCGGTCTCGATGAGGCCGTCCGTGCAGACCAGCATCGTCTCGCCGGCCTCCAGGACGAGGCGGGTCGTGGGGTAGTCCGCGTCCGGGTCGATGCCGAGCGGCAGGCCGCCCGCCGTGGGGCGCAGCAGGACCGTTCCGTCGCTCATCCGTATCGCCGGCTCCGGGTGGCCCGCGCGGGCGATCTCCAGGACGCCGGTGGCCGGGTCGGCCTCCACGTAGAGGCAGGTGGCGAAGCGGGGGTCGGCGGGATCGCCCCCGGCATCGCCGTCCGAGCCGATCGTGATGCCGTCCGTGATGCCCGACAGGAAGCGGGTCGCCCGGGAGAGCACGGCGTCCGGGCGGTGGCCCTCGGAAGCGTAGGCGCGCAGGGCGATCCGCAGCTGGCCCATGAGCCCGGCCGCGCGCACGTCATGCCCCTGTACGTCGCCGATGACGAAGGCGATGCGGCCGTTGGGCAGCGGGATCATGTCGTACCAGTCGCCGCCCACCTGGAGTCCGCCGCCGGTCGGCACATACCGTGCGGCCACGCTCATCCCCGGGATGCGCGGCCCGAGCAGCGGCAGCATCGAGCGCTGAAGACCCTCCGTCAGCTCCCGCTCCGACTCGGCGACCCCGGCCCGCGACAGGGCCTGGGCCAGCATCCGGGCCACCGTCGTCAGGACGGAGCGCTCGTCCGGAGTGAACGAGACCGGGTAGGCGAAGGCGGCGAGCCACGCGCCCATCGTGCGGCCCGCGACGGTCAGCGGCAGGAACGCCCAGGACTGCCGCTCGAAGGGGCGGGCAAGGGGCCAGGTGGCGGGGTAGCGGCGGTGGTACTCCTCGGGTGAGGAGAGATAGACCGCGCGGCCCGTGCGGACCACCTCGGCGGCCGGGTAGTCCGTGTCCAGGGGCATCGCCGAGAACGGCAGGTCGTCCCCCGGCTGGTGTCCGTGGTGCCCGATGACCTTGAGCCGGTCGCCCTCGACCCCGAAGACACCGAGCCCGTCCGGCGAGAACCCCGGCATGGAGAGCCCGCCCGCGACCCGGAGCACCTCCTCCGTCGACCGTGCCTCGGCGAGCGCACGCCCGGCGTCGAGCAGGAAGGCCTCGCGGGAGCGCCGCCAGTCGCCGGTGACCGGGCTGCGGGCGGCGGCGCCCGGCGGGGGCTCGGTGACCTCCTGCAGGGTGCCGATGAGCTCGTACGAGTGCGTGGCCTCGTCCACGATCGGCTTCGAGCGGCTGCGCACGATGCGCAGCACGCGGCGGCCCTGCTCATCCATGATCCGCAGCCTGGCCTCGGCGAGGGTGCCCTCGGCGACGGCGAGCTGGACGATGCCGTCGATCTCGTTCCAGTCGACGGGGTGGAAGCGGGAGCGGACGGCCGCCTCGGTGAGGGTCTGGGGGCGTGCGGGAAGTCCGAGGAGCCGGGCCGCCTCGGCGTCGAGCGTGACGGTGCCGGACGTGTTGTCCCATCGCCACAGGCCGGTGGCGATGGCGGCCAGGACGTCCCGTACGGGAGGCAGGGGTTCGTCCCCCGCCTGCTGCAGGGGATCGTCGGAGCGCATTGACCCACTTTAGGAAGATCGATGGACAAGTCGCCACCGCCGGGGGTGGCCGGGAGCGCTCCGGGAGTGATCCGCGAAGTAATCCGGAAAGCGATCTCCGCCCGGACGGTAGCCTTGGGGACTGTCTGCTCTCTCCCCTATTCGCGAAGACTGGATGAACGAAGATGCATCGGTACAGGTCCCACACCTGCGGCGAGCTCCGCGCCTCTGACGTCGGCTCCGACGTCCGGCTGAGCGGCTGGCTGCACAATCGCCGAGACCTGGGTGGCATCCTCTTCATCGATCTGCGCGACCACTACGGCATCACGCAGCTGGTGGCCCGCCCCGGCACGGCCGCCGCCGAGACGCTCGACAAGCTCTCCAAGGAGACGGTCGTCCGGATCGACGGCAAGGTCGTCTCGCGCGGCGCGGAGAACGTGAACCCCGAGCTGCCCACCGGCGAGGTCGAGATCGAGGCCGCCGAGGTCGAGGTGCTCGGCGCCGCCCAGCAGATCCCCTTCACGATCAACGCGGACGACGGCGTGAACGAAGAGCGTCGGCTGGAGTACCGCTTCCTGGACCTGCGCCGCGAGCGCATGCACCGCAACATCATGCTGCGCTCGTCCGTGATCGCGTCGATCCGCTCGAAGATGGTGGCCCTCGGCTTCAACGAGATGGCGACGCCGATCCTCGCCGCGACGTCCCCCGAGGGCGCCCGCGACTTCGTCGTCCCGTCCCGCCTGAACCCGGGCAAGTTCTACGCGCTGCCGCAGGCCCCGCAGCAGTTCAAGCAGCTGCTCATGATCTCGGGCTTCGACCGCTACTTCCAGATCGCGCCGTGCTTCCGCGACGAGGACGCGCGCGCGGACCGCTCGCCGGGCGAGTTCTACCAGCTCGACGTCGAGATGAGCTTCGTGGAGCAGGAAGACGTCTTCCAGCCCATCGAGAAGCTCATGACGGAGATCTTCACGGAGTACGGGGGTGGCCGCGAGGTGACCTCCCCCTTCCCGCGCATCCCGTTCCGCGAGTCCATGCTGAAGTACGGCAACGACAAGCCGGACCTGCGCGCGAAGCTCGAGCTGACCGACATCACGGACATCTTCGCGGACTCCGAGTTCAAGGCGTTCGCGGGCAAGCACGTGCGCGCACTGCCGGTGCCGGACACGGCGTCGCAGTCCCGCAAGTTCTTCGACGGCCTCGGTGACTACGCGGTCGAGCAGGGCGCGAAGGGCCTTGCCTGGGTGCGCGTGGCCGAGGACGGCTCGCTGACGGGCCCGATCGCGAAGTTCCTGACGGAGGCGAACGTGGAGGAGCTCACGAAGCGCCTCTCCCTGGCCCCCGGCCACGCGGTCTTCTTCGGCGCGGGTGAGTTCGACGAGGTCTCGAAGATCATGAGCGCGGTGCGCGTCGAGGCGGCCAAGCGTGCGGGCCACTTCGAAGAGGGCGTCTTCCGCTTCTGCTGGATCGTCGACTTCCCGATGTACGAGAAGGACGAGGACACCGGCAAGATCGACTTCTCCCACAACCCCTTCTCGATGCCCCAGGGCGGCATGAAGGACCTGGAGGAGAAGGACCCCCTCGACATCCTGGCCTGGCAGTACGACATCGTCTGCAACGGCATCGAGCTGTCATCCGGCGCCATCCGTAACCACGAGCCCGAGGTCATGCTGAAGGCCTTCGCGATCGCGGGCTACGAAGCGGAGACGGTGGAGCGGGAGTTCGCGGGCATGCTCCGCGCCTTCCGCCTCGGCGCCCCGCCGCACGGCGGAATCGCCCCCGGCGTCGACCGCATCGTCATGCTCCTCGCGGACGAGCCGAACATCCGCGAGACGATCGCGTTCCCGCTGAACGGCAACGCGCAGGACCTGATGATGGGCGCGCCCTCCGAGCTGGAGGAGTCGCGTCTGCGCGAGCTGAACATCTCGCTGCGCAAGCCGGTCGCCTCCGGCAAGGGTGAGACGGACAAGTAGCGCCGACGGCAGTCGAGTCGAAGGGCCCGGAACGAAACCGTTCCGGGCCCTTCGCCGTGCGTACCTCGTGAGCGGTCGGGCTCACTTCGAGTCGGTCGGGACCAGCCACGGTGCCTCGGGGAGCGGGGAGCCCGTCTCCAGGAGGGACTTCAGGTTGGAGAGGACGGCCGGCCGGCCCGCCCCGACGTCCTCCCTTTCCTTCTCGCTCGCCAGGTTCTCGTGGGTCACCGTGAGGCGGACGATTTCGCCGTACGGCTCGATGTCGAAGGTGACCTGGGAGGGCTCGGCGGAGCCGGGGGCTTCGTTCGGGTCCGCCCACGTCGTCACCAGGTGGGTGGGCGGCGTGCTCTCGACCACCTCGCCCACCACGTCCGCGATGCCCGAGCCGTCCGTGCGGCGGTGTTCCCAGGACGAGCCCTGCTGCCAGTCGGAGACGTTGGCGTGGCCCCAGTACGCCGCCGTCAGATCGGCGTCGGTGAGGGCGTGCCAGGCCTTCGCCGGGGTGCTCTCGATGTACGTGACGTAGACGTACGTCGGCTTCGTGGTCATGGCAGCCTCCGCCTGTTGTTTCAGTGCGCTGAGCGTTCGCAGCCGTGGGTGCTCGAACTGGTCGATCCATCGCTCCTGGAACTCGTGCGGCGGCACGGGATTCAGGTGGTGGAGCTTTTCGTGCCCTCGCCGCACCGAGCAGCTGGTCGAAGCAGGGGAGCCGGGCCTACATCCCCGTGGCCCCGTCGATCCGCTCCCTCAGGAGATCCGCGTGCCCGTTGTGGCGGGCGTACTCCGCGATCATGTCGATCAGGATCCTGCGCAGCGAGATCGGCTCACCTGTCGCCTTGCGCGTGCCTGTCACGTCCAGGGATTCCGCCGCCGCCACGATCTGCCGGGACCGCTCGCACTCCGCGTGCCACACCGTGAAGGCTTCCCTCGCGTCGCCGGCCAGGTCGTCGAAGTCCTGCTCCGGGTCCTCGTCGGAGTAGTACAGCAACGGCACGTCCTCACCCGTCAGTTGGATCCGGAACCACCAGCGCTCCACGCCCGCCAGGTGCCGCACGATGCCGTGCAGCGACAACCCGGACGGAGGCGCGGCACGCTCCGAGAGCTGCTCCTGCGTCAGCCCCGCGCACTTGAGCTCGAAGGTCGCCCGGTGCCAGTCCAGAGTGCTGGTCAACGCCTCCCGCTCGCCGCCGGTATTCGGCGGAACCTCCCGGGTGTCGTCGCGCCAACGGGGCGAGTATTGAAGGGGCTTTGCGGGGGTCGCAGCACTGCCGGTGTCAGTCATGCGCGCGATTCTGACAGCGGGCACTGACAATCCCGCCCGCTCAGCGGTTCTCCAGCAGCTTCACGATGCTGGAGAAGCTGTCCGCCGCGTGACCCGCCTCCATCCCGCGTCGGAACAGGTCCGCCACCGCCGACGGCAGTGCGGCGTCCACGCCCGAGTCCGTGTGGGTGTCCACCACGTGTTCCATGCTGGCCAGGCCCATCGCCAGGCGATCCACGTCCCCCT
Organism: Streptomyces sp. A18; assembly: GCF_059026065.1. Lineage (NCBI taxonomy): Bacteria > Bacillati > Actinomycetota > Actinomycetes > Kitasatosporales > Streptomycetaceae > Streptomyces > Streptomyces sp. A18. The sequence goes on along the minus strand of NZ_JBWLKL010000002.1, from coordinate 290,249 downwards.
CGTGGTTGCCCGCGTCGATGCGTGGCGCGTAGAAGGACAGGAACTCCGGCATCCCGGTCATGTTCTCCGAGGCGTACGGGAGGATGTCCGTCGCCGACAGGCCGTTGGCCTTCGCGAGGGCGACCGCGTACCAGTAGCTGGAGATGCTCGTCCAGAAGATGACCATGTTGAGCTGGTACATCAGCGCCGCGACGCCCGCGTCCTCGCCCCGGTAGTCCGTCTCGCCCGTCAGGACCTCCAGCGTCGGGCGGTGCTTGTCGTAGGCCTCGCGCGGGCCGCTGTAGAACGTCGAGAACTCGGACTTTCCGATGCCGTGGGGCGGGGCGAGTACGCCGCCGGTGAGGTGGGCGGCGCCGTGCCCGGCGACCCAGGCCGCCGCCTCACGGGCCTTCTTCGGGGTGTCCGAGCTGAGGTTGACGATCACTCGGCCGGAGAGGGCGGCTGCCGCCGGTTCGAGGACGGCGTACATCGCGGCGTAGTCCGTGAGGCTCAGGATCACCAACTCGTTGGCGGCGACGGCCTCTTCGGGCGTCGCGGCGAGAATCGCGCCGCGCTCCACCAAGTCGTCCGCGCGGGACGCGGTGCGGTTCCAGAGGGTGACCTGGTGCCCCTTGTCGAGCAGGGCCGTGGCCATCGCGTGGCCCATGGGGCCGAGGCCGATGAGGGTGACAGGAGTGGGAGGGGTGGCAGAGGTGGCAGGGATGGCAGGGGTGGCGTTCATGTGGGTCCTCCTGGACTGGATTGGGCCGGGCTGGATTGGGCCGGGCTGGACTGGATTGGGCCGGGCTGGGCCAGGCCGATCGGACTAGAACGATCGCTCTATCTAGTGCGCGGGGAGAACGTAGCACGACTCTGGAACGAGCGCTCTAATTAATCCCGGAGGTACGCTGGCGCCATGGCTCAGACCCCCTCCCCCGCGACCGTCGGCACCCGCGACCGCATCGTCATCGCCGCCGCCCGGCTCCTGCAGCGCCAGGGGTACGTCGGTACCGGCATCAAGCAGATCGCGAAGGAGGCGGAGGCCACCCTCGGCTCCGTCTACCACTTCTTCCCCGGCGGCAAGGAAGCCGTCGCGGTGGCCGCGATCACGCACAGCGGCGAGGAGTTCGCCGTGCTGCTGCGCGAAGCGCTGACCACGGCCGACGACCCCGGCGACGCGATCGAGGCCTGCGCGGTGGAACTCGCCGTGGGGCTGCGGGAGTCGGGCTGGGTCGACGGTTGCCCCGTCACCGCCGCGGCCCTGGAGACGCTGGGCACGGACTCGGAGATCCAGCGGGTGTGCGCTGCCGCGCTCGCGCGTTGGGAGCGGCTCGTGGAGGAGAAGCTGCTCGGCTCCGGCTTCGCCGCGCCGGACGCCCGGGAGCTTGCGACCACGGTGATCAGTGCGCTGGAGGGCGCCGAGGTGACCGCCCAGGTCAACCGCAGCGAGGAGCCGCTGCGGGCGGTGGGGCGTCAGCTGGCACGGCTCGTGGGGTCGTACGAGGTGGAACCGGTCGCTGCCGGGCGGTAGTCCAAGATTTCACGCGGTGACCGACTACGGACGCGCAGTGCTCGATCGGCTCAGGCGGTATCGGGCGGGCTCAAGCGGCCGGTCGGCTCAAAGCGCCGGCGTAGGCGTCGCCGTCGCGGCGGTGGCCTCTGCCCACTCCGCCACCAGGCGTTCGTACTCCTTGTGCTGTTCGGGGCGGAGATACCCGCCTGTGCGCAGCCAGAGCGAACGTATCTCCTCGTTCACCTCGGCCGCTGGGCGCGGCCGGTCGGGGGTGCCGGGAGTCGTGGTCATACAGTGAAGCGTACGTACGAAGATGTGAAGACGGCGTGAGTTCTGGTCGAATGTGATCGGTATCGCTATTTGACCCGCATGAATCAGCCAAGTTGGGCAAGAAGAAGGGGCCCGCGAGTTCAATCGCGAGCCCCTTCAAGACAGTTCAGGACAGTGCAGCACCGGTCGGGACGGCGGTCCGACGGCTTATGACTGCTTTGTCTCCTCCAGGCGCGGGAAGAGCACCGCACCCTTCGTCACCGTCGCACCCACCGGCAGCTGCCCCCACGCAGCCGCGTCCTGGACCCGCTGCTCGGCGAGCGCGCCCAGCGAGGCCTCGGCGCCGAGCGAGTCCCACAGCTTCTGCGAGGTCTCCGGCATGATCGAGTTCAGCAGGACGGCCACCGCGCGCAGCGACTCGGCCGCCGTGTAGAGGATCGTCGCCAGGCGGGCCTGGCCCTCCGGGGACTCGTCCTTGGCCACCTTCCACGGCTCCTGCTCCGTGATGTAGCCGTTGACCTGCTTGACGAACGCGAAGACCGCAAGAATGCCGGCCTGGAAGTCCAGCTCCTCGCCGATCTTCAGGTCGGCCGCCGCGACCGCCTTGGCCAGACCCTCCTGCACCGCCTGCTCGGCCGCGCCCACGGCCGTCGCCTCGGGAAGCGCGCCGCCGAAGTACTTCCCGACCATGGCCGCCACGCGTGACGCGAGGTTTCCGTAGTCGTTCGCGAGTTCGCTCGTGTAGCGGGCGCTGAAGTCCTCCCACGAGAACGAGCCGTCCTGGCCGAAGGCGATGGCACGCAGGAAGTACCAGCGGTACGCGTCCACACCGAAGTGCGACGTGAGGTCCTGCGGCTTGATGCCCGTCAGGTTCGACTTCGACATCTTCTCGCCGCCGACCATCAGCCAGCCGTTCGCCGCGATGCGGCCCGGCAGCGGCAGACCCTGCGCCATCAGCATCGCGGGCCAGATGACCGCGTGGAAGCGCAGGATGTCCTTGCCGACCAGGTGGACGTCGGCGGGGAAGGTTGACTTGAACTTTTCCTCGTCCGCGCCGTAGCCGACGGCCGTGGCGTAGTTGAGGAGCGCGTCGACCCAGACGTAGATGACGTGCTTGTCGTCCCACGGGACCTTGACGCCCCAGTCGAACGTCGAGCGCGAGATGGAGAGGTCCTGCAGGCCCTGCTTGACGAAGTTCACGACTTCGTTGCGCGCCGACTCGGGCTGGATGAAGTCCGGGTTCGCCGCGTAGTGCTCGAGGAGCTTGGGGCCGTACTCGCTCAGCTTGAAGAAGTAGTTCTCCTCCTTGAGGAGCTCCACCGGCTTCTTGTGGATCGGGCAGAGCTTCTGGCCCTCGAACTCGCTCCCGGCCTCGCCGTCGATCAGGTCGCCGGGGAGCTTGTACTCCTCGCAGCCCACGCAGTACGGGCCTTCGTAGCCGCCCTTGTAGATCTCGCCCTTCTCGTAGAGATCCTGGACGAACTCCTGGACGCGGTCCGTGTGGCGCTTCTCCGTGGTGCGGATGAAGTCGTCGTTCCCGATGTTCAGGTGCTCCCAGAGAGGCCGCCAGGCCTCGTCCACGAGCTTGTCGCACCACGCCTGGGGCGTGACGTTGTTCGCCTCGGCAGTGCGCATGATCTTCTGACCGTGCTCGTCCGTGCCGGTGAGGTACCACACCTTCTCGCCGCGCTGACGGTGCCAGCGCGTGAGCACGTCCCCTGCAACGGTCGTGTAGGCGTGGCCCAGGTGAGGAGCGTCGTTGACGTAGTAAATGGGGGTCGATACGTAGTACGCCTTTGCGCCTTCGCTCGTCCCCTGCTTCTCGGATCCAGTGGCCGCCATGGTCGAAATCCTAACGGCCCCGGAGCGAGCGATTCACATCGATTCCATGGGGTGGACCCATGGGGTGGACCCCGGAGGGCCCACCCCATGGCGTCAGGGGCGTCAGGGGCGTCAGGGGCGCCAGGCAGCCAGCAGGCCCTCGTACAGCTCCGTGTCCGTGAGCTCGCGGGGGGTGGGGCCCGCGTGGAAGAAGGCGGCGTTCTCCGCCTTCAGCTTGCGGAGGTAGTCGAAGCCCTTCGCCTCGTGCTCGCCGAAGGCGACGAACTGGAAGAAGAGCGGGTGCTTGGCCGCGTCCGCGAGGGCCTGGGTCGCGGGGCCCTTGGCGTCCGGGGGGCCGTCCGTCTGGAAGACGACGAGGGCGGGGCTCCCCTTGTGGTCCGACTTCTCGTAGTGGGACACGACCTCTTCGATCGCGCGGTGGTAGCTGGTGCGGCCCATGCGGCCCGCCGCCGCGTGCAGCTCGTCGATACGGCCCTCGTGCTCGGGGAGGGTGAGGGTGCCGGTGCCGTCGATGTCCGTCGAGAAGAAGACGACGTGCACGGAGGCTTCGGGGTCCGTGTGCGCGGCGAGTGCGAGGACCTGCTCGCCCAGGCTCTGGGCGGAGCCGTCCTTGTAGTACGAGCGCATGGACCCGGAGCGGTCGAGTACGAGGTACACGGGGGCGCGGACCCCGGTGAGCTCCCGCTTCTGCAGGGCCTGGCCGGCGGCCTTGTACGCGGTGGCCAGCGCCGGGGCCCGGTTCTTCACCTTGGCCGCGGAGAGGGCGGGCTTTCCCTTGGCGGGGGCGCCCTCGGCCTCTCCGGCCGCGGGAGCTTCGGGCTCCGCCGGGGTCACGTGTACTTCCGGCGCTTCATCGGCACCCGGCGTCGAGGGCTGTGCCCACCCTTCCCCGAGCTCTCGGCTCCGCTCGACCAGGGGAGACCCCGATCGCCCAGCGGGACGATTGCCCACAGCGGCGGACTCCTCGTCCTGCTCGGCTTCGGGCGCGGCCACGGCAGCGGGCTCGTCGACCGGCTCAGGGGCTGCGGGGGCTGCGGGGGCTTCGGGGGCTTCCTGTGGTGGGCAATCGTCCCGCTCGGCGGGAGGCGTGGGCACAACTGACGGTTCCGTGTCAGCGGCGTCGGCGACAACCGGCTCGGCCTCGGCCTCGGGTTCCGGGGCGGCAGCTTCGGTCTCGGGCTCAGGAGCCAGATCCCGCTCCGGCGAAGGTGCCGGTACCGTCACGCGGTCCCGGTCGAACGCCGCGGCGACGAGATCGTCCACCGCCGAAGGCGAAGGCTCGGACGACGGTCCCGGGACCGTCGCCTTCGGCTCGGCCGCCGGAGGCACCCGCTCGGACGAGGGCGACGGCACCGACGCGGAGGCGGCAGCCTCCGCGGCCTCCGGGGCCCCCGCAGTCTCCGGGGCCTCGGCGACCGGAGCCTCCGAGGACACCGCCTCAGGCTCCGGAGCCTGATCCCCCTTGCGTGAAGACCGTCCGAACGCATTCCGCAGGACACTCAGAATGCCCATGGGTGCACCCCTTCGCGTGAGTTGATTCCCGATAACCCCTGGCCAGGGCGGACACGTAAGGTTAGCCGTCGCAATACGCGATCTTCGTGAGGGTCGCCCCACCGCCCCTCCACCATCACCCTTACCGCGCACACGCAGCATGTCCGCAGCCCAACTGCCCTATGTGCGCTCCCGGTTCACCTCCCGTTCACTCTCAGGCCGTCGCCCTGCCGACCTCCGCGCCTAGCGTTCCGGCGGAATCAAGCCACGCAGAGACACGTGGCACACGCCCACACAACGGAGGAACCGTGCGCAAGCTGCTGCCGATCATCACCTCGCACCAGGGGAGCGGCGGCCGTTCCGCCATGACCTGCCGGTTCCGGTGTGGTGATGCCTGCTTCCACGAGGTGCCCAACACCAGCGACAACGAATACGTCGGCGACGTCATAGCCGGCGCGCTCAGCCGCCGCTCGATGATGCGCGCCGCCGCGGTCGTGACCGTGGCGACCGCGGCGGGCGGCGCCGTCGTCGCGGGCCCCGCAGCCCCGGAGGCTCAAGCCGCCCCCGTGGCCGGGAAATCTTCGTCGCACAAGAGCAAAAAGGGGGCGCGCGGTCTTCGCTTCACGCCCGTCGCGCCCAACACCACCGACTCCGTCACGATCCCCGACGGCTACGCCCAGAACGTCGTCATCCGCTGGGGCGAGCCCATCCTCCGCGGCGCCCCCGCCTTCGACGCGGACAAGCAGACAGCGAAGGCACAGGCGGGCCAGTTCGGCTACAACAACGACTTCCTGAGCCTCCTGCCGCTGCACCGCGAGCGCGGGCGTCAGGTCCTCGTGGCCAACCACGAGTACACCGACGAGATCCTGATGTTCAAGGGATACGACGCCGAGAACCCCACCCGCGAGCAGGTCGAGATCGCCTGGGCCGCGCACGGCCTCTCCGTCGTGGTCGTCGAGGAGGAGCGCAGGAGCGGGAAGCTGACCGCCGTCAGCCGTCACCAGCTCAACCGCCGCCTCACCACCACCAGCGAGTTCAGGCTCACCGGACCCGCCGCGGGCAGCGAGTACGTCCGTACGAAGGCGGACCCGCGCGGCACCAAGGTCCTCGGCACGCTCAACAACTGCGCGGGTGGCACCACCCCGTGGGGCACGACCCTGCACGGCGAGGAGAACTTCAACCAGTACTTCGCCAACGCGGAGAAGGTCACCGACCCCACCGCCGCCGCGCGCCTCAAGCGCTACGGCGTCATCGGCGCCGCGTCCGAGCGCAAGTGGGAGCGGTTCGACGACCGCTTCGATCTGGTCAAGGAGCCCAACGAGGCCAACCGCTTCGGCTGGGTCGTCGAGCTCGACCCGTACGACCCCGAATCGACCCCGCGCAAGCGCACCGCGCTCGGCCGCTTCAAGCACGAGGCCGCGCAGCCGCGCCTCACGCACGACGGCCGCCCGGTGGTCTACATGGGCGACGACGAGAAGTTCGACTACTTCTACAAGTTCGTCAGCAGCAAGCGCGTCGCCAAGGGGAAGTCGCGGGCCGCGCACGAGCACAACCTCACGCTCCTCGACGAGGGCACCCTGTACGTCGCCAAGCTGACCGGCGACTCTCCGGCCGCCGACATCGACGGCACCGGAAAGCTCCCCGCCGACGGCGAGTTCGACGGCAGCGGCGTCTGGATCCCGCTCGCCACCGCGGGCCCCAAGGGCCACGCCGTCTCGCACGTCGACGGCATGAGCGCCGAAGAGGTGTACGTCTTCACGCGCCAGGCCGGTGACAAGGTCGGCGCGACGAAGATGGACCGTCCCGAGGACGTCGAGCCGTCGCCGCACACCGGCAAGGTCTACGTCGCGCTCACGAACAACTCCGACCGCGGCAAGGCGGGCAAGGCCGGTGCCGACGAAGCCAACCCGCGCAACCTGAACAAGCACGGGCAGGTCCTTGAGCTGACCGAGCGCCGCAACCGGGCCGAGTCGACCACCTTCGCCTGGTCGCTCTTCCTCGTCGCGGGCGACCCCGAGGACCCGGCCACGTACTTCGCGGGCTTCCCGAAGGAGAAGGTCAGCCCGATCTCCTGCCCGGACAACGTCGCCTTCGACCCGCACGGCAACCTGTGGCTCTCGACGGACGGCAACCAACTCGGCTCGCACGACGGCCTGTTCGGAGTCGCGACCAAGGGGGAGCGGCGCGGTGAGCTCAAGCAGTTCCTGACCATGCCGAACGGCGCGGAGACCTGCGGCCCGATCATCCAGGACAACCGCGTGCTCGTCTCCGTGCAGCACCCGGGCGAGATCGACGGCGCGTCCGTCGAGAAGCCCGCGAGCGCGTGGCCCGACGGTCCCGGCAAGATCGTCCGCCCGTCGGTCGTGTCCGTGTGGCGCAAGGACGGCAGCGACATCGGCGTCTGAGCAGCGGTACGTACGTAGGCAGTACATAGGCGGCACGACGGCAGTACGACGGCAGTACGACGGCAGTACGACGGCAGTACGACGACGGTGGGGCACCCCCCCAAGGGGGTGCCCCACCGTCGTGGTCGGCCGTACTTCCGCGCCCGCTGGGTCAGTTGTTCTGCTGCTTGCGCCGGTACATCGCGAAGCCGAGGCCCGCCGCGCCGAGCGCCGCCATGCCGCCACCGGCCGCCATCAGCGGCGCGCTCTCGCCTGCCGGGGTCATGCCGTCGGCGCCGGCCTTGACGCCGCCCTTGGGGACGACCTGGGAGGTGCCGTTCTTCGGCTTCGTCGGCGTCTGCGTGTGCGGCTTCGTCTGCGGCTGCGCCTTCTTGCCCTCGGTCCAGCCCTTCATGGTGCCGTCCGGGGCGAGCACGAAGTGCGCGCCGTTGTGCTGCCCGTACGCGGGCTTGCTGCCCGACTGCTTGAGGGTGTCCCAGACGATCTTCTTGCCGGTGTCGGGAGCCTTGGCGATCATGTCGGCCTCGTAGCCGCTCTTGGTCTTGTAGACCTTCGCGTCGAAGCCGGTGCCGCCGAGGTTCGTGTACTGGTGGACCAGGGTGCGCTTGTGGTCGGGCGTGGGCTTGGGCTGCGGCTTCGGCGGGGTCGGCTTGCCGCCCGTCCTGGTGATGGTGCCGTCGGCGGAGAGCGTGAAGGTACTGCCGTCGATCTTGGTGCTCGACGGCTTGATGTACGCCTCCAGGGAGCCCTTGGCGGTGCCGTCGTGGGAGATGGCGGCCTTGGCGCTGCGGGCCGAAGCGTTCACGTCGACCTTCGCGGACCAGCCCTTGCCGAGGTCGGTGGTGCCCTTGGAGACCCAGCCGCCGGGGACGGGCTTGTCCTTGTCCTTGTCCACGAGCTTGGCGGTGACCGTGCCGTCCGGCGTCAGCGTGAAGGTGCTGCCGTCGATGCTGGTGCTCGCGGAGTTCTCGTACGCGGTGAGCGAGCCCTTGGCGGCGCCGTCGAGGGAGATCGTGGCCTTGGCGGTGCGTGCGGACGCGTTGACCTCGACCTCGGCCGACCAGCCCTTGCCGAGGTCCGTGGTGCCCTTCGACTCCCAACTGCCGGGCTCCGGCGTCTGGTCCTGGTCCCCGGGCTCCGGCGTCTGGTCCTGGTCCCCGGGCTCCGGCGTCCGGTCCTGGTCCCCGGGCTCCGGCGTCTGACCCTGGTCCCCTGGGTCCGTCTGGTCGCCAGGTGCGACCTGGCCCTGCGGGTTCGACGGCGCGTCGGCGGCGAAGGCCGCCGTCGTCGGGGCGGCGAGAGCGGTGATCACGCCGGTGGCGATGGCGGCGTTGCGGAAGGTACGGCGGGTGGCGCGCATAGCGGATCCCTTGCGACTGGTCGAACGAACTGTCCGTCTTTGTGCCTCTTTGCGGTGGCGACAGACATGAAGCTACGGGCGCTGTGTGTGCGTCATCCGTAGAGAACGTAACAACCAGCCGCATACGGTGACGCAGAACCGTAAAGCGGACAAAAATGCAGGTCAGGGGTGGTCAGAGGCGGGCAGGTCAAAGGTCACCGGTTGGTGAGGACCTAGGTCACGCCGCCGTCGCCCGCCCCGCGAGCCACTCCCCGTAGGTGGGCGCCTGGCGCGCCGCCTCCCAGTACGAGGCCTCCAGGTCCCCGTACACCGCGTCGAGCTCCTTCTCCGTACGGGCCGCCACGAGCAGCCGCACGCCGAGCGGGTCGCCGTGCAGCGGCCGGACCGCCATGTCGGGTCTCGCGCGCGAGGTCGGCTGGCAGACGGTGACGACCTCGCCGCTGGCGACGAGGGAGGACGCGGTGAGGTAATCGCCGTGCAGGACACGGGGGTTGATGCCGGCCGCGCGAAGTACCCGGATCAGGCCGTCCCACTCGCCGTCCACCGTCGGGTCCACCATCCACCGGTCGTCGGCGAGGTCGGCGAGGTGGACGACGGGCCGCGCCGCCGCCGGATGGTCGGCCGCGAGGAAGACGAACTGCGGCTCCCGCTCGACCAGTACGCGCCGCCGCAGCCCCTCCGGCATCCGCAGCGGACTGCCCTCCACCTCGTGCACGAAGGCCACGTCGAGCTGACCGCCCGCGACCATACGGAGCAGCGCGTTCGCGGAGACGTCCATCTGGAGCGAGGTCTCGGTGGCGGGCAGGCGGACCCGCAGCCGCCGCAGCCAGCCCGGTATGGCGCGGCTTGCGGTGGAGCCGATGCGCAGCTGCGGGCCCTCGGAGGCGCGGGCGGCTGCCGCCTTGGTCTCGCTGATCAGCGCCCGCATCTCGCTGACGAGGGGGCGTGCGCGGCTGAGGGCGACGCGGCCGAGCGGGGTCGGGCGGCAGCCGGTGCGCTCGCGGGCGAAGAGCTGGCCGCCGATCTCCTGCTCGATGCGGCGCAGCTGGGTCGTCAACGAGGGCTGGCTCATGCCGAGTTGACGAGCCGCCTTGTGCAGGCTGCCGGTGTCGGCGATGGCGCACAGCGCGCGGAGGTGCCTCACCTCGAGCTCCATGGCTGTGAGCGTAGAGCGGCGGGCGTCGCCGCACCAGACTCACAAACCCCACGGGAACCGCCTGAGTTGGGCACGGGCACAGTCTTGTGCGCAGTCGGCGCGGGACGGGCGACGGGCGGGCGATAGCCCGGCGCTATCGCCACTTGCCATCATCCCCAGACGCCTCTGGCTCCCCGACACTCCCGGTACCGAACCGTTCACCTTTCACCGAACGAGTAGGGAGCCCCCCACATGAACCCCCGCATGAACAAGCGTTACCTGTCCGTCGCGGCCGTCTTCGGCCTTGCCGCCGCCGGCCTCGGCACGACGTCGGCGACGGCAGCGACCCCCACCGCGTCGCCGTCCCCCGCCGCCGCGTACGCCAAGTACGCGGGCTCCGGCGAGGAAGCCGCGGCCAACAAGGCGTTCTTCGAGGCCGTCCTGAAGTCGGTCGCCGAGAAGCGCGCTGCCAACCCCGGCGCGAAGCAGGTCACGGTGGTGTACGACGCCTCCGGTGCCCCCACCTTCGCGCAGCAGATATCCAGCAGTACGTCGATCTGGAACAGCGCGGTGTCCAACGTGAAGCTCCAGGAGGGGAGTGGCGGTGCGAGCTTCGAGTACCGCGAGGGGAACGACCCGCGTGGTTCGTACGCGAGCACGGACGGCCACGGCAACGGGTACATCTTCCTGGACTACGCGCAGAACCAGCAGTACGACTCGACCCGTGTGACGGCGCACGAGACGGGTCACGTCCTCGGTCTTCCGGACCACTACGAAGGCCCGTGCAGTGAGTTGATGTCCGGCGGCGGTCCGGGCACGTCGTGCACGAACGCGCAGCCGGACGCGAACGAGCGCGCCCGGGTGAACGAGCTGTGGGCCAACGGTCTCGCGAAGGCGCTGGACAAGCTGGACAGACTGGAGAAGGTCGGCTGAACGGTCGGCTGAGGCCGCTCGACCACTGTGCCCATCGGCGCGCTCGACGCCGATGGGCACAGTGGTGTTCAGGGGAGAAGCCGGGGACCGGTCACTCGCGCGTGTAGTAGCGGTAGAACGTCACCGCGAACACGCCCGCGGCGATGCCGATGGCCATGATCGTGGACCGCAGGACGCTCGGACCCGGCATGCCCTGGCTGTAGACGAAGCCGAACGCGATCCCGGCGAAGCTCGCCCACGCCGCCGCGCGCAGCTCGCGCGGCAGCCGGGGTGCCGCCCTGTGCACACCCATGAAGAGCGCGGCGAAGACGACACCGGAGACGATGCCGAGCCACGCGTTGCCGTCGGCGACCGAGCCGGCGGCGCGCTGGGCCACCACGATGCCGAACACGAGGCCGATGACCACGGCCGCGATGCCGAACCTGGTGGTGGCGGAGCCGGGGGCCCGCAGCTGTGGTGCGTGTGAAGTGGGTGCCGCGTGAGCCATGACGGTTCCTCCAGTCACGTTCGCCCCGGGCCGGCGCCGCACGCGCCCGCCCCATATCCAGGGCACACCCGCCCGCCTCGACCGGCAACTCGGCGGCTTCAGTGGTATCGGTTGTAGCCGCCCTCACACGTGTTCCAGCACGGCTTGTACTCCTGGCACGGGTCCGCGGTCGCGCAGCTCGGCACGTGCTGCCCGCCGACGTCGACGTACGCGGCGCTCGCCCAGCCCTGTACCCCGCCCAGCCAGTACCAGTGCGTGTCGCCCCAGACGCTCGTACCCTGCGTCACGCACTCGACGCGGTCCTGGCTCTGCGCGGGCAGCTTCGCGACGATGGTGGCACCGGTGGACGGCATGTCCCGGATCTTCAGGTCGACGGGGGCGACGATCGTCCCCCAGATCACGTTCGGGTGGTGCGCCGGTGGTGCGGCGGCGGACGCTGGAGAAGCACCTCCGAGGGACAGCGCACCCGCGGTCAGGAGCGCGGTGGCGAGGGTTCCCAGAGTGGCCGGAGTGGTTCTCAGGGCCGGAGTGGTCCGCATGATCGACCTCCTCTTTCCCCTCCTCCAGCAAACACCCGTTCGGGCTAGTGCTCCACCGGACGATGAGTTTCAGCCGCGGGGGCGGTCTGCCTTCGTAACGGACGACCACTGACGTGGAGAGGGCGTACGACATGAACAGCGTGGCCATCGAGACCGCGGGCCTGGTGAAGACCTTCGGCGACAACCGCGCCGTCGACGGCGTGGACCTCACCATCCCCGCCGGCACGGTCTACGGCCTGCTCGGCCCGAACGGCGCCGGCAAGACCACCACCGTGAAAATGCTCGCCACCCTGTTGCGCCCCGACGGCGGTGACGCCCACGTCTTCGGCCACGACGTCGTGCGCGAGGCCGACGCCGTACGCAGCAGGGTCAGCCTCACCGGGCAGTACGCCTCGGTCGACGAGGACCTGACGGGCACCGAGAACCTCGTCCTCCTGGCCCGCCTCACGGGGCACGGCAAGAAGGCGGCGTACAGCAGGGCGGAGCAGCTCCTGGAGGCCTTCGGCCTGAGCGACGCCTCCGCCCGTCAGGTGAAGAACTACTCGGGCGGCATGCGCCGCCGCATCGACATCGCGGCGTCCATCCTCAACACCCCCGACCTGCTCTTCCTCGACGAGCCGACGACGGGCCTCGACCCGCGCAGCCGCAACCAGGTCTGGGACATCGTCCGCGCGGTCGTCGCGCACGGCACGACGGTCCTGCTGACCACGCAGTATCTGGACGAGGCCGACCACCTCGCGTCCCGCATCGCCGTCATCGACGACGGCAAGGTCATCGCCGAGGGCACCAAGGGCGAGCTGAAGGCGTCGGTCGGCGCGGGCTCGGTGCACGTACGGCTGCGGGACGCGGCACAGCGGGATGACGCGGCGGACGTGCTGCGGATCGCGGTCGACGCGGAGGTCCAGCTGGAGCCCGACCCGGTAGCCCTCACCGCCTGCGTCGGCAACGGCGGGGCGAACGGCACGGGCGCCGCCGAGAAGGCGTCCCGCGCCCTGGCCGAACTGGCCCGCGCCGGGATCACCGTGGACAACTTCTCCCTGGGCCAGCCCAGCCTGGACGAGGTGTTCCTTGCCCTGACGGGCACCCCCCATCACGCGACGGACATGGCGGAGAAAGAGGCACAGGCATGAGCACCGCGACCACCACATCCGAGGCCCAGGACCTGGCGCCCGTAAGCACCGAGTCCCTGGCCGAACTGCTCATCGCCGGTGAACGGCCGCAGCGCCCCAGCGCGGTCTCCGCGTCCCTCACGTTCGGCTGGCGGGCCATGCTCAAGATCAAGCATGTGCCGGAGCAGCTGTTCGACGTGACGGCGTTCCCGATCATGATGGTGCTGATGTACACGTACCTCTTCGGGGGCGCGCTCGCCGGTTCGCCGGGCGAGTACATCCAGTACCTGCTGCCGGGCATCCTCGTGATGTCCGTCGTCATGATCACGATGTACACAGGCGTCTCGGTCAACATCGACATCGAGAAGGGCGTCTTCGACCGCTTCCGTACGCTGCCGATCTGGCGCCCCTCGGTGATGGTCGGCTACCTGCTCGGCGACGCCCTGCGGTACTTGATCGCGTCCCTGGTCATGCTGGCCGTCGGCATGATCATCGGCTTCCGCCCGGACGGCGGCGTCCTCGGGGTCATCGCCGGAGTGCTCCTGCTCCTGGTCTTCTCCTTCGCCTTCTCGTGGGTGTGGACGATGTTCGGTCTGCTGCTGCGCACGGAGAAGTCGGTGATGGGCGTCAGCATGATGGTGCTCTTCCCACTGACGTTCCTCAGCGACATCTTCGTGAAGCCCGAGACGATGCCGGGCTGGCTGCAGGCGTTCGTGAACAACAACCCGGTCACCCATGTCGCCTCCGCCGTCCGCGATCTGATGGCGGGTACGTCACCGGGCTCGTCGCTGGTCTGGGCCCTCGGCTGGGCGGTGCTGCTCGTGGCGGTGTTCGGCCCGGTGACGATGCGGCTCTACAACCGCAAGTAGGAGGTGCTTGCCCCGTATGCACTCGTCCCGGTCGCGCACGGCGTGGCCGGGACTTCTGCTGGGGGCGTGCTCAGACGCCCGCTGTCCGCCGTCCTCCTGGTCATCGCCGTCCTCCTCGTGCCGCTCGGCGCTCTCTCCACGTGGGCGAAGTACGAGATCGAGGACGCCGATCAGTACGTCGCGACGATGGCGCCGCTGGCCTCCGACCCCGATGTGCGGGACGCGGTGGCCGGAGCGGTCACCGACTCGGTGATGAAGGAGATCGACGTGGGCCCGCTGCAGGGCACCGTCGAATCGTTCGTACGGGAGGCGGTGCTGTCCTTCAGCGAGACGAAGGCGTTCAGGACGGCCTGGAACACGGCGAACCGCGCGGCGCACGACGCGGTGCAGGACGCGCTCAGCGACCGCTCCGACGGCGGCGCGGTCACCATCGACCTCGCGCCGATCACCGAGCAGGTCAAGCGCCAACTGGCCGAGGACGACGTGCCGTTCGCGGACGGCATCCCCGTCAGGCACACCGAGGTGACGCTCATGGAGTCGTCGGACCTAGGCCCCTTCGGAAAAGGATTCCACATGCTCCAGGTGGCAGGCCTCTGGCTCCCGGCGGCGGCGGTGCTCCTCGCCGTGGCAGGCATCCTCCTGGCGGTACGCCGCCGCCGGGCGATCATCGCCACGTCCCTGGGGGCGGCCCTGGCCGGGGCGGTCCTCGGCATCGCGGTCATGGTGGGCCGGGGCCTGACCCTGGACGACCTCCCGAAGGACGTGTCGCGGGAGGCGGCGGGGGCGGTGTACGACGCGTTGACGCTCTCGCTGAGTGTGGCGGCGTGGGTGATTCTCGGGGTGGGCCTGGCGGTCGCGCTTGCCGTGTGGCTGCTTCGGCGCCGCAGATCGGCCGGCGGGTCCAGCCCCCAGGGGTCCCCCCGGACGGAGTCCGGGGGAGTTTGAGGAGCGGGATCGGGGAAATGCAACCCTTTCCCCACCTCCAGCCGTCTCTCAGGGAGGATTCGAGATCCCACCAGACGGAGAGGCCGGTCCTTGGACAGCGCAACGGCAGCTGAGACGGTCCCGCAGGGGGACTGGCCAGAGCCGCACGCAAGGCAACGGAGGCCCCGGCACCGCCCCTCCGCCTGGCTGGCGGCCCTCCTCCTGGCAGGCGTCACGACCATCCTCGCCTTCCGCACCGCAGACTCCGACGGCCCCACCCCCGTCCCGCAGATCCTCGCGTTCCTGCCCTGGCTCCTGGCCCCCGCCATCGCCGCCCTCCTCCTCGCGGCGCTCGCCCGCTGGCGGATCGGCCTCGTCTGGGGAGTCGTCGCGCTCGGCGGCGTCGCCTGGTTCCTTGAGCCGTACGGCACGGCGGACGCCCCCAAAGGTCCGGCGGTGGCCGAACTGCGCGTCATGGTGTCGAACGTGCAGTTCGGCCAGGCCACCGAGGGCCTGATCGAGGCGGTCCGGAAGGAGAAACCCGACCTCGTCTTCGTGCCGGAGTGCGACTACGCCTGCTCGGACACCCTGCGCGACGAACTGCCCCGCGCCGACTACCCCTACCGCACCGCGAGCGAGGCGAGCGGCGCCGAGGGCTCGGTGATCGTCAGCAAGCTGCCGCTGCACAAGGCGAGCGGCGTCCCGGGCACGCTCGGCATGCCCGGTGCCGTGGCCGAACTCAAGGCCGGCCACCAGGTCCGCGTCCAGCTCGCCCACCCCTTGCCGCCGCTGCCCAAGCAGCTCGGCACCTGGCGTTCCGAACTCGCCGAACTCCGTGACTACGCCGTCAAGGGCAAGCGCGCGGACCGGTCCACGATCATCGCGGGCGACTTCAACGCCACCCAGGACCACGCGGCCTTCCGCGACATCCTGGACACCGGCGGCCTGCGCGACGCCGCGGCCCTCTCCGGCTCGGCCCGCACGGCCAGTTGGCCCGCCGACTTGATGTCGCCGCTGGGCACGCAGATCGACCACGTACTGGCGACCCCGGACTTCTCGGCGGCCGACGCCAGGTTCCTGGACATCGGCGACACGGACCACCGGACGCTGGTGGTGGACCTGACGCTGCACAAGCAGGACCGGTAGCACCGGTAGCACCGATGACCGGGTAAAGGCAGGTCAGACGGGCCGAAGCAGCAGTAGAAGCGGCGAAGGGGGCGGTCATAATGGCCACATGCGCCGCCGTGAGTCACCTGCACCACCGGGCCCTCTGAGCGTCCTCGCCCCACCTCCCTGGCTGGTCAGGACACTCGAACCGCAGACGGCGCCGATCCCTTGGGCGGCGGTGGCGCGCGCGTCCGTCGGCATGACGCTGCCGCTCCTCATCGGTCTCGCGGCAGGGCAGCCCGCGTACGGCGCGCTCGCTTCGATGGGCGCTCTGTCGGGAGTCATCGGCGACACGGCGGACGCGTACCGCATGCGGATCTTCAACATCGCGATCCCGCAGCTCTTCGGCGCGCTCGGCGTCACCATCGGCTCGCTCGTCTTCGGGCACGGCTGGGTGGCGGTCGGGGTGGTCACGCTGGTGGCCCTCGTCTCCGGGATGATGTCGACGATCGGCGCGGTGGCGTCCGTCTCCGGTCTGCTCCTGCTGCTCAACTCCGTGGTGGGGGCGGGGCTTCCGATGCCGGGGGACTGGTGGCTGGCCCCCGTCCTGATGACGAGCGGCGGCCTCCTGATCCTCGCTCTCGCGCTGCTCGCCTGGCCGCTGCGGTCGGGCATCCCGGAGCGGGCCGCGGTCGCGGCGACGTACCGCAGCGTGGCCGAGCTGCTCGAAGCGGCGGGCACCGAGCGGTACGACGAGGCGCGGGCCGCGGTGACGGCCTCGCTCAACAAGGCGTACGACCTCGTCCTCGCCCGGCGCACCCGCGCGCACGGCCGCAACCCCGATCTGGTGCGCCTGATCGCCCAGTTGAACGCGATCACGCCGGTGGTCGAGGCCGCGCCCGCGGCGCATCAGTGCGGGGTGCCGATGCCGCCGGAGTTCCCCGCGGAGGTGCGGCGCCTTGCGGATGAGGTGGCTTCGCCCGGCGACGCGGAGGTCCCGGCCCCCCGGCTGCCCGACCCCCTCGACCCCTCGGCCGACACGGTGGACCACGCCCTGCGCCACGTGGCCGAGCTCCTCAACGACGCGGACCCGCACGGCGTCGTGCACACCAAGAACGCCGCCGACGGCCTGGGCCGCCCGGCGGCCCTGCGAGTACGGGCCCGCAGAGCGGCCCGCAACGTGATCCTGTCGAGCGCGTCCTGGCGGTACGGCCTGCGCCTGGCGCTCTGCATCGGCATCGCGCAGTCGCTGGTGTCACTGATCGAGGTGCCGCGCTCGTACTGGGTGGCGCTGACGGTCACGTTCGTCCTGAAGCCGGACTTCGGCTCGGTGTTCTCACGGGCGGTGCTGCGGGCGCTGGGGACGGCGGCGGGTCTTGTGGTGGCGGCAGCGGTGTTGTCCCAGGTACCGCGGGGCTGGTGGGACGTACCGGTAATGCTGGCCCTGGCATCCCTGATCCCAGCACTCACGCCGCGCGGCTACGGCTACCAGACGGCCGCGATCACCCCGGTGATCCTGCTCCTGTCGGACGTCCTGAACCACCAGGGCTTCGGCCTCGTCGTGCCACGCCTGGTCGACAGCCTGATCGGCTGCGCGATCGCGCTGGTGGCGGGCTACTTGCTGTGGCCGGAGAGCTGGCACACGAGGATCGGCGACCGGTTGGCGGACGCGGTCGCCGACACGGCGTCGTACGTCGAGAGTGCGTTCGGCACGGTGGTGGACGCGGCCGAGCGGGCGCGGATGCGGCGCGGCTTGTACCGGGACCTGTCCGTGGTCCGGACGGAGTTCCAGCGTGCGTTGACGGAGCCGCCGCCGATGGGGGCGCGGGCGGCAGCGTGGTGGCCGCTGGTGATCGCCGTGGAGCGGATCGTGGACGCGACTACCGCCGCGGCGGTGCGGATCCGCCATGGGGCGCCGGAGCCGACGCTCACGGAGGTGGGGGAGGTGGCGCGCCAACTCCGTGAGCTCGCGGACGGCTTGCGCGACTCCGAGACCCTGGAGGAGGTCCCGACATCCTTCACGGCCCCCCAGGCCAGCGTCCTGGAACCGCTCCGCCAGGAGGTGGTGGCGGCGCGCGCGATTGCCTCGCCGAGGGGGTAGGGCCTAAATCCCTTCCAGGTCCACCGCACGGGCCATCGCCCGATACCCGGCGTCATTCGGATGCAGGTGATCCCCACTGTCGTACTGCGGAGCGATCCGCTCCCCGTCCGAGGGATCCGCGAGGGCCCGGTCGAAGTCCACGTACGAGTCGTACTCCCCCGACGTCCGCACCCACTCGTTGAACTCGTCACTCACCTTGGCCGCCCGCTCCCCGTAATGATCAGAACCCCCCAACGGCAGCAACGTGGCCCCCACGACCCGTACTCCCTCTCCCTTCGCGGCCCGGATCAACTTCCGGTGCCCAGCGATGAGTTCAGCAGCACTCACCTCGGGAGCGGGCTTGTACGTAGGCGTATCGCTCTCGCTGAAACCGATGTCGTTCAGCCCCTCCAGAACGATCACCGTCTCCACGCCCGGCAGATCCAACGCGTCCCGCCCGAAGCGAGCAGTCCCCCTCTCCCCGTACCAGGCCGAGTCATTGAGGACGAGATTGCCGCCGATCCCCGCGTTCAGGACCGGCCGCGGCGTCCCCGCCTTGGCGAGGCGCTCGGCGAGTGCGTCGGACCAGCGGCGGTTGAGGTCGGTGGAGGAGGCGAAGCCGTCGGTGATGGAGTCACCGAAGAGAACGACACCACCCCTCCCGCGACGCGGCCTCTCTCCTCCGCCACCCGACGCGGAGACGTCCACCCCCGACAGGAAGTACCAGGACTCCGTCGACTCACCGAACGCCCCCGCCCCCGTGTCCCCGACATGCTCCCCGTCCGCCCGGAAACTCGTCGCGAACGACTGCGCGTGGAACGTCGCGGGCCCCGTCGTACCCGCGAGGTACAGCGTCACGGTGACCGACTCGAATCGCTTCAGGTCAAGCCCCGCCGCATCGCTCGAAAGCTGCCCGTGCGCCGGGATCTCCACCGAACGCCTCCCCTCGAACGTCAGGCGCCGCACCGATCCCTCCTCGACCGACGCCCCCTTCTTCGTACGCGCGATGGAAGCCCCCGCGATGTGCAGCGGCGACGTCCCGTACGCGTTGGAGAGCCGGATACGGGCTCTGTCGCCGCCCTCGGTGACGCGGACGACCTGCCGCAGGGTCTGGCCGGAGAAGCCGTCCTCCGACCAGTTGGGCTTGAAGCCCGTACTGGCGCGCTGCGGCGACGCGGCCCAGGCGGCGGTCCAGGCCGGCCCGGACTTCGAGCCGGAGGCGTGCGCCCCGGTCACGGCGAGACCGAGACCTGCCGTCAGGGAGAGCGCGACAGCGGCGGCGACAACAGACGTACGAGTACGCGAAAGCATGGGATTCTCCCGGGAGTTGAGGAGTTGAGGAGTCGAGAGGTCGTCCGTTGACCGGACTCCTCCAAGATCCGCCCCCATCACCCCCCGATCAACGCCAATCCGTGAAACGATCGGCACGCTCAGACTTATAGATGCAGGTCAGATGCAGGCCAGAAGCAGGTCACGGCAGACGCCAGACGCAGACGAGGTGGCCCACCCCATGGAACGCCAGGAACTGGAGACCTTCCTGACCCTCGCCGAGGAACTCCACTTCGGCCGCACCGCCGAGCGCCTCCTCCTCTCCCAGGCCCGCGTCAGCCAGACCGTGAAGCGCCTGGAGCGCAAGATCGGCGCCCCCCTCTTCGAGCGCACCAGCCGCAGGGTGGAAATGTCCCCGCTGGGGCGGCAGTTGTACGACGACCTCGCGCCGCTCCACGTACGGATGGAGGCCGCCCTCACCCGAGCCATGGACATGGCGCGCGGCGTCGAGGGCGAGCTCAACGTCGCCTTCCTCGGGTCGGGCGCCGGCTCACTCACCTCCGCCATCCTGGAGACCTTCCGCGCCCGCTGCCCACGCTGCGAGGTCCGGATGCGCGAGACCCAGTTCGGTGACCCGCTCGGCGCGCTCCGCGGCGGCGAGGCCGACGTCCTGTTCACCTGCCTGCCCGTCGAGGAGCCGGACCTCACCGTCGGGCCCGTCGTCATCAACGAACCCCGCATGCTCGCCGTGCCGTTGCGCCACCGCCTCGCCGAGCGCGACAGCGTCTCCCTCGAAGAGCTCGCGGGCGAGACCTTCTTCGGCGTCGTGAACGGCGCGCCCGCCTACTGGTGGGACTTCCACGTCCCGCCCCGCACCCCCAGCGGCCTCCCGATCCGCCGCGGCACGTCCGTCGCCGGATTCCAGGAGCTGATGACGCTGGTCGCCACGGGGCAGGGGGTGTCGCCGGTCGTCGCGTCCGTGGAGAAGTACTACTCGCGGCCGGACATCGTCTTCATCCCCCTGCACGACGTGCCGTCCGCCGACGTCGCGCTGATCTGGCGCACGGCCGCCGCCGGCACCCCGCGCCTGGAGGCCTTCGTGCACGCCGTGCGCGACACGGTCGCGGCGAACGGCGGGCCCGCGGCGTTCTAGGCACGGTGCGGCAGCGAGCCGCCGTGGCCTCGTGCGCGGCGGTCCACCTCGGCTCGGACCGCGCCTGAGCGGTCTCGGTACGCCGTCAGTGCGCCGCCTGCGGCTGGTCCGCCGCGTCCGCCTTCCCGGCCTCCTTGATCTGCATCTCCGGGCGGCCCGTCACCAACAGCCACGCGGGCAGCGCCGCCACGCACAGGACCGGCAGCAGAGCCAGATCCATCACCACGACCCCCGCCGTGAACAGGCTCAGCCAGCCCTGTCGTGTCGTGGCCAGCAGGACGCCGAGGATGGCGCAGGTGATCGCCAGAGAGGGCGGCACCGAGTCGACGAGCGCGTGCGCGAGCATGCCGAGCGCCACGCCCACGAAGACGGCGGGAAAGATCCGCCCGCCCCGGAAGCCGCAGGCCGCTGCCACACAGAGCGCCAGCAGCTTGACCACGGCGAGCAGCAGGAGGTTGCCCGCGTCGTGGTCCGAGGCGTGCGTCGTCAGCTCCTTCATCTCGTCCAGGCCCTTGAACAGGGTGAGTTGACCGCCGAGCGCGCCCAGGGCGCCCAGCACCAGACCGCCCACCGTCAGCATCAGTACGGGGTGTCCCAGCTGATGGAAGACGCGGTGGAGGTAGGGAAACGCGTACACCCCGCACAGTCCGACGGCCGCCGCAGCGGTGCTGATGACCATCGCGGAGAGGATGTCGGCCCAGCGCGGCCCCGCGTACGCCTCGACGTCGATCTGGAACGTCGGGTGCGCGATGAGCACCGTGGTCAGCGCCCCCGCGCCCGCCGCGACCAGCGGTGCGAACAGCCGGTCCCAGAGGGGCCGGGGGTCCGGGGCGACCACCGTCTCGGAGAGGACGAGCGCCGCAGCGACCGGCGTACCGAAGAGGGCGCCGATGGTCCCCGCGGCGGCCAGGGCGACCCAGTCCGCTGCCGGTGTGCGGGGCATGGCCTTCATGCCGAGTGCGTACGCGAGGGCGATGTTGATCGCCGTGATCGGGTTCTCCGGGCCGAGGCTGACGCCGCCCGCGAGGCCCACGATCACCGCGAGCGCGATGCCGGGCAGCACCCGGACCGGCAGCGGCGGGTCGACGAGGCCGAGCGTCGCGGGGTCGGGCCCGGCGTGCCCGGGGGCCTTCCACACGACGATCCCGACGACGAGCCCCGCCGCGGTGAGCATGGCGATGATCCACCCCACCGACCCCCCGGACACCCCCACCGCGTCCGGCAGCGTGTCCCACAGCAGATCCTGCAACCGCTCGGCCACCAGGCTGAGCAGCAGCAGGACCAGGCTGGACCCCGCCCCGATCAGCAGGGCGGGCAGGACGAGCGGAAGCAGGGCACGGGCCTGCGGTGTCATGGGCCCTCCGGTGCGGCCTCTGCCTCGGGGCCGGTCAGGGAGCGGCGGGCGGTGTGCGGCCCGGCCCGCCGGGGGGCCCGGGGTCGGTGCCCGCGGAGCCCTCCGCGAACGGGCCGGGCCCGCTGGAGGTGCTCCGTGCCCCCCAACCGCCCGCCCCCGCCTGGCCGCCCGGCGGTACGCCGTGGCCCGCGTGGCGGTCGTGACGGTCCGGGTGGTCCGTGCAGAGCGCCCAGATGACGAAGATGCCGATCGCGATCGAGATGAGCGCCCAGATCGGCTGGTACGGCAGCCACAAGAACTGCAGGACCACCGCGAACGAGGCCAGCGCGATACCGCTCGCCCGGCCCCATGCCGCTCCCTTGAGGATGCCGTAGCCGGTGACGGCGACCAGGATGCCGAGGATCAGGTGGATCCAGCCCCACGTGGTGAGGTTGAACTTGTAGACGTAGTCGCCGATGCGCGCGTAGACGTCGTCCTTGGCGATGCCCGCGATGCCTTCCAGGACACCGAGGACGCCGTAGACCAGCATCAGGACACCCGCGAAAGTGGCGCCGCCGGATACCCAGGGGCTGTCGCTCCGCGGGACGCTCGTGCCGCTGCTCATGGGCACCTCTCCTCTTCTCGGCAGGAGTTCACAGCGTCCGACAGCCCTACGCCCCTCGCGAGCGGGCTTAGCCCGTACGGGGCGGAGGGGGAGCTGCGTGATTCATGCCACCAGCGTGGAGCGGCGTGGTGACGGGCGCACTGTGGCGTAAGTCGTCCTACAGCTCGGACACCGGCGGCGACCGCATCGAATGCGCCCCCCTCAACGGCACACCATGGCGCAAGTCGACGTACAGCGGCAGCAGCGGCGGCGACTGCATCGAGTTCGCCCCCGCCCAGGCGCCATGGCCATCCGCGACAGCAAGCACCCCGAAGGCCCCGCCACGACGTGCCCGCGGCTGAGAGACGGCCCGATGTCACCGCCCCCCGGCGGAGCTACCCCGCTGAGGCCACGGCCTCCGTGATCTCCGAGGTCATCCGGCGTATCCCCGGTGAACGGACCGGGCACGGGCGGGACTTGGCCGTGGTCGGGGCGAGGCAGAAGTGCAGGTAGTCGTCGCCCCGGTGCAGGGCCGCGAGGCCAGCCCCCGTGCAGTAGGCGGGGTGGTTCCGTTCGTACGCCGTGCACGGCAGCTTCTCGACCCACTTGTGCCGGTCCGACGCCGGGGCGACCGCGCGGCCCGCGTCGGCGACGATCCCGCCCGAGGCCCGCGCCTGCGCCTCGTAGATGGCGTTGACGTGGCGTACGCGGTCGGGCGTGATCGGGTCGGGGCCCTGAAGGACCCACACGATCCGCGGCCGGTCCGCCCCGGCGGCCTCATGGATCTGCGAGGCGAGTTCCTTCGCGTCGGCGGTGTACCGGTCGACGTACTTCTGCCGCTGCTTGTCGTACGTGATGCCGTCCATGCACGGCGTATAGCCCCACGCGTTGCCCCAGAACTGGAGCACCACATAGTCGGGCCGCTGCTCGCGGACGAGCGCGGCGGCCTTGTCCTTGTCGGGGACGAGGGAGTCCTTGCCGGTGCCGTCGAGGTAGTCGCAGAGGGTGGTGCCGGAGTAGGGCGCGCTGCGGTAGCGGGCGCCGAGCTCGGAGCGCAGGTGGTCGCCGAGGGCCGTCTGGTTCTCCATGGCGAGGGAATCGCCGAGGTAGAGGACCTTGGGGGAACTGCTCCCCGGCTTCTTCCCGGGGCGCCGGCGGGTGGTCGAGGAGGGCGGCGGGTCGGCGGGCTCGGCGGAGGGTTCGGCCGGCGCATTCTCCCGCTCGGCGGCGGCGGCGGAGGTGCGTGCAGGGGCGGGGGTCTCAGGGGCGCCGTCCTGCGCACCCCCCGAGCCGGGGTCGCCGCACGCCCCGAGGAGCAGCACAGCGGCAAGCACCCCACCGATCCACGGCTTGCGCATGACACGACTCCCGCCCCAGCGACCGAAAGAGACCCAAGGCAAGCACAGACGCCCTCGCGTGAGAAGACCGTGTGAAGACAGCGGGCGTGCTTCCGGCCCCCGCATTACCCGGGACGTAATCGACCCGTGGCCGCACGCACGGCAGGCTCAAGTCATCCGAAGAACAAGCCGGTTGACCGAGCCGCAGGAGGCACCCGCCATGTCCGCACACGAGACTTCCGCGTACGAGACCGCCGTCGCCCGCTACTTCGAGGCCTGGAACGCCGAGGGCGCCGAGAACCTGGCCAAGGCCGTGGCCGCCGCGTGGAGCGAGGACGGGAGCTACACCGATCCGCTGGCCGACGTCTCCGGGCACGTGTCCGTGGCCGCGGTGATCGCGGGGGCCCACGAGCAGTTCCCCGGCTTCGAGTTCCGGCAGACCGGCACGGTCGAAGGGCACCACCACATCGCGCGCTTCGGGTGGGAACTGGTGTCGGTCGCGGACGGTTCCGCGCCCGTCGCCGGTTTCGATGTCATCGCGCTGGACGACGACGGCCGCATCCGCACGGTGCACGGATTCCTGGACCGCGTGCCGCAGGCCTGAGGCGGGGTGCCGCAGGCCTGAGCCGCCCCGTTTATTCCCCGATCCGCGATTGAAGTTCGCCCTACGAACTAATATGGTTCGTAGGGCGAACTACATTCTGCTTCTTCTGCTTGTTCTTCTTCGGATTGCTGGGAGTGAGAGTCCATGACTGGAACCGTCGTCGCGGTCATCGGTGGAGGCTATGGAGGGTCCGCAGTGGCCAAGGCCCTGGACGAGGACACCGACGTAGTGCTCATCGAGCCCAAGGATGCGTTCGTGCACGCGGCGGGATCCCTGCGGGCCCTGGTCCAGCCGGACTGGGCGGGCAACATGTTCTTCCCCTACGACAAGCTGCTGCGGCGCGGCAAGGTGGTGCGCGAGCGCGCGGCATCGGTGGACTCCGGGGGCGTCACGCTGGCGTCCGGCGCGCGGGTCGACGCCGACTATGTGGTCCTGGCGTCGGGCTCCGGCTACCCCTACCCCGCCAAGACGGACACCGACATCACGAGCGAGGCGCTGGAGAGGCTGCGCGTCACGCACGATGAACTGGACCGTGCGGAACGGGTGTTGCTGGTGGGTGCCGGTCCCGTCGGCCTGGAGCTCGCCGGGGAGATGAAAGCGGTCTGGCCGGACAAGCATGTGGCGGTGGTGGACCCGGCCGAGCAGCTGATGCCGGGCTTCCTGCCCGAGGTGCGCGAGGAACTGCATCGCCAGCTCGCCGAGTTGGGCGTGGAGCTGCGGCTCGGGACCGGCCTCGCGGAGGAGCCGCCGAGCGAGCCGGGCCGGACGAAGACGTTCACGGTGGGCACGAGGGCGGCAGGAGGCGAGGAGACCGGTGACAGTGTCACCGCGGACATCTGGTTCCGCTGCTACGGAGTGCGCGTCACCGGCGACTACCTCGGCGAGGACCTGGCAGCCGCCCGCACCCCGCGGGGCATCCGGGTGACCGAGACGCTCAACGTCCAGGGCCACAGCCACATTTACGCGCTCGGTGACCTCGCCGACCTGGCCGAGGCCAAGATGGCGGGGAACGCGATGCAGCACGCCGAGGTGGTCGCGCAGAACATCGTCGCCCAGGTGCGCGGAGAGCGCCCCGAGACTGTCTATCGGCCGGCGTCCGCCCCCTCGGTCCTGCTGCCGCTGGGCCCGAAGGGCGGCATCGGCCAGATGGGGACGCCGGACGGCGCGACGGTGCTGCCCGCGGAGACGGTCAGCGAGTACAAGGGGACGGACCTGCTGACGGGCCGCTTCGCGGAGCTGTTCGGCACGGCGTGAGTGCGCCTTCCGGACCTAGTCGGCGAAGACGACGGGCACCTTGTTGTCCCGCACCACACGGCTGAGCAGCTCCGCGAGCTTCGCGCGATCACTCTCGCCGAAGCCCGCGGGCAGCTCGTCGATCTTGCGGCAGGTCGCCGCGTAGAACTCGTCCGCGAGGGTGTCGCCCTTGGCGGTGAGCACGACCTGCACCGCGCGGCCGTCCCGCGGGTCGGGCTCGCGCCGCACCAGGCCGTGCTGGGCGCTGCGGTCCACCAGGCCGGTGAGGCTCGACTTCGCCAGGCCGAGGATCGCGCCGAGCTCGCTCATGCCGTACGCATGCCCCATCAGGACGCAGAGCAACTGCCCCTGCTGGGCGGTCAGTCCGAACTCCCTGGCCGACTCCGCGTACACGGCGTTCACCAGGAACGAGGAGCGCACCAGAGCGGCGGCGACCCCCATCTGCTCGTCCTCGGCATCCTCGACACCCTCGGGTTTTCCCATTCGCCCAGAATACAAGGAAGAGATTCGCGTCACGAACTACTGCAACTGATGCAACTACTGCAACTGCTGATCAGCGCGCCACGTACTGCGTGAGGATCGCCTGCACCTCGTAGATGTCGACGCCCTTGGTGAAGGTCTTCTGGATCGGCTCGTGGGTGCCGGAGATCCAGATCTTCAGCTCGGCGTCCAGGTCGAAGTGGCCGGCGGTCTCCACCGAGAAGTGCGTGATGCTGCGGTACGGGACCGAGTGGTACTCGACCTTCTTGCCCGTTATCCCCTGCTTGTCGACGAGGACGAGGCGGCGGTCGGTGAAGAGCATGGTGTCGCGGATCAGCAGGAACGCCGCCTGCACCTGCTCGCCGTGGCCCAGCAGGCGCGCGTAGTCCTGCTGCGCGGTGGCCGGATTGATCGTGTGCGCGTTTCCGAACAGTGCCATGAGAAGCCCCCCATTGGTCGAAATGTGTCGAACTCGATTGAACTCACAGGATCTTCTGACTGTAACGCCCGGCCTGCGGCTCCTGGTTCCTGTCACCTTTCGACGGGCGCATCCGTCAGAGGAGTGAAGGCATCGGAAACGACGTGGGAGCACACCATGGAAGCTCGTCTGAACCTCTTCGGCAGCCCGCTGGCGGGCAAGGTCCTGAAGCACGTCAACTCGGCGGGCAAGGTCGTGTCGGACTCGACGCTGCCCGCCGCGACGCAGGAGCTGGTGAAGATTCGCGCCAGCCAGATCAACGGCTGCGGTTTCTGCACGGACATGCACACCAAGGACGCCACGCACGCGGGCGAGACCTCGACGCGCCTCAACCTCATCGCCGCCTGGCGCGAGGCCAAGGTCTTCACCGACGCCGAGCGCGCCGCCCTGGAGCTCACGGAGCAGGGGACGCGCATCGCCGACGCGGCCGGTGGCGTCACGGACGAGGCGTGGGCGAACGCCACCAAGCACTACGACGAGGACCAGATCGCCGCCCTGGTGTCGCTCATCGCCCTCATCAACGTCTACAACCGCGTGAACGTCATGGTCCAGACGCCGGCCGGGGACTACCAGCCGGGCCAGTTCGGATAGGCCTTCCTCGGGAGGCCCCCGAGGAAGGCCCCAAGAACAGCGGCAGTTCCGCCAGACCCCGCAGCAACGTACTGGTCCGCCAGGTGAGTGCTGCGGGGTCGGTGGCGAAGGTGAGCGCGGGGCGGTCGGCCAGGAGCCGGCGCAGGGCGATCTCGGCCTCGGCGCGTGCCAGCGGGGCGCCGACGCAGTGGTGCATGCCGTGGCCGAAGCCGAGGTGCCCCTGCGCGCGGCGCGTGATGTCGAAGCGGTCGGGGTCGGGGAAGTGCCGGGGGTCGCGGGAGGCCGCGGCGAGCGAGACCTGGACCGTGTCACCGGCGGCGATGCGGGTGCCGGCGAGGTCCAGGGGCTCGGCCGCGAAGCGGAACGCGGTCGCGTGGACGGGGGAGTTGTAGCGCAGGGACTCCTCGACGGCGCTGCCGGCCAGGTCCGGGTCGGTGCGCAGGAGGGCGAGCTGGTCCGGGTGGGCGAGCAGGCTGTGGAGGGTGCCGGAGATCAGGTTGACGGTCGTCTCGTGGCCCGCGACGAGGATGAGGAAGGCCATGCCGAGAAGCTCTCCGGGAGAGAGCCCGACTTCGGCGGCGAGGTCGCTGAGGAGGGTGTCGTCCGGGGTCTGGCGCTTCCTGCCGATGAGCTCGGTGAGGTAGGCGGTGAGCGCGGCGCCCGCCGAGGCCGCCGCCTCGTCCGAGGTGGGCATGACCAGCTCGTTCGACCAGGTGTGGAAGACGGCTCGATCTGACGCGGGGACGCCCAGGAGGTCGCAGATCACCGCCACGGGCAGCGGCATGGCGTACTGGCTCACCAGGTCGACAGCCCTCTGCTCCGGCAGCGCGGCGAGCAGGCCTTCGGTGAAGGCCTCGATCCGCGGACGCAGCTCGGCCACGCGTCCGGCGGTGAAGCGACCGGCCACGAGGCGGCGCAGTCGGGTGTGCTGCGGGGGATCGCTCTGCAGCATGTTGTGGCCGATGGAGTGGCCGCCGTCGGTCTGCCAGGAGGAGGAGTGCCGGATGTCATTGCGCAGCCGGGGGTCGGTCAGCGCGGCCCGCGCGGCGTCCCGGCTCAGGACCAACCAGGCCTCGCCGCTTCCGGGGACGTGGACGCGGTGGACGGGGCTCTTGGCACGCAGGGTCGCGTAGAGGCCGTACGGGTCGGCGGCCAGGTCGTGCCCGCCGGGGTTCAGGTCTTCCGGGCTGGGTTCCTGCACGGCGTCTCCTCCTGTTGGTGTCCTCGGCTTCAGAGGGCGGCCATGGTGGCTGCGAGTGCTGTTGCTCGGCGGTGCCCCGCGCGGGTGGCGGTCGGCTGCGGGGGCGTAGGCGGGGTCGGCCTGTTGGTGCGCCGGTGTCAGAGGGCGGCCATGGTGGCCGCGAGTGCTGTTGCCTGGCGGTGGCCCGCGCGGGCGGCGGCCGGGCGGCGGGCGGCGGCGGTCATGTCGCGGCCCATGGCGCTGCGGGCGGCGCGGTCCGGAGCGATGAGCGTGACGTCGGCCCCCTGCGCGGCGAGTTCCGCCGCCTGTTGCTGCGCGCTGGGGTGCGGTCCGACCGCGGCCGGGATCGGGGAGACGGCAAGGATCCGCTGGTGGCCGCGGGCCAGGTGGATATTGGTGGTGGAGCGGCTGCCGCCGTCCATCCGGCGCCGCCCGGCCACCGTGACCGGCGGCCAGACCAGGGGCACCGCGCAACTGGCGGCGACGGCTTCGGCGAGGGGGACCCGTGAGTCCGCGTCGAACGTCTCCAGGGCGCCGGTCAGGGCGTCGACCGAGGTGATCCGCAGCGCCCGCTCGGGCCACTCCCGCGCATCGCGGAGCAGCCCCCGCACGGTGTCGAACACCTCCGCCTCGGGGACGGTGCGCGCGGCGAGCGCGGCGCGGCCGAGCCGCCGGACGGAGCGCTCGGGGTCCCGGGATCCGAGCGCCGCCCACAGGAAGCGGACGGTCTGGCCCACGCCGACCTTCAGGTCGATCCGGTCCGCTCCGGCGAGCTGGCGCTCGTACAGCTCGCGCGGTGATTCACCGCACGCGATCCGGGAGCCGAAGATCGCGCCCGCGGAGGTGCCGATGACGACGTCGGCCCGGTCCGGTCCGACGGAGGCGTCGGTGAGCCCGGCCAGGACGCCGGTCATCCACGCCCCACCGACGGGCCCTCCGCCGCCGAGCACCAGCGCTGTCCCACCCGTCCCCGTCCCACCACCCATGCCGCGCCTCCCAGGCCTTAAGTGGGGAATGCTCCCCACTTTGGCCTCCGACGATAGCATCCCTATCGGGGACCACTCCCCACTTCCCTGGAGGCTGACGATGACCGGCGACGACGAGACGCCCCGCGCGACGCCCCCGCGGCGGCGCGACGCGCGGCGCAACTGGGATCTCCTGGTGGCGGCGGCCCGCGAGGTGTTCGCCGAGCAGGGCCTTGAGGCGCCCCTCGACGTGATCGCCCGCCGCGCGGGGGTGGGGAACGCGACGCTCTACCGGAACTTCCCCACCCGCGCCGCCCTCGTGGACGCCGCGTTCCACGACCTGCTCACGGGCACGATGACCGCGGGCGAACAGGCGCGGACCGCCCCGGACGCCTGGGTGGCGCTGAACGACTACCTCCAGGCCGTCTTCGTCACCCTGGCCGCCGACCGCGGCACGAACGACCTCATGACCACCCACCTCCAGGGCATCGAAGCGCTCCGATCCGTCCACGCCCACAACCGCGAGACGATGGACATCCTGCTGGGCCGGGGCCGCGACCAGGGCACGGTCCGCGCCGACGCCACCACGGAGGACGTCCTGTTCGCGCTGGCGGCCCTCGGCCGCGCGGTCCCCGCCCTGACCACCGCGACCGCGGCGACCACCCCCGACGCCTGGCGCCGCCCCCTGTTCCTGTTCCTCGACGGCCTGCGCGCGTCCCCGGCCGCGCGGACCCTGCCGGCCCCCGCCCTGACGGAGGCCGAACTCGGCGACGTACTAAAGGAACTGGGCCCGCACCGCGCCCCGCACCGCGCCCCGCCCCGCGCCCCGCGCGGTGCCCCGCACAACCCCGAGGCGTGACCTTCAGCGCGCGTGCGCGGCGGGCCCGCCGTTTCTAGGGCCAGGGCCAGGGCCAGGGCGGGGGCGAGGAGGCCTGGCGGCGAGCCGGTACATCCCGTACATCACGGCCACGATGAAGTCGGTCGCCAGCCAGATCCCGACGATCAGGCCGACCCCGATCGTGGTGCCGAGAGCGTCGGTGTCCTCGCACACCTTCAGGCTGTCGCCCGTCAGACCGGAACAGGCCTCCGCCGTCCCGCTGCCGCTGGCGAGGCCCGCCACGACCCAGGCGATGAAGACGACCTGGATCGCGAGAAAGGTCCAGAGGAAGACGCGATGGCCTTTCCTCGCGGGCGGGGGAGGAGGGGGCGGCCCGTGGTGGTGCGGTCCGTGGTGGTGCGGCCGCTGGGCTTGTGGGTGCCGAGCACGGCGCGTCTCGCTCATGGCCCCGTCCTTCCAGGAGGCACTGGAGGTACCAGAGGTACTACTCCCATTGTGCGCCCGCCGATCAAGGGCCCGGCGTGTCAGCGTGTGAGGTCGAACGTGGTGGCGCGGGGCACGAAGGTCGTCTCCCCGTCCTCGGCCGTCGCCAGCGCCGAGACGTACCAGGTGCCCTTGGCCAGGTCGGCCGCCTCCCGCTCCGTGACCTGCAGCGTGTAGGTGCAGCGGCTGGTCTCGTCCGAGGTGCTCCGGCACTTGGCGCTCTCCACCGAGCGAAGCTCCGCCTCGGTCGGGTCGAGCTTCGAACTCGCGGGCCAGGCCAGGACCTTGAGGCCCCGGATACCCGAGTCGTCGCTCACGTCGACGGTGTAGGTGAGCGAGCCCGCACTGCCGTCGGACGGAGCCGCGTAGCGGGCCGATCCGTTCGCCAGTGTCGGCTCCGTGGGGGCCGAGGCGGCCAGGGCGAGGCCGCCTGCGGCCACTCCGCCGATGGCGACGGCGCCGATGAGCGACGAGAAGAGAATGCGCTTGGACATCTTGGACATGGGAGATCCCCCTGAATTCTTTGGAAAGTTGGGCCGATTGCGCAGAAGAGCGCAGAAGAGCGTGAAAGAGCGTGGAAGAACCACTGGTGGAGCCGGTCTTGGAGCCGGTCTGGGAAGCGGTCGTAGAAGCGGTGGCCGACCGCGTTCTCGATGTGATCGAGCTTATGGCCGGGGGCCTGGCGCCGTCCTCGCGCTGCGGGACGATTGGCGCGTCGAACCACAGGTAGAGACTCTGCAACTCAGGTAAGAGGCCGGAATCCGCCTCCAGCCGGAGTCGGGCCGCTCACCTGCGGCCATAGCCTTGATCGGACATGAATCGAACCGACGACCGGCTGTTCCCGGTCCTGCTGATCTGCGCCCAGGCCGTGGTGTGGCCCGGCGTTCCGCTGGTGCGCGGGGCCGTGCCACCCGCGTCCGCCCTTCTCGTGGCGGCCCTGGTCGCCGGAGTGGTGACGGCCGCGCTCGCCCTGCGCCGTACCCGCCCGGTGGTCACCCTCGTCGTGGTCGCCGCCGCCTGTGCGCTGGGTGCCGGGCCGCTGCCCGTCGGGGCGATGGCGGTGCTCGGGACCGCGGGCGTCGCGCTGGCTCTGTTCACCGTGGCGACCGAAGGCGACGCCTTCACCACCGTGCTGTGCGTGGTGGCGCTTGCCGTCTGGCAGCTCATGCAGGGCATCAGCCTGCACGGGCTCAGTGACCGCAACGGGCTCGACCTCGTCCTGACCGCTCTCCTGTACGCCGCCGCGTGCGGCGCAGGCCTGCTCGTACGGCGAACCCGTCGTGCACGGGACGCGGCCGAACAACTGCTGGAGCGGGCCGCGTCCGAGCGCCACCGGCTCCCGGCGGTCGAACGGCGACGCATGGAAAGGGAGTTGCACGACGTCAGCGCCCACCATCTGACGGCCGTGGTGGTCACGGCGGGAGCGGCCATCGGGTTGCGCGACCGCCGTCCCGAACTGGCCGAGGAGGCACTGGAGTTCGCGGTCGAGACCGGCCGCGAAGTCACCCGCGCGCTCGGCGCGGTACGAGCGCCGGCACCCTCCCGCGGGAGCGAGCCGGCACCGGAGGAGCGGCTCCTTGACCTGGTCGCCGGGTTCCGGCGCCTGGACCAGCAGGTGGACTGCGAGATCGACTCGCTGCCGGACGGCGCCGTCGCGGACGCGGCGTACGGCATCGTGCGCGAGGCGCTGACCAACGTGGCACGGTACGCGCCCGGCGCGCGGACGAAGGTGCTGTGCCGGTACGGCGACACCCGCACCGACGTCGTGGTCACGAGCACGGCCCCGCCGGCCGGTGCGGTGGCGCACGGTGCGGGACTCGGCGGTGGCCGCGGGCAGGGCTTCCTGCGCTCCCGGGCACGGGAGGCGGGCGGCACCGTGCACAGCGGCCCGACGGCGGAGGGCGGTTGGGAGGTACGGGCGGTGCTGCCGGGCCGGAAAGCCACGACGGTGGAGCCGTCGACGCCGAGGGCCTACCGCGTGGCGCAGGTGGTGGCGGCGGCGGGCCTGATCCTGCAGCCGCTGCTCCCCGCCCTGGTCATCCGGGCCGAGGACACGTCGAGCGGGACGCCGGTATCCGCGGGTGTCTTCTTCGCCCTGCTGGCGGCGGGCCAGGCGGTGGCCCTGCTGTGGCTGCGGAGGGCTCCGCGGACGGCGTACGGGATGCTCCTTGGGCTGGCGCTGCTGTGGCCGGTGGCGATGGCGGTAGGGAACTACAGCGGTCCGGTCCTCCTCCCGCCCGCGCTGAGCCTGTTGGCCACGTGCGCGGCCCTCGCGCAGCTCCCACCGGCCGCGCACCTCCCACCGGCCCGCGGCCACGTCACGCCCCTTCTCCTCACGCCCCTTCTCCTCACGGCGCTGGTGCACGCCGGGGCAGCCACCACCGCGGTTCTGGACCGGGGTACGGCCGCTCCCCTCTGGACGGTCATCGCGGGAACCACGGTCGGCGCGGCCCTCACCGGCACCGCGGCTCTCCTGACGGGACGCCGCCTCGCCCGGCGCCGGCAAGCCGACCGCCGCGCCCATGACGAACGCATCGCCGCCTGGACCGAGGAGGCCGTCCGCGACGCGTGGACCGAGCGCCGCCGCATCGCCGCCGGTCTCGAAACCACGGTGTTGGCCCGCACCGCCGACATGGTCACCGAGGCGGAGGCGGGCCGACTCGACGGGACAGCGACCCGCGCCCGCGAGGCCCTGGCCGCGATGCGCGCTCTGCTCGACACCGTCCGGGACGGCGAGACAGGGCCCGGACTGCGGCCACAGCCCACCCTTCAGGCGCTCGACCTGCTCGCCCACCAACTCCGGGCCACCGGCCGCGACATCGAGATACGGCTGACCGACCGGGTACCGGAACGCCTGCCCACCGCCGTCGACCTGGCCGCCTACCGCGCCGCCGAGACGGTGCTCGCGGCGGGCGGTGAGGAGCCTGCGACGCTCGAACTCGACGTGGAAAACGATACGTTGACGCTCACGGCCACGGGGGTGCCCCTCGCCGCCGACTCCGCCGTACAGGAGCGGCTGACCACGCGGGTCGCGGCGGTCGGCGGCAACGTGACCACCGGCCCTCAGGGGACGGTTCTCCTCCGGCTGCCCCTCGCCGTCACGCCGGACAACGAAGAGAGACAACGATGAGCCTCAAGGTGCTGGTCGTCGACGACCAGGGCATCGTACGGGCGGGATTCGCCGCCGTGATCGACGCCGAGGAGGACATGACGGTCGTCGGTGAGGCCGCCGACGGTGCCGCCGCGGTGCGGCTGGCCGAAGAGCTGGCTCCCGACGTGGTCGTCATGGACGTACGCATGCCCGAACTGGACGGCATCGCCGCCACCCGCATCATCACCGGACAGGAGAACGCGCCCCGTGTCCTCGTCCTGACCACATTCGACCTCGACGCGTACGTCTTCGACGCGCTGCGCGCCGGCGCATCGGGCTTCCTCCTCAAGGACGTACACCCCTCCCAACTGCTGCAGGGCATCCGGGAGGTGGCGGTCGGCGAGAGCGTACTCGCCCCGTCCGCGACCCGCCGCCTCATCGGCCACTACGCGTCCGGACCACCCGCCGCGGTCCCGGTCGGGAGCTCCCCCGAGTTGGACAGCCTGACCGGCAGCCAGCGGGGCGTCCTCACTCTGGTCGCGGCCGGACTCACCAACGCGGAGATCGCCGAGCAACTCGGCATCACCGTGGGCACCGTGAAGTCCCACGTGAACGCGCTGCTCCGCAAGCTCGGCCTGCGCGACCGCGTACAGGCGACGATCCTCGCGTACGACCTCGGCCTCGCCCGCCCGAACCCGCCCGGTACCCACCTCTGACCACCGAGACGCAACCAAGGAGTCCACCCCCATGACCGGTACTGGAACCTCCACCCCACGCCGACTGCGCGACCACTTCGGCGTCGTCGGCCTCGTCTACCTCGGCGTCTGTGCCGCCCTGCTCGTGTGGGCACTGGTGGTGACCGCCAGTGACAGCTCCGGAGAGTCCATGGCCGGCGTCATCCCGATCCTCGCCACCGCCCCCGCCAGCCTCGTGTTCCTCGTACTGCCGGACAGCAGTGTCATGTTCCCCATCGCCGTCGCTCTCGGGGCAGCGGCCAATGCCGCGATCATCGGCTGGTGCACCCGCGCACTGCGTCGCGGCGGCCGCATGGACTGAGCGGAAACGACAAAACCCCAGGCTGTTGACCTGGGGTTTCACTGTGGAGCGGGTGACGAGAATCGAACTCGCACTCTCAGCTTGGGAAGCTGATGTTCTACCACTAAACTACACCCGCGAAAGACACCGTCTGTGGCGGTGTCGTAACGTCGCACACTCTACCTCATTCCAGGCCCCGGGCGCTTTTTGCCCCGGGGCCTGTGTGCTGTCCGGGGCATGGATGCCTCTGCGGGACGCGGGAGTTGGGGCGTACGGTGAGGGACCGGAGTGCCGCCTGGAGGGGCGCCCCAATCGTCCCGTAATGTGGCTTTCGTCGTCAGCTCGCGTACGAGCAGAGTGCGGGACGCTACGAGTTCAATTACGGCTTTGGGGAAGGGACTCGAGGACTTGATGGAGCGCACCGTCGTCCGATGTGCCGAAGGGCACGTGTTCAGCACTGCTTCGTTCCCGATGCAGAAGGCCGACCGGCTCGGACCCGGCCGCCTCATCCGCTGCCCACGGTGCGCCCGATTGCGGCATGCCGTGCCGGTCGCGTCGCAGAAGCGGTAGCGACGAGCGACAGACGAGCAGCAGCGGGGAAGCCGCGAAGCAGGTAACGACAGCGCGCGGGGCCGTCCGATTGGGGCGGGCCCGCGCGCTCTGCGTATCCTCGGTGCGTGCTTCTCTCAGACAAGGACATCCGGGCCGAGATCGACACCGGACGAGTACGGATCGATCCGTACGACGAATCCATGGTGCAGCCCTCAAGCATCGACGTGCGGCTCGACCGCTACTTCCGGGTGTTCGAGAATCACCGCTACCCACACATCGACCCCTCCGTCGAGCAGGCCGACCTGACGCGCCTCGTCGAGCCCGAGGGCGACGAGCCGTTCATCCTGCATCCCGGCGAGTTCGTGCTCGCCTCGACGTACGAGATCATCAGCCTCCCGGACGACCTCGCGAGCCGGCTCGAGGGGAAGTCCAGCCTGGGGCGGCTCGGGCTCGTGACCCACTCCACGGCCGGTTTCATCGACCCCGGCTTCTCCGGGCACGTCACCCTCGAGCTCTCCAACCTCGCGACGCTGCCCATCAAGCTCTGGCCCGGCATGAAGATCGGGCAGCTGTGTCTGTTCCGGCTGACGTCGTCCGCCGAGGAGCCCTACGGGTCGGAGCGGTACGGGTCGCGTTACCAAGGGCAGCGCGGGCCGACCGCCTCCCGTTCCTTCCTCAATTTCCATCGGACCCAGGTGTGACATCCAGCATGAGTGACGTGCGCGAGAACCTTACGTACGAGAAGTTCGGCGACGCGGTGCGTGAGCTCGCGCAGACCATCGCCGACGACGGGTACCGGCCCGACATCATCATCTCCATCGCCCGCGGTGGCGTCTTCGTCGCGGGCGGCCTCGCGTACGCGCTCGACTGCAAGAACATCCACCTGGTGAACGTGGAGTTCTACACGGGGGTCGGGACGACCCTGGAGATGCCGGTCATGCTGGCGCCCGTGCCGAACGCGATCGACTTCACCGACAAGAAGGTGCTGATCGCCGACGACGTCGCCGACACCGGCAAGACGCTGAAGCTCGTGCACGACTTCTGCCTCGACCACGTGGCCGAGGTGCGGTCCGCCGTCATCTACGAGAAGTCGCAGTCGCTAGTGAAGTGCGAGTACGTCTGGATGCGCACCGACGACTGGATCAACTTCCCGTGGAGTGTCGAGGCGCCCGTGGTGCGGCGCGCCGGTCAGGTTCTCGACGCCTGAGTCCCGCCCACGCGTAAGAAGAGGGCCCCCGCGGATCAACCCGCGGGGGCCCTCTTCGTGCGTACGTACGTCTAGAACGTACCCAGTTTGATGATCGCGAGCAGCGCGAGCAGCTGGATCGACGCCGCGCCCAGCGCCTTCGGCCACGGCAGGTCGTGCGACTTGCTCACCATCGCCGTGAGCAGCGCGCCCGCCGCGACCCACGTCACCCAGCCGAGCAGCTGGACGAAGGGCTGGCCGCCGCCGAGGAACATCGCGACGATCACGCGGGGCGCGTCCGTGATCGACATGATCAGCATGGAGAGGCCGACCGTCGGCTGCCAGGCGCCGTCGCCGCCGAGCTGGCGGGCGAGGGTGTGCGTGACCACGCCCAGGATGAAGGCACTGATCGTGATCGCGACGGCGGTCGTCAGGACGTACGGGACGGCCGTCGAGAGCGTGGCGTTGATGGCGTCCTCGCGGGCGCCGTCGAAGCCGAAGATCGCCAGGAGCCCGTAGAGGAACGTGACGATGATCGCCGGGGCCCACATCGCGTAGTCCCGCATCTGCAGGAACGTCGGTCCCGGGCGCAGGACGATGCCGCGCAGGAGGTCCTTCCAGTGCAGGCGCGGGCCCACCGGCGCGGGCGCCTGCCCCGCGCGGTAGGTGTCGCCCTGGTTGTAGGGGTCCTCGCCCACGGAGAAGGCCTGGGTGTGACCGGGGTTGTTGGCGGCGTACGGATCGAAGCCGCCCTGACCGCCCTGGCCCCCGTGCCCTGGGTCTCCCGGCCCGCCGAAGTACTCCGGCTCGCCGTGGTTGCCGCCCGCCTGCGGCCACTGTTGCCCGCCGTATCCGCCCTGGCCCTGGCCGTACGGCGGCTGCTGGCCGCCGTGCTGCCGAGGGGGCGGCTGAGGGTAGCCGTACGGGGGCTGCTGGCCCTGGGGGGCCTGCTGCCCGTACGGCTCCTGCCGCGGTCGTTGTTGGGGTCGCGCTTGCGGGGTGCGGTTGTCCCGGCCGCGTCCGATCCTGAATCCAGCCACGAATCGAACGTACCTGGTCTGGAGGGCTCGGGTCGTCCCTCCCCGGGAGGAGAGCGGCTTTGCCGCTGACCTGTGACAACCCTTAGGGGGACCCTGAGGGGTTTTCCCCAGGGTCCCGGGTGACCTGCGGCGTGCCGCGGGTCACGGGCTACTTCCCCAGCACCGCTCCGTACGCCAGGGGGTCGGAAGAGGCGGGCAGGCCAAGGGAGTTCGGGGTGACGACCGAGCCGCCGGCCTTCGCGCCCGGCAGATCCCAGACGCCGCCCGCGGAGGCGTTCTCGCCGGGCGCGGCGACGGACAGGTCCCGGGCGCCGTCCCCGTTGTGATCACCGAAGGCGAGCGCGCCGCCGAAGAGATCGCCCGCCTGGGCGACGCCCAGGATGCCGGGGGAGTTCTGCTGGTACGCGACCGTGCCCGGGTTCGCCGCGCCCGCCGGGTCGAGCAGGCCCATCTCGCCGCCCTTCAGGACGGTGACGCTGCCCGCCTTCGCCGCGCTGCCGATGGCCTCGCCGGGGGCGCCCGCGATCAGGTCGTCGTGGCCGTCGGAGTCGATGTCCGCCACGGCGAGCGCGTCGCCGAAGCCGTCACCGGTCTCCGCGACGCCGGGCATGCCCGCGGTGTCCTGGTTGAACGTCTGCTGCTCCCAGCCGAAGTTGCCGTTCGCGCCGCCGAAGCGGATGTGGATGCCGCCGCCCTTGGTGAGCTCCTCGGGACCGCACGGGTCGTCGATGTTCTCGTCGGCGATCTCGCGGCAGTTGCCGACGGCGAGGTCGTCGAAGCCGTCGCCGTTGAAGTCGCCGGACGCGAGGGCGTTCGCGGCGCCGTTGGAGTTGTTCCAGAAGTTGCCCATGGCGCCCTCGTCCTTGTTCCACCCGTAGAGGCGCAGATGGGACTGGGTGTAGGGCTGGTTCTGCGTGTAGTAGCCGAGGGCGAGGTCGGGGAGCCCGTCGGTGTTGAAGTCGCCGGTGGTCAGGACGGGCGCCCGGCCGCCCATGCGGTCGGCCATGACCGGCCGGGTGTCGGCGGCGTACGGATTGAAGTTGGCGACGACCTGGTCCTTGCCGCCGATCGCGAGGTCGACGTCCGTGTCACCGGTGAAGTCGGCGGCGGCGAGGGCGTTCCCGTACGCGTCACCGGACTTCGCCCCCCGGGCGGCTGTGTTGGCGAGCGCGAAGCCGTCGCCGGTGCCGTACAGCACGGTGACGGAACCGGCATCGGTCTTGGCGTCGATGTCCTCGCCGGGGGCGCCGATGACGAGATCCGCGTACTGGTCGTCGTCGACATGAGCTGCGACGACGGACCCCCCGAACCGGTCCCCGCTCTCGGGAGTCCCGGGCACCTCGACGGTGGCCTGAGTAATACGCCGCACACCGTGCGGCCCCGGCCCGTGCTCCCCACCGAACACGACGCTGACGTACCCGGCCTTGGCCTTCCCGCCGACGGTGCCACTGGGCACGCCGACGAAGAGGTCGTCGTATCCGTCGCCGTTGAAGTCGGCGGTGAGGGGGGCGGGGGCGGCGGATGCCGTCGTGGCGGGAAGCGTGAGCAGGCCGGTGGTCGCCAGGGACGAGACCAGCAGGAAAGTGCGTATGCGCACGGTAGCTCCGAGGGGGAGAGCCGGGCCCGCAGTGGGTGGAGCGTGCGGGCCCGGCGGTCGATGGGGGAACTTCGCTGCTAGTCCGCGAAGTTGGTGCCCAGGCGGGGTGTTCCCGTGGGCGAGATGCCGGCCGTGGAGGTGTAGACGCCGGACGTGCCCGTGAGGGAGCCGTCCTGCTCGGCGGTCAGGATGTAGAGCGCTCCGTTGGAGCCGTTCTCGCCCTGGGCTCCGATGGAGACGTCGCCCTTGCCGTCCGCGTTCAGGTCGTCGATGTGGACGTCCGAGCCGAAGTAGTCGCTGTTCTCATTGGAGTTGGGGACGCCCGGTGTGTCCTGGCTGTAGAGGGCCGCTCCCCGCGTGGAGAGGCCCGAGCCGTCCGCCGCGCCGTAGATGACGGTGACCGAGCCCGCGTCGACGACGCCGTCCAGGTTCTCGCCGGGGCTGCTCACGACCAGGTCGAGGTGGCCGTCGCCGTTGATGTCGCCGAGGTCGAGTTCCGAGCCGAAGAAGTCGCCCTTCTCGCCGCCGCCCGGGATGCCCGCCGTGTCCTGGGTGAAGGCCTGGCTGCCGCCGTACGGGCCGTTCTCGTTGCCCTTGACCACGTACACCGTGCCGCCCTTGTTGGCGCCGTCGATGCCTTCGTCCCAGTCGAGGCCGATGATGACGTCGCCGTAGCCGTCGGCGTCCGTGTCGCCCACGTCGGTGACGATGCCCGCGGGCAGCCGCTGGACGCCGTTCGTGGTGATGCCGTTCGCGCTGCCGGGCAGCCAGAGGTTGGCGTTGTAGTCGTCGGCGGTGGAGTAGCCGTTGACGATCAGGTCGTCCTTGCCGTCGCCGTTGACGTCCCCGGAGTGCAGGTTGGCTGGGCCCGCGCCGTCGCCGCTGTGGATGGGCGGGAGCACGGTGTAGCGGCCGCCGGTCGCGCCGGAGCGCTTGATGCCGCCGTCGAAGATGTCGATGGTGGCCGCGCCCGAAGCGGAGCCCACGGCGAGGTCGTCCTTGCCGTCGCCGTCGAAGTCGCCCGCCTGGAGGGGGCCGCCGAACCCGTCGTGCTTGGTGGGGCGCGGGTCCTTGACCGTGGATCCGCCGGACAGGCCGTTCGGCGAGCCCCACAGGACCTGGACCGTGCCGCCGTCGACATCCGTGCCGACGTCCTCACCGATGGCTCCGACGGCGAGGTCGTCGTAGCCGTCGCCGTCGAAGTCGCCGTACGCGGAGTCGGCGCCGAAGAAGTCGCCCTTCTCGGCGGTGCCGGGCACGCCCGCGCTGTTCTGGCTGAAGGTGACGTGGCGCTGCTGGGTGCCGCCGTACGTGACGACCACCTGGCCCGCCTTGTCCTTGCCGCCCACATTGGCGTGCGTCGCGGAGGTGGCGAGGTCGGCCGTGCCGTCGCCGTTGAAGTCGGCGTCGTCGGGCTGTGTGGCCGCGGGTGCCGCGGTCGCGGAGGTCGTCGAGAGGGTGAGGAGTCCGCCTGTGAGGGCCGCAGCGGCGGCGGTTGCCACGGCCAGGCGGCCGGGTCTGGGTCGGTGGGTGGGGGCGGTGCGCTTGTGCTTTGCCATGCGGGACTACTCCTGAAGTTGCTCGTCTGCCTTGGGGGGTGGCGAGTTGAGGGGGCGGTGGGCCCGCGGGAGGGGCTCAGCGCAGCGTTCGTCCGAAGTCGGCGTCCGCGCCGCCGACCCCGAAGTCCGAACCGTTGAAGGAGGTCGCGTACGACGACGTCAGACCCGTGGCCGTGCCGCGCAGGACCCACACGGCGCCGACATCTCGCGTCGTGCCGATGTCCTCGCCGGTCGCGCCGGTGGCCAGGTCCGCCTTGCCGTTCTTGTTGATGTCCTTGAGGCGGACGGACGCGCCGAAGCGGTCGTCGGCCTCGGCGACGCCGGGCACGCCCGCGGTCTCCTGATGCCACGCCTTGCCCGAAGTGAAGGCACCCGCGGAGGACTTGAGGAGCGTGACGCTGCCGGTGCCCGCGACGGTGCCGACCGTCTCGCCGGGCGCGCCCACCGCGAGGTCCGGGAGGCCGTCACCGGTCACGTCGCCCGCGGAGACCGAGGCGCCGAAGCCGTCGCCCGCCTCGTCGGCGCCGGGCACGCCCGCGCTGTCCTGGCCGTACGTCACCGGGGCGCCGAACGCGCGGTCGCCGCCGAACCGGACGCTCACCGAACCGCCCTTGCCGCCCGCCGAGTCGCGGGAGTTGCCGGTGATCAGGTCGTCGTAGCCGTCGCCGTTCACGTCACCCGCGGTGGCCGCGTCGCGCGTCGCGGTCGGATCGTCGCCCTCGCCGAGGAGCTCCGCCTGGTAGCCGTAGTCGCCGGCGCCGCCGTTCATGTGCGCGGTGTAGGCGCCGCCGTCGGCGCGCTCTCCGTACAGGACGTAGCCGAAGCCGTCCTTGTACTTGAAGTTGCCGCTGACCATGCCGTCCAGGCGTACGCCCTCGGGGATGAAGTCGACTTCGAGTCCGTACGCGCGGCCGTCCTCGCCCGCGCCGGAGTAGTACCACCAGTTGTCGCCGCTGATCACGGCCAGCTGGGGCGCGCCGTCGGTGTCCAGGTCGTTCCACGTGGTGGCCTCGCCGAAGCGGCCCGCGGTGTCGGCGGGGGCGTTCACGACGTGGCTGCCGCCGGTGAATCCGCTCTTGCCGCCCTTGATGATCGTGACGGAGCCGGAGGGCTTGCCCGTCACCTGCTCGCCGGGGGCGCCGACGATCAGGTCGGCGTAGCCGTCGCCGTTCACGTCGCCGCTGGTGACGTTCTCGCCGAACTCGTCCTCGGCTTCGGTGACTCCCGGGACCCCGGCGGTGTTCTGGGTGACGGTGACCGAGCGGCCTTGGGACACGCCGGAAGCCGAACCGAAGGTCACCGTCACGGAGTTCGTCGCGGGGTTGCCGATCGCGAGGTCGCGGTAGCCGTCCCCGTTGTAGTCGTCCTTGAGCGTGGACGCGGCGCTCGCGGTGCCCGCGAGGGGCAGCGTCAGGCCCGCGGCGGCGAGGGCCGCGACGCTCGCGGCGATGGCCAGATTACGTACGCGCACGTGGGACTCCCGGGAGTACGGAGATGCTTCCGGGGATGTGACATGTGAGGCGTACCAATGGTTGTGCGACGGGGGAGGTGAGGTGACGTCCAGGTGAACCGAAGGCCCCGCGGAACCCTTACGCCCGTCTCCTGCGCCCGTCCCCTACGCCCCGTCC
Organism: Streptomyces sp. A18; assembly: GCF_059026065.1. Taxonomy (NCBI): domain Bacteria; kingdom Bacillati; phylum Actinomycetota; class Actinomycetes; order Kitasatosporales; family Streptomycetaceae; genus Streptomyces; species Streptomyces sp. A18. The sequence goes on along the minus strand of NZ_JBWLKL010000002.1, from coordinate 247,928 downwards.
CCCAGGGCCAGGAAATCCCGCGTAGAGAAGGTCAGCTGGGGCTTGCGTGCCACGAGGTCCCCCTTCACCCCGGGATAGACCCCCACCGTGTCCTCGCCGTCTCCCCGGTACGTACGAAGGATCAGATCGGCACGCTTGTCCCCGTCGAAGTCCGCGATCCCGAGAACCTGCGTGGTGCCCTTGGCGGAGGGGATCACGGTCGCGGTGGCATTGGCCGAAAGCCCTCCGGCCCGCCCCCGGAAGACCCGCACCTCACCGGCGCCGCCGCCGCTCCCGCTGCCTCCTCCGCTCATCACGAGCTCGCTCAGGCCGTCCCCGTCGAGGTCACCCGCGTCCACGGCCACGTCCTTCGCCTCAAGGGTGGAGCGCAGGGTGCCGGGCACGTCGTAGCGCAGGGCGACCCCGGACGGGCCCGCGACGGCTGCGTCCATGCCCTTGCCCTTGCCGAAGCGCCCGAACGCGGTGTCCGTGCCGGAGGGGAACAGGACCCCGGTCTCGGCGGGGCCCTTCGGGCCGCCCAGGACGAGCGCGCCGGCCGCGGCGCCGGACGCGTTCGCGGCCTTGCGGACCAGGACGTCGTCGTACCCGTCGCGGTCGACGTCCGTGGCCCTGCCGGTGACGAGGTCGTTGCCGGGCGCGGCCAGCGGCTTGCCCGCGGCGCGCGGGGCGCCGGTCCGCTTGAAGGGGCCGCGCAGGAAGGTGAGCCGGGCGCCGCTCGCGTGCAGGACCAGGTCGTTCGCCCCGTCCCCGTCGAAGTCCCCGCACACCGGCTGGTCGGACCAGTCGTTGCCGATGCGGGACTGCGCGGGCACCTTCACCTTCACGGCCTTGCCCTTCAGGCCCTCGGGCGAGCCGAAGACGATCTGCAGCGGCACGGGCGGTCGGCCGAGGCCGTCGTACGGCGGGTCGGTGGAGACCAGGAGGTCGGTGAAGCCGTCCTCGTCGAGGTCGCAGGACGCCTCGGACTCGAAGGACGCGGGCAACTCGCCCTTGGTGCGAGCCCCGTTGGCCCGCGCGCTCAGCAACTGCCGCGCGCCGGGCCGCAGTCCGCTCCGGGAGCCGTAGACGACTCCGATGCCCGCGTCGTCGCCGTGGCCGCGGTGCACCAGGTCGTCGAGTACGAGGTCGGGGGCGCCGTCACCGTTGAAGTCGTCGTCGACCTTGGAGCCCTTGCCGCTGGGGACGGGCTGCTGCGCCGCGCCCTTGCCCGCCATGCTGACGGGCCGGTGCCGTGTGTCGGGCTTGCCCGCGTCGTCGTTGCCGCCGCCGCATCCGGCGAGCAGCAGCGCACAGCTGACCACGGCTGCCGTGCCCATGACACCTCCGCGGCTCGTGACGCCTCCGCGTCTGACACCACGTATGCCACGCGTCCCGGCACTCCGCATGCCCATCACCCACCCCGACCGCCCCAACCGACAACAACCAGCACATGATGCTCCCCCTCCGTTCACAAACGAAAGGCCGGTCCCGCCCAAGAGGGCGGAACCGGCCTGAAGCCATGCTTCCCGTGGTTACTTCACGGGCTCGGGCTCCGGCTCGTCCGCGGTCTCGGACTCACCGGCGGGGTCCACCGGCGTCTTCACGGAGTCGAGCAGCAGCTGCGCGACGTCCACGACCTGGAGGGACTCCTGGGCCTTGCCGCCCGCGGCGGAGCCGCTGTCAGATGCAGCCTTCTTGCCGTTGACGGAGTCGGTGAGCATCACCAGGCAGAACGGGCAGGCGGTGGAGATGATGTCCGGGTTGAGGGACAGGGCTTCGTCGACGCGCTCGTTGTTGATGCGCTTGCCGATCCGCTCCTCCATCCACATCCGCGCGCCACCGGCACCGCAGCAGAAGCCGCGCTCCTTGTGGCGGTGCATCTCCTGCTGGCGCAGGCCCGGGACGGCGGACATGATCTCGCGCGGGGGCGTGTAGATCTTGTTGTGCCGGCCCAGGTAGCACGGGTCGTGGTAGGTGATGAGGCCCTCGACGGGCGTCACCGGGATCAGCTTGTCCTCGTCGATGAGGTGCTGGAGCAGCTGCGTGTGGTGGATGACTTCGTAGTCGCCGCCGAGCTGCGGGTACTCGTTGCCGAGCGTGTTGAGGCAGTGCGGACAGGTCGCGACGATCTTCTTCGCGGTCTTCGGCTTGGCCGACTCGGGCGTGACCTTGCCGTCGTCGTCGAGCTCCTCGCCGAACGCCATGTTCAGCGCCATCACGTTCTCCTGGCCGAGCTGCTGGAACAGCGGCTCGTTGCCCAGGCGGCGTGCGGAGTCGCCGGTGCACTTCTCGTCGCCGCCCATGATGGCGAACTTGACGCCCGCCATGTGGAGCAGCTCCGCGAAGGCCTTGGTGGTCTTCTTCGCGCGGTCCTCCAGGGAGCCGGCGCAGCCGACCCAGTAGAGGTACTCGACCTCGGTGAGGTCCTCGATGTCCTTGCCGACGACCGGCACCTCGAAGTCGAGCTCCTTGAGCCACTCCAGGCGCTGCTTCTTGGCCAGGCCCCAGGGGTTGCCCTTCTTCTCCAGGTTCTTGAGCATCGTCCCGGCCTCGGACGGGAACGCGCTCTCGATCATCACCTGGTAGCGGCGCATGTCGACGATGTGGTCGATGTGCTCGATGTCCACCGGGCACTGCTCGACGCAGGCACCGCAGCTGGTGCAGGACCACAGGACGTCGGGGTCGATGACGCCGTTCTCCTCGGCGGTGCCGATGAGGGGGCGCTCGGCCTCGGCGAGGGCGGCGGCGGGAACGTCCTTGAGCTGCTCTTCCGTGGCCTTCTCGTTGCCCTCCATGTCCTTGCCGCCACCGGCGAGCAAGTAGGGGGCCTTGGCGTGCGCGTGGTCGCGCAGCGACATGATCAGGAGCTTCGGGGAGAGCGGCTTGCCGGTGTTCCAGGCGGGGCACTGCGACTGGCAGCGGCCGCACTCGGTGCACGTACTGAAGTCGAGGAGGCCCTTCCAGGAGAACTGCTCGACCTGGCTGACACCGAAGACGGCGTCCTCGGCCGGGTCCTCCCAGTCGATCGGCTTGCCGCCGGACGTCATGGGCTGGAGCTCGCCGAGGGTCGTGGAGCCGTCCGCGTCGCGCTTGAACCAGATGTTCGGGAAGGCGAGGAAGCGGTGCCAGGCGACGCCCATGTTCGTGTTGAGCGCGACGGTGATCATCCAGATGAAGGACGTCGCGATCTTCACCATGGCGAAGAAGTACGTGAGGTTCTGCAGCGTGGAGAGGTCCATGCCGCCGAACCACGAGACGAACGGGTACGAGATGAAGAACGACGCCTCGTAGCTGTCCACGTGGTGCTGGGCACCCTCAAGGGCGTGCAGCGTGAAGATGCAGACGCCGACGATGAGGATCACGGCCTCGACGAAGTACGCCTGGCCCTTCTTGGAACCCGCGAAGCGGGACTTGCGGCCCGGCTTGTCGGGGTTGCTCAGCTGCCGGATGACGATCAGCGTCAGGATGCCGACCACCGTCATCGTGCCGATGAACTCGACGAACATGTTGTACGGCGCCCACTCACCGATGATCGGCAGCATCCAGTCGGCCTTGAAGAGCTGGCCGATGGCGTTGACGATGGTGAGGAGCAGCGAGAAGAAGCCCACCGCCACGAACCAGTGCGCGACGCCGACGACGCCCCAGCGGTTCATGCGGGTGTGGCCGAGGAACTCCCTGGCCACGGTGACGGTGCGCTGCACGGGCTGATCGGTGCGGGTACCTGCCGGGACGGACTGTCCGAGGCGCATGTACTGGTAGATCTGCACGATGGCACGGCCGAACAGCGCGACGCCGACCGCGATTAGGACCAGCGACACGATGATCGCGGCGAGTTGCATTTGGGGGCTCCTCGGGCCTGCGAGGCGAACTATTACTAAGCGGTAACTTATGCAGTCCGTCTGAGACTACCCACTTACTCAGCCGCACTGTAGCCAGCAAGGCGGTGATCTGCGTCGCTCAGGCAACCCTTGCGTCGGCGCTCCGCTGGAAGACCGCCCATCTGTGGGTCGGCTGCGGCTGGTCGCGCAGCTCCCCGTGCCCCTTACGGGGCCTGGTTGCGCGTAAGGGCTGGATAAGAGTTGAGCCCCCTCGACTCAGTTCTGTTGACGCCGGCGCAGCCGTCATGCATTGTTGAGTCAGATCCACTCAAGAGTTACATCTGGAGGAACCGAAATGGCACGTGCGGTCGGCATCGACCTGGGCACGACTAACTCTGTCGTCAGCGTTCTTGAAGGCGGCGAGCCCACCGTCATCACCAACGCCGAGGGCGCCAGGACCACGCCGTCCGTCGTCGCCTTCGCGAAGAACGGCGAGGTGCTTGTCGGCGAGGTGGCCAAGCGCCAGGCGGTCACGAACGTCGACAGGACCATCCGTTCGGTCAAGCGCCACATGGGCACTGACTGGAAGGTGGACATCGACGACAAGGGGTTCAACCCCCAGCAGATCTCGGCGTTCATCCTGCAGAAGCTGAAGCGCGACGCGGAGTCGTACCTGGGCGAGAAGGTGGCCGACGCGGTCATCACCGTCCCGGCGTACTTCAACGACTCGGAGCGCCAGGCCACGAAGGAGGCCGGCGAGATCGCGGGCCTGAACGTCCTGCGCATCGTCAACGAGCCGACGGCCGCCGCTCTGGCGTACGGCCTCGACAAGGACGACCAGACGATCCTCGTCTTCGACCTCGGTGGCGGCACCTTTGACGTGTCCCTCCTGGAGATCGGCGACGGCGTCGTCGAGGTGAAGGCCACGAACGGCGACAACCACCTCGGTGGTGACGACTGGGACCAGCGCGTCGTCGACTACCTGGTCAAGCAGTTCAACAACGGCCACGGCGTGGACCTGGGCAAGGACAAGATGGCGCTCCAGCGCCTGCGCGAGGCGGCCGAGAAGGCCAAGATCGAGCTGTCCTCCTCTACGGAGACCACGATCAACCTGCCCTACATCACGGCGTCCGCCGAGGGCCCGCTGCACCTGGACGAGAAGCTCACGCGCGCCCAGTTCCAGCAGCTCACGTCCGACCTTCTGGAGCGCTGCAAGACGCCGTTCCACAACGTCATCAAGGACGCGGGCATCCAGCTCTCCGAGATCGACCACGTCGTTCTCGTCGGTGGCTCGACCCGTATGCCCGCCGTCGCGGAGCTCGTCAAGGAGCTGACCGGCGGCCAGGACGCCAACAAGGGCGTGAACCCGGACGAGGTCGTCGCCATCGGCGCCGCCCTGCAGGCCGGTGTCCTCAAGGGCGAGGTCAAGGACGTCCTGCTCCTCGACGTGACCCCGCTGTCCCTCGGCATCGAGACCAAGGGAGGGATCATGACGAAGCTCATCGAGCGCAACACCACGATCCCGACCAAGCGCTCCGAGATCTTCACGACGGCCGAGGACAACCAGCCGTCCGTCCAGATCCAGGTCTACCAGGGCGAGCGCGAGATCGCGGCGTACAACAAGAAGCTCGGGATGTTCGAGCTCACGGGCCTGCCGCCGGCCCCGCGCGGTGTCCCGCAGATCGAGGTCGCCTTCGACATCGACGCCAACGGCATCATGCACGTGACGGCCAAGGACCTCGGCACCGGCAAGGAGCAGAAGATGACCGTCACCGGCGGCTCCTCGCTGCCGAAGGACGAGGTCGACCGCATGCGCCAGGAGGCCGAGCAGTACGCGGACGAGGACCACAAGCGCCGCGAGGCCGCCGAGTCCCGCAACCAGGGCGAGCAGCTCGTCTACCAGACGGAGAAGTTCCTCACCGATAACGCGGACAAGGTCCCCGGTGACGTCAAGACCGAGGTCGAGGAAGCCGTCAACGAGCTGAAGGAAAAGCTCAAGGGCGAGGACACCGCGGAGATCCGCACGGCCACCGAGAAGGTCGCGGCCGTCTCCCAGAAGCTGGGCCAGGCCATGTACGCGGACGCTCAGGCCGCGGGTGCCGAGGGCGCTGCCCCCGGCGGCGAGGGCGAAGAGGCCCCGAACATGTCCAAGGACAAGGACGACGACGTGGTCGACGCCGAGATCGTCGACGACGAGAAGCCTGGTGACACGAAGGGCGGCGCCGCATGACCGAGGAGACTCCGGGCTTCGGTGACAACGCCGAGAAGCCCGACGTCCCCTCCGGCGCCACCCCTGATGACGCGGCGCCGCAGGCCGCCGAGCCCTCCACTGAGGAGGGCCCGGCGGCCCCGGCCGGGGACGCAGCAAACAACGCATCGGCGCAGTCGGCTCAGTCCGCCCAGGACGTGGGTCTGATCGCGCAGCTGGACCAGGTGCGCACGGCGCTCGGCGAGCGCACGGCGGACCTCCAGCGGCTCCAGGCGGAGTATCAGAACTACCGCCGCCGAGTGGAGCGGGACAAGGTCACGGTCAAGGAGATCGCCGCGGCGAACCTCCTGGGTGAACTCCTCCCGACCCTGGACGACGTCGGCCGCGCCCGTGAACACGGCGAGCTGGTCGGCGGGTTCAAGTCCGTCGCGGAGGCGCTCGAGACGGTCGTCGCCAAGATGGGCCTCCAGCAGTTCGGCAAGGAGGGCGAGCCCTTCGACCCGACGATCCACGAGGCCCTGATGCACTCGTACGCGCCGGACGTCACCGAGACGACCTGCGTCGCGATCCTGCAGCCGGGGTACCGCATCGGCGAGCGCACCATCCGCCCCGCGCGGGTGGCCGTGGCCGAGCCGCAGCCGGGCGCGCAGACGGTCAAGGGCGGAGACGCCGACACCGCTGCTTCCAAGGACTCCGCCGAGCAGGCGGAGGACAAGGAGACCGGTGGCGGCCCGGACGAGGGCTGACGTAACGGAGTTGTTGTGAAGCGAGAGGAGGGACGTCGGGGATGAGCACGAAGGACTTCATCGAGAAGGACTACTACAAGGTCCTCGGCGTCCCCAAGGACGCCACCGAAGCCGAGATCAAGAAGGCGTACCGGAAGCTCGCCCGCGAGAACCACCCGGACGCCAACAAGGGCAACACCAAGGCGGAAGAGCGCTTCAAGGAGATCTCCGAGGCGAACGACATCCTCGGGGACCCCAAGAAGCGCAAGGAGTACGACGAAGCGCGTGCTCTCTTCGGCAACGGCGGCTTCAGGGCAGGCCCCGGAGCGGGCGGCACCGGCGGCTCGTTCAACTTCGACCTGGGCGACCTCTTCGGAGGCGGCGCCCCGGGCGGTGGAGCGGGCGGCGCAGGCGGTGCCGGCGGCTTCGGGGGCGGTCTGGGTGACGTCTTCGGGGGCCTGTTCAACCGAGGCGGTACGGGGGCGGGCGGCGCGGGCACGCGTACGCAGCCCCGGCGCGGCCAGGACATCGAGTCCGAGGTCACGCTGAGTTTCACGGAGGCGGTGGACGGGGCCACGGTCCCGCTCCGGATGTCCTCCCAGGCTCCCTGCAAGGCCTGTTCCGGCACCGGCGACAAGAACGGCACACCGCGCGTGTGCCCGACGTGCGTCGGCACGGGCCAGGTGACGCGGGGAGGCGGCGGCGGATTCTCCCTCACCGACCCCTGCGTGGACTGCAAGGGCCGAGGGCTCATCGCCCAGGACGCGTGCGAGGTCTGCAAGGGCTCGGGCAGGGCGAAGTCGTCCCGCACGATGCAGGTGCGGATCCCCGCGGGCGTGTCGGACGGCCAGCGCATCCGCCTGCGAGGCAAGGGCGGCCCCGGTGAACGGGGCGGTCCGGCGGGCGACTTGTACGTGGTCGTGCACGTCGACACCCACCCGGTCTTCGGCCGCAAGGGCGACAACCTCACGGTGACGGTGCCGGTGACGTTCACGGAAGCGGCACTGGGCGGCGAGGTCAAGGTCCCCACCCTGGGCGGACCGGCCGTCACGCTGAAGCTCCCTCCGGGCACGCCCAACGGTCGTACGATGCGGGCGCGGGGCAAGGGCGCGGTCCGCAAGGACGGCTCGCGGGGCGACCTGCTGGTGACGGTGGAGGTATCGGTCCCGACCGAACTCTCCGACACGGCGAAGGAAGCCCTCGAGGCTTACCGCAAGGCGACTGCGGACGACGATCCGCGGGCAGAACTGTTCCAGGCCGCGAAGGGAGCATGAGATGGACGGCCGTCGTCGAAATCCGTACCAGTTGACCGACGAGACGCCGGTCTACGTCATCTCGGTAGCGGCTCAGCTGAGCGGCCTCCACCCGCAGACCCTGCGTCAGTACGACCGCCTGGGCCTGGTCTCTCCCGACCGCACGCCGGGCCGTGGCCGACGCTATTCGGCCCGCGACATCGAACTGCTCCGTACGGTGCAGCAGTTGTCGCAGGAAGAGGGCATCAACCTGGCGGGCATCAAGCGCATCATCGAGCTCGAACACCAGGTGGCGGCGCTCCAGTCGAGGGTGGCGGAGCTGTCGTCGGCGGTGGAGGGCGCGGCTGCGGCGATGCAGCAGCGCGAGGCGGCGGTGCACGCTTCGTACCGCCGCGACCTGGTCCCGTACCAGGACGTGCAGCAGGCGAGCGCGTTGGTGGTGTGGCGGCCGAAGAGGTCGTCGGAGCAGTAATTTCGGAGCGGTAGCTTCGGAGCAGTAGTTCTTTGCTCGCGCGTCGGGGCCGGGAGGTGGGAACCTCCCGGCCCCGACGCGCGTTGCGATGGTCGACCTGAAGAAATTTGCCGGGGGAAGCGGGGTTCGCCATGGCCATGGTGGGACTGTTCTGGATCGCCGAGGGCGATGTGTACGTGGGCGCGAAGCCGTCGGGCCTCGCGGCCGGGGTGCGGCTGACGCCGGAGGGCGTGGTGGCCCTGGGGGACGGCCAGTCGGGGTTCTTCCCGTGGGAGGACGTACACGCGCTGAGCGTCGACGATGTCCCCGTGAAGTCCCTGAAGCGGCACGTGGGAGCGCTGGTGGACATGGCGCTGACGGCGGGCCTCGGGAGTGGGGACGAGCCGCCGACCCTCACCGTCCGGGTCACGGGGGCCGAAGGCGCCGACACGGAACTGTCGGCGTACACGGCGGCGGCGATCGGCTACTCCCAGGAGGAGTACGACCTGTCCTTGACGCTCCTGACCCGCATGACGGAGGGCGAGGCGACCTTGCGGACGACTCTGGCGTCGATGGCGGAGTGGGGGCGGGCGCGGGAGGGGGGTTCGCCGCGGGGCGCTGAGCGGGAGGGTCTGCTGCGGGAGTGGGGCGGCGGCTGAGCCCGCGACCTCAACTCCTCAGCGATTGCCTTCTTGAGTCAGTCCTCTCGGGAGAGCGTCTCCAGGAGTGCTGCCAGCGAGCCGGACGTGGTCGTCAGGATCGTGTCCGGGGCGTCGCTCTCGCGGAGGCGGATCGTTCCGTCGGGGGCGGTGGCTATGTAGAGGCAGTTACTCTCCGGGCCGCCGCTGAATGAGGACTTCTGCCAGTTCAGGCGGGGCATTTGTGGGCTCCTAGAGTGTGTAGAGCAGATGCTGGATCAGTGCCAGAGAGTCCTTGGCCGCGAGTGTGGCGTGTGAACGCCCGGAGATCGGCGCGAGTGCACACTCGGTTAGACGATCGAACATGCTGCCGTACAACGCAAGGTGCTCATCGTCGCGGAGATACAGCGGACCCGAAGGGTGATCGAGCACGACCGTGCTCAGCCGGTGTACCGGCGTGATGCTGTGCAGGAATGCTCCACTGAGCGCGGCATCGACATCCGCCTCGAACGGGACGACCTGGACGGTCACGTTGGGGAGCCGGGCGACCTCGACAAGGTGCAGAAGTTGGCCGCGCAGGACGGAAGTACCGCCGAAGCGCATGTGCAGTGCCGCCTCGTGAATCACGCCGTGGAACTCCGGAGGGTTCTCGGAGGTGAGGACGGACTGACGCTCCATGCGGAAGGCTGCAGCTTCGTCCACGTCGCTCACGGCCAACTTGGGGTTGGCGAAGATGGCTCTCATGTACTCCTCGGTTTGCAACAGGCCGGGGACGAACAGCGACTCGTGACTCCGCAACGCGATAGCGCCAGCCTCCAGCTCGGCGAGATTCATGGCCGCAGAACCGACGTTGCCCTTATAGGCACTCCACCAGCCTTTTCCTGTTGCCTCGGACATGGCGACGAGGGCATCGACGTAGGGAACACTTTCGCATCCCAGTGCTTCGCAGAGGTCTCGAAGACGGTCCGACACGATCGAGGTGCGCCCGGCTTCGACATGGCTCAGCTGGCCGCGGCCCATATTGATCCGCTCGGCTGCTTCTCCGGCGGACAAGCCTGCCTGTTCGCGCAGTTTCTTGAGCTCGTGGCCGAGCCGGTGCTGGCGTTCACTGATGACAGTGCGCATTCCCAAGGGGCTATCTCCTCAGTTGTCTGGGCGAAGTCTCCCCTCTTTCGGGGGAGTTGGTCTATCACTTACGCGATTCAGGTTGCGAATGCGTTCCCTGCATCCTTACCTTAAGTGTGACACCGGTGACGCCCCGGAGTTGGTCAACTCCCCCTGCCCACAAGCCGAAAGGCACCCACAGCACCGACCAGGCGCACGTGGGCAACGCCATCGCCCGGCAAGGAACACGCACCACCTCCCCCACCCCTCCCGACGGGAGCAACCGTCATGCCCGCAGACCGCCCACGCATCGCGCACCGAGCAGCCCAACTCGCGTACGACTACAGCCTCTTCACCCCCGGGGACGCGACCTCCCCCAAGGTCGGCAGAGACTTCGTACGCACAGTCCTGCGCACCCTGGACCGAGAACCGCTGGTCATGCCGGCAACTCTCTGCACCTCGGAACTCCTCACGAACGTGCACCTGCACACCAAGGGCTCCGCCATACTCCGCATCCTCCTGACGCTCACCCGCCTACGGGTAACGGTCTTCGACGAGAGCCCGGACCCTCCGGTCGTAGCGCACCCCGCCGCCGGGGTGGCCGTGGCCGCCTGGGGGCGAGGGCTGGCCCTGGTCGCGGAACTCGCCGACACGTGGGGCGTCGCGGACGACAGGGCGGGGCGGTATGCGAAGGGGGTGTGGTTCGAGTTGGGGGAGGCCGGGAACGGAGGACCGTTTCGCCCTCACCGCATCGGGTGAGCTGGACGCTCTTTCCCCTGGTCGGCCCCATGAACGTACCTACCGTGATCGCGTTGCTTGTGCCGCGAGGACGCCAAGCCCACACTGGAAAGGAGGTGCGCCATCATGACCGCTCTTGCTGCTGAGAGGCACGAGACCATGTCGCCGGAGAAGGCGGACTGGGTGGGCGTCCACCGAGTTCCGTACGGGACCGAGGTCACGATCCCCGAAGGACCCGCCAAGGGGTTCACGATCGGCGAGGCGATCACGGGGGCGCGGCGCGGGTGAGGGAGGCCGCCCTGCGGAGGAGGGCCTTCCTGCGCCACGGAGTTGCCGCGGTCGCGGTGACTCCGAGGCTCAGTGCGATGGCGGCGGCAGCCCAGCTGAAGAGGTGAGCGGCCGGATTGGCCGTCCAGTCCCACCAGTTGCCCGGGTACCAGACCAGGAATAGGACCGAGGTCAGCGGGACGACCCAGCCGAGCTGATGGCCGAGTACACCCGAAGAGAGCAGGGCGAGGCCCAGCCAGATCAAGGTGGAGCGGACGAAGACGGACCCGGAGTCCGGGCCGTTGGCGACGGTCTCCGCACCGAACGAGAAGGCGCAGACCGTCAGCGTCAGCCCAGTGCAGTACGCGACGCGCAAGCGGTGCATCGTGGACGCGCCCATCGCGTCGTGTGCCGACATGGCCCCGTCGAGGGAGGCGGAGAGGAAGACCGCCGACAGCAGCGGAAGCTCCTGCCGGTACGGCACGCCTGTGGTTACTCCTCCGCTGCCGATGGAGGGAAGCGAGATGCTGGTACCGCCGAAGAGCGCCGACAGAAGGGCGACAACTGCGGTCCCGACGAGGACTGCTGCGCCTCGGTGGACTCTTGCGTAGCGGAGCAGATCAGTGCCATGCATCAGGCTTGCACCACGAGCTCTCACGAAGTACCTGGCCGCGCTCCTGCTCGACCCACTTCTGCTGCTCGGCCGACGGCATCCGCGAGGCCTTGGTCGCCTCGCGCTGGGCGGTGTCGACTCCTTCCATGTGGAGTCCCTTGTCGGCGACGGCCGGGTCCTGTCCCACGGCCTGGTACTCAAGCCATAGAGCGATGTTGTCCATGGACTGCCACGCACGGCGCTCGTCCTCGGGCGGGCTGCAGTCGCCGATCGACTCGGTGAACACCTGGTCGGACATGGCGATCGCTGCGGTGCGTACGTGCCCTTCGGCGATGTCGAAGCCTCGGTCTCCCAGGTCCGTTCGCCGGAGCCCGAACTCGTAGAACACGGCGGGTGTCTTGATCCAGGAGTGATTGGTCTGGTCGAGGCGCTGAGCCATCCGCGTCAGCTCCGGCAGATACTTCCGGTGCTCGGGCCAGACGCACACCCGCGGGGCGCTTTTGTCGGCACGGTCGCACAGCGGCTCGGTCGCCGAGGCCGGGCGCTCCACGCGCAGTTCGCCGGCTGCCGGGACCGCGGCCAGTGCGGTGAGGGAGCAGGCCACCGACCCGACGGCGATGGCGCGGACAGGGCGCGGGAGCTTCCGGTGGGGCATCTGGCGCGCGGCTCTCTTCCTCAGCGGCGGTGCCGTCACCGCTAGCACCGCGAGAGCGAGAGCGCACAGCAGGCGAAGAGCGACCGGCAGCGGACTCAGGTGGGTGTCCGGCGGCCCCGCAAGCACATTGAATTTGAACGGCAGGGACAACATGCTGATGAAGCAGCCCAGTGCGCAGACGATGGGTGTGAATGCTGCCGAGGGCCACCAGCGACCGGCCAGATGTCCCACGGACGCGAAAATGATCAGGGTCGAGGCGCCGAGCAGCAGGTAGGACGGCCAGAGGAAACCTGGCCCCGCGTCGCCGAGCGAGACGGCCACGGCGGTGAGGCATCCGATTCCGTACGCGAGGAATCCGAGCGTGAGGGTGGCGGCCAGCCGCACGGCCTCGACCTGCCAGCCCGGCCGGGCGGCGGCGAGAAGGAACTCGGGCATCCCCGCACGGGAGGAACGTCCGGCCTGCCAGGCGGAGACACCGGCGAGGACGGGCCCCAGGAAGAGCGTGACGACCTGCGCCGCGACGCTCGCCTCGGGCCACACCCCGATCCAGTACCGGGACCGCCCGAAGAGCACCAGCAGGTCCATGGCGATCAGCGCGGGGAAGGCGGTGAGCAGGGGGGAGCGGCGCAGCTCGATGCGGTAGGCGTTCAGCATGCGGCTTCCTCGGTCGTCCCGCGGCTGCCTCTGCGACCCCCCAGAACCGTCATGTAGCCGCGCTCCAGCGGGCTGTCTCCTGGGGCTGCCGGTGTGGACAGTGCCGCCAGCTCCTGTGGCGTACCGCTGTGGACCAGCAGCCCGTCGTCGAGTACGAGGACAGCGTCGCAAGCGGCGCCCACGTCCTCCACCAGATGCGTACTGAGCACGACGGCGGCCCCGCCGCGGGCGAGGGAACGTATGAGCTCACGGAAGTCGAGACGCTGGGCGGGGTCGAGGCCGACGGTGGGCTCGTCGAGGAGGAGCAGCGAGGGGGAGCCGACGATGGCGGCGGCGATTCCGGCGCGACGGAGCATGCCGCCGGAAAGAGACTTCATGCGGTCCCGGGCCCGGTCGGTCAACCCCACAGCGGCCAGCGCCTCCCTCGTCGCCGACTCGGCTTCCTTGGAGGGGACTTCACGCAACCAGGCGCAGTAGCGGACGAAATCGGTGACGGAGAAGGCCGGGTAGTAGCCGAAGTCCTGTGGGAGATAGCCGATGCGAGGACGGACCTTCCGCACGTCCCGTTCGCTGGTGACGGGCTCGTTGAATAGCTCCAATGCCCCGCTCTGCGGAGGCGCGATCGTGGCGAGGGTACGGAACAGGGTGGTCTTGCCTGCTCCGTTGGGACCCAGCAATCCGGTGACGCCTGGCTGGATGGACAGGTCGAGGTCCTCGATGATGCGGCGGCTGCCGTATCCCTGCGTGAGGGCCGTCAGGCGGGCGACGGGGTGAGTCGTCATGGATGGAGCCTGATTGGAATGAGCTTCATGGGCAGGGCCTCCCGAGATGTGGCGTAGGCCCGCCGGAGTGGTGGGCTTTTCGTGGCGCTGGTGAACGTACTGGCGTACGTCCATGTTGTGACTCAGCCGTCCGGATCCAGAAGCCCTGACTGGCCTATCAGATAACCGAGTTGGGCCCGGCTGTGACTGCCCACAGTGGCAGCAAGCTTTGCTATGTGGACACGGGCGGTGCGCACGTTCATGCCGAGGCGAGCGGCGATTTCGGCGTCGGTGTGGCCTTCGACGAGGAGGGTCGCTATGGCGCGTTGGCGTGTGGTGACTCCGCCTTCCGTGCGCTGCGGGACCGACTGGGGCCACATCGGCGTGGCCAGGCGCCACAGGCGGTCGAAGGTGGTGGCCAGGTAGTCGACCACGGCCGGGTGGCGCAGTTCGAGGGCGATGCTGCGGTCCTTGCTCGCCGGGATGAAGGCAACGGTCCGGTCGAAGACGAAGAGGCGCTCCGTGACCTCGTCGAGGGTTCGGGCTTCGGCGTCGCCTTCGAGGCGCTCGAAGTAGGCGAGGACCGGGAGTGAGTGGCGAGTCGTGTGCTGGTAGAGGGTTCGCATGCGGCAGCCCCGGCTGAGCAGGTCCTGGTCGCGGGCGAAGGCGTCGGCCAGCGTCTCCGGGGGGCGGGTGCCGCCCGGTTGGACGGCGAGGAACTCCTCCGTGGTGTCGGACATGGCCTGGTCGATGGCCGCGCTGATGCGTTCGAGGCCGTCGAGGACCGTGATCGCCGGGTCGTCGGAGTCGGCGGTCATCCGGGAGGCGAGGGCCATGAGCGGCTCGAACGCCGCGGTGAGGTGGTCTTCCCGTCGACGCTGGTCCGCTATGTGGTCTTCGATGGTGCGGAGGAGGCGGGGGAGTGCGACGGCGGGGGATGTGGGGAGGAGCCACTGCATGTCGCTGATGTCAGGGTGGAGCAGCCCGAAGTCGATGAGGCAGGGGGCTTCATCGGTGTCTTCTCGTGGGATGCGGCCTTCGTGAAGGGCACGGAGGTAGACGGCCGAGCCCGCATCACATAGCTGCTCTACCCCGTGCGGTATGTGCTCGATCGGCATACTGTCTCCCTCCCGGTTGGCTGAAGCGACGCGATGGGGGCGGGGGTGGTTGCGTCATGTGCGAGGTCGGAGTGGGGGAAGCGCACGCGTGGTCGTTGAGGATGCCTGAGCTGCCGATGAGGTAGCCGAGTTGTGCGCGGCTGTTGCTGCCCAGGGTGGTGGCGAGCTTGGCTATGTGGACGCGAGCGGTGCGGACGTTGAGGCCGAGGCGTGCGGCGATCTCGGAGTCGGTGAGGCCTTCGATCAGAAATCCGGCCACGGCCCGTTGGCGTCCGGAGATTCCTTTGCCGGAGGGCTCCGGTGCGGGCCGGGGATGCATGGGAGCGGCCATGCGCCAGAAGCGCTCGAAGGTGGTGGCGAAGTAGTCGATCAGGGTGGGGTGGCGTACTTCGAGGGCGATGCTGCGATCCTTGGTCGCGGGGATGAACGCCACGGCACGGTCGATGACGACAAGGCGTTCGGTCACTTCGTCCAGAGTGCGGACCTCGACATCGCCCTCCAGTTGTTCGAAGTGGGCGAGGACCGGCAACGCGTGCCGCGTCGTGTGTTGGTAGAGCGTGCGCATGCGGCCACCTCGCGTGAGAAGTGACTGTTCGAGTGGAAGCGCCGTGGCCAGGACTTCGGGGGATCTGGTGCCGCCCGGCTGGATGGTGAGCAGCTCGTGGACCGCGGGTGCCATCGCCTCTGATATGGCTGAATTGATGCGCTCGAAACCGTCGAGGACGGTGATGTCCGGAGCGCCGGGTGTGGAGGCCCTGTGAAAGCCGAGCGCCATGAGTGGCTCAAAGAGATCGGCCAGTTCTGTCGCTCGACGGCGCTGGTGCGCGATGTCCTCCTCGATGGTCCGCAGCAGCCGGGGAAGCGCGACGGCGGGTGCGGTGGGCAGCAGCCACAGCGTGTCCTCGGGATCCGGGCGCAGCAGCCCGAAGCCGATCAGGCAGGGGGTTTCAGCCGCCGTCTCACGGTGGACGCGGCCTTCGGTCACCGCGCGGACGTACAGGGCCGAGCCGGCCTCGCACAGCTCGTCTGGCGCGTGCGTATGGGGTGCTGCTGTCACGTCGGCCCCCTCCCTCGCCGGACTCAGTGGTCCTTCTCGAGGATTCCTGACCGGGCGATCAAGTAGCCGAGTTGAGCGCGGCTGCCGCTTCCCAGAGCGGCGGCGATCTTGGCGATGTGGGCGCGGCAGGTGCGGACGTTCATACCGAGCCTGCGGGCGATGGCCTCATCCACGTGACCTTCGATGAGGAGCCTGGCGATGGTGCGCTGGACGCCGGTGATGCCGTCAGAGGGAAGGTCGTAGGGGACCTCTTCCGTCAGCGGGACGGCACGCTGCCAGAGTTGCTCGAAGACCTTGCTGAGGTACTCGACCAATCCGGGGTGGCGCAGCTCAAGGGCTACCCGGCGGTCGTCGCTCGCAGGGATGAAGGCGACCGTTCCATCGAAGATGATCAAGCGTTCGATGAGCTCTTCCAGGGTGCGCACTTGGACCTTGCCGCCGGATATTCGGTCCACGTAGGCGAGAGTTCCCTGGCTGTGCCTGGCTGTGTGCTGGTACAGCGTACGGATGCTGACCCCGCGGTCGGTGAGCGGCCTGTCACGCTCCAGGGCTTGGGTCAGGGCGTCCACAGGGCGACCGCCGCCGGGCTGGATCGTCAGTACTGTCGTGCGGCACTCGGCCGTGGCGGAGTTGAGCGCCGCGTTGATCCGGTCGAACCCCTCCAACACGGTGATCGCGTGGATACTCGCCGGGCTCTGGGTGCTGATCGCGACGAACGAGTCGAAGGAGTCGGTCAGTTCGATGGCGAGCCGTCTGCGGTCCTGGATCTCCCGTTCCAGGGGGTGCAGTCGCTGGGCCAACGCGACGGACGGTGGAACGGGGCGGAGCCAGTTCGCGTCGTCCGGATCGGGGTGGAGAAGGCCGAACTCCACCAGGCAAGGAGCGGGTTCCACCTCGACGCGGGTGAGGCGTCCGGAACGCAAAGCGTTGGCGTAAAGCCGCGCCCCCTCGTCACACAGCTCAGTGACAGCATGGGGATGTGTCGGTTTTGAATCCATTGTGGTCATATCTCCACCCCCCAGGGTCCTGAACGTGCAGGAACATGATGCATCGCTCCTGTGGCATTGACATGCCTGAATGAGCCATCGTCATGTTGGCCGGGGGAGAGGAATCCATCAAGTGAGGACGAAGCCGACTATGCGCGTGAGAATGCTTGGCTCAGTGCTTGCCACTGTCTTCTCTGCCGCCCTGGCCCTCGGTGCTCTGGGTGGCTCGGGCCACGGCGTGGGGGACGCCCGACAGGCGGCCCCACCGGACACCGGCTGGACCAGCGTGGAGGCGACCCCCGGATCGGACACCGGCTGGACCCGAGCGGTGACGGCGACTGAGACCGACACCGGCTGGACCATCGGGCCGAAGGGGGCGAGCGTATGAGCACGCCCCCCGACGACCGCACCTTCCGCCGAGAAATGGCCACCGCCTACCGCTCCGGTTGGCACTTCATCGATCTCGCCACCGCGATACCCCACGCAGGCGACTCGTTGATGGTCACGCTCCTCGGCGAGCCCATCGTCGTCACCCGGGACGACGAGGAGGAGATCCGGGCCTACCGATGCCTCCGTAAGCCGCGAGGCGCCCCGCAGCCCGTGCGGTGTGCCATTCGGTACGGGATGGTCTTCGTCAATCTCGACCGGCGTGACCACCAGCTGGTCGGTGAGCCCGGCCGGCCCGGCGGGCAGCAGGACCAGCAGAGTTCGGGCAGCACCACGAACACCACGAGTACTACAAGAGCCATCACAGCCACCCCCCGCAGCGCCTGACGCGATCCCCCGTCGTTGTACATCGCGCAGGTGCTTCCCCCAGCAGCGGCGTCACCGTGGACCTGAACACGGTGGCGCCGCTGTGGTGTGTGCAGGGGTCCCCCGGGCGGGCCCAGGGGGAGCTGTGCCTCGGTGGAGCGACCGCGTGCCCATCGCCGTGTACAGGGACCCCCGGGCGGGCCCAGGGGGAGCTATGCCTCGGTGAGTGACCGCGTGCCCATCGCCCGCGTCAGCGTGATCTCTATCAGCGCCCGGTCCGGATTCGGCCTCGGCGGCTTCCCGTACCGCTCCTCGTAGCGGCGCTCGCCCTCCGCGATCTGCGCCGCCTCCGTACGTATGCGTGCGTACCCCTCCAGCGTCGCCCAGCGCCGCCCGTCCACCTGGCAGACCGCCACCCGCGCCCCCGGCCCCTCCGCGCCGGCCGCCACCCGCGCCCCCGGCCCCTCCGCGCCGGCCGCCACCCGCGCCCCCGGCCCCTCCCCGCCGGCCGGCGCGAGCGCCCCCGGCCCCTCCGCGCCGGCCGCCGCGAGGACGTTGCGGACCTTCGCGCTCGACTTGCTCGCCAGTACGCGGGCCACACCCGCCTCCGGGTCGTACGTCACGCAGACCGGTACCACGTGCGGGGTGCCGTCGGGGCGTGGCGTCGTCAGCGTGCACAGGTGCCGTTCGCGCCAGAAGCTGAGGTATGCGGGAGTGGGGTGGTGAGGGTCCATGGCCATGGAGGGAACTTAACCGCCGGTCAGCCGATTTTCGTCCTCCGCCCTTGAGTGGAATAGACTCAACTTTATGTACGCTGTTTAAGTCAGGTGGACCCGGCCACCCGTACCGCCAAGGCCAGAGGCCAGTAACCGCAAGGAGGAGACGACTCACGTGGACGCCGAGCTGACCAACAGGAGCCGGGACGCGATCAACGCGGCCGGCAGCCTGGCCGTGAAGGACGGGCATCCCGATCTGACCCCCGCGCATCTGCTGCTCGCGCTGCTTGAGGGGCAGGACAACGAGAACATCACCGACCTGCTCGCCGCGGTCGACGCCGACCAGGCAGCCGTCCGCGCCGACACCGAGCGGGCGCTGAGCGGCCTGCCCAGCGTCACGGGATCCACCGTCGCGCCGCCGCAGCCCAACCGCGAGCTGCTCGCGGTCATCGCCGACGCCTCGCAGCGCGCGAAGGAGCTGGGCGATGATTACCTCTCGACCGAGCATCTGCTGATCGGCACCGCCGCCAAGGGCGGCTCCGCCGGTGAGGTACTGAGCCGGTACGGGGCCACGGCCAAGAAACTGCTCGACGCGTTCGAGACGGCAAGGGGAGGACGTCGGGTGACCACACCGGACCCGGAGGGTCAGTACAAGGCCCTGGAGAAGTTCGGCACCGACTTCACCGCCGCAGCGAGGGAAGGGAAGCTCGATCCCGTCATCGGGCGGGATCAGGAGATCCGACGCGTGGTGCAGGTCCTTTCGCGGCGTACGAAGAACAATCCCGTCCTCATCGGCGAACCCGGCGTCGGCAAGACCGCCGTCGTCGAAGGGCTCGCCCAGCGCATCGTGAAGGGTGACGTCCCCGAGTCCCTGAAGAACAAGCGGCTCGTCTCCCTCGACCTGGGGGCCATGGTCGCGGGCGCCAAGTACCGCGGCGAGTTCGAGGAGCGGCTCAAGACCGTCCTCTCCGAGATCAAGGAGAGTGACGGGCAGATCATCACGTTCATCGACGAGTTGCACACCGTCGTGGGGGCGGGGGCCGGGGGCGACTCCGCCATGGACGCCGGGAACATGCTCAAGCCCATGCTCGCCCGCGGCGAGCTGCGCATGGTCGGCGCCACCACCCTCGACGAGTACCGGGAGCGGATCGAGAAGGACCCCGCCCTGGAGCGCCGCTTCCAGCAGGTGCTCGTCGACGAGCCCACCGTCGAGGACTCCATCGCCATCCTCCGCGGGCTCAAGGGGCGGTACGAGGCGCACCACAAGGTCCAGATCGCCGACAGCGCGCTCGTCGCCGCCGCCGCGCTCTCCGACCGGTACATCACGTCCCGCTTCCTGCCCGACAAGGCCATCGACCTCGTCGACGAGGCGGCATCCCGGCTGCGGATGGAGATCGACTCGTCCCCGCTCGAGATCGATGAACTCCAGCGTTCCGTCGACCGGTTGAAGATGGAGGAGCTCGCCCTCAGCAAGGAGACCGACGCCGCGAGCAAGGAGCGCCTCGAAAGGCTGCGGCGCGACCTCGCCGACAAGGAGGAGGAGCTGCGTGGGCTCAACGCGCGCTGGGAGAAGGAGAAGCAGTCCCTCAACCGCGTCGGTGAGCTGAAGGAGAAGCTCGACGAGCTGCGCGGCACGGCCGAACGCGCCCAGCGCGACGGTGACTTCGACACCGCGAGCAAGCTGCTCTACGGCGAGATCCCCGCCCTCGAACACGATCTGGAGGTCGCTTCCGAGGCGGAGGAAGAGGTCTCGAAGGACACCATGGTCAAGGAGGAAGTGGGGCCCGACGATATTGCCGACGTGGTCGGCGCCTGGACGGGTATTCCGGCTGGGCGGCTCCTCGAAGGCGAGACGCAGAAGCTGCTCCGCATGGAGGACGAGCTCGGCAAGCGGCTCATCGGCCAGACCGAGGCCGTGCAGGCGGTCTCCGACGCCGTGCGCCGCACGCGCGCAGGGATCGCCGACCCCGACCGCCCCACCGGGTCCTTCCTCTTCCTCGGCCCGACCGGTGTCGGCAAGACCGAGCTGGCGAAGGCCCTCGCGGACTTCCTCTTCGACGACGAGCGCGCCATGGTCCGCATCGACATGAGCGAGTACGGCGAGAAGCACAGCGTGGCGAGGCTGGTCGGCGCACCGCCCGGATACGTCGGCTACGAGGAGGGTGGCCAGCTCACCGAGGCCGTACGCAGGCGCCCGTACAGCGTCGTACTCCTCGACGAGGTCGAGAAGGCGCACCCGGAGGTCTTCGACGTGCTGCTCCAGGTCCTCGACGACGGGCGGCTCACCGACGGGCAGGGGCGGACGGTGGACTTCCGCAACACCATCCTCGTCCTGACCTCCAACCTCGGCAGCCAGTACCTCGTCGAGCCGCTCTCCTCCGAGGAGGAGAAGAAGCAGCAGGTACTCGAAGTCGTGAGGGCCTCTTTCAAGCCGGAGTTCCTGAACCGCCTTGACGACCTCGTCGTCTTCTCCGCGCTCAGCAGGGACGAGCTCGCGCACATCGCCGAGCTGCAGATCGACCGGCTCGCCCAGCGGCTCGCCGAGCGGCGGCTCACCCTTGAGGTCTCCCCGGACGCGCTGGCCTGGCTCGCGGACGAGGGCAATGACCCGGCGTACGGCGCGCGCCCGCTGCGCCGCCTCATCCAGACGTCCATCGGCGACCGGCTCGCCAAGGAGATCCTCTCGGGCGAGGTGAAGGACGGCGACACGGTGCGCGTGGACACCTTCGGGGACGGCCTGATCGTCGGTCCGGCCACCGGAAAGTCGCTCTGAGGCACTCCATGACGGCATAACCCGGTCACATCGGGGGCGGGGGTTGCGGGCCCCCGCCCGACATGGGGCAGGATGGCGGAATCCGTACGAAGGGACTAAGCACGTGAGCATCGACCCGTCCTCGATTCCGAATTTCGGGGGACAGCCCGAACCGCAGCAGGGCGATGGACCGGCGGGCCCCGTTGTCCCCGACCAGGACCTGGTCAAGCAGCTCCTGGACCAGATGGAGCTCAAGCACGTCGTCGACGAAGAGGGAGACCTCGCGGCGCCGTGGGAGGAGTTCCGCACGTACTTCATGTTCCGTGGCGAGGGTGACCAGCAGGTCTTCTCGGTGCGGACGTTCTACGACCGCGCGCACGCGATCGAGGAGAAGCCCCAGCTTCTCGAGGCGATCGACGACTGGAACCGCCGCACGCTGTGGCCGAAGGTCTACACGCACACCCACGACGACGGCACCGTCCGCCTCATCGGTGAGGCGCAGATGCTGATCGGCACCGGCGTCGCGCTCGAGCACTTCGTGTCGTCGACGGTCAGCTGGGTGCGGGCCGCGATCGAGTTCGACCGCTGGCTCGTCGAGCAGCTCGGCCTGGAGGCCGAGGTCGACGGCACCGAGGGTGAAGAGAAGCCCGGCGACGACCAGGCCTAAGCCTGGACCACGCGGGACCGAGAGCCCGGCCGGGGTGACCCGGCCGGGCTCTCGTCGTGACGGTGATGACCGGGACTACAGCGACTTGAGCCGCGAGACCGCTTCCGCCAGGACCTCGTCCTTCTTGCAGAACGCGAAGCGCACGAACGGCGCTCCGGCCTCGCGGTGGTCGTAGAAGACCGCGTTCGGTACGGCGACCACGCCGACGCGCTCGGGCAGCGCCCGGCAGAACGCGAAGCCGTCGGACTCCCCCAGGCGGCGGATGTCGGTGGTGACGAAGTACGTGCCCGCCGGGCGGTAGACGTCGAAGCCCGCCGCCGTCAGACCCTCGCTCAACAGGTCCCGCTTGGCCCGCATGCTCTCGGCAAAGTCCGCGAAGTACGCGTCGGGCAGGGCCAGGGCTTCGGCGATCGCGTACTGGAACGGGCCCGACGACACATACGTGAGGAACTGCTTCGCCGAGCGGACCGCCGTGACGAGCTCCGGCGTGGAGGTGATCCAGCCGACCTTCCAGCCGGTGTACGAGAACGTCTTGCCCGCGGAGCCGATCGTGACCGTGCGCTCGCGCATGCCGGGGAAGGAGGCGAGCGGGATGTGCGTCGTGCCGTCGCCGTCGTCGAAGACGAGGTGTTCGTAGACCTCGTCCGTGACCACGAGCAGGTCGCGCTCGACCGCGAGCTTCGCGATCTCGGTGAGCTCCGCGCGGGTGAGGACGGTGCCGGTCGGGTTGTGCGGGGTGTTGAGCAGCAGCAGCCGGGTGTGCGGCGTGATCGCGTCGCGCAGCTCGTCCAGGTCCAGTCGGAAGCGTCCCTCGGCCGCGTCCGGGCGCAGCGTCACGGGGACACGCTTGCCTCCGGCGAGGGCGATCGAGGCCGCGTACGAGTCGTAGTACGGCTCCAGGGCGATCACCTCGTCGCCCGGCTCGACCAGGGCGAGCAGAGATGCCGCGATGGCCTCGGTGGCGCCCGCCGTGACCAGGACCTCGCGGTCGGGGTCGTACGAGAGGCCGTACCGGCGCCGCTGGTGCTCGGCGACGGCCGTGCGGAGCTCGGGGATGCCGGGGCCCGGCGGGTACTGGTTGCCGCGGCCATCGCGCAGGGCGCGGACCGCGGCCTCGCGGATCTCCTCGGGACCGTCCGTGTCGGGGAAGCCCTGGCCGAGGTTGATGGCACCCGTTTTCAGGGCCAGTGCGGACATCTCGGCGAAAATCGTCGTGCCGAACTCGGCGAGGCGGCGGTTGAGCAGCGGGCGCGCGCTCCCGGATGTGGAGGTCATGGCCGCCATCCTGCGCCGAACCTCTGGAGTTCCTCAACTCTGCTTTGGGCCGCCGTGTGCGGGGGCATTCCCCCTTCACACAAGAACAGCACGGAAAAGAACGCGGACCCACGGGGGGCCTGCTTCGGGGGAACAGAAAGGAGCGTGAAGGTCATGGTCTTGGTCTTCGTGTTTGTCGGCGTGGCTCTGATCGTCGGACTCGCCGTGTACGCCGGTAATGCGAGCGGCAAGGGGTCGCGCTCGGGGGCGAGCGGGGCGGCGGGTTCCGGCGGCGGCAGTTGGTGGGCCGGAGGCGGCCACGATGGCGGTCACCACGGGGGTGGCTCCTGTGGCGGCGGATCGTCCTGCGGCAGCAGCTCTTCGTGCGGTGGCGGTGGCGGTGGCGGCGGTTGTGGCGGTGGCGGAGGCAGCTGACACGGGGCAGCTGGTCCGTCCATCTGTTGAAGTGCCCGGCAGGGAGGCAACTCCTGTCGGGCACTTTGTCGTTGAGTCATTGAACAGTTGAACTGTGCAGCCCCCGAGGGGATGGAAACCCTCCGAAGTTGGGTAAAAACGCTGTGGCAGTGCAGCAGTCCATGATTCCCTCTAAATCGTCAGCACCGCCCTCGTCAGGACGACTTGGACAACAAGGACGTTCCCGTGGGCACGAGCCGGCATTCCGACCTCCCGGTGTTCCGACCGGGTGTGTCGGCACCACCTCCATTGCGTGTTAGCGGAGCCGACCCATGCTCACGACCCTGAAGACTGTCTATACCGACACGTGCGCCGCGGACCTCGCCTGGACCCTGGGGCGCGAGCCGCTGCCGGCGCTCGCCACACTCGAACTCGAACTCGCCGACACGAGAATGGAGTTGAGGCTTCTCGGCGCGTCACACCAGGTGCTTCTCGAAGAAGAGCAGGGAACCTGCTCCGAGACCGTCGCCTGCATCCCCGGCAGCAGTACGCCCCTTCCGCTGGGCGTCTCCAAGCGCCTGGGCGAGTGGGAGTACGAATTCGCGGCGCGCGTCGAAACTCTCTCGCGCGGTCAATTCGCCGGACGCGCACAGGAATTGCTCGCTCTGGTGGCCGAGCATCCGCACGGCCTCGCGGGGGTCTTCCCCGGCAGCCCGCACGCGTTCACGGCGATGCTGGCCCAGCGCCACGAGGGCTCCGTGCAGTGGCGCACCTGGCACGCCTACCCGCAGGACGGGCAACTCGTGGCCACGCGCACGCGCCTGGGGGTCCGTACGCCGGCCGCGCTCTGACGGCTGCGCCCCTTCTACACCCCTGCAGTCGAGATGCACCCTTGTGGGTGACTGGGCGTAAGAGTGTGGTGACGTAGCGTTCCCAAGGTGATGGAGCCGTCAACGCATTTACCCGTGACGCCCAGAACGGGGCGGTTCCTCGTCCTGGCCGGCGTCTTCATCTGCGCGGCCTGCGGTCTGGTGTACGAACTCGAACTCGTCGCCCTCGCCTCGTACTTGATCGGTGACTCGGTCACGCAGGCATCGGTGGTCCTCTCGGTGATGGTCTTCGCGATGGGCATCGGCTCCCTGCTCGCCAAGCGACTGCGGTGCCGGGCGGCGGCCGGATTCGCCCTGGTCGAGGCGGCGCTCGCACTGGTCGGCGGACTGAGCGCGATGGCGTTGTACGCGGCGTTCGCCTGGACCGGCGACCAGGGCGAGGTCTGGGCGAGCGGATCGCGGTATCTGCTCGTCGCCTTCTCGCTCGCCATCGGCCTGCTCATCGGCGCCGAAGTGCCGCTGCTCATGGTGCTCATCCAGCGGATCAGACGGCAGGACGCCAGCGGCGCCGTGTCGGACCTGTTCGCCGCCGACTACGTGGGTGCGCTGGTCGGCGGCCTCGCCTTCCCCTTCCTGCTGCTCCCCCTCCTCGGCCAGCTGACCGGGGCGCTGATCACCGGCGCGGTCAACGCGATCGCGGGCGGCGCGCTCGTCTTCGGCCTGTTCCGGCACGACTTGAGCGTGCGGGGCCGCTGGGCGCTGCTCGTCGCGAACGTCACCGTCCTGGGCCTGCTCGCCTCGGCCGCCGTCCTCGTCGGGGACTTCGAGGCGGCGGCGCGCAGGGCGGTCTACGGCGAGGACGTGCGGGTCGCCGTGCAGACCGACGTCCAGGAAGTGGTCCTCACCGGCGGCAGGCAGGACTCGCTCGACCTCTACCTGGACGGCCGCCTGCGCGTCAGCGGCCGCGAGGAGCACCGCTACCACCGGGCGCTCGTCGGCCCCGCGATGAACGGACGGCACGCGCGCGTGCTGATCCTCGGCGGCGGCGACGGCCTCGCGGCGCGCGAGGTGCTCCGGCACCCGGGGGTGCGGCGGGTGGACGTCGTCGAGATCGACCCGGGAGTGGTGGAGTTGGCGCGCCGCGACCCGGCCCTGAGCGAGCTGAACGAGCAGGTGTACCGCGACCCCCGGGTGCGGGTGGTGTACGCCGACGCGTTCCGCTGGCTGCGCTCGCCCCCGCGTACGTACGACGTGGTGATCTCCGATCTGCCCGACCCCGGCATCACCGCGAGCACCAAGCTCTACTCCCAGGAGTTCTACGGCCTGGCGCGGCGGGTCCTGGCCCCGGGCGGGCGCCTCTCCGTGCACGCGGGCCCGGTCGCCGCGAGGCCCCGCGTCTTCTGGACGGTGGAGGCGACGCTGCGGGCGGCGGGGCTGCGGACCGAGCCCTACCGCGTGAGCGGCAGACTCTCCGGGTTCGCGGCGGGCCCGGACCGGACGGCGGACGGTGAGTCGGCGCCGCGCGACTGGGGCTTCGTCCTCGCGGCCGGATCCCGCCCCACCTTCTCCCCGACGCGGACCGCGGCACGGGCCGCGCCACGGACCGCTGCGCTGCTCTCGGTGGGCGTGGAGTCCGCCGAACGGACGCGGGTCCGGGGGGTGACCCCCTCCACGCTGGTACACCCGCGGTACGCGAACTGACGAACTGACGTACATGGTGTGGACCGCGTGGGTAGGCTCGGTTGCCATGGAGCATGAGGTGTTCGTTCCGGTTCCCGCCGACCGTCTTCAGCAGGTGCTGAGCGACCCCGAGCAGGTCGCTGGGGCGGTGCCCGGACTTCAGCGCGACGCGGACGAGTCCGCGTCCCCGCTCTCCGGCCGCCTCAAGGTGCGGATCGGCGGGCACACGATCACGTACCGCGGCGCGGCGCGGGCCGCCGTGCGGGGCGACGGGTCCTTCGCGATCGAGGGCGAGGGTGTCGAGGTGCGGGGCGGCGGCTCCGTGAAGTTCTCGCTGACGGTGCGGCTCGATTCCGCCGATGACGGGGGCGGGGCCGGATCCGGTACCGAGTCCGGGACCCGGGTGGTCTTCTCCGGTACGGGTGCGGGGGAGGGGCGCGTCGCCGAAAGTTCTCCACAGGCTGTGGAGGGGGCGGTGCGCAGGCTGCTCGACCGGTTCGGGGAGGGGCTTGGGCGGGGGGCTTCGCCCGAGCCCGAGGCTCAGCCCGCGCCCGATCCAGTCGTGGTCGAGCCCGTCGCGGAGGCGTCCGTCTTCGAGACGGAGGTGCCGCCGTCGTCGTTCGAGGAGGCCGACGACGTGGATGAGGTCGTGGTTCCTCCTGCGGAGGCCGCGCATGCCCGGCGGACGATGATCGGCCGGAGCGCGGAGGAGGTCGACCACGCGCCGCCCCGGGGGCGGTACGCCCCCGCTCCGGCGGCCGAGTCGATGTCCACCTCCGCCACGCTGCGGTGGGCTGCGCCTGCTGCCGCGGTGGTGCTGGCCTCGGCGATCGTGGTGGGCCGAGCGCTTCGGCGCAGGCGGTGACTTTGCCCCACCCCGCCCGCAAGGCCCCCGCGCCGAGCGGCCCGCGGCGGAGCCGCAAATGTCGCAGCCGGGAAGGGGCGGGGTCGGGGAAG
Organism: Streptomyces sp. A18; assembly: GCF_059026065.1. NCBI lineage: Bacteria > Bacillati > Actinomycetota > Actinomycetes > Kitasatosporales > Streptomycetaceae > Streptomyces > Streptomyces sp. A18. The sequence goes on along the minus strand of NZ_JBWLKL010000002.1, from coordinate 220,879 downwards.
AGGAAAGTCTGTGCCCGTAGGCTCACCCCGTGAGTAGCGACGAAGACGTGACACTGACCGCGGGCGACGCGGAAGTCATCGTGCGGCCGGGGAACGGCTGCCGAGTGGGGAGCCTCAAGGTCGGCGGCCTGGAGCTGCTGAGGCAAGGTGCCAGATACGGCTGCTTCCCCATGGCCCCCTGGGCAGGACGTATCCGCGAGGGCAAGTTCCGCAACGGCGGCACCCTCCACCGGATGCCCCTGAACTCCCCGCCCCACGCCATCCACGGCTTCGCCCGCGACGCGGCCTGGCGCACCGCCCGCGCAGGGAAGGCCGAGGCGGCATTTACGTACGATCTCGCCGACCCCTGGCCCTACGAAGGCCGCGTCACCCAGATCGTCGCCCTCACCGAGGACTCCCTCACCCTCACCCTCGGCATCGAGACGTACGGCGACTCCTTCCCCGCCCAGGCGGGATGGCACCCGTGGTTCAACAGGAGCCTCGGCGGCGAGGACGTACAGGTGAACTTCACCCCCGCCTGGCAGGAGGAGCGCGGCGACGACCACCTCACCACCGGCCACCGCATCGCCCCCACCCCCGGCCCCTGGGACGACTGCTTCGGCATGCCCGACGGCGTCGATGCCACCCTCACCTGGCCCGAGCAGATCGAGCTCAACGTCAAGAGCCGCGAGCAGTGGGTCGTCGTGTACGACGAGCAGGAAGCCGCCGTCTGCGTCGAGCCGCAGACCGGGCCGCCCGACGGGCTCAACACCCTGCCCCGCCTGGTCACCCCCATCGACCCCCTGGAGACGTCGACCACCTGGACCTGGACGCGGCTGAAGCAGCTTTAAGCTGACAGGCATGACTGACGACGTACGTGGCGCCCTGCTGCAGCAGATCAAGGACAAGGCCGTGGTGCACGGCAAGGTGACCCTCTCCTCGGGTCTCGAAGCCGATTACTACATCGACCTGCGCCGCATCACCCTCGACGGGGAGGCCGCCCCCCTGGTCGGTCAGGTCCTGCTCGACCTCACCGCCGATCTCGACTTCGACGCCGTGGGCGGCCTCACCATGGGCGCCGACCCCGTCGCCGGCGCGATGCTGCACGCCTCCGCGGCGCGCGGCAAGCGGCTCGACGCCTTCGTCGTACGCAAGGCCGCCAAGGCGCACGGCATGCAGCGGCGCGTGGAAGGCCCCGACATCAAGGGGCGACGCGTCCTCGTCGTCGAGGACACCTCCACCACCGGCGGCTCCCCGCTGACCGCCGTCGAGGCCGTGCGTGAGGCCGGGGCCGAGGTCGTCGGCGTCGCGACCATCGTGGACCGGGCCACCGGGGCGGGCGAGAAGATCACCGAGGGCGCCGGGGTGCCGTACCTCTTCGCGTACTCCAAGGACGACCTCGGCCTCAGCGACTGAGGACCTACGTCCGGGCGGAGCCGCCCGGCAAGTCTGGAAAGATGGGGGCGACGATGACGTCGCCCCCTTAGGTCAGGGCCAAGCACACACCCGCACATCACAAGGAGCGGACACATGCCCATCGCAACCCCCGAGGTCTACGCCGAGATGCTCGACCGGGCGAAGGCAGGCAAGTTCGCCTACCCGGCCATCAACGTGACCTCCTCGCAGACGCTGCACGCCGCACTGCGCGGTTTCGCGGAGGCCGAGAGCGACGGCATCATCCAGATCTCCACCGGTGGTGCGGAGTTCCTGGGCGGTCAGCACAACAAGGACATGGTGACGGGCGCCGTGGCCCTCGCCGAGTTCGCGCACATCGTCGCCGCGAAGTACGACATCACCGTCGCGCTGCACACCGACCACTGCCCCAAGGACAAGCTGGACACGTACGTCCGTCCGCTGCTCGACGTCTCCGCCGAGCGCGTCAAGGCCGGCCGTGACCCGCTCTTCCAGTCGCACATGTGGGACGGCTCCGCCGAGACCCTCGCCGACAACCTGGCCATCGGCCAGGAGCTGCTCGCGAAGGCCGCCGCCGCGAAGATCATCCTTGAGGTCGAGATCACCCCGACCGGTGGCGAGGAGGACGGCGTCACGCACGAGATCAACGACGAGCTGTACACCACCGTCGACGACGCGCTGCGCACGGCCGAGGCCCTGGGCCTGGGCGACAAGGGCCGCTACCTCCTGGCCGCGTCCTTCGGCAACGTCCACGGCGTCTACAAGCCGGGCAACGTCGTCCTGCGCCCCGAGCTCCTCAAGGACCTCCAGGAGGGCGTCGCCGCCAAGCACGGCAAGGCCGCGGGCTCGCAGCCGTTCGACTTCGTCTTCCACGGCGGCTCCGGCTCCACCGCCGAGGAGATCGCGACCGCCCTGGAGAACGGCGTCGTGAAGATGAACCTCGACACGGACACGCAGTACGCCTTCACGCGTCCCGTCGCGGACCACATGCTCAAGAACTACGACGGCGTCCTGAAGGTCGACGGAGAGGTCGGCTCGAAGAAGACGTACGACCCCCGCACCTGGGGCAAGGCCGCCGAGGCGGGCATGGCCAAGCGCGTCACCGAGGCCTGCGCGAACCTGCGCTCCACGGGCACGAGGCTGAAGTAGTCACCAGTAGTCACCAGTAGTCACCACGGCGTCCGCACGTGGCGTCCGTACGGGCCCGGCACCCTTCCCTGGGTGCCGGGCCCGTACGCGTATGGAGCAGACTGGAACCCATGGCCATTCACAAGGATCTGCTCGGGGGACCGCCCCCGACCCACCTGCCCGACGACCCGGAGCCGCGCGAGCTCCTCGCGAACGGCGCGGCGCCCGCCGACGTCGCCGCGAAGTACCCGACCTCCTCCCTCGCCTGGGCGCAGCTCGCCGACGAGGCGTTCGAGCGGGGCAGCGTCGTCGAGTCGTACGCGTACGCCCGCACCGGCTACCACCGCGGCCTGGACTCGCTGCGCCGCAGCGGCTGGAAGGGCCACGGCCCCGTGCCGTGGGAGCACGAGCCGAACCGCGGCTTCCTGCGTGCCCTGCACGGGCTCGCGCGCGCCGCGCAGTCGATCGGTGAGCAGGAGGAGTACGAGCGCTGCGCGAGCTTCCTGAGGGACTCCTCGGAGACGGCGGCGGACACCCTGGGTTAGCCCCCGCACGCGCGTGACCTGCCTGGACGCCGCTGTGACCAGGCAGGTCTTGCCGTTTCATGGGATGTTGCGGAGGATGCCGGTGGGGACCGGGGCCCCCGTGTCGGTAACGGCAGGGGCGGACCGCTACCCGGAGTACGTATCAAGGAGATCGCGATGTCCCAAGACGTGGACACCCCGAACCTCGACTTCGCAGGAACCACCCCGTACGAGGACTACGTCCAGGCGGACGTCCTCACACACCTCCAGCATCTGCGCTCGGACGACCCCGGAGAGATGGTCTTCCTGGTCACCACCCAGGTGATGGAGCTGTGGTTCACGGTCATCGTGCATGAGTGGGAGACCGCGTCGCACGCCCTGCGCCGCGACGACATCCCCACCGCCGTGGCCGCGCTCAAGCGGAGCCTTCGCGAGCTGGAGGCGCTGAACGCCTCGTGGCGCCCGCTCGCCCAGCTGACCCCCGGGCAGTTCAACTCCTACCGTTCCGCGCTCGGCGAGGGATCCGGATTCCAGTCCGCGATGTACCGCCGCATGGAGTTCCTGCTCGGCGACAAGTCCGCGTCCATGCTGGTGCCGCACCGGGGCGCGCCGCGCGTCCACGCGGAACTGGAGAAGGCGCTCCAGGAGCCGAGCCTGTACGACGAGGTCCTGGCCCTCCTGTCCCGCCGCGGCCACGCCGTCCCCGACGCCGTGCTCCAGCGCGACCTGACGCAGAAGTACGAGCCGTCTCCGGAAGTCGAGAAGGTGTGGACCGACCTCTACGCGGGCGACGAGCACCACGAACTCGCCCGCCTGGGTGAGGTGTTGACGGACGTGGCCGAGCTGGTGTGGCGCTGGCGCAACGACCACCTGGTGGCCACCCGCCGCGCGATGGGCTCCAAGACGGGCACGGGCGGCTCGGCGGGCGTGGCGTGGCTGGAGAAGCGAGCGACGAAGAACGTGTTCCCCGAGCTGTGGACTGCGAGGAGCCATGTCTGAGACCGGCGAGCGGGACCTCCCGGCGCAAGCGGCGAAGAGGGACGCGGAGGACGAACTCGCCGCGAAGCGCGAGGAGTTCGTCCTCGACGACTCCGTCTACCTGGACGGAAACTCGCTGGGCGCGCTCCCGGCGGTCGTTCAGGCCCGCGTGGCAGACGTCATATCCCGCCAGTGGGGCCAACTCCGCATCCGCTCCTGGGACGAGAGCGGCTGGTGGACCGCCCCCGAGCGCATCGGCGACCGCATAGCCCCCCTCGTAGGAGCGGGCCCCGGCCAGATCGTCGTCGGCGACTCGACGAGCGTGAACGTCTTCAAGGCGCTGGTCGCGGCGGTCCGTATCGCGCGTGACTCGGGCGAGGGGCGCGACGAGATCGTCGTTGACGCGACGACGTTCCCCACGGACGGTTACATCGCGCAGTCCGCGGCACGCATGACCGGCTGCCGTCTGGTGCCGGTCGCGCCGGGCGAGGTGCACGGCGTCCTGAGCCCGCGCACGGCGGTGGTCCTGCTCAACCACGCCGACTACCGCACCGGGCGGTTGCACGATCTGCCCGGCCTGACGGCGGCCGTGCACGAGGCGGGCGCCCTTGTCGTCTGGGACCTGTGCCACACCGCGGGTGCGCTGCCCGTCGGGCTCGACGAGCACGGCGTGGACCTCGCGGTCGGGTGCACCTACAAGTACCTGAACGGGGGGCCGGGTTCACCTGCGTACATCTACGTACGGGCGGATCTGCAGCCCCGCTTCGACTCCCCGCTGCCCGGCTGGAACTCGCACGCCGAGCCGTTCGGGATGCGGCCGGAGTTCGAGGCGGCGGAGGGGGCCCTTCGGGGGCGGGTCGGTACGCCCGACATCCTCTCGATGCTGGCGCTCGACGCGGCGCTCGACGTCTGGGACGGGGTGTCCATCGAGGCGGTACGGGCCAAGTCCCTCGCTCTGACGGACTTCTTCGTCGAGTGCGTGCGGGCCTACGTCCCCGAGGGCCGGGTCGAGGTGCTGACCCCGGCCGCGCACGGAGAGCGCGGCAGCCAGGTCGCCCTGCAGTGTGATGACGCGGGTGACGTGATGCGGCGCCTGGTCGAGCAGGGCGTCGTCGGGGACTTCCGCGCGCCGGACGTACTGCGGTTCGGCTTCACGCCGTTGTACGTCGGCTTCGCCGATGTGGAGCGGGCGGCGGGGGTCCTTGCCCGGACGTTGGGTGAGGCCACCGGCTCGCAGGCCTGAGCCCGGAGCGAATTCCGTCCCCGGTCCCGCCTCTTCCCGGGCGGGTCCGGGGCGGGACCCCGGTATCGGGAAGGGGCGGGGTAGGGGAAGATCAAATGAACACCCACCCGCAGCAGCTCCACTCCCCGCAGAGAGGTTGTCGCATGCCGGACGACGCCGACGCCGTGGCCCGCGATGCCACCGAGGCCGAAGCCGCCTTCTCGCACCCCGCGGTGACGCCCGACGCCACCGCTGCTTACGGCGAACACCCCGACCAGGTGGTCGACTTCTACGAACCCCGGGTCGCCCTCGCGACCCCCGCCCCCCTCGTCGTCGTCCTGCACGGCGGCGCCTGGCGTGCCCCGTACGACCGCGCGCACATGACGCCCTTCGCGGACTTCCTCGCCAGGCGTGGTTTCGCAGTCGCCAACGTCGAGTACCGCAAGGGGAGTTCGATCCCCGCGCAGGGGGAAGGGCCCGTCGCGGGCCGCTGGCCCGAGACCTTCGACGATGTCGCCGCCGCCTTCGACGCGCTCCCCGCCCTCGCGCGGGAGCACCTGCCGGCGGCCGACACCCGCCGCACCGTCGTCATCGGTCACTCCGCGGGCGGCCACCTCGCCCTCTGGGTCGCATCCCGCCACGTACTGCCCGCAGGTTCCCCCTGGCGCACCGACCGCCCCGCGCCCCTGCGCGGTGTCGTGGCCCTCGCGCCCATCGTCGACTTCCGTGTCGCGCAGGAGCTGGGTGTCTGTTCGGATGCCCCTCTCCAACTGCTCGGCGGGAAAGACAAGTTCGACGAGCGGCTGCCGCACGCCGACCCCGCGGCCCTGCTGCCGACCGGGATCGCCACGGCCATCGTTCAGGGGCGTACGGACATCGTCGTGCCGCAGGAGGTCTCCGAGGCGTACGCCGACGCGGCGGCGAAGGCGGGCGAAGTGGTGGGGTTCACGCTTCTCGAGGACGTGGGGCACTTCCCGCTGATCGACCCGGCGGCGGACGCCTGTGCGGTGGTGGCGGAGGAGATCGCGCAACTGGCGTTCTGAGTCAGACCTCCACGAGGAGCTGCCGCAGTCCCCGGATCACGAAGTTCGGTTTCCGCTCCGGCTCCGAAGCGAGCCGCAGCTCGGGGGCGCGGCGGAGCAACACGCCCAGGGAAGCGGCCAGTTCGATGCGGGCCAGGGGTGCGCCGATGCAGTAGTGGATGCCCGCGCTGAAGGAGATGTGCGGGTTCTCCGCGCGGGACAGGTCCAGTTCGGCGGGGTCGGCGAAGACCGCCGGGTCGTGGTTCGCGGAGCCGAAGAGGAGGGCGACCTCGCTGCCGCGCGGGATCACGGTGCCGCCGACCTCGATGTCGTCGAGGACCCACCGCTCGAAGAGCTGCAGTGGGGTGTCGTACCGCATCAACTCCTCCACGGCCGTGGGGATCAGGCGGCCGGGGTCCGCGCGCAGGGCCGCGAGTTGGGCGGGGTTGCGGAAGAGGGCGTACCAGCCGTTGACGGTGGAGTTGACCGTCGCCTCGTGACCCGCGTTGAGCAGCAGCACGCAGGTGGAGATCATCTCCTGCTCGCTGAGGGACTCCCCTTCCTCGTACGCGGCGATGAGCCCCGAGATCAGGTCGTCGCCGGGCTTCTCGCGCCGTACGGCGATGAGTTCGCGCAGGTACGCAGAGAATTCGAGCGAGGCGCTCACCGCGCGGGACGCGGTCTCCTCGGAGGGGTTCAGTTCGTACATCCCGCAGATGTCGGCCGACCAGGGGCGCAGCTGATCCCGGTCGGACTCCGGGATGCCCAGCATCTGCGCGATGACGGCCACGGGCAGCGGCTCGGCGACGCGGGCGGCGAGGTCCCCGCCCCCGTCGGCCACCAGGTCCCGTACGAGCCGGTCGGCCAACCCCTCGACGTACGGCTTCAGTTGCTCGACCGTGCGCGGGGTGAACGCCTTCGACACCAGGCGGCGGATGCGGGTGTGGGTCGGTGCCTCCAGGTCGAGCATGCCGTTGTCGTTCAGGACGTGGAACGGCTCGTGCTCGGGCGGCGGCGCCTGCCGCCCGAACTCCTCGTGCGTGAACCGGTGCAGATAGGTCCGACCGAGCCGCCGGTCCCGGAGCAGCGCCGACACGTCGGCGTGGTGCGGGATCAGCCACTGGTCGGTGGGCCCGAAGTAGTGGACCCGCCCGGCGGCCCGCAGCTGCGCGTAGGCCGGGTAGGGGTCGGCGATGAACTCCGGTGACCAGGGGGCGAAGGGAGCGTCCATGAGGGGACCGTAGTGCGGGTCAGCCGGGCGTGACCAGCCTTGCTTCGTACGCGAAGACCGCCGCCTGGGTGCGGTCCCGCAGGCCCAGTTTCACCAGGATGCGGCTCACGTGGGTCTTGATCGTCGACTCGGCGACGACGAGGCGCGAGGCGATCTCACCGTTGGACAGGCCCTGGGCGATGAGGACGAGGACCTCCGTCTCGCGCTCGGTGAGCTCGCCGTACTGCTGGGCCTGGACCGTCGCCGAGAGGCGGGGCGTCTCGCCCAGCTTGGAGAACTCCGTGATGAGGCGGCGCGTGACGGAGGGCGCGAGCAGGGCCTCCCCGGCGGCCACCACCCGTACCCCGTCCGCCAGTTGGCGAGCCGACGCGTCCTTCAGGAGGAAGCCGGACGCGCCCGCGCGCAGTGCCTGGTAGACGTACTCGTCCAGGTCGAAGGTGGTCAGGACGAGGACCTTCGACGTGACGTCCGCCGCGACGATCTCGCGGGTCGCCTCGATGCCGTTCAGGACGGGCATGCGGATGTCCATCAGGACGACGTCCGGGGTGAGCTCGCGGACGCGGTCGACCGCCTCGCGGCCGTTGACCGCCTCTCCGACGACCTCGATGTCCGGCATCGCGTTGAGCAGGACGGAGAAGCCCTCGCGGACCATCATCTGGTCGTCGGCGATCAGTACGCGGATCGTCATTCCTGGCCTCCGGTGGGCTCCGAGGCGGACGCGACGGGCAGGAAGACGGTGACTTCGTAGCCGCCGTCGGCGGTCTCCTCGGCCGTCATCTCGCCGTCCAGCATGGTGACGCGCTCGCGCATGCCGGTGATGCCGTGACCGGCGCCGGGTGAGGGCTTGACCAGGCCGGTCGCGGGCCCGTTGACGATGCGCAGACCGAGCCCGCCGAGGACGTACCCGACCTCGACGCGGGCCGTGGCGCCGGGGGCGTGGCGCAGGGTGTTGCTCAGGGCCTCCTGGACGATGCGGTACGCGGAGAGCTCGACGCCCTGCGGGAGTTCGCGGACGGCGCCGGTGACGACCTTCTCGACGTTCAGTCCGGTCTCCGCGACGTTCGCGATGAGGCGGTCGAGGTCGGCAAGGGTGGGCTGCGGGGCGTCCGGCGCCTCGTAGTCCTCCGCGCGTACGACTCCGAGGACGCGGCGCAGCTCCGTCAGCGCGGCCACGGCGTTCTCGCGGATCGTGACGAAGGCCTGCTCCAGCTCGGGCGGCGGGTTCTCGACGCGGTAGGGCGCGGCCTCCGCCTGGATGGCGACCACCGACATGTGGTGCGCGACGACGTCGTGCAGTTCGCGCGCGATGGTCGTCCGCTCCTCCAGGAGCGTGCGCTTGTCGCGCTCGATGGCGGTGACGGTGCGCTGGACGGTGACCTCGCGCTGGGCCTCGCGGCGGATGTGCACGAGGGATGCGGCGAGGAGGGTGAGCGCGGAGAAGAAGAGCATCTCCGGGAGGTTGGTGGTGTACCCCGGGCTGAGGAAGACCTCGGCCGCGATGCCGTACAGCACTGTGCCGACCCACATCCACGCGGCGGTGCGCGGGCGGGTCCGCAGGGTGATCACCGTCATCACGGTGAGGTGCGCGAGGAAGACGCTCGGGGGCCAGGGATAGCCGTCGTAGTAGCCGGCGAGGGCGCCCGCGAAGGGCGTGACCGCGAGCAGGACCCACCAGGCGCCGACGGGCCTGATCATGGTCATGACCACGGCGGCGGCCGGGATGAGGCCGGTGAGCACGTAGTCGAGGCCGCCGGAGTTCACCGCGAGGGCGAGGAGGAAGGTGAAGAAGGCGGCGGTTCCGATCGCCGCGTGCGGGGCCCAGCCGGCGTACTGACGTATGCGTGCGGGGAGGCGCCGGGTCAGCGGGCCGTCCGTACGCATCGCGGGCAGCGGTCGGTAGGCGAAGGCATCCCGGAAGAGATCCTGCCGAAGCCCTCCGAGAGCACCCATGGCCAGGCGGAACTCCGGGCTGCGGTTGCTGCCGTTGCTGTGGGTGCTGCTGGGGTCGGCGGTCTTGGTCGCGTCAGTCACGCTTACGAAGGTACGGGGGCGGCCTTGCCGGGGGCGTCCCCTCAGGGATGGGTTCCGCGGGGTCCGTCGCAGGTACTACGTGGGGTGCGAGTGCGGTGCCCCTCCGTCGTGGGTCGGTGCCGCGCCGGTATGTCCGTCCTCGCTGTGGGGGTCCCCTGCTCCTCAAGAGTTTGGGGGAGGGCGGGAGAGGTCCTTGCGCCCAGGGGAACGCGGGTCAGGTCGTCAGATCCCTGCGGCGCAGGCCCGCCAGGCCCGCGGCGGTCAGCGCCGCCGCGAGGGCGATCAGGGAGATCACCGGCCCCCAGGCCATCGCGGAGCCCGGCAGCTTCGGGAGGTGACCGAAGGGAGAAACGTCCATCGCCATACTTTCACAAACTTGTGAAGTTAAGGAAGCGTATAAACTTGGCCCCGTCCGACGAGCAGGGGAGATGATCGGCAGATGCCCAAGGGGTCCGACGAAGAGGCGGTACGTGTGCGGGACGATGCGGTCGTCTCACGTTTCGTGGAGCAGTTCGCCGCCCAAATGGTCGAGGCGGGCATGCCGAGGATGCCCGCGAGGATCTTCGCGGCGCTCCTCGCGTCGGACGCGGGCGCACTGACCTCGGCGGAGCTGGGAGAACGGCTTCAGGTGAGCCCGGCGGCGGTATCGGGCGCGGTCCGCTACCTCACGCAGCAGCACATGGTCTCCAGGGAGCGCGACCCCGGCTCACGGCGGGATCTCTTCCGGGTGCACAGCAACCAGTGGTACGAGGCTCTGGCCAACCGCGACGGCGTACTCAAGCGCTGGGAGGCGGCCCTACGAGACGGCGTCACCAGCCTTGGCCCCGACACCCCCGCGGGCCTGCGCATGGCCGAGACGCTCGCCTTCTTCGAGTTCGTCGAAGGAGAGATCGCAGGAATGCTGGCCCGCTGGCGCGAGCACCGGGAGAACCTGTTCGGCAAGTAACGCCCTGCCGCCCCGCAGCGGACGCCCCCGCTCACCCACAAGACACCCCGGCGCCGCGGGGTAATCGGGTGGGTGGGCGGGAAAGATCCGCCGCGAAGCGGCGGGCCGGGCGAGAACGGCGTCGCAGACGAACGACGCCCGGCCAGGGCGAACGGTGCCGCAGGCGAAGCGCGGCACGCCAGGCGAGAGCGGTGCCGCAGGCGAAGGGTCGCGGTGGCCGTCGGGGGGCGGGAAAGCGGTCGTCACCGGGGCAGCATCAAGCCCCAAGCATTGGCCCGCACCGCCCAAGTCCGCGTCCGCACCGGCCCCCCGACCACCGCATCCGCCCGGTAGCGGAAATCCGCGCCGGACACCGTGATCGTCCGGGCCCGTGCCCGCAGCGTCTCGGCCGCCGCGCCCACCGACGTGGGTCTGACCTCGACCTCCGCGAAGCCATCGGTCAGCGGGCGTACCGAGACGCTCTCCACCGGCTGGTCCAGGTCCACCACGACCACGCCGTCCGCCTCCACCCGCAGCCGCGTCGGCGCGGGGCCCGGCGCCGACGTCACGCGTGAGGGGCGGGTCAGGGTGCGTACGAAGGACTGGCACGTGCGCAGCCAGGGGCGGCCGTCCATCGCCGTGCCCCCGGACGCCGATGAGGAGGATGAGGGAGAGGGGGAGGGGGCGGGGGATGCGGCTACGGGCGGGATTCCAAGGTTGCCGAGGACCACCCCGTCGCTGTCGTCGACGAGCAGATCCAGCCGCCGCTCGACCCCTTCCAGCACCGCTCGTGCCGCCGCCACGGCCCCCGGCGGCACTCCGAGCGAGCGTGAAAGGACTTGTGCGGCGCCCACCGGAACGACCGAAACCGTGCACGAATCGAGCTCGCGCTCGCGGTGCAGGACGGTCACGGCACGCAGCAGCGCCCGGTCGTCGCCGATCACCACCGGACGCCGCGCACCCCTTCTGGCCAGGGCTTTTGCGAAGTCCTCGGGTCCGTCAGGAAGGCAGATCCGGACGGCCGCAGCCGCGCCGAGCACGTCCTTCGCGATCCGTACCGACTCACCGTCCGTGCGCCGGGCGACCGGGTCGATGACGACTAGCAGCTGATCGCGAGCCGACACGTCCGTCCTTCCTCGGGTAGCATCTTTGTGCAAGAGCCCCTTGCGCTATTGCGCCAGGGGCTTCGTCTATTCCGGGGCAGCATCCAAGGCACACCCATATGGCGGCTACGGCCCCTGACCTTGGACATGCCCCGCCCGGAAGGGGTGTACGCCTGTGCCCGCACTTGTGCTGCTCGGTGCTCAGTGGGGTGACGAAGGCAAGGGAAAGGCCACCGACCTGCTCGGTGGCTCCGTGGACTATGTGGTGCGATACCAGGGCGGCAACAATGCCGGCCACACGGTCGTCGTAGGCGACCAGAAGTACGCGCTGCATCTCCTCCCTTCCGGGATCCTCTCCCCGGACTGCGTGCCTGTCATCGGCAACGGTGTCGTCGTCGACCCGTCGGTCCTGCTCTCCGAGCTGAGCGGTCTGAACGAGCGCGGCGTCGACACGTCGAAACTGCTGATCAGCGGTAACGCGCACATCATCACGCCGTACAACGTGACCGTCGACAAGGTCACGGAACGCTTCCTCGGGAAGCGGAAGATCGGCACGACGGGCCGCGGCATCGGCCCGACCTACGCCGACAAGATCAACCGCACCGGCATCCGCGTACAGGACCTCTACGACGAGTCGATCCTGCAGCAGAAGGTCGAGGCGGCGCTCGAGGTCAAGAACCAGCTCCTGACCAAGCTCTACAACCGGCGTGCCATCGAGGCCGACCAGATCGTCGAGCAGCTCCTGGAGCACGGCGAGAACATCAAGCAGTACGTCGCCGACACCACCCTGATCCTCAACAACGCGCTGGACGAGGACAAGGTCGTCCTCTTCGAGGGCGGCCAGGGCACGCTCCTGGACGTGGACCACGGCACGTATCCCTTCGTCACCTCCTCGAACCCGACCGCGGGCGGCGCCTGCACGGGTACGGGCGTCGGCCCGACGAAGATCAGCCGCGTCATCGGCATCCTGAAGGCGTACACCACGCGCGTCGGCGCGGGCCCGTTCCCGACGGAGCTCTTCGACCAGGACGGCGAGGACCTGCGCCGCATCGGCGGCGAGCGCGGTGTCACGACCGGCCGCGACCGTCGCTGCGGCTGGTTCGACGCGCCGATCGCGCGCTACGCGACCCGGGTGAACGGCCTGACGGACTTCTTCCTCACGAAGCTGGACGTCCTGACGGGCTGGGAGCAGATCCCGGTCTGCGTCGCGTACGAGATCGACGGCAAGCGCGTCGAGGAACTCCCGTACAACCAGACGGACTTCCACCACGCGAAGCCCGTCTACGAGTACCTCCCCGGCTGGTCCGAGGACATCACCAAGGCACAGACCTTCGCCGACCTGCCGAAGAACGCGCAGGGTTACGTGAAGGCGCTCGAGGAGATGTCGGGCGCACCGATCTCCGCGATCGGCGTCGGCCCCGGCCGCACGGAGACGATCGAGATCAACTCGTTCATCTGAGGGCGGCTGCTCAACAGCGGTCACTGTGCGACGAAGGGGCGCCCCGGCCTGGCCGGGGCGCCCCTTCCGTTCGTCCGGTCACGCGCGGACGCAGACGGGGAGGACGACGGATCTACCTCCGCCGCGCGGGCCAGAACCGACAGGCCTTGGGGCTCACTCCTCCCCGCACATCCGAAGGCCCACCGGCGTATCGCACGGCAGATGGCCGTGGGTGCGGATCACGTCCTGGCCGTTTCCGCGGAGTGCGTACGCGAGGAAGCTCGACGCCAGGGAGTCGGCGGGCGGGCTGCCGTAGGTGTAGGCGTACTCGATCTCGCGGTAGGGATAGCCGCTGGACTGGATGCCGTCGATGGACGGGGCGTGGCCGTTCAGGTTCAGGCGGTGCGTGTCCTTGAGGGTGGTCGTCTTGCGGAGTTCGCTGTAGCCGATCGCGCCCGGGGTGGAGGCGACGGTGTCCAAGACCTGGTCCGTGTCGTCGAGTTCGCAGCGGATGACCGGGGCGGACGGGCTGATGTCCTTGGTCAGGCAGTCGCTGGAGGACTCCTGGATCTCCGGACCGCCCTTCAGGACCTGCTTTTGGAGAGTGACCCGCGTGCCTGAGCTGGAACCGCGGCTCACCAGGACCACCGGGCGGTTCGGTCCGCCGGGAAGCTCGTTCCAGTTGCGGATCTCGCCCCTGAAGAGACGACCCGCATCCCGCGACGAGAGGTTCTTGAGCGGGATCTCGTCGTTCACGACGAGGGCGAAGAGGGAGACCGCCACCCGCGTCTCGCTCAGCTGCGTATAGCTGGAGGGGCGCGGCCCGTCGGAGAAGGCGATCACCGGCGGGGAACCGTCCTCGCCCTCATCGGAGTCGGCGCCCATGGCCGCCAACTCCCGCACTCCGCCCCGGCTTCCGTGCGCGTTCACCTTGATCGTCGAGCCGTCGCAGGCCTCCATGTATTTCTCCGCGAGCTCGGTCGCGACCTCCTCGAACGCCGTCGACCCCGTCAGGGTCAGCGTGCCCTTCCCGCAGTACGAGGGCGGCGGCTGGGTGTCGGGGCGCAGGATGAGGCCCGCGAGGCCGAGGATCACCAGGCTCAGCGCGATGGCCACCCGCTGCGACAGCCTGCTGAATACCGGCGGCTTCTCGTCGGGGGCCGCGCTGTGGTTCTCGTGCGTCTCGCCGCCCTCGATGCCGCCGATGACCGTGTAGCCGCTGTCGACGGGGCCGCCGGTCAGCAGGACGAGGAGCTTGTAGTATTCACCGCGGTTGAGCGGCACGCGCGGGATGCGCAGTCTGCCTTCCTCGTAGCCGAGGCTCGTGTCGGGCCCGAAGTGCTCCATCAGGTGGTCGGCCTCGGGCGGCAGCGTCACCGCGACGCCGCGGATCGTGCGCTGCTCGAAGACCGCCGTCAGGCCGTGCGGCGAGCGGCCCGTGTAGTCGCCCACGGCGATGGGCAGCGAGCCGTCGTTCTCGATGCGCAGGAGCACCAGCGTCGCGTCCGACATGTCCGGGTCCTCGTCGAAGAGGCCGAGGCGCGCGTTCGCGTCGCCCGTACGGACGTTGTCGCCTATCGCCGTGTCCATCTGCCTGCGGTAGCCGATGCGCTTGCGGCGTGGTACGCGGCGTTCGAGCAGCACGGGGACGAACGCGCCGGCGATGCCGACCAGGATGGCGAGCACGGCGATGATGTTTTCGGTGCTCAACCAGTTCATGGGCGGCACGGTAGGCGGCCGGAACGGCCGCCGGACGGCCCTTGTCCGTCCGGACAGGATCTGTTCGCCCGGGGTTCAACTACGAGCGGGGGGCCGCTGGTTCGGCGGCCCGTGTCACGGGCTCAGCCCTCCTTGTCGTACGTCAGACCCTTGTCCGTGCCCGTGTTCTCCCGGTGCAGCCTGCCGTTCGAGAGCAGCGTGACCGTGCTCGCCTGGCCCGGCCTGCAGGAGCTCGCGGGCTGGCCGACGATCACGTCCGTCGGTCCGATCCGCAGGGTGTTGCCGCTCGCCGACTCCAACTTGCCCTGGAACACGCAGTGGTACGTGCCGCCCGTGTCGGTCGGGCCGTCCGCCGTGATCGAGACGACGGTGTCGCCGACCTCGCCCTGCTGGAGGACGAGCTGCCGGGAGTTGTCGCCCAGGTCGTTCTGGATGGAGCCGCTCCAGGTGCCGAGGAACTTGGCCGGGATCGCGCCCTCCTCGTCCTTGTCCTCGTCCTTGGACGCGGGGGATGTGGGCGGAGTGTCGGGATCCGACGGCTTCCCGTCGTCCTCGTCCCCGGACGGCGTGCCCGGCGTGGAAGGGGCGCTGGAGGACGGCGACTCGGAGCTGGTGCCGCCCGCTTTCGTGCTGCCCTCGCCCTTCATTACCGCGTACACCGTGCCGCCCGCTCCTATGGCCACTATGACGGCCACCGCGATGAGCGCGGCCGTGGACCGCCCGCTGCGGCGCGGGGGCTCGGCCTGGGGGTGGACGAGGGGGCCGTACGGAGGCGTGGGGCCGAACGGACCCTGCTGGGGGTAGCCGTAGCCGGGCGGCGGTTGTTGGGGGTGCTGCTGGGGGTGGGGGTGCTGCTGTGGGTGTTGCTGGGGATAGCCGTACGCCGGGCCCGGCGGGGGAGTGGGCGGTGGTGCCTGGCCGGTGATCATCGTGGGGAGGTGGTCCAAGGGGGCCGCCTCGCCCGGCTTTCCGGGCGGCGGCGGGGTGTCGCGGCCGACGGGCTCGGGCTCGGCGCTCGCGGCTCCGGCCGCCGCGCCTGCCGCACCTGCCGCACCTGCCGTGCCTGCCGCAGCGGCGGACCCGGCCGCTGCCGCCGAGGCGTTGCCATCGCCCTCCGCCGCAGGCTCCTTCGTACCGGACCCGGACCCGGACCCGGCGTCGTCCGGGTTCTCCGTGTCGAGCAACTGCACCGCATGGCGCCCCAGTTGGGCCACCAGTGCGCCGGGCAGCCAGGGATCCCGCGTCCGGCCGCCGTCGCCGAGTGTGTCCTCCGCCCCCGTCCGCTCCAGGACCTGCTGCAGCGTCGGCCGGTCCGCGGGGTTCTTGCGCAGGCAGGCGCTTACCAGTTCGGCAAGCTCCTCCGGCAGCCCCTCCAGATTCGGCTCCTCCTGCGCGATGCGGAACATCAGCGCGTGCACGCCGCTGTTGGCGGTGCCGAACGGCAGCGCGCCCGAAGCCGCGTACGCGAGGACCGAGCCCAGGCAGAAGACGTCGCAGGCCGGTGTGATGCGGTCGCCGCGCACCTGCTCGGGCGCCATGAAGCCGGGCGAGCCGACGAGCGCGCCGGTGCGGGTCAGGCCGCCGTCGGTCACCGTCTCAAGGGCGCGGGCGATGCCGAAGTCGATGACGCGGGGACCGTCGATCGTGACGAGTACGTTCGACGGCTTCAGGTCACGGTGGATGAGGCCCGCCGCGTGAATGTCCTTGAGGGCATGGGCGAGCCCTGCCGCGAGTATCTTCACGGACCGCTCGGGCAGCGGCCCGTGGTCGTGCGCGATGACGCTCTGGAGGGAGGGCCCCGCGACATATCCCGTGGCCAGCCAGGGGATCGCCGCATCGGTGTCCGCGTCGAGCACCGGCGCCGTCCACGCGCCGCCGACCCGCCGTGCCGCCTGCACTTCCTGCCGGAAGCGGTTCCTGAACTCCTCCTGCTCGGCGAGTTCTTCACGCACCAGCTTCACCGCGACCGTACGACCCCGGTCGGACCGTGCCAGATAGACGTGTCCCATGCCGCCCGCGCCGAGTCGCGCGAGCAGCCGGTAGGCGCCTATTCGCTGTGGATCCCCGGGTCCCAGCTTCTCCATCGCCGCGCCGACCTCCCCCGTTGGTGTGCAACAGATCGAGGATAGTGGGGCGATAGGACATCGGGGCACGGACTGCCTGCTACGGCTCCGTAACGGGTTGTTCCGTATCCCCTCCCAGGATTTTCATGACTCCAGCTCTTTCATGGCTGCGGAGAGCCGCTCCAACACCCGTACGGTCTCGGCGAATTCCTCCTCGCCGAGCGCGTCCGCCAGCCGGGCGGCCACGTCCGCGTGGCCGGGGCTGATCCTCTGGACGGCGGACAGGCCCTCGTCCGTGGGGCGCAGGAGCTTGGCGCGGCGGTGGGCGGGGTTCGGCGCGTACTCGGCGAGGCCGCGCCGCACCAGCAGGTCGGCGATGCGCTGCACGCTCTGCCGGGTGATGCCCATCGCGCGGGCGATCCCGGCGACGGGCAGCGGCTCGCGCAGGACGGCGCCGAGCACCTGCCACCAGGCGGCGGTGAGGCCGCCCGGCTTCGCCAACTCATCCGCCACGGAGAGGAATTGGCCGTTGAGCCGGAAGACGCCGATGGCGGTGCGGGAGAACAGTTCCTGCTGCTCCCGCCTCCCGTGGGGGGCGTCGCCGCTCACGACTCGAGCACCTCGTACGCAGACGCGTCCGAGTCGTGGAACAGCCGGTACCAGGCGTCCAGCTTCTCGCCCTCGAAGGCGCCGAGCCGCCCGAGGATCTCGCGGGCGAAGGCCACGGGCTCGGTCGGCCCCGCAGTGGTCAGGCCGCCGTCGGTGACGGCGTCCACGTCGACGTACCGCTCGCCGCCCTTGTAGCCGGTGGCCGTGAGGTAGAAGGACACCGCGCTGGTGTGGTCGCGCTCGTCGAGCAGCCCTTCGCGGGCGAGCCCGGCGGTGGCGCCGCAGATCGCGGCGACCGGCACGTCCGCGTCGAGGAAGGCGCGGGCCGCGCGGCCGAAGGGGGCGAGGTCGTCGCCCGTGTCCCACAGGTCGGCGCCCGGCAGGATCAGCAGCGCGCTGTCCTCGGGCCGCAGGTCGGCGAGGGTCAGGTCGGGCTGGATGCGGACGCCGCCCACGGTGGTGACGGAGTCGAGTGAGTCCGCTGCGACGGTGCGGATCTCGTAACCGGCGCGGGCGAGGTACGCGGTGGCGTATCCGGGCTCCCAGTCGGCGAGCGTGTCGTAGACGGCGAGGTGCACGGGCTTGCGGGTCATGACTGCCTCCACTGGCTGTGGGCGGGGAGCTGGGTGCCGCTCGGTGCTTATGTATGCATGCTGTCAAAACGACAGCATGCTGTCAATATCTGGCAGTGCTCTGGGGGTGGGCTCCGGGCCCGTTAACTCCCGCAGGGGGCGGCCTTAACCCGCCGTTCCTTAGCGTCCTGGTCATGGACAGTGCAGAGAACCTCGGACAGATGGCCGCCCACCTCGGCCTCGACCTGGTGGCCGTGACCCTCCTGACCTTCGGGGTCTTCTATCCACGGCACCGCAGGCGGGAGTTGGTCCCCGCCTATCTCGCCCTGAACGTCGCGCTCTTCGCGGTCGTCTCCGCCCTCGCGAGCGCCGGCGGCAACGGCGGCCTCGCGCTCGGGTTCGGGCTCTTCGGGGTGCTCTCGATCGTGCGGCTCCGCTCGGACGCCCTGCAGCACCAGGAAGTCGCGTACTACTTCATCACCCTCGTCCTCGGCCTCCTCTGCGGCCTTCCGGGCCTCGACCTGCCGGTCGCCGCCGGGCTCGCGGCCGTGCTGCTCCTGGTGATGTACGGCGCCGACCACCCCCGCCTCTTCGCCGGTGACCGCCGGGCGGTCATCACCCTGGACGCGGTGTACCGCGAGGAGACCGAGCTCCGCGCCGAGCTGGCGCGGCGCCTGGGAGAGCCGCTCGGCTGGACCGTCCAGGAGGTCGACTACGTACGTGACCTGATGGTTCTGGAAGTCCGCTTCCGGCAGCCGGAACCTTCCGGGCGGGCCGGGGAGTTCACACGTACAGCACCACGACGCCGCACGACCCGGTCCCGCACGCCTGCCGTCCCCCACCAGAAGGAGACCGTGTGAACCCCGCCGTACGCGCCATCGGACGGGCCGCGCTCGCCGCGCACCCCATCTCGCTCGACGAGGTCAACGCACGGGCGGAGCTGCTCGCCCGCTACGACAACAGCTACCTCGTACCGGTCGAGATCTTCGACGACCTGGCGGCGCTGCTCACGGACCCGCGCCGTGCGTCGGGCCCCTTCCGGGCGCTGAGCATCGGCGGAAAGCGCTGGTTCAGCTACCACTCGACGTACTACGACACCCCCGAGCTCCTGACCTACCACCACCACCGGCAGGGCAGGCGGCTGCGCTACCGCATCCGGGAGCGGGTCTACCAGGACAGCGGGGAGCGGCAGTTCGAGATCAAGCTGAAGAGCGGCCGCGGCGAAACGGTCAAGCACCGGCAGCGGCTGCGGGGCGACGACCGTGTCCTTGATGCCGAGCGGCAGGGTTTCCTCGCGGGGGTCCTGAGCGGGTCGTACGGGATCGAGGCGCCGGGCGGTCTGACGTCGGCGCTGGTCACGGAGTACCAGCGGGCGACCTTCGTGGCCGACGGTCAGCGGATCACGTGCGATGCCGGTCTTGTGGTGCGGGACGTGGCGACGGGACGTTCGGTGGAGGCGGATTCAGGGCTCGTCCTGGTGGAGACGAAGACGCAGGGGCATCTGACGGAGGCGGACCGTGTCCTTCACCGGTACGGGGTGCGGGCCGCGGAGTTCACGAAGTACTGCGGCGGGTTCGCCGCGCTGCGGCCCGAGTTGGGGATCAATCGCTGGGCTCGGGCGGTGCGGGTCGCGTTTCCGCGGGCCGCGGGGGCCCTGGCGGTGCCTCGGGGAACGTGAGGGTGACCCGGGTGCCGCGGACGGCGTCCGAGGCTATGGCGAAGCTGCCGCCCGCGTCTTCCGCCGTCCGGCGGGCGATGTCCAGGCCGAGGCCTGTGGAGCCGCCGCCGCTGGTGCCGCGTTCCGCCGCGTACGTCGGCGGGAGGCCGGGGCCTTCGTCGGCGACGGTGAGTTCGGCGGTGCCCTCTGGGGTGGTGCGGACGGTGATGCGGAACGGGGTGCCTTGGGGGGTGTGGTCCAGGACGTTGCCGATGAGAGCGTCGATGGCGGCGGCGAGGTCGTCCTCCGGGACCGGGACCGGGTTCGTCCGTGGCTGGGCCGACACCTCCGTCGTGCGCCCCTGATCCTCCGCCAACGGCAGCCAGAACGTCACGCGTTCGCGGGCCACGGCGGCCAGGTCGGCGTACGGGGCGTCCCGGAGCGGGCGGCGGGCCTTGCGGATCACGTCGTCGACACTCCGCTCCAGGGCGGCGACGTCGGCGGCGATGCGGTGGGCCTCCTCCGTGTCGCGGAGGGTCTCGGCGTCCAGGCGGAGGGCGGCGACTGGCGTGCGGAGACGGTGGGCGAGGTCGGCGGCGTTCTCGCGTTCGGCGGTGAGGAGTGCGTCGATGCGGGTGGCCAGGTGGTTCAGCTGCCCTGCGACCAGGCGCAGTTCGGGCGGGCCCTCGGGTGTGGCGCGGGCGGTGAGGTCGCCGGCGGCGAGGCGGTCCGCGGTGCGCGCGAGGCGGCGGGTCGCGCCGACCAGGCGGGCGCCGAGACGGTCGGCGAGGAGCAGCCCGATGAGGACGAGGCCTACTCCGATCCCGGCGAGGACGAGCCAGGAGGTCATGGTCCCGGCATACAACTGGCGTTCGCTGAGGGTGACTTGCACGACGGCAGTGCCACCGGCCGCACCCTGGACGGGCACGAGGACCTGGCGGCCGCCGGTGGAGGGCTCGTAGGTGAAGGCACGGCCGGTGCGGGCAAGGCGGATGGCATCCGTGACGCGGGCCTTGGCGTGGCGCCCGGGGTTCGGCCCGATGACGGTGCCGTCCCCGAGAACGAGCGAAGTGGACGGCAGAGCCGAGGTGTTGACGCTCTCCACGGTCTGCTCGGCGGTTTCGCGTTCGTCCGGGGTGGCGAGGGCGGGCCCGAGCGCGTGCGCCACCCACTGGGCACGGGCGGTGGCTTCGGCGGTGGTGCGGTCGGCGGCGTGGGTGCGGGTGAGAAGGGTGAGGGGGACGAGGAGGGCGGTCAGTACGAGGGCGGTGGTGGCCGCGGTGAGGAGGAGAAGGCTGCGTCGCATCAGCCGGCCCCTGGGCGGTGGCCGGCCCCTGGGCCTTGGGCGGATCCCTCGCCGGGGGCTTGGGCGGGCCTCTCGCCGTGGGCGGGCGCCTCGCCGTGGCGGGGTCCCTCCCCGTGGCCCGGCGCCTCGCCGCCGTCAGGGGAGGTCCCGGTGTCGTGGGTCGACCGGCTGTCGGCGTGGGATGCCTCGCCGTCGTCGTGGGTCGGGCCGGTGTCGGTGTGGGCCCCGCCGTCGTGGGGCGCCGTGCTGTTCTGGGGGCGGCGCCGCGCCGGTATGTCCGTCCGCGCCATCTCGGTCCGAGCGTCGCGTACTTCGGCCGGGGAGTCCTGCTTGCCGTGCTCCGGGCGGACATACCGGCACGTCCCCTCGCGTGCGTCGCGCGGCTGCGGGGGCGTGGGGGCTGGTGCGTCCTCGGGTGCTGTGAGCTTTACGCCCACCGTGCGGACCGTGTGGAGGTAGCGGGGAGCCTGGGCGGTCTCGCCGAGCTTTCTGCGGAGCCAGGAGAGGTGGACGTCGACGGTCTTGTCGGCGCCGCCCAGGGGCTGCTGCCATACCTCGGCGAGGAGTTCGCGGCGGGAGACGACCTGGCCGGGGCGGTTGGCGAGGTAGGTGAGGAGGTCGAACTCGCGGGGGGTGAGGTCGAGGGGCCGGTCGTCGAGGGCGACTTCGCGGGAGGCGGGATCGATGGCCAGACCTCCCACGCGCAGGGGCTCCTCGGCGGCTTCGGTGGCGCCGAGGCGGCGGAGGACGGCCTTGATGCGGGCGTCCAGTTGGGCGGCGCCGAAGGGTTTGACGATGTAGTCGTCGGCTCCGTCCTCGAGGATCGCCACCATCTCCGGTTCGTCGTCGCGCGCGGTCGCGACGATGACGGGTACGTCGCTGACGGCGCGGAGCATACGGAGGATCTGGGCGCCGTCCACGTCCGGGAGCCCCAGATCGAGTACGACGAGGTCGGGGCGGTTGGTGACCGCGGCGTCCAGGCCCGCCATGCCGCTGGGGGCGGTGGCGACGGCGTGCCCTTTGTCGCGCAGGGCCCGCACGAGGGCACCGCGCAGCTGGGGATCGTCCTCCACGACGAGAAGATGGGCCATACATCCACCGTAGTCAGGCGCTTTGGGCAGCCCTTAACCGGGCGTTAGGAAACTGTGCGGCACAGTGGCCGGATGAGGAAGTGGCGGAGCGCGGTCGTGACCGCGGCATGGGTGGGGGTGGGAACGGCTGCGGGGGCGCTGGGCGCCTGGCAGTTGGCCACTTCGGACGGCGGAGGCGCGGCGCACAGCCGTCCTCTGGACGAGGGGGCGGTGGAGAGGGCGCTTGCGGCGACATCGGCGACACCGCAGCGGCCGTCCCCGCCCTCCGCCACACCGAGCAAGCCGGCGGAAACGGCCCGCGACCGTTCGACCCTGCGGTTCACGGGCGGGACGGCGACGGTCGAGTGCCGGGGTGACGGCACGGTGTACCTCGTCTCGTGGAGCCCGGCGGACGGTTTCCACATCGATGAGGACGTGGATCGGGGTCCGGGCGCGGTGGCCCGCCTGGAGGCGGAACCGAGCGACGACGACGAGCAGGAGGATCTGCCGTACGAGATCCGCTGCGGGGAGGGCGGGGAGCCGAGGGCGAGGGTGGTGGCGGACGACTGAGGCATGTCGGCCCGTCCGGCGTTTGAGGACGAACTCGGCGAAGCCGGTGATGAGGGCACGCAAGGCTCCCGCGCCGAGCGGCCCGCGGCGGAGCCGCACATGTCTCAGCCGGGAAGGGGCGGGGTTGGGGAGAAATCAGTCGCCCAGATGCCGAGCACCGACGAACGAGCCCCCACCCCGGCAGGGGGCGCAGAGCCCCGAGCCCCCACCCCGGCAGGGGTACAGAGCCCCCGCCCCCGGGTGCCCCGACACACTGTCCAGTACCCCCCGCCCCCGCGAAACAGACCGCCCATGTCCCATCCGCATCGTGGACATTTACCCTCACCCACATGACCCCTCAGCCGAACCCGAACCCCCAGGTCGGCGCCGCCGTCAAGGCCGCGGACCGCGCACACGTCTTCCACTCCTGGTCCGCACAGGAGCTGATCGACCCCCTCGCCGTAGCCGGCGCCGAGGGCTCGTACTTCTGGGACTACGACGGCAACCGCTACCTCGACTTCACCAGCGGCCTCGTCTACACCAACATCGGGTACCAGCACCCGAAGGTCGTCGCCGCGATCCAGAAGCAGGCCGCGGAGATGACGACCTTCGCGCCCGCCTTCGCCGTGGAAGCCCGCTCCGAGGCCGCACGCCTCATCGCCGAGCGGACGCCCGGCGACCTGGACAAGATCTTCTTCACCAACGGCGGTGCGGAAGCCGTGGAGAACGCGACCCGCATGGCGCGCCTCCACACCGGCCGCCCCAAGGTCCTCTCCGCCTACCGCTCGTACCACGGCGGCACCGCCACCGCGATCAACCTCACCGGCGACCCCCGCCGCTGGGCCTCCGACACGGGCTCGGCGGGCGTCGTCCACTTCTGGGCGCCGTTCCTCTACCGCAGCGCCTTCTACGCCGAGAACGAGCAGCAGGAGTGCGAGCGCGCCCTCGAGCACCTCGAAAAGACCATCGCCTTCGAGGGCCCGCAGACGATCGCGGCGATCATCCTGGAATCCGTCCCCGGAACCGCCGGCATCATGACCCCGCCGCCGGGCTACCTCAAGGGCGTACGCGAGATCTGCGACCGCCTCGGCATCGTCTTCATCCTCGACGAGGTGATGGCCGGCTTCGGGCGCACCGGCAAGTGGTTCGCCGCCGACCACTTCGACGGCGGCATCGTGCCCGATCTCCTCACCTTCGCGAAGGGCGTGAACTCGGGTTACGTCCCGCTCGGCGGTGTCGCGATCTCCTCCGCCATCGCCGAGACGTTCGCCCGCAGGCCCTACCCGGGCGGGCTCACGTACTCCGGCCACCCCCTGGCGTGCGCGGCGGCCGTCGCGACGATCAACGTCATGGAGGAGGAGGGAGTGATCGAGAACGCGGCCCGCGTCGGGTCGGAGATCATCGCCCCCGCCCTCGCGGAGCTCGCCGAGCGGCACCCGAGTGTCGGCGAGGTCCGCGGCCTCGGCATGTTCTGGGCCCTGGAACTGGTCAAGGACAAGGAGACCCGCGAGCCTCTCGTCCCGTACAACGCGTCGGGCGAGGCGAACGCGCCGATGGCGGCGTTCGGCGCCGCCGCGAAGAAGCAGGGCCTGTGGCCCTTCATCAACATGAACCGCACCCATGTGGTGCCGCCGTGCAACATCACGGAGACGGAGGCGAAGGAGGGCCTCGCGGCGCTGGATGCGGCGCTGGCCGTGGCGGACGAACACACCTCCTGACCCCGGAGCCCGGGCCATCTGGACCGCCGCCTCGCGGCGGATCATCTGCCCCCGCCCACCGGTAACCCCGCGGGGCGGGGGGCACCAGCGTCCCCCGCCCCCCACAACAGCCCCCACCCTCAGGAACCCCGACCGCGTAGTCTGACGTGCTCGTAAGCAGGACGAGACCACGACGAGACCACGACGAGGGAACCCAGATGCCCGGCACCGACGGCCCCGCCGTCATCCGCAGCACTCTGCGCCAGCAGATCGCCGACGCGCTGCGCGACGAGATCCTCGGCGGCCGTCTGGAGCCGGGTCAGGAGTTCACGGTCAAGGAGATCGCCGAGCAGTACGGCGTCTCCGCGACCCCGGTCCGCGAGGCCCTGGTCAACCTCGCGGCGCAGGGTCTGCTCGACGCCGACCAGCACCGCGGCTACCGCGTCCACGAGCACACCCTCACCGACTACCGCGGCATGCTGGAGGCCCGCGGCCTCGTCGCCGACGGCATCTTCCGTGACCTCGTGACGAAGGGCACCCCGCTGGGGCCCAAGGGCCAGAAGGAAGCCTCGGCCGCCCTCCTCTCCGTACGCCGCCGTGGCGAGGAAGCCGCACGCGCCGCCTGCGCGGGCGACCTGAACGTCCTCATCGGCTACGACCTCCGCTTCTGGCGCGAGCTCAGCGCCCTCTTCGGCAACCCCTACCTCTCGGACTTCCTGCACCGCATCCGCGTCCAGTCCTGGGTCTGCGCCGTCACCCACCTCCGCCGCGCCGTCGAACGCGGCGACGGCGACCTGCGTGGCACCCTCTGGGCCCGGCACACCGAGCTCGTCGACGCCCTCGCGCACCGCGACCCCAAGGCCGCGCACGCGATCGTCGCCGAGTACAACGCCCACTCACTCGCCCTCATCGAGCGGCTGGCCGCTGTATGAGCGTGGATCTGACCGTCGTCGTCCCCGCCTACAACGAGGAGCGGCGCCTGGCCCCCACGCTCGCCGCGATCCGGGAGTACCTGGAGGCGGACGCGACCACGGGCGACCCCCTCCGCTGGGAGCTGATCGTCGTGGACGACGGCTCCACCGACGGCACCCTCGACATCGCGGCCGACGCCGAGGCCGCCGACGCCCGCGTCCAGCTCGTCCACTCCGACCGCAACCTCGGCAAGGGCCACGCCCTGCGCCTGGGCGTCCTCGCCTCGCGCGGTGACCGCGTACTGATCACCGACGCCGATCTGGCCACCCCCATCGAGGAGCTGGAGTGCCTCGACAAGGCGCTCGCCGACGGCCACGCGGCGGCGATCGGGTCCCGTGCCCGCCCCGGCGCGACGATCGAGAGCCACCAGCACCGCCTGCGCGAACTCCTCGGCCGTACCGGCAATTTCCTCATACGCTCGGTCGCCGTCCCCGGAGTCCGCGATACCCAGTGCGGCTTCAAGCTCTTCGACGGCGACCGGGCCCGCGAGGCCTTCGCCGCGTCGCGCCTGCGCGGCTGGGGGATCGACGTCGAGATACTGCAGTACTTCCGCCGCTCCGGCTGGCCGGTCGCCGAGGTGCCGGTGCGCTGGGCGCACCAGGAGGGCTCGAAGGTCCGCCCCTTCGACTACGTGAAGGTCCTCGCCGAACTGACCTCGCTCAAGGCCCGCTCGGTCCGCCCGATGGATCTGCTCGTCGCGGCGCTGTTCCTGTCCATGGCCGTCACCCTCTACTCGGGCCGCTGGATCGCGCCGGGCGACCGCTATCTCCCGGACTCCCTCCAGGACCAGAACCAGTGGGAGTGGTTCTTCGCGGTGACGGCGGACAACGTCCGCCACCTCCAGAACCCCCTCTTCACGACCCTCCAGAACTTTCCCGACGGCGTGAACCTCATGGCCAACACGGTCATGCTCGGCCTCTCCGTCCCCTTCGCCCCCGTGACCTGGCTCTTCGGCCCTGCGGTCGCCCTGAACGCGGCGATGACGCTCGGTCTGGCCGCGACGGGGGTCGCCTGGTACTGGCTGATCGTCAAGCGGCTCGTACGTCACCGGGGCGCGGCAGCCGTCGGCGCGGCGCTCGCCGCCTTCGCGCCACCGATGATCAGCCACGCCCACGCGCACCCGAACTTCATGGTCCTGTTCATGATCCCGCTGATCATCGACAGGGCCCTGCGCCTGTGCGAGGGCGAGAGCGCGAGAGTCGTACGTGACGGGGTCGTCCTCGGGCTCTTCACGACGTACCAGATCTTCCTCGGCGAGGAGCCGCTGCTGCTCGCGGCCATGGGCATGCTGCTGTTCGCGGTGGCGTACGGCGTGGTGCGCAGGGATGTGGCGAGGGAGGCGCTGCGGCCCTTGGCGCGCGGCCTCGGGGTGGCCGTGGCGGTGACGGTGCCGCTGGTCGCCTTCCCGCTCTACTGGCAGTTCTTCGGCCCGCAGAGCTACACGAGCGTGCTGCACGGGGACAACGCGGGCAACAGCCCGCTCGCGCTCCTCTCCTTCGCGGAACGCTCGCTCGCGGGCAACGAGCAGACCGCGGACGCCCTCTCCCAGAACCCCACCGAGCAGAACGCCTTCTACGGCTGGCCCCTGGTCGCGCTGGCCTTCGCGATCGTCGTACGCCTCTGGGAGCGGGCGGTGGTGAAGGCGCTGGCCTGCACGGTCCTCGCGGCGGCGTTCCTCTCGCTGGGCCCGAAGTTCCGCATCCCGCTGACGGACGTCGTGCTGCCGGGCCCGTGGGCGGTCCTCGCGCACGCGCCCCTCTTCGAGTCGGTCATCGAGTCGCGGGTGGCGATGGTGTGCGCCCCGGCGCTCGGCATGCTGGTGGCGCTCGCGCTGGCCGGCCTCCTCACGTCACGGCGCCGGATGACCGGCGCGCGGTACGCGGGTGTGGCCGCGGTCGTCCTCGCGCTCCTGCCGATCGTGCCGGCGCCGCTGCGGGCGGTGGAGCGGGCGCAGGTGCCCGCGTTCATCGCCGCCGGGACCTGGAAGAAGTACGTGGGCGAGGGCGAGTCCCTCGTACCGGTACCGCTGCCCGACCCGGGCGTCGCGGAGGCGCTGCACTGGCAGACGGCCGCAGGCCTGGGCTTCCGCCTGCCCGGCGGCTACTTCAACGGTCCGTGGGGCCCCGACCGCGTGGGCATCTACGGTGCGTCGCCCCGCAACACGTCGAACCTCCTGCGGGACGTCCGCTCGGCGGGCCGCGCCCCGCAGATCACGGACGCGTGGCGCAAGGCGGCCCGCGAGGACCTGGCGTACTGGAACGCGGGCGTCCTGGTCCTCGCGCCGCAGGAGCACGACGCCGAACTCCGGGTGACGGTGGAGGAACTCCTTGAGCGCCCCGGAAAGTGGGTAGACGGGGTGTGGATCTGGGATCTGCACAAGGGCAGCTAGGGGGCGTCAGCCCGGACTACGCTGCCTGCACGCGAGGAACGTCCGACGTCCGAAAGCCTTCCGGCATGAGCCTGACCTGAGGAGAACCCTTGGCCTGTGACCTGTGGCTGGTCCCGCTCGTCGATGTGCTGTGCCACAGCCCCGACAATCCCTTCGCGGAGGAGATCGCGACGTACGACAAGGCGCTGCACGAGGCCGGCCTGCCGCCCGTTCCCGTCTTCGCCTACATGCCGGGCCTGTCCGGTGACGTGGCCCCGGTCGCGGGCTTCGACTACGACGCGCTGCATTTCCTGCGCCGGGCGTATCTGCTCCAGGTCTGCGGTCTCGAGGTCACGCCGGTGGACGAACTGGGCGGGGACTACGAACAGTTGCTGGAGATGTTCGACACGACGGCGCAGCAGTCGCATCTGGTCTGGCACTACGACCATGCGGGGGCGTACGTCCCTGTCGACTTCCCCGCGCCCCTCTCGAACGACGAGCTCCTGTCGGGCGGCGGCCCGCTGGGCTCGGCCCAGGCGCTCCTGCGGGAATTGGAATTCGTGGCCCCGTCGATCGGCATCGACGCGGCGAATCCTCCGCGCCCGCCGACTCCGCCCGAGGCACCGACGTCCCTGGAGGAACCGGCGGCCCCGGCTCCCCCGGACGACAGCCCCTTCGCGAGGGAACGCCACGTGTGGCTGGGCCTGCACGCGGCAACGACCCGAAGCCTGGCCCAGGGCTCGATGATCATCTACAGCTGACCTTGTCGGAAATCTCGGCCCGGCCGACGTTTGAGGCCATCTTTTGTGGGGTCCAGGGGGCGTAGCCCCATGGTTTCGGGAAGGGGCGGGATTGGGGAAGGCCCCGCAGGGCCTCCGCCCGCCCCCCGGGGCCCCTCACCGAGGCTCCGGCGGCCGCTGCCGGGGCATGTTGGGCCGGGCCCCGGGCGGCAGCGCGGCCCGAACGGGGGGAGCGCCCGCCTCCCCCCGGGAGGCCGGGACCACCGCCTGCATGGCCAGCGGCGCGGGACCGGACCGGAATTCCACCATCCAGTCCGCGGTCTCGGACCGCACAAGCTCCGTCACGTCCTCGGAGAACCGCCGCAGTACCCCCAGACACCGCTCGGCAGCCTCACTCGCGGTCCCCTCAGTGGGCCCGAGAACCTCCCGCACACTCTCCGACGCCCAGTCGAACTGCAGCACCTGAAGCCGCCGCTGCACGGCCTGCGCGGTGGCCACGTCCCGCATCCACCCGGACGTGAGGCCGAAGAACCGGTCGCACCCCACGCACGCGGCCCCCGCGAGCAGCGAGACGAACCCCCACGTCGCGACACCCCCCACCGCCCCCGCCAGGTCGAGCAGCGGAAGCACCCCCGCGCCCACGGCCCCCACCGCCGCCCCCACCCGCGCGAACCGCGCCCCGCGCCGCTTCCAGGCGCGGTCGGACAGATACCACTCCGCGGTGTTGAGGGCGCCCCGCTCCACCCACCGGTACAACTCGTCGAGCCGCTCCGCGGGCTCACCCCAGTCGCCGAGGGGGAACGCCTGCCCCGTCAGATCCCCGGGCCGTGATCCGTGCCCACCACCAGGAACACCGCGCTGAACACCGGAGCCGGCCCCGGAGCCGGCCCCCGAGCCGGCATCTGACCCCGCCCCGGCACCCTGCCCCTCATGGGGCACCCCCTCGGGCTGCATATCCGGCTGGCTCACCCGGCACTCCCTCTACCTCTACGAGATCCCTGACTGTTCCCTGCGGCGGTTCCGTACGGTGCGCGCGCTGTGACAGCTGGTGCTGACGCGACTGGTGTCAGCTCATGCGCAGCCCCAGTCCTACCGCCCAATGGGTGGCCGTGAGCCCGTTTTCTCGGTATTTCCGCCCGGAAGTGGTGCTTGATCAGGTATAGGAGGACGGTTGATCTCACTCGAAAGAGTGCTGGGGCGAGGGCACCCCCGACCACGTAGGCTCATTCCAGGTGGAAAACCCACCGTCTATACCCCCATAGACCGTCCCAGACCATCCGAGACCATCCGAGACAGGAGCTGATCGTGATCCCCGGTGGTGGCCAGCCCAACATGCAGCAGCTGCTCCAGCAGGCCCAGAAGATGCAGCAGGACCTCGCGACCGCGCAGGAGGAGCTCGCGCGCACCGAGGTCGAAGGCCAGGCGGGTGGCGGCCTCGTCAAGGCGACGGTCACCGGCTCCGGCGAGCTGCGCGGCCTCGTGATCGACCCCAAGGCGGTCGACCCGGAGGACACCGAGACCCTCGCGGACCTGGTCGTCGCGGCGGTCCAGGCGGCGAACGAGAACGCGCAGGCGCTC
This sequence comes from Streptomyces sp. A18, assembly GCF_059026065.1. Lineage (NCBI taxonomy): Bacteria > Bacillati > Actinomycetota > Actinomycetes > Kitasatosporales > Streptomycetaceae > Streptomyces > Streptomyces sp. A18. The sequence goes on along the minus strand of NZ_JBWLKL010000002.1, from coordinate 190,985 downwards.
CAGCAGCAGAAGCTGGGCCCGCTCGCGCAGGGCCTGGGCGGCGGAGGCATCCCCGGCCTTCCCTTCTAAGAGGGCCGCAGGCCAACTACCGTACGTACCAGAGCGTGACACTCGGCAGGACCGGAAGAACAAGAACCGGAACGACCGGCTATAGCAGGAAAGGCAACCCGTGTACGAAGGCGTGGTTCAGGACCTCATCGACGAGTTGGGCAGGCTGCCCGGCGTCGGTCCCAAGAGCGCGCAGCGGATCGCCTTCCACATCCTGCAGGCCGAGCCGACGGACGTACGCCGTCTCGCGCACGCCCTCCTGGAGGTGAAGGACAAGGTCCGCTTCTGCGCGACGTGTGGCAACGTCGCGCAGGAAGAGCTCTGCAACATCTGCCGCGACCCGCGCCGCGACCTCAGCGTCATCTGCGTCGTCGAGGAGCCGAAGGACGTCGTGGCGATCGAGCGCACGCGCGAGTTCCGGGGGAAGTACCACGTGTTGGGCGGAGCGATCAGCCCGATCGAGGGGGTCGGCCCGGACGACCTGCGTATACGAGAGCTGCTCGCGCGTCTCGCGGACGGCACGGTCACCGAGCTGATCCTCGCCACGGACCCGAACCTGGAGGGCGAGGCCACGGCGACGTACCTCGCGCGCATGATCAAGCCCATGGGCCTGAAGGTCACCCGCCTGGCCAGCGGGCTCCCTGTCGGGGGAGATCTGGAATACGCGGACGAGGTCACCCTGGGCCGCGCCTTCGAGGGGAGACGACTCCTAGATGTCTAAGAAGCAGCCTGAGAAGTCCACCAAGCCGGAAACGGCACGCGCTCCTGAGCCGGCGCTCGCCTCCGAGCCGATCACCGCCGCCGAGTCGACGGTTCTGCTGCACGCGTCCGCGCAGGACCCTGACTCCTTCGCGGTGCAGATCTCGGACCAGATCGAGAGCTTCATCGTCGCGGTGACGGAGGTCGCGAAGGGCGACGAGCCGGACTCGGCAGTCCCCTTCCTCCTCCTCGAGGTCTCCCAACTCCTCCTCGCGGGTGGCCGCCTGGGCGCGCACGAGGACATCGTCCCCGAGGAGCGCTACGAGCCGGACCTCGGCCCGGAGCGGGACGTGGACGACATCCGCGAGCGCCTCGCCGCCATGCTGGAGCCGATCGACGTCTACTCCGAGGTCTTCGACCCGTACGAGCCGCGCAAGGCCCCGGTGGCCTGCCGCATCTCGGACGACCTGGCAGACGTGCTCGCCGACCTCTCCCACGGCCTGGCCCACTACCGGGCGGGCCGCACCACGGAAGCGCTGTGGTGGTGGCAGTTCTCGTACTTCTCGAACTGGGGCTCCACGGCCTCGGGCGCCCTGCGCGCCCTCCAGTCCCTGGTGGCCCACGTCCGGCTGAACCAGCCCCTTGAGGACCTCAACGGCCTGGACACGGACGAGGACTTGGCCGAGGACGCGCTGGCCGAGGCCGCGGGCAAGGTCATGGCGGAGGAGATCGCGGGGCCGCTGGGCCTGCGGTCGGTGCAGTAGCCGGACCATCCTGACACGGGGTCCGGGCCCCACGGCCCGGACCATCCGGACACCGGTCCGGGCCCCACGGCCCGGACCGATCGGTGAAGCATCAGGCCTTGGCTTCCGCGCCGGGCCGCAGCTTCCGCCACAGCGATCGCGTGGTCGTGGCCCAGGCCCAGGCGCCGACGACCAGGACCGCGACCTTGGTCCAGAACCAGAGGGACGCGGGCTCAGGGGCACTGAGCAAGTCCAGCCCCCACCACAGCAGTCCGCCGGTGAACAGGACCGTGGGCAGCACCTCGGCCCGTGCCGCGCGCCGCGACTTACCCGGGCCTTCGCTGAGCCGCAGCGCGTAGACCTCGACGTCCCCGAACTCGCCCGCGGCGCTTCCGCCCGACGAGGCGAGATGATCCCGCGCTTCGGCCACGCAGCGCGCCGCGTTCCCCGCGGACATCCCATGCCGCCCCCGCAGCAAGGCGGAGAGGCGCTTCAGCCAGGCTTCGTCGTCGCTCCGTATCGCCTCGACCGGCGCCGTCCGACCACGGAACCATCGGCCGACGGGCTCTACGGGCATGCGCAGACCCAGCACTCCCAGCAGTGCGCCGATAACGAACAACGACGGTGCGGGGACGCCCACTTGGGGCCCCCGAGGTATGACGGTGAACCCCACGGCGCACGCCACGACGAGCACCGCGGCGCAGGCCATGGCGACCCGGCCGGCACGGAGCCGTCCCGCCGAACGCAGTTCGGGGATGACGCCGGTCACGAGCACGATGAGCGCGGCGAGCAGCAGCCCGGCCCCGCCCGTGGGCCAACCGACCTGGATCCAGAGTCCGTTGCTGACCCAGAGCACGGCACCGAACAGGGCGGCCTGGCCACCGGCCATCATCAACGAGCTGGTGAACCGGTCACCGGCGGCGAACCCTTCGACGTCGACGGAGCTGCGGTGCGCCTCGTCGATCCGCTCGGCGGCCACGGCATCCGCGTACGCGGAGGGGTCGCCGAGAACCTCCCGGACGGGCAGCCCCGCCTCGGCCGCGGTCGCCCGAGCCTCTGCCAGCACCTGCTCGGCGAGCCCATCCGGCGGGGTGTGCCCCAGCGCCAGCGCGAGCTCGAACTCGGCGGCCCACTGGGCGTCGTCACCGCTGGGCCAGTCAGGCTTCCGCTCCCTGCCGTCCGTACGAATCATCGTGTTCCCCCTGTTCTCGTCCGCTCTCAGAGCTCTCCGTCGGCCTTTCGGTGCTGCCGCCGGCCAGGGCGGTCACCACGCCGTCGAAGTCCCGCCAGGCGCCGTACTCGACGGTCAGCCGCGCGCGCCCCGCTTCGGTGAGGCTGTAGTACTTCCGGCCGGGTCCGCCCTCGCCCGCGCTCCAGCGGATGTCGACGGCGCCTTCCTCCTCCAGCCTGGTCAGGGCCGGATAGAGCGTGGCCGCCTTGGCATTGGCCAGACCGGCGGCGCTCAACTCCTGGAGCAGTGCGTACCCATAGCTCTCGCCCCGCTCCAACATTCCGAGCAGGCACAGCGGCAATGCCGCACGCAGCCACGCGGAGCTGAACTCCGGCATGTGACCCACCTCCCCGACTAGTCGTGATTCCAGAATAGTCGGACTCTCGGACATCCGCCAGACCCGATCGACCAGAGCCATCGCCGGACCCGCCGCCGGGCCTGCCCCGGATCCACCACTGGACCCGCTGCCGGACCCGCCGCCGAACCCACCGCCGGATCCTGTGACCCGCCCCACTTTCCGGAGTGCCCCACGCCCCAGCGGGCATGTGCCAAGCCGAGCGGTCGAAACGTACGTCCCGAGCAGCGGGAGCGTATGCCGGTGGATGATCACGTAGTGGGCGGGACATCTCACGATGTGATATCTGCGAGGCGAATTTCGGCCGCTCGTTAGACTGAGCCGACCGCAGCAGTGCGGTAAGAGACGGACTGAGCGAGGAGCGCACGTGAGCCTTGTCGTGCAGAAGTACGGAGGCTCCTCCGTAGCCGATGCCGAGGGCATCAAGCGGGTCGCCAAGAGGATTGTCGACGCCAAGAAGAACGGCCATCAGGTCGTTGTCGTGGTGTCCGCCATGGGTGACACGACGGATGAGTTGATCGATCTTGCCGGGCAGGTATCCCCGATTCCTGCCGGGCGCGAATTCGACATGCTGCTGACCGCCGGGGAGCGGATCTCCATGGCGCTGCTTGCCATGGCGATCAAAAACCTGGGTCACGCGGCCCAGTCGTTCACGGGCAGCCAGGCCGGTGTCATCACCGACTCCGTCCACAACAAAGCGCGGATCATCGATGTCACTCCCGGCCGTATCCGGGCCTCGATCGACGAGGGCAACATCGCCATCGTCGCCGGGTTCCAGGGCGTCAGCCAGGAGGGCAAGAACATCACCACGCTCGGTCGTGGTGGGTCCGACACGACCGCTGTCGCCCTCGCGGCCGCGCTCGACGCCGAGGTCTGCGAGATCTACACGGACGTGGACGGCGTTTTCACCGCCGACCCCCGTGTGGTGAAGAAGGCGCAGAAGATCGACTGGATCTCGTTCGAGGACATGCTGGAGCTCGCGAGCTCCGGGTCCAAGGTGCTGCTCCACCGCTGTGTGGAGTACGCGCGCCGTTACAACATCCCGATCCACGTGCGCTCGTCCTTCAGTGGGCTGCAGGGCACGTGGGTCAGCAACGAACCGCAAGGGGACCGCAAGGTGGAGCAGGCCATCATCTCCGGTGTCGCGCACGACACCTCGGAGGCCAAGATCACGGTCGTCGGTGTGCCGGACAAGCCGGGCGAGGCCGCCTCGATCTTCCGCGCCATCGCGGACTCCGGGGTCAACATCGACATGATCGTCCAGAACGTCTCGGCCGCTTCGACCGGGCTCACGGACATCTCGTTCACGCTGCCCAAGGCCGAGGGCCGCAAGGCGATCGACGCGCTCGAGAAGACCCGCTCGGCCATCGGCTTCGACTCCCTGCGCTACGACGACCAGATCGCCAAGATCTCGCTGGTCGGCGCGGGCATGAAGACGAACCCCGGCGTCACTGCGGCCTTCTTCGAGGCGCTCAGCGACGCGGGCGTGAACATCGAGCTGATCTCGACCTCCGAGATCCGCATCTCGGTCGTGACCCGCGCCGATGACGCGAACGAGTCCGTGCGCGCCGTGCACACCGCGTTCGGCCTCGACTCCGACACGGACGAGGCAGTGGTCTACGGAGGCACCGGGCGATGACGCCGCACTACGGAGGCACCGGGCGATGACCGGAAAGCCGACACTCGCGGTCGTCGGAGCGACCGGGGCCGTCGGCGCGGTCATGCTCCAGATCCTGTCGCAGCACGCCGACATCTGGGGCGAGATCCGACTCGTCGCCTCACCGCGCTCGGCCGGCCGAAAGGTGGCCGTGCGCGGTGAGGAGGTCGAGGTCCTCGCGCTGAGCGAGGACGTCTTCGACGGCGTCGACGTGGCCATGTTCGACGTGCCCGACGAGGTCAGCGCGCAGTGGGCTCCCGTCGCCACGTCCAAGGGCGTCGTCGTCGTGGACAACTCCGCCGCTTTCCGGATGGACCCGGACGTGCCGCTGGTCGTCCCCGAGGTCAATCCGCATGCCGCGCGCGTACGCCCGCGCGGCATCGTCGCCAATCCCAATTGCACGACCCTGTCCATGATCGTGGCCATCGGCGCGCTGCACGCCGAGTTCGGTCTGCGCGAGCTGATCGTCTCCTCGTACCAGGCCGTGAGCGGGGCCGGGCGGGACGGCGTGGACACCCTGCGCCGGCAGATGCAGCTGGTGGCGGGCTCGGATCTCGGCACGAGCCCCGGCGACGTACGACGTGCCGTCGGCGACGACACGGGGCCCTTCCCGGAGCCGGTGGCGCTGAACGTGGTGCCGTGGGCCGGGACGCTGCGGGACGACGGGTGGTCGTCCGAGGAGATGAAGGTGCGGGACGAGTCCCGCAAGATCCTCGGCCTGCCCGATCTGAAGGTCGCCGCCACGTGCGTACGCGTGCCGGTCGTGACCACGCACTCGCTGACTGTCCACGCACGCTTCGAGGACGAGGTCACGGTGGATCGCGCGCGCGAGATCCTGGCCACCGCACCGGGCGTCGTGCTCTTCGACAATCCGGCAGCCGGTGAGTTCCCGACGCCCGCCGACGTGGTGGGGACCGACCCCACGTGGGTGGGCCGGGTGCGCCGCGCGCTGGACGACCCGACGGCCCTGGAGCTCTTCGTGTGCGGGGACAACCTGCGCAAGGGAGCCGCGCTGAACACGGCCCAGATCGCCGAGCTGGTGGCGGGGGAGTTCACGTCCTGATGGGGCAGACCGGCCCAGACCGGGCGTGACTGATCCCCGGCGCGGTGATCTTTGTGGGATCTGTGTAAGTTCTGTGTCCAACTTGGTGGCCAGGATCGCTTGATCTGGACCATTGCCGCGTTCGAAGATTCGCATTATTCGTCCCCGTCCACTGCAACCGGCAGCAGGGCGGGGCGCGTCTTTGCGATCGCCCTCCCAGGGGCATGACCTGAGCGCTGCGAAAATTGGGCATAGGGGAAGAGCTGGTACGCATGGGGGCATTTGATGCATCGTCACCGACGGCGACGATGCCTGCCGCAAACGCGCCGCGCGATGCGTACAACCCTCCAGGGGGTAAGCGTGTCCAACAGGCGTGGCAGAGGTACTCGATTTCACAGCGGTTCAGGCGAGGGGCGCGGCTCTTCGTCCGCCTCGCCGTCCCCGTGCGCCCGCCGGCATGCCGGTGATCGCCCCCATGCCCACCACGAGATCGGCCCGCATCCCGACGCAGCGCGAGGGCGCTGAGGAGGCGATGAGCGCGGGCACCACCGTCGACCACCTGACCGAGACCTACCGCGCCCACTACAGGTCGCTCCTCGGGCTTGCGGCGCTGCTTCTCGACGACACGGCCTCCTGTGAGGACGTCGTGCAGGAGGCGTTCATCCGGGTGCACTCGGCGCGCAAACGCGTGCGGGACCCGGAGAAGACGCTCGCCTATCTGCGGCAGACCGTCGTGAACCTCTCGCGGTCGGCGCTGCGGCGCCGGATCCTGGGCCTGAAGCTCCTCTCGAAGCCGATGCCGGACATGGCGAGCGCGGAGGAGGGTGCGTACGACATCCTTGAGCGGGACGAGCTGATCAAGGCGATGCGCGGCCTCCAGCGCCGTCAGCGCGAGGTCCTGGTCCTGCGGTACTTCGCGGACATGACCGAGGCGCAGGTCGCGGAGACGCTCGGCATATCGCTCGGGTCGGTGAAGGCGTACGGCTCGCGCGGGATTGCGGCTCTGCGGGTCGCCATGGAGGCACCGGCATGAGCAAGCATGAGTACGGGCGTGAGCGTGACGAGAACGCCGAGAACGCCGAGAGCGTCGAGAACGCCGAGAGTGCCGAGAGCGCCAAGAGCGTCGAGTTTGAGCAGCATGCTGGGGACGGAACTGTGAAACACGGCCAGGGTGACGAGCCCACCGCGTCCGAGCGTGCGGGCGGCGAGCGTCAGGACAGCGAGCGTGCGGGCAGCGAGCGTGCGGGCGGCGCCGCGCCGAGTTTCGCGTTCGGCGGCGATGGCGGCTCCGACGAGCTGGCGCTGCGGCGGATGATGCGTTCGGCCGTCCAGGAGATCGAGCCGGGGGACCGCGCCCTGGAGCGTCTGCGCCATGCGGTGCCCGCGCGGCGGGCGCGCAAGCGTCAGGCCGTGGTCGGCATGGCAGCCGCCGCCCTCTTCATCGGCACCGCGATCCCCGCCCTCGTACACGTGACGAACTCGAGCGGCGGCTCGGACGACCGCCCGTCGATCGCGGGCAACAGCGAGCAGACGCAGGGCGGTTCGAGCGAGGGCAAGGGGCCTGACGGCGGGGAGAAGGGCGAGGGCAGCGACTCGGGCCCCTCCAAGTCCAAGGACAAGAAAGACAAGAAGGACAAGAAGGACGGCAAGGGGAAGGGTGAGTCGAGCGGCGGCGCGACCGGTGGTCCCGACCCGGCGGGCACAGAATCCGCCGACTCGCCTGCCTGCACGGTGGACCAGCTCGGCGAAGCCACGGGTAGCGCGGGTGTCGCGGAGGCGGACGGCAAGGTCTACGGAAGCTTCCGCATCGCCAACGTCTCCACGAGCAGCTGCACGGTCAGCGCTCCCGGGAACGTGAGCACGGCGACCACGGGAGCGGCCGATCCCGCGAAGATCGTCATCAGCGATCACGTGGCGGGCGACCCTGCGACCGGTCTGCCGGACCCGGCACAGGCGGTCGGCTCGTTGACCCTCCAGCCGGGAGCCGCGTACGAGGTGAAGTTCGCCTGGGTGCCCTCCGAGGCGTGTCCGGCGGACGGCGGCGGCGATCCTTCGCCCGACCCGAGCCCGACAGAGGGCAGCGGCGGTGGCGGGGACAGTGGTACGCCGGGCGGCACGGAGCCGCAGATGGTGCGCGAGGACGGCGTCCTGGACGGCGGAGTGACGGTGTCCCTGACGGCGTCCTTGGGTTCCCCCGCTGCGGGCACGACGATCAACAACGCGTGTGCGGGGACGGTCTACCGGACGGGGATGCTGTCGGCGTCGTAGACGACGCGGAGAGACGCGGATTCGCGAGCAGTCGAAAGCCGGTCGGGCTCAAGCCTGACCGGCTTTTCGACGTCCACAGGTCTTCAGGGCCCCCGAGGGGGAGGGGGGAAGGCTAAGCCTCCGGCAGCAGTCCCAGCTCGGCGTCCCGCGCGAACTCCCGCTCCCGCCGGAACAGCCGGAACCACATGAAGACGACGAACCCCGCGAAGACGAACCACTCGCCGGTGTAGCCGAGGTTCTGGAAGGCCTTGAGGTCGAGTCCGGAGTTGTCCGGCGCCGCGGCAGGCACGGCCTTCATCCCGGAGTCGCCCTTCGCCAGGGTGACCCACGCGTCGTACACGTCGTCCGGCACGACGTTCACCAGGGAGGCCGCGCTGATGGCGCCCAGCTGCCCGTCCGGCAGCCCTCCGGCCGAGCTGACCCCGTTCGAGCCGGGGCTCTCGGAGGCCTGGAGCGCGCCGGTCACGGTGACCTCGCCGGAAGGTGCGGCGGGGGCCTTCGCCGCCGCGTCCGCGTCCCCGGGGAGCCAGCCCCGCACGACGGGCAGGTCCTTGCCGCTGTCGGTGCGCAGCAGCGTCAGGACGTAGAAACCGGACTTGTCGTCCAACTCGCGGTCGGGCACGAGGAGTTGCTTGCCGTATCGCCCGGTCGCCGTCACCTGTTCCCCGGACGTCTCCTGGTCCACGGGGAGGAGCGAGTCCAGCGGCCGGGGCTTCGCCTCCGACGTGGACGGCGACGCCTGCCGGTCCGCTTGCTCCTGCGCGGCGTCATGCGCCTCGACGCGGTCCTCGAACCGACCCAGCTGCCATGACCCCATGAAGACGCAGAAGGGGATGGCCAGCAGTACGAAGACGTTGATCCCCCACCAGCGGGGCGTCAGCAGGAACCGGTACACACCCCCACGGTACGGGGGCGCCCGTGGGAGACGGGCCGCGGGGTTGCCGAAGCGACCGCCCCGCGGCCACCGTCCCTTGTGGCCGCCGTCCGCGCGGCCAAGCCCCCGGCTAGCGGAGGTGCCGCTCGGCGAAGTCCAGTTCCAACCGCACCTGCTTGATCCGCTCGTCCACGACGAGCGAGCCGTGCCCCGCGTCGTACCGGTACACCTCGTGCACCGCGTCCCGCGCCTTGAGCCGGTCCACGTAGTTGTCGACCTGGCGGATCGGGCAGCGGGGGTCGTTCACGCCCGCAGAGATGTAGACCGGCGCCTTCACCGCGTCCACGTACGTCAGCGGGGACGAGGCCTCGAAGCGCTCCGGGACCTCCTCGGGCGTGCCCCCGAGGAGCGTGCGGTCCATGGCCTTCAGGGCCTCCATCTCGTCGTGGTACGCCGTCACGTAGTCCGCGACCGGGACCGCGGCCAGGCCTACCGCCCACGCGTCGGGCTGGGTGCCGACGCCGAGCAGCGTCAGATACCCGCCCCAGGAGCCCCCGGCCAGGATGATGCGGGCCGGGTCCGCGAGGCCCGACGTCACCGCCCACTCCCGGACCGCCGCGATGTCCTCCAGCTCGATGAGGCCCACACGGTGCTTGAGGGCGTCCGTCCACTCCCTGCCGTACCCCGTCGACCCGCGGTAGTTGACCCGCACCACCGCATACCCGTGGTCCACCCAGGCCGCGGGGCCCGCCGCGAACGCGTCGCTGTCGTGCCACGTCGGGCCGCCGTGGATCTCGAAGACCGTGGGCAGCGGGCCGCTCGCGCCGGCCGGCTTCTGTACGAGGGCGTGGACCCGGCCGCCGGGGCCCTCCACCCACACGTCCTCCACCGGCACGGACGCCGGGGCCTTCATGCCGGGCGGGTCGAGGACGACGCCGCCCGTCGTCGAGCGCACCACCGGCGGCTCGGCGGCCGACGACCACAGGTACTCCACGCTGCCGTCCGGCCGCGCCGTCGCCCCCGAGACGGACCCCGTGGGTGTCTCGACCTCGATCAGCTCACGGGAGGCGAAGACGTACCGGAACAGCTCGCTGCGGGCCTCGAAGCTGTGGGCGATGAGCAGGGCGGAGCCGTCCGGATACCACTCGGCGCTCACGTCCCCCGGCAGTTCGAGCGCCAGGTCCGTCTCCTCGCCCGACGCGACGTCCCACACCATCGGCTCCCAGCGGCCGCGCCGCTGATGCCCGACGAGCAGCCGTGTGTCCCCGTCGACCGGCGCGAAGCCCAGGACCTCCAGGCCCAGCTCGACGGTGCCGCCCTTGGTGTCGTCGAGCTCGGCGACCGTGGAGCCGTCCGGCGTGATCACCCGGAGGGTGGAGTGCATCGCGTCGCCGTGCTCCGTGTGCTCGACGGCGATCAGCGAGCCGTCGTGCGAGAGGTCGCCGACGCCCGCGGACTCGCGGTGGCGGTAGATCTCGACGGGGTCCGCGCCCGCGGACCGTACGACATGGATCGTCGAGCCCTCCTCGTCCGTCGAGCGGCCGACGACGGACATCTGACCGTCCCGCGCGAGGGCGATGCCCGCCGGATACGACGCATCGAGCCCCGGCACCGCGGGCTCGTCCTCGCCGCCGCCCGCGAAGGGCTGGCGCATCCAGACGCCGAATTCGTCGCCATCCGTGTCGTTGAACCACCAGATCCACTCGCCGTCCGGCGAGAGCAGGCCGTCCGTCGTGCCGTTCGGCCGGTCCGTCACCTGGCGCTGCTCGCCGGTGGCGCGGTCCCATGCGTACAGCTCGTACGTCCCCGTAGCGTTCGACACGAACAAGGACCGGGCCGGAGCGTCCTCCGCCCAGTCGGGCAGGGAGACCCGCGGCGCACGGAACCGCTTCTCCCACTCCGGCATCTCCGCGCCCGCACCCGCACCCGGCCTGTCCACCGCACCCGCACCCAAGTCGCTCATGGACCCCATAGTGCACGTCCCCGCCGACAATCCGCTGGCGAGGGTCCCCAGCCTGTGGATAACTTTCTGGAATGTACTCACCGACCCCCTCCGACTGGCGCGAGGCCAACCGAAGACGGTGGGACGAGAGGGTCCCCCTCCATCTCGCCAGTGACTACTACGACCTCGACGCGTTCCGCTCCGGCAAGGACCCGCTGCGCGACTTCGAGCTCACGGAGGTCGGTGACGTCACCGGGCGCTCGCTGCTCCACCTCCAGTGCCACATCGGCCTCGACACCCTCTCCTGGGCCCGGCACGGCGCCTCCCGCGTGGTCGGGCTCGACTTCTCCGAGCCCGCCGTCGACGCGGCCCGCGACCTCGCCGCCGAGCTCGGCCTCACCGCCGACCAGGCGTCCTTCGTCGCCGCCGACGTGTACGACGCGGCGAACGCGGTGCCCGACTCCTCGTACGACATCGTCTACACCGGAGTGGGCGCCCTGTGCTGGCTCCCCGACATCCAGCGGTGGGCCGAGACCGTGGCCGCGCTCGTCGCTCCCGGCGGTTTCCTCTACCTTTCGGAGTTCCACCCGCTCGCGGACATCCTGGACGACGCGACGGGCTCACGGATCGAGTACGACTACTTCGCCCGCGACGCCTGGATCGACGAGACCCCCGGCGGCTACGCGGACACGACCACCCCCACCGTCCACAACCGCAGCGTGGAATGGCAGCACCCGGTGGGCGAGGTCGTCACGGCACTGGTGTCGGCGGGCCTGCGCATCGAGTTCCTGCACGAGCACGACACCACGCTCTTCGAACGCTTCGGCACCCTCGAACTCCGCGACGGCGCCTACCGCTTCCCCGTGGACCGCCCGCGCATCCCCCTCATGTACTCCCTGAAGGCGAGCAAGGCCGGCTAAGCGAGCAAGGCACAGACCCGTGGCCCGCTCAAGGCGTCGTAGGCCGCGTCCACCCCTCCCACACCAGCTCGTCCTGCGTACGCGCCTCCCGCTCACCCCTGCGGGGCGGCGCCGCGGAGCCGGGCCCGCCCCGGTCGAACTCCCCGAGCTTCGTCCAGCCCCAGGACCGCAGCACCTCCCGCCCCAGGTCGTCGTCCCGCTTGATGACCGCGACGACCAGATCCGTGGCGTGCCGTACGAGCAGCAGCGTGCGCAGGCGTTCCGAGATGCCCTGGCGCCGGTAGGGGGGCGCCACCATCAGCTCGGTCAGGATGAAGACCCGGCCGGACGCCGTGCGTTCCTCGACCTCCGGGGGCAGGACGCCGCGGAACCCCTCCCACCACTCGCCGGTACGCGCGGCGCGGTAGCCGTAGAGGCAGCCGACCAGGCCCGCCGCGTCGGCGACCACCATGTCGAAGTCGGGCCGCTGCACGGTGTTCTCGAACATGATCAAGAATCCCTGCCGGTCCCGGTACTCGGCTCCGGCCTGACCTTTGTAGGCCTCGACATAGACGTCGGCGACCGCTTCCCGCTGCTGCTCCGCCTGCCACCGGCTCAGCCTGCGCAAGAACACCTCAGCCATTCGTTCCTCCGCCCGCCCCCGTCGAGGGAACCCCTCGACACCCCTCGACTCCCCTGGACTCCGCATGGTGACACCACGGAAGGGCGAGCGGAACGGGGGCGTAGGTCAGAAGTGCAGCATCGACATGACCTCAGAAGTGCAGCATCGACATGACCTCGGGGCTCCGCACCCCCGTCGACACGGCGGGCACGTCTGCGCCCGGCCGGATCCATCCGGCGCGTTCCGCCGCCTCGACGGCGGCCTTCTCCGCCGCGTCCGCCCGGGAGTTCAGCTCTTCGTCCGTGCCGAGATACCTGGCTCCCGCTGCCGCTGACGCGGCCAGGGATGCGTCGAGGGCGGCTCGGCACGCGGCCCGGGACGGCCCGGAACCCCCGTCCCTGTCACCGCCGTCGCCCCCGTCTCCGCCCCCGTCTCCGTCTCCGTCGACAAGCTGCCCCATCTGGGCCGCCTGCGCGGCGGACGCGGCGGCGTTCCTGGCGCAGCGGGAGTCCGCGGCCGGATCGGGTGGGCTCTCGGAGAGCACGGCGAGCGCCTGCGCCGCCACGCGCGCGGCGTGAGCGGCCTTCCAGACGGCGTTCTCGTCCGCGGCGGCGCCGTCTGGCCGCTCTCCGGCACCGCGTCGGGCGGAAAGCTCGACGTAGTGGCTGATGGCGGCTGCCCGCGCCGCCGCGCTCTCGGCCCGTGCCGCGTGGCCGCTCCTGAGGGCCGCTGCCTGTGGCCCGTGCGTTTCCCGGTCGCGTTCGCTCATCGGCTTCTCCTCGTCTGCCAGAACGACGGTGCAGGGTGGCATGCCACGTCGCAACAGACCAGACGAACGGCTACGCGTTCCGCTGAGAGCGCGGGAGCAACAGGTCGCGCTCCGGGGCCTGTTCGCCCGTGACGCGGCCGCTCACGCCGAGGCCCCGACGGGCGGCGTCGTGGAAGGTGCCGGGCGCCTGCAGCACGCCGAGCGCCTACAAGAAGAGCCCGAAGGCGTCGTCGAGCGACCAGACCTGCCAGCCCATCCCGAAGAACGCGACCACGGAGATCAGCGCCATCATCAGGTTCTGCCCCTGCTCGCCCCAGTCGTGGATCATCAGCACCAGGTAGATCAGGTTCAGGGCGAGGCCGCAGACGAGGGCGATCGGCGTGAGGAAGCCGACGATCAGGCCGAGGCCGAGGGCGAGCTCCGCGTAGGCGACCACGTACGCCATGGTGCGGGGCCGGGGCTTCACCACGACGTCGAAGCCCGACCGGACGAAGGACCAGCGGTGCTTGTCGGCGATCCCCGCGGCCCAGTCGATCCCGCCGCCGCCGAACCACGTCTTCTTGTCCTTGTGGCGCCAGCTTTCGAGCCACCACAGGCCGAGCCCGATCCGAAGCACGGCGAACCACTCGGCTCCGCTGAGCCACATCGTCTGCATCGAGCGCCCTCCCTCTGCCTCACCTGACGAGTCGTCAGTTCAGCGGATCAGGACCGATCGCGCAAGGGGTCGAGTTTCCTGCGCGCTGTTGCCGTCACCGGGGTGAGCCCATAACCTCGATCTGATGGACCGTCAGATGAGCAACAGGGAAACCGGCAGGTAGTAGGGGGCTCAGCAGTGGACAACAGCGAGGTCGGGGCCAGGGAACTCCCCCGCGTCATCAGCGTGGACGACCACGTGATCGAACCCGCGCACCTCTTCGAGAAGTGGCTCCCGAGCAAGTACCGCGACCGGGGCCCGAAGCCCTTCACGGCGGGCATCGGCGAGCTCGAATACATCGGCGGCAAGTACAAGTTCACGACGGATCCGGCCGGTCAGATCACCGACTGGTGGGAGTACGAGGGAGAGATCTTCCCGTACAAGCGCATCATCGCCGCCGTCGGCTTCTCGCGGGACGAGATGACGCTCGACGGCATCACGCGCGAGCAGATGCGCCGCGGCTGCTGGGACCCGAAGGCCCGCCTCGCGGACATGGACGTCAACCACGTCGAGGCCTCGCTCTGCTTCCCCACGTTCCCGCGCTTCTGCGGGCAGACGTTCTCCGAGGCCAAGGACAAGGAGGTCGGGCTCGCCTGCGTCCGGGCGTACAACGACTGGATGGTGGAGGAGTGGTGCGGTGACAGCGGCGGCAGGCTGATCCCGCTCTGCCTCATCCCGCTGTGGGACGTGGACCTCGCCGTCGCCGAGATCAAGCGCAACGCCGCTCGCGGCGTGCGGGCCGTGACCTTCAGCGAGATCCCCACACACCTCGGGCTGCCGTCGATCCACTCCGGCTACTGGGACCCGTTCTTCGCGGCGTGCGAGGAGACCGGCACGGTCGTGAACATGCACATCGGCTCGTCGTCACAGATGCCGGCGGCGTCCCCCGACGCGCCCCCGGCCGTCCAGGCGTCCCTGAGCTTCAACAACGCCATGGCCTCGATGATGGACTTCCTCTTCTCCGGGGTCCTGGTGAAGTTCCCGCGCCTCAAACTCGCGTACAGCGAAGGGCAGATGGGCTGGATCCCGTACGCCCTGGAGCGCGCCGACGACGTCTGGGAGGAGCACCGGGCCTGGGGCGGGGTCAAGGACCTGATCCCGGAGCCGCCGTCGACGTACTACTACCGGCAGATCTTCTGCTGCTTCTTCCGGGACAAGCACGGCGTCGCCTCGATCGAGACCGTGGGCGTCGACAACGCCACGTTCGAGACCGACTATCCGCACGTCGACTCGACGTGGCCGCACACGAAGGAAGTGGCCCAGGACCACGTCGGCCACCTGCCCGAGGACGTGGCGTACAAGCTGCTGCGCGGCAATGCGATCCGCATGCTGGATCTGCCGTTCGACGGGAACAGGTAGCCGTATCGGGTAGCCGTATCGGGTAGCCGAATCGGGTAGCCGCAACAGGTAGCCCCGTGCGGCCCGGCCGGGATGGGGCTCGGCTCAGCGAGGCCGCCCGGCCGGGATGGGGCTCGGCTCAGCGCAAGACCTCGGCGTCGACCCGCGAGAAGACCAGCTCGCTCTCTCCGACGATGGGCCCGCGCCAGCGCACCGGCGGCTCGGGGCTGCGCAGGGCGCGGGGGTAGTTCTCGGGGCGGTAGTCCGTGGGCAGCCGGTAGGTGTGGAAGCCGTGCAGGGCCATGGTCGCCATCAACTCGTCGATGGAGTCCCCCAGTTGGACCATGCGGTCCGGGGTGACCTCCACGGCGATCTCCACGTCCGGGCGGAGCCGGTCCAGGGCGGGAGCGAGCCCTCTGATGACCCCGCCCTCGGCGCCCTCGACATCGATCTTGATCACGCGGGCGGTCGTGAGTTCGTCGCCGTCCAGGATCTCGGGAAGGGGCGTGGCCGCCATCTCGAAGCTCGACTCGGTCGGACCGTCGTACGGGACGATGGAGTTGGCGCCCATGTTGTTCGAGCTTGCGAGCACGAAGGTCAGCGTCTTGTGGCTGTCGGAGACCGCGGCGTTGACCGCGCGGACGTTGTCGCAGCCGTTGAGCCTGACGTGCTGCAGTACGCGGTCGTGGAAGGCGGGCGACGCCTCGATGGCCACCACCCGCCCCTTGCCGCCGACCAGCCGGGAGCCGAGGACCGCGAAGTAGCCGATGTTGGCGCCCACGTCGACGAACGTGTCCCCGGCGCCCAGGCGACCGCGCAGCCACCGCGTCATGTGCGGCTCCCACACGCCGAAGAGGCTGATGTAGCGCTGGATGAGGTCGCGGGAGTCACAGGCGAAACGGGCGCCGAACCGCGCGTCGACCACGCGCCGACGCGGCTGGTCGCGCAGATACGGGTTGAGGAACCGGGCCGCGATCGGCCCCTTGAGCAGCGTGCCGGGCGCGTCGCGTACGTAGCCGCGGCCAAGGGTGACCAGAAGCTCCGACGCGCATCGGAGGGAAGCGGGAGGCATAGCCGCGACCGTACGTAGTCCACCGCGGCCGCGGCAAGATCCGCCCTGTCGGTACTGCCGGAAGCGGTGCCCACAGCTAGCAGAGCCGACCGGGACCAGACGCCGCCGAGGCGGAGGGCGAGGGCGGTCACGCCGGCTCACGGTCGGGGCGTCGCCGAGGCGGAGGGCGAGGGCGGCGCCGGCTCACGGGCGGGGCGCGGCCCTTCGGGTCACGAGCCTGCGGGGTACCGCCACTGGAAGTGCTCGAGCGCCCGCGCCCTGGCCTCGACCACTGCCATGCGGGCGTCGCGCTCCGCCGTGGCGACGTGCGCGGCCTGGCCCGTCATCTGGCCTTCCCACTTGCGGTACAGCAGGCCGACCTCGGACGAGAACCAGCCGCGGGACGTCGCGTTCAGGGCCAGCAGCAGGCCCGTGTCCTCGGATGCCGGAAGCGCCATCCAGCCGCCCAGGGCCACCAGTAGGTCGCGGCGGACGAAGAGCGTGGCCGGATGGACCTGCGCGCGATAGTCGTGGGACGCCCAGTAGTCGAGCACCGCGTTGCGCTCGATCGCCCCGGGCTCGGGGTCGCCGGGGAAACCGGCCGTGGAGCCGTCGGGCAGCAGGTCGAGCACGCGGGACGTCGCCCAGCCGATGCTCCGATCGGCTTCGAGGGCCGCGAGGTCCCGGGCCAGCGCGCCGGGCGCGAGCTGGTCGTCGGAGTCGAGGATCCTCACGTACTCACCGTCGGCGTGCGCCATGGCGATGGTCCGGGCGACCCCCGGGCCTCCCGCGCGGCCCTGCCTGAACGTGATCCGGTCGTCGTCGGGGACGTGGGGCGCGACCTGGTCGGTCGTGCCGTCCTCCTGGATCAGCCAGTGCCACTCCCAACCAGCGGGCAACTCCTGTGCGCACAGGGACTTGTACGCGTCGGCAAGGAAGTGCGCGGACGGTGCGTGGACGGCCGTGACGATGATGATGCGCCGGGTCACGGCTCACCACCTTTCCAAGTGGGTCGTGAAGAGCATTTCGGTGCGGTCGCCCGGCAGCGTGACGTCGGACATCTCGACGACGCGGTTGTCCCTGTCGTACATGGACTTGCGCAGGACGAGAACCGAAGTGCCGGGCGGTAGGCCCAGTTCGTCGGCCTCCTCCGCCGTCGGGGGCCGGGCCGTCACGCGTTCCTCGACGCGGTCGATCTCGATACCCACCGTGAGGAGTTGGTTCCAAGTACCGCCCGGCCAGGGCTCGTTCGTCTCGTCCAGGAGGTCGGGGTTCGCCTTGATACGTTCGCGGACCAGGTACGACGTGACGAGGCTGAAGGGGTTCTGCTCGGCGCTGTACCGCGTCCGGTAGGTCCGCTCGACCAGCGCCGTGCCTTCGTCGACGCCCAGAGCGGCCGCGAGCTCCCCGGACGCCCCGGTCTCGCGGTAGGCCGCGTGGAAGACGAGGTCGCCGACGTCGAGGCCGGTGTCGTGCTCGGTCGCGCCGGTCGCCAGGCGGCGCCGTTCGGGGGCGCGGGCGCGGTCCTTCTCCCATTGGTGGCGCGTGTTCGAGCGCCGCACCGGCGTGCGTGGGCGGCGTACGAAGGTTCCGCGGCCGTGCTGCTTCTCGATCAGGCCTTCCGCCTGGAGCACGCGCAGGGCCTGCTGGACGGTCGGCCCGCTGTGGCCGGAGCTCTTGATGAGGTCCGCCTCGGACGGCAGCCGGTCGCCGGGCGCGAGCAGGCCGCCGCGGATCAGCGCGCGGAGCTCGTCCGCGATCTTCTCGTAAGCCTTCGCCATCCGCGTCCACCGTCCCGTCGTCCGACGCGGCTCAGCATACGACTCCTAAAGAGGACTTGAGGCTTGGCCTCTTGCCGTGTGCCTGCGTCTGACGGGAAATGCACTGCCGTTCCAACCAGCAATCGGGCCCGCTTCCAGATCCGTCTCCAGATCCGTCTCCAGAGATGAAGCATGGCTACGCCACCGAGTTGGGCCGGAGATAAACAAAAGCGCCCGATCGCTGGCGACGGGGGATGCACCAGCGATCGGGCTGTGGCCAACCGTAACAAGGCTCCCCGCGTAGAGGGAGGCAACTACTCGGCCGAAATGAGGAGTTGTGATGGGGATCACGTAGCGTGATCCAAAGGGGCGGGGTGGTCGGCCGTTACTCGTCGCAGGGCGGTTCATACGAGAGACGGGGCAGATACTCGTTCCATTTATCCCGTGTAAGAACGTTCCGAGTGGTCGAGCAAATACGGCGAATCGCCTCGTCGGTGTCCAGGTTCCACAGCCGGACCGTATCGGTGCCGCTCGAAACGCCGAGCATCTGTCCTTGAGGACTGAACGACAGGAAACTGCCCGTCTTGGCGTTGGGGCTCATGGACTGACCGATGGGAGAGGCGCTGGCGGGGTCGGCGACGTCCCAGAGCCTGACCGTGTTGTCGTTGCCGCCACTGGCCAGGGTGCGGCCGTCCTGGCTGAACGTCAGCGACACCACGGCGTCGGTGTGGCCCGTGAGGGTGGCGCCGAGCCGGGTCGCCTTGCGGGGGTCGGTGATGTTCCAGAGCCGGACCGTGCCGTCGTCGCTGCCGCTGGCCAAGGTGCGACCGTCACGGCTGTAGGTGAGCGTGTTGATGGGCCCCAGGTGTCCCGTGAGAGGCCTGCCGAGCCGGGTGGTGTGCCGCGGGTCGGTCACGTTCCAGCGCCGGATGGTGCCGTCCGCGCTGCCGCTGGCGAGCGTGTGTCCGTCGGTACTGAAGGCGAGGTCATTGACGTAGCCCTTGTGGCCGGTGAGCGGATCGCCGAGCGGGCGGAGGCGGGACGGCGCGCTGACGTCCCACAGCTGAACGGTGCGGTCGGTGTGGGCGGTTGCCAGCGTGTCGCCGTCCGGGCTGAAAGCCAGCGCGGCCGCGAAGCGTGTCCGCAGCGCGACGGGCGGCCCGTAGGGCACGGGCCGGGTCGGGTCGGAGACGTTCCACAGCTGCACCGCGCGGCTTCCCGTGAGCAGCGCGAGCGTGCGGCCGTCGGGGGAGAACACCGGCGAACGCACGTCCCCGTCCCGGGGTTTGAAGGGTTTGCCCAGTGCCACGGGCCGGTTGGGGCGCTCCACGTTCCACAGCCGCACCTGCTCGTCGCGCGCGGCCGTGGCGAGAACCTTCCCGTCGGGGCGGAACGCCCCGATGCGGCCGACCATGTCCGACGTCGGGATCGACCACAGGCGGACCTTGTTGTCGCCGCTCCCCGTGGCGAGCGTCCGTCCGTCGGGGCTGAAGCCGAGCGCGTACATCTCCCCGCTGCTGCCCGCGAGGGGCTCGCCGACCTGTGACGGATGCTCCGGATCACGGACGTTCCACAGGCTCGCCGTGGAGTCCGCGCTCGCGGCCGCGAGCATGGTGCCCGCGGGGTTGAACGCCACGGACCACACGGGCCCGGTGTGGCCGGTGAGGGGCGCGCCGCGCGACGTGGCGTGGCGCGGGTCGGCCACGTCCCACAGCCGGATGGTGTCGTCCTTGCCGCCACTGGCGAGCGTGCGGCCATCGGGGCTGAACGCCACGGAGTGCACCGTGCCCGCATGGCCGGTCACCTTGTCGATCGGCTTCGGGTGACGCCGGTCGGCCATGTCCCACAGCCGGATCGCGCCGCTGTCGCCGCCGGCCGCCAGAGTCCGTCCGTCGGGGCTGAAGGCGACGGAGCGCACGGCGGCGGTGTGGCCGGTGAGCGGTGAGCCGAGCGACTTGGGCCGACCGGGGTCGTCCACGTCCCACAGGCGAACGGCGTGGTCGTCGTGGGCGGAGGCCAGCGTGCGTCCGTCCGGGCTGAAGGCGACCAGGTAGATCGCGCCGCCGTCGCCGTCCATGGGCGAGCCCGAAGGACGCGGGTGGCCGGGATCCCGTACGTCCCACAGCCGGACCGTGCCGTCGTCCGACGCGGTGGCGAGCGTGTCGCCATCCGGACCGAAGACCGCGCTGCTCACCCAACTCTTGTGTCCGGTAAGGGGTTTGCCCAGCGGCTTGGGGCGCGAGGGGTCCGACACATCCCACAGCCGTACGGTCCTGTCGTAACTGGCGGTGGCCAGGATCCGTCCGTCGGGGCTGAACGAGGTGAGGTAGACGGCGCCCTTGTGGCCCAGGAGCGGTGTGGCAAGCGGCGCGTTCACGATCGAGAGCAGCCGGTTCTCGGTGCCCGCGTCGCCCGGCCGCAGATCGTGTGCCACCAGGTCGAGTTGGGCGGACAGGGACGGATCGGTGTCCTTGGCGCGATCGGCCTCGGCGACCACCTGTTGGAAGACCGCGTCGTCCCGCTGCTGCCAGGCGACCACCGCCGACGCGACGGCCACCATCGCCAGCACGACCAGCGCCGCGACGGCGCCACGGGTGATCAGGACCGTACGCCTGCGGAGCCTGGCCGAAGCGGCGAGGAACTCCACCGCGCCCCTGGTCAGGAAGGTGCCACCGGCGGTCTTCCGCCAGGCGCGGGCCTGTTCGAGGCGGGAGCCCCGGTAGAGCAGCGACGTATCGCGGTCGGAGTCCTCCCAGGTCCTGCCGTCCTCCTCGAGCCGCTGACGCAGCAGGTTGTCGTTCCGGTCCTCGTCGATCCAGTCGCGCAGCCGGGGCCAGGCGTGGAGCAGCGCTTCGTGCGTGATCTCCACGGTCTCCGCGTCGAGGGTGACCAGGCGGGCGCGTACGAGTGCTTCGAGCGACTCCTCGGTCTTATAGGGGTCCGTCGACTCCTCGGCCAGCTGGCGCCGCGTCCCGCGCCTCCGGGTGGCCTGGGTGTCCTCGCCGAGCCGGACCAGCCTCAGGAGCAGCAGCCGAGCGGCCGTGCGTGCCGCCGGGTCGAGTCCCGACCAGGCACGCTCGGCGGTCGCCGCCACGGCTCCCTGGATGCCACCCGCCGCGCGGTAGCCGGCCAGGGTCAGCCGCCCCGTCTTCCGTCGCTGCCAGGTGGCGAGCAGGGCATGGGAGAGGAGGGGCAGCACTCCGGCGTCGTGTGAGCCGCGGGGCCCGTTCGTGCTGACTTCCCGGACGATGAGTTCCGCGAGCCCGGTCTCGAGTTCGAGCCCCACGGCCTTGGCCGGCCCGGTCACGGCTTCGCGCAGCTCCGTGGTGGTGAGCGGGCCGAGCACCATGTGCCGATGCTGGAGGGCGTCGGCCAGTTCGGGATACCCGAGGCACTGCTCGTAGAAGTCGGCGCGTATGCCGAGGACGACGAGGGCGGGGGCCGGCCCTTCGGCGTCGGTGGGCGAGCACGCGGCCTGGAGGAGCTGGACGAAGATCCGCTTGCCGGCCTCGTCGGAGGAGAGGGTGAAGGTCTCCTCGAACTGATCCACGATGACGACGGGCCGGCCCCCGCCCCCGTCGGACGAGGCCTCGCGCCGGGCCCACGAGGTGACGGCTTCGCGCACGGCAAGAGCGAAGGACGGAGTCCCGGGCTCGTACGCGGCTGATTCCTCCACGCTGGACGTGAGGCTGGCGAGCTCAGGTATATGACGGACGAGCTCGGCGAGAGGATCGCTCCCTGGCACGAGCTGCAGCACGGGTCCCGCCCGGCCGTCCTCGTCGCTCAGCACCCCGGCCTGCAGGGCGGGCACGAGCCCGGCGTTGAGAAGCGACGACTTCCCCGCCCCCGAGGCGCCCACGAGCATGACCAGACCGCCCGAATTCTCCGCGGCACGGAGCTGGGCGACGAGAGATTCCGTGCTCCGCTCCCGCCCGAAGAACCACCGCGCGTCCTGCTGACGATACGAAGCAAGCCCGCGGTAGGGACACACACCGGAGGCGGCAGAAGCGTCGGCCGCGGTCGTCCGCTCGTCATCCTCCGTGACCGCCGCCGGGGTACGCCCACCGGCGGGATCGGCCACCGCGCGCTCCCACAGGAGCTGCCACTGGGCCATCTCGTAGAGCCCCGCGGACACCGGAGAGGGCCGCTCGCGCCGCGCCTCGGGTATCAGTACGTGCAGCACCGCGGCGAGGGCGGCGAACTGGGCGGGCACGTTCTTGGCCCGCCGCCAGTCGCTGATCCGCTGGGCGGACACCCGCACGATCCGCCCGCGCTCGTCGACCCGCTGCTGCCGGACGACCGCCTCGGCGACGCGCTGGAGGGGAGGGTTACCGGCTTCCTTGTACAGCAGCGCGAGACGTTCCGCGAAGGCTGTGCGTGCCCCTGAGTCGGAACTCAAGGCCTCCACCCCTTACTTCCCCCGCACCTGAACATCCGGACCGGAAAACTCACCCTATACGGCTGACCTGCGACTAAGGCGTCCGGTCGCCGCCGGAACCTCCTCGTCCGAGGCCATAACTGGCAGGATCGCGAAGCGGTAGCGAATCAACCGCGCAGCGTCATACCAGGTCATCAGCTCGCGGCACCGGCTAAGACCTCTCACGCCGCTGCACGGGGCGAGGCTGATTTCCCCGATCAAATAACCGTCCGGACCCCGTCCATCCACACCGACTGAGGCTCCGGCCCTTCTTCGACCCGTGCCGCAACGCCGATGCGGCACGGGCCGACGCCACCCGCCTCGTCCGGCACCGGTCCCCACAGGGGAGGGACCGGAGCCGGACGACGCGGGTCGGAAACCATCTCGGCAGCGGCCAGAACACCGCAGCGCCTCGCGCGCCTGGGTCCTGGGCCCTGGAGCGGGTTCGCACGCGAGCAGCGCTGAGGGGACGTCCATCCTGGCTACGGGCTCAGCCGGGATCAGCGGTCCCGGGATCAGCGGTCCCGGGCTCAGGATCAGCGGTCCGGCGCGCCACAAAGCCGAAGGGCCGGTACTGAATTCAGTACCGGCCCTTCGACCTGTTGCTCAGCTGTCGGGGTGGCGGGATTTGAACCCACGACCTCTTCGTCCCGAACGAAGCGCGCTGCCAAGCTGCGCTACACCCCGATGTCGTTGCTCCACTGGCCCGCTGCGCGGGTCGTGGCGACATCGATTACTTTAGCGGACCGGCGCCCGGAGACGAAATCCGGTTTTCGAGCCCCCTGAGGGGCCCCCGTCAGGGGCCCCGCAGCCCGCGCCCTCAGCCCCGAGCCGTCAGCGTCAGCAGCGTCGCCTCCGGCGGGCACGCGAAGCGCATCGGGGTGTAGCGGTTCGCGCCGCAGCCCGCCGAGACGTGGAGGTATGAACGGTTGCCCTCCGACGTGTGCGACGACAGGCCCTTCACCCGCTGCCTGTCGAGGTCGCAGTTGGTGACCAGCGCGCCGTAGAAGGGGATGCACAGCTGGCCGCCGTGGGTGTGGCCCGCCAGGATCAAGGGGTAGCCGTCGGCCGTGAAGGCGTCGAGGCTGCGCAGGTACGGGGCGTGCACGATGCCCATCGAGAAGTCGGCGCCCGCGGCCGGGCCGCCCGCCACCTGCGCGTACCGATCCCGCTTGATGTGCGGGTCGTCCACGCCCGTGAGGCCGATCTCGTAGCCCTCGATCTTCAGCGCGCCCCGCGTGTTCGTC
Source organism: Streptomyces sp. A18 (assembly GCF_059026065.1). Lineage (NCBI taxonomy): Bacteria > Bacillati > Actinomycetota > Actinomycetes > Kitasatosporales > Streptomycetaceae > Streptomyces > Streptomyces sp. A18. The sequence continues at coordinate 167,329 of NZ_JBWLKL010000002.1, read as the reverse complement.
AGGTTCACCCAGCCCGCGGCGTCGAAGCCGTCGCGCAGGTCCTCCCACGGGTTGTGGATCACGCCGACGGCGGGCGGGTTGCCGTTCAGGCCGTGCTTGCCCTGCGACTTCTCGACCAGGTAGCGGGCGGGGTTGCGCGGCTTGGGGCCGTAGTAGTCGTTCGAGCCGAAGACGTACGCCCCGGGGAACTGCATCAGCGGGCCGAGCGCGTCCAGCGTCTCCGGTACGCCTTCCGGGTCGGAGAGGTTGTCCCCGGTGTTGATCACGAAGTCGGGGCGCAGACCGGCGAGCGAGCGCAGCCAGCGCTGCTTCTTGCGCTGCCCGGACACCATGTGGATGTCCGAAACCTGGAGGACTCTGAGCGGTCGCATCCCCGGCGGCAGGACCGGCACCGTGACCCGTCGCAGCCGGAAGGAGCGGGGTTCGAACCCCACCGAGTAGGCCAGACCGGCGGCGGCTGTCGCCGTGATTCCCAGGGGTACTGCGTATCGCGCGCGCATCCACCCATCGTGTCAGACCCGAAGGCCCCGTAAATCGGCGGGCGTCGGGCGGTGAGCACCTGCGACAATCACGGCATGACCACGCTCAAGTCCAAGCTTCAGGAAGACCTCACCGCCGCGATCAGGGGGCGTGACGAGCTGCGCTCCGCCACGCTCCGGCTGACCCTCACCGCCGTCACGAAGGAGGAGGTCTCGGGCAAGACGGCCCGCGAGCTCTCCGACGACGAGGTGCAGAAGGTGATTGCCCGCGAGGCGAAGAAGCGCCGCGAGGCCGCGGAGGCCTTCGCCGAGGGCGGGCGCGCAGAGCAGGCCGCGAAGGAGAAGGCGGAGGGCGAGATCCTCGCCGAGTACCTCCCCAAGCAGCTCTCCGACGACGAGCTCCAGGCGATCGTCGCCCAGGCCGTCGAGGAGGCCAGGGCCGCCGGCGCCGAGGGGCCGCGCGCCATGGGCCAGGTCATGAAGATCGTGAACCCGAAGGTCGCGGGCCTGGCCGACGGCGGCCGCGTCGCCGCCGTGGTCAAGAAGCTGCTCGCGGGCTGATCAGCCCTTCTGCCTGATCTCGTACGTGAATGAGGGCGCCCCCTGAAGACCAGGGGGCGCCCTCATTCACGTATCGAGCAGGAGACCCGAATCAGCAGGACCCTCGGACCTACCGGCCCCAGCCCCCGATCCCGCCCCCATTGCCGCCCCCATTGCCGTTCCCACCGTTCCCGCCACCGCCGATGACATCCGGCGGCAGCGAGACGTCCGGCCAGGGATCGCCGCCCCCGTCGCCACCGCCGTTGTCGCCGCCGTCGTCGTGACCGCCGCCCGGCTTGTCGTCCTCGTGGGGCTTGTCCCTGTCTTTGTCCCTGTCCTTGTCCTTGTCGCCGTCCGGGATGTGGACGGTGTTGAAGCCCGGTGCCGGCTCGCCCGCGAGCGCCCCGCTCATCGCGTCCCGCCAGATCGGACCCGGGACCTCACCACCGAAGACCTTGTCGTAGGTGACTCCACCGATGGGGATGTTGACCATCCGCCGCTTGTGCTGCGGGTCGCCGACCCACACCGCGCCCGACATGTTCGGGGTGTAGCCCACGAACCAGGCGGCGTAGCGGAAGTCGGTCGTACCCGTCTTGCCCGCGCTCGGGCGGGAGCCGAGGCCGGCCTGCTTGCCGGTTCCGTCCTCGACCACGCCCTTCAGGAGGGTGTTGACCGTGTCGGCCGTCTTCGGTGACATCGCGCGCGAGCACGTCGACTTCGGCACCGGCAGCGACTTGCCGCCCGGACCCGAGATCGACTCGATCGCGACGGGCGAGCAGTACTTGCCGCGCGCCGCGAACGTCGCGTACGCGCCCGCCATCGTCAGCGGCGACATCTCCTGGGTGCCGAGCGCGATCGACGGCGCCTGGTCCATCTTGTTGCCGTCGGCCCGCTCGACGCCCATCTTCTTGGCCATCTCCGTCACCGGGCAGATGCCGATGTCGCCGATCAGCTCCACGTAGTAGGTGTTGACCGACTTCGCGGTCGCTTCCTTCATCCCGTACGGGCCGACCTCGGACTCGTTCTCATTGGTGAGCTTCGCGTTGCCCGAGTTCAGCCACTTCTTGCCGTCACAGGCGTCGACGCTCTTGGGGTACGGCATCTCGTACGGAGAGCCGTAGCTCTTCGTAGGAGGCATTCCGCCTTCCAAGGCCGCCGCGGCGACGATCGGCTTGAAGGTCGACCCCGGCTGGTAGCCCGCGCCGCCGCCCATGGCGTTGTCCACGGACAGGTTCATCGACGTCTCGTTGTCCTTGAGATTGACGCCGTAGGGCCGCGACTGGCCCATGCCCAGGATCTTGCCGGTGCCCGGCTCGACGATGGTGGCGGCCGTGGCCACGTCGTCGGACTGGTTGACGTGATCCTTTATCGAGGCCTGCACGGACTGCTGTGCCTGCGGGTTGAGCGTGGTCTTGATCCGCAGACCGCCCTGGTTCCAGACCCTGGCCCGGTCCTCCTTGGTCTTGCCGAAGACCGGGTCGGAGTGGAAGACCTCGCGTACGTAGTCACAGAAGAACCCGGCGCCGCTGACCGCCGTGATGCAGCCGTTCTTGGGCTTGCTCACCTTCAGGCCGAGCGGCTTCGCCTTGGCCTCCTCGGCCTCCGCCCGCGTGATGTCGTGCGTCTCCGCCATCCGCTGCAGCACTACATTGCGCCGCTTGGTGGCTTCCTGCGTGTCGTTCACGGGGTCGTACCGGCTGGGGGACTGCACGATGCCGGCCAGCAGCGCGGCCTCCTGGACCTGCAGGTCCTTGGCGGACTTGGAGAAGTAGCGCTGGGCAGCGGCCTCGACTCCGTACGCCTGCTGGCCGAAGTAGGTGATGTTCAGGTAGTTGCTGAGGATGCGCTTCTTGCCCAGCTTGTCCTCGACCTGGATCGCGTACTTCAGCTCGCGGATCTTGCGCCCGAGGGTCTGCTGGGTGGCCTCGGCGACCTTCGTCGGGTCGTCGCCCGCCTCCTCGACGAAGACGTTCTTCACGTACTGCTGCGTGAGCGTGGACGCGCCCTGGGAGACGCCGCCGCTCTGCGCGTTCTGGTTCAGCGCGCGCAGGATGCCCTTCGCGTCGACCGCGCCGTGTTCGTAGAAGCGCGAGTCCTCGATCGCGACGATCGCCTTCTGCATGTACGGCGAGATCTCCTTGAGCGGCACCACCGTGCGGTCACGCGAGTAGACCGTGGCGATGGAGCCGCCCTCGTTGTCCAGGATCGTCGTGCGCTGACTCAGCGGCGGCTGCTCCAAGTTGTCCGGGATCTCGTCGAACTCCTCGACCGACCCCTTCGCCGCGAGACCGAGCGCGCCGGCCGCGGGCAGGGCGATACCTGCCAGCACGGCTCCCGCGAGCACGCTGACACCTAGGAACTTCGCGGCCTGCTGAGTTGGTGACAGACCACCGCCCGAGCGCTTCTTTCCCATGGGGGCAGCCTACGTTCTGATTCGCCGGACACGCCTCAATGCCTTGGCCTAAGCTGCTCTCAACTGTCACAGCAGTGCGGTTCGGCAACAACCCCTCCGTCGGTCCCGAATCCCGAGTGGGGTCTCCCGTAGCTCCCCCAGAGCTCTTAATGAGCCAGGGAAAGTGTGTCCGAATTCGCCTCATGCGGCATTCGATGCCCGTTGTGACTCAGCTGAAGTGCCCGCAATTGCCGGGTTAATCACGCATGTCGTCGGCTCACTCCGTCGGGTGATCTGCCGCTTACGCATAGTCCGTTCGGGCCATTCAAGATTGGGCCCGAAGGGGGTGTTGCGCTGTGCCCACCTTCCGTAACGTCCTCAACTGGCGGCGGTGAATATGCCGCTGCCGCCGTGGGGGAGCCTCGATTCGGGAGAGGACGGCGCCGGTATGGGCTGGGTAACCGACTGGAGTGCGCAGGCGGCCTGCCGCACTACCGATCCAGATGAACTGTTCGTTCAAGGAGCAGCGCAGAACAGGGCCAAGGCGGTGTGCACCGGCTGCCCGGTGCGCACGGAGTGCCTGGCCGACGCGCTGGACAACCGCGTCGAGTTCGGCGTGTGGGGTGGCATGACTGAGCGGGAGCGCCGCGCATTGCTGCGCAGGCGCCCCACGGTCACCTCGTGGCGCCGTCTGCTGGAGACGGCGCGCTCCGAGTACGAGCGTGGCGCGGGCCTGCTGCCCGTGGACTTGGAGGACGACGAGACGTACGAGAGCTACGCGGCAGTGGGTTAGCGCCCTTCGGGGACAGTGCCCGTAGCCGCGTGGCGGTGGGGAAGGCCCCCTCGGGGAGGCCCTACCGGCCGCGTGGCAGTGGGTCGGTCCCGCTGCTCAGGCAGCTCCGGCCGGATCATCAGCACCGGCCGCGAGCCGGTCCCCGATGGCCCGAAGGCCTGCCAGGTCGTGCACGTCACCCGGCAGCGCCGTCACTTCGGCCACGGCCACCTCGGGGTGAAGCGCGGTGAAGCGGTCGCGAGTGCGCTGTTCGCGCGCGAGCAGCTGCATGCGTTCCGCGTGCAGTCGCAGGAGTCCGGCGGTCAGCTGTGCCACGGGCGGTTGCGTGCCGGTGCCATGCGTGCCGGTGCCATGCGGGTCGGTGCCGTGCGGACCTGCGGCATGCGGTTCGGTGCCGTGCGGGTCTGCGTCATTCGGTTCAGAAGGTGCGTCAGAAGGTGCGTCAGAAGGTGCGGGAGTCTCGGAACCACCGGGGGTCTCGGGGGAGTTGCCGGGAGCCTCGTGGGAAGCCTCGGAGGACTTACGCACTCCAACCTTCCCGTCCTCCTGATCCACAATGCGGCTCTCATCAAGATTTTCCGCGGCGGCAAGTGCCCGCTCGGCCGAGAGCTGAGCGGCGCCGCTCCTGTGCACCCGGTTCAGTACGAGACCGGCGAGCGGCATGTCGTCGGCGGCCAGGCGCTCCACGAAGTACGCCGCCTCACGCAGCGCGTCCCGCTCCGGCGACGCCACCACCAGGAACGCCGTGCCCGGCGCCTGGAGCAGCCGGTACGTGGCGTCCGCGCGGGTGCGGAAGCCGCCGAACATGGTGTCCATCGCGGCCACGAACGTCTGCACGTCACGCAGGAGTTGGCCGCCGAGCAGCTTGCCGAGCGCCCCCGTCATCATCGACATCCCGACGTTCAGGAACTTCATCCCCGCCCGGCCGCCGACCTTCGCCGGTGCCATAAGGACACGGATCAGCTTCCCGTCCAGGAACGAACCGAGCCGCTTGGGCGCGTCGAGGAAGTCCAGGGCCGAGCGCGAGGGCGGCGTGTCGACGACGATCAGGTCCCACTCGTCGCGGGAGCGCAGCTGCCCCAGCTTCTCCATCGCCATGTACTCCTGCGTGCCCGCGAAGCCCGCCGAGAGCGACTGGTAGAAGGGGTTGCCGAGGATCGCGCTCGCCCGCTCCTTGTCCGCGTGCGCCTCGACGATCTCGTCGAAGGTGCGCTTCATGTCGAGCATCATGGCGTGCAGCTCGCCGCCACCGGATGGGCTCTCGATGGCCTTCACCCGGCGCGGGACGTTGTCGAGCGAGTCGATGCCCATGGACTGGGCGAGCCTGCGCGCCGGGTCGATGGTCAGGACGACGACCTTGCGGCCCCGTTCGGCCGCGCGCAGGCCGAGAGCGGCCGCCGTGGTCGTCTTGCCGACGCCTCCGGAGCCGCAGCACACCACGATGCGGGTCTTCGGGTCGTCTATCAGGCCGTCGACGTCGAGCGTGCGGGCCGGGTCCAGGGTGCGGGTCGTGTCCGCGTCTCGTGCAGGGTCTCGTGCCGGGTCCGAGGTCATGCGATCCCTTGCTTCCGCAGTTCCGTGGCGAGTTCGTAGAGCCCCGCCAGGTCCATCCCCCCGGCCAGCAGCGGGAGTTCGTGCAGGGGGAGGTCAAGCTCGCCCAGGACGGCCCGCTGCGAGCCCTCCAAGGCGTACCGCTCGGCGTACTCGGCGGCCTGCTCCAGGAGCGGGTCGACGAGGCGCTCGGCGACACCGCCGCGGCGGGCACCGCCGAGCCCGGCGGCGGACAGGGACTTGGCGATGGCGGTACGCGGGGTCCGGCCGAGCCCGAGCCCGAGAGCCGCCTCGTCCAGCAGCGTGGGCCGCACCATGTTCACGATGACGCGCCCCACGGGGAGCTTCGCCGCACGCAGCTCGGCGATCCCGTCGGCGGTCTCCTGGACGGGCATCTCTTCGAAGAGCGTCACCAAGTGGACCGCTGTCTCCGGTGACTTGAGGACACGCATCACGGCCTGCGCCTGATTGTGTATCGGGCCGATCTTGGCGAGCCCGGCCACCTCGTCGTTCACGTTCAGGAAGCGCGTGATGCGGCCGGTGGGCGGCGCGTCCATCACCACGCAGTCGTACGCGTACCGCCCGTTCTTGTCCTTGCGGCGTACGGCTTCGCACGCCTTGCCGGTCAGCAGGACGTCCCGCAGACCGGGCGCGACGGTGGTGGCGAAGTCGATGGCGCCGAGTTTCTTGAGCGCGCGTCCCGCGCCCCCCAGCTTGTAGAACATCTGGAGGTAGTCGAGCAACGCCAGTTCAGGATCGATGGCGAGGGCATACACCTCCCCGCCCCCGGGAGCGACGGCGATCTTCCGCTCCTCATACGGCAGCGCTTCGGTCTCGAAGAGCTGCGCGATGCCTTGTCTGCCCTCGACCTCCACGAGGAGGGTGCGCTTGCCCTCCGTCGCGAGGGCGAGCGCGAGTGCGGCGGCCACCGTGGTCTTGCCGGTACCGCCCTTGCCGCTGACGACCTGGAGCCTGCTCACACTTCCGAGCCTAACCAGTCGCCGTGCGGACCAATCAGGAGGCCACCGTGAGCAGCACCTCACAACGGCTACAGTCGGCCATATGACCAAGTGGGAATACGCAACCGTGCCGCTGCTCGTCCACGCGACCAAGCAGATTCTGGACACCTGGGGCGAGGACGGCTGGGAGCTCGTCCAGGTCGTCCCCGGGCCGAACAACCCCGAGCAGCTCGTGGCCTACCTGAAGCGGGAGAAGCAGGCATGAGCGGGAACGTCGAGGCGAAGCTGGCCGAGCTGGGCATGACCCTGCCCGAGGTCGTGCCGCCGCTGGCCGCCTACCAGCCGGCGGTCCAGTCCGGTGTGTACGTCTACACCTCGGGCCAGCTCCCGATGGTGGACGGCAAGCTTCCGGTGACCGGCAAGGTCGGCGCGGAGGTGACGCCCGAAGAGGCCAAGGAGCTGGCCCGCACGTGCGGTCTGAACGCGCTCGCCGCGGTGAAGTCCATCGCCGGTGACCTGGACCGCGTCGCGCGCGTCGTGAAGGTCGTCGGCTTCGTGGCGTCGGCCCCGGACTTCACGGGCCAGCCCGCGGTGATCAACGGCACCAGTGAGCTCCTCGGTGAGGTCCTCGGCGACAAGGGCGTGCACGCCCGCAGTGCCGTGGGCGTGGCGGTTCTTCCGCTGGACGCGCCGGTCGAGGTCGAGATCCAGGTGGAGCTGACCGAGGCGTAGGGCAGCTTCGACGAGGCCTGATCGCTGCCTTCTGGCACCCGATAGTTGCCTCTCGAACATCAGCCCACTAGGGGATAGCCTCCGCCCATGGCTAATGGGCAGTGGTACCCCCCGGAGTGGCCCGACCGCATCCGTGCGCTGAGCAGCGGCGAACTGACTCCCGCGACTCCGCGCCGGGCGGCCACGGTCATGCTCCTCCGGGACTCCGTGGACTCCGCGGCGGGCCCCGCCGTACACATGCTGCGCAGACGCGCCTCCATGGCCTTCGCCGGAGGCGCGTACGCGTATCCGGGCGGTGGCGTGGACCCGCGCGACGACGACCACCTCGTGCGCTGGGCGGGCCCGTCCCGCGCGGCGTGGGCGGCGCGGCTCGGGGTGGATGAGCCGGGCGCCCAGGCGATCGTGTGCGCCGCCGTACGCGAGACGTACGAGGAAGCGGGCGTGCTGCTCGCGGGGCCGACCGCGTCAACGGTGGTCGGCGACACCACGGGGGACGACTGGGAGGCGGACCGCGAGGCGCTCGTGGCCCGCGACTTCTCCTTCGCCGAGTTCCTGGACCGCCGGGACCTGGTCCTCCGCAGCGACCTGCTCGCCGCCTGGGCGCGCTGGATCACTCCGGAGTTCGAACCGAAGCGCTACGACACGTTCTTCTTCGTGGCGGCCCTCCCGGAGGGGCAGCGCACCCGCAATGCCTCCACGGAGGCCGACCGCACGGTGTGGATCGCTCCGGGCGACGCTGCGGCGGGGTACGACAAGGGCGACCTCCTGATGATGCCGCCGACCATCGCGACCCTGCGCCAGCTGAGGCCCTACGGGTCGGCGGCGGACGCCCTGGCCGGGGCCCCGGAGCGCGATCTGACCCCGGTCCTGGCCCAAGCGCGCTTCGAGGACGGCGAGTTGATCCTGTCCTGGCCGGGCCACGACGAGTTCACCAAACACATCCCCACGGGGAACTCCGCATGACGACGACCACCTCTGCCACGCCTGCCAAGCCTGAGTTTGCTCTACCTGCGTCTGCCCTGCCTGCCACGAACCGGACGGGAGTCACCCCCGCATGACCGAAGCCGCCGCGCTTCCCGGCCAGCCACGGGGCGGGGTCCTCAGTGGCCCCGCCACCGCACGCGCGGTCAACGTCCTGGCCCCCAACCCGTCCGCGATGACGCTGGACGGGACCAACACCTGGATCGTCTCCGAACCCGGCTCCGGGCTCGCGGTCGTCATCGACCCGGGGCCCCTGGACGACGTACACCTCCAGCAGGTCATTGCCACGGCCGAGAAGGCGGGGCAGCGGGTCGCGCTCACCCTCCTCACCCACGGCCACCCGGACCACGCGGAGGGCGCCGCGCGCTTCGCCGAGCTGACCGGCACCAAGGTGCGGGCGCTCGACCCCGCGCTGCGCCTCGGCGACGAGGGCCTGGGCGCGGGTGACGTGATCACGACGGGCGGCATCGAGCTACGGGTCGTGGGGACCCCAGGCCACACGGCGGACTCCCTGTGCTTCCATCTCCCGGCCGATCAGGCGGTCCTGACAGGGGATACGGTGCTCGGCCGCGGCACGACGGTCGTGGCGCACCCTGACGGCCGCCTGGGGGACTACCTGGACTCCCTGCGGCGGCTCAGGTCCCTGACGGTCGACGACGGCGTGCACACGGTCCTGCCGGGCCACGGCCCGGTCCTGGAGGACGCCCAGGGGGCGGTCGAGTTCTACCTGGCGCACCGCGCGAACCGCCTGGCGCAGGTGGAGACGGCGGTCGAGAACGGCCACGCGGCCCCGTCGGAGGTGGTCGCCCACGTCTACGCGGACGTGGACCGCTCCTTGTGGCCCGCGGCGGAACTGTCGGTGCGGGCGCAACTGGACTACTTGCGGGAACACGGCTTGATCTAGCAGCAGCAGCTTGATCTAGCAGCAGCCGCCGCAGCCCCAAGCACGGATGGGTCCCGCCTCAAAACGAGGCGGGACCCATCCGCGTACGAAACCGCGTCAGCGAAACCGAGTCAGCGCGACCGCTTAGCCAACCGCTCCACGTCCAGCAGAATCACCGCGCGAGCCTCCAGCCGGAGCCAGCCGCGCCCTGCGAAGTCCGCCAGAGCCTTGTTGACCGTCTCGCGGGAGGCGCCGACGAGTTGGGCCAGCTCTTCCTGCGTGAGGTCGTGCACGACGTGGATGCCCTCTTCGGACTGCACGCCGAAGCGGCGCGACAGGTCGAGAAGGGCGCGGGCCACACGCCCGGGTACGTCCGAGAAGACCAGGTCGGACATCTGGTCGTTGGTCTTGCGCAGCCGCCGGGCGACGGCGCGCAGCAGAGCCGCGGCCACCTCGGGGCGGGCATTGAGCCACGGCTGGAGGTCGCCGTGGCCGAGGCCGAGCAGCTTCACCTCGGTCAGAGCCGAGGCGGTGGCCGTACGCGGCCCGGGGTCGAACAGCGAGAGCTCACCGATGAGCTCGCCGGGGCCGAGCACCGCGAGCATGTTCTCGCGGCCGTCGGGTGAGGTGCGGTGAAGCTTCACCTTGCCCTCGGTGACCACATAAAGGCGGTCTCCGGGGTCGCCCTCATGGAAAAGCGCATCCCCGCGCGCGAGCGTCACCTCACTCATGGAGGCGCGGAGCTCCGCGGCCTGCTCGTCATCGAGCGCCGCGAAGAGCGGGGCGCGCCGCAGAACGTCGTCCACGAGTTCTCTCCTTGTCGACCTGCATCAGGGGACCGTGCTCCCCAGTTTGCCGGACGGTCCAAACAGTGTGATCAGTCACAAGTCTGCCGCACTGGCGTCGCATGCTGTGCGGGAGGGGGCCAATTGGGGGCCGATCCATGGGGTCCAGGGCGGATGTCAGTGTCGGGCTCTAGGCTGGCCGGGTGTCCAAAAAGCCGGTGAGAGCACAGGCCAGACGGGCTGAGAACGTATCAGCTCGTTCGGATTCCGCTGTGGGCGAACAGGCTTCCACCGAGTCAGAGAATGCGACAAAAGGGACAAGGGTGCCACCGGTGAGCAAGGCTCCGGAGAAGAATCAGGCCACCGCGGGCGCGGCGAAATCCACCCCGGCCAGGAAGACGGTCCCGGCGAAGAAGGCCACTGCGGCCAAAAAGGCCGCCGTGGCCGAAGCCGAGCCCAAACCCAAGCCGAAACCCAAGGCCCAGGCGAAGCCCGAGTCCCGCACGGCCCTCGTCCGCCGGGCCCGCCGCATCAACCGCGAGCTCGCGGAGGTGTACTCGTACGCCCACCCCGAGTTGGACTTCGAGAACCCCTTCGAGCTGCTCATCGCCACGGTCCTCTCCGCGCAGACCACCGACCTGCGGGTGAACCAGACGACTCCGCGCCTCTTCGCCGCGTACCCGACCCCGGAGGACCTCGCCGCCGCCAACCCGGAAGAGGTCGAGGAGTTGATCCGGCCGACCGGGTTCTTCCGGGCGAAGACGAAGTCGATCATGGGCCTCGCCACCGCCCTGCGGGACAACCACGGCGGCGAGGTCCCCAGCCGCATAGAGGACCTGGTCAAGCTGCCCGGCGTGGGCCGCAAGACGGCGTTCGTCGTGCTGGGGAACGCCTTCGGGGTCCCCGGAATCACCGTGGACACCCACTTCGGGCGGCTCGTCCGCCGCTGGAAGTGGACCGAGGAGACCGACCCGGTGAAGGTCGAGGCCGTCGTCGCCGACCTCTTCCCGAAGAGCGAGTGGACGATGCTCTCGCACCGCGTGATCTTCCACGGCCGCCGGATCTGCCACTCCCGCAAGCCTGCCTGCGGCGCCTGCCCGATCGCCGATCTCTGCCCGTCGTACGGGGAGGGCGAGACCGACCCGGAGAAGGCGAAGAAGCTCCTGAAGTACGAGATGGGCGGACTGCCGGGCCAGCGCCTGAAGCCCCCGCCGGACTACCCGGGGAAGCCGGCGCCCCCGCTGGGCGCCGCATGAGCGAGGAACCAACCGAGGGTCCGCAGGCGTTGTCCACAGTTGGACGGGGGTGCAGATGACGCACGCGAGCGACACGAGCGAGACGACCGACACGAGCGATACGTATATGAGCGACGGGAACGACTTCCAGGGCCCCGGCCGAGGCTCCGACGAGGGACTCGGCCAGGGAATCGACCAGGGACTCGGCCGTACGGGCGACCCCGGCGGGCGCCTGACGGGCGGCCCGAACGGACACGTACGCCTCAGCGCCGAAGGCCTCCCCGGCTGGCTGGATCCCGTCGTCCGCGCCGCCGGCACGATCCAGCCGACCCAGCTCAGCCGCTTCCTGCCCCCGGAGAGCGGCTCCGGACGCCAGTCCGCCGTACTGATCCTCTTCGGAGAGGGCGACCGCGGCCCCGAGCTGCTCCTGATGGAGCGCTCGGGGAACCTCCGCTCGCACGCGGGACAGCCCTCCTTCCCCGGCGGCTCCCTCGACCCCGAGGACGGCGATCCGCTGACGGACGGCCCTCTGCGCGCCGCCCTGCGCGAGGCCGAGGAGGAGACCGGGCTCGACCCCGGCGGCGTCCAGCTCTTCGGCGTGCTGCCCAAGCTCTTCATCCCGGTGAGTGACTTCGTGGTGACCCCGGTCCTCGGCTGGTGGCGCTCGCCCACCCCCGTCGGCGTCGTCGATCCGGCCGAGACGGCCCGGGTCTTCACGGTCCCCGTGTCCGATCTCACGGATCCCGACAACCGAGCGACGACGGTTCATCCGAGCGGCCACCGAGGCCCGGCCTTCCTCGTCGAATCCGCTCTGGTCTGGGGTTTTACGGCCGGAGTGATCGACAGGATCCTGCACTTCGCCGGCTGGGAGCGCCCCTGGGACCGCACCAAGCAGGTGCCGCTCGACTGGCGCGCATGACAAGGTTGCGGGGTCGTGGCGACCGCTATGCGAGGCGAGGATTGAATCGGTGAACGTGCTGGACATCCTTTTGGTGGTCGCCGCCGTGTGGTTCGCGGTCGTCGGCTACCGCCAGGGATTCGTCGTCGGCATCCTGTCGGTGATCGGTTTCCTGGGCGGCGGACTCGTCGCGGTGTACCTGCTGCCCGTCATCTGGGCCGCCCTCACGGACGACGAGGGAGCGGTGAGCACGACGGCCGCCGTCGTCGCCGTGGTCATCGTGATCGTCTGTGCCTCCATCGGCCAGGCCTTCACCACGCACCTGGGCAACAAGCTCCGCCGGTACATCACTTGGCAGCCCGCGCGCGCCCTGGACGCCACGGGCGGCGCGCTCGTCAACGTAGTGGCGATGCTCCTCGTCGCCTGGCTGATCGGCTCCGCCCTCGCGGGTACGACGCTGCCGACGGTCGGCAAGGAAGTACGCAACTCCAAGATCCTGCTCGGCGTCTCGCGCACGCTGCCCAACCAGGCCGACACCTGGTTCGCGGACTTCTCCTCGGTCCTCGCGCGCAACGGCTTCCCGCAGGTCTTCAGCCCGTTCTCGAACGAGCCCATCACCGAGGTCCAGGCCCCCGACCCCAAGCTCGCCAAGAGCGCGGTCGCCGCGAAGGCCAAGCGCTCCATCGTGAAGGTGCAGGGCGAGGCCCGCGGTTGCGGCAAGGTCCTCGAAGGCACCGGCTTCGTCTTCGACGACCGCCGCGTGATGACCAACGCGCACGTGGTCGGCGGCGTGGACGAGCCGACGGTCCAGATAGGCGGAGACGGCAGGACGTACGACGCGAAGGTCGTGCTCTACGACTGGGAGCGGGACATCGCCGTACTGGACGTGCCGACCCTCGACGCGCCCGCGCTGCAGTTCACGTCCAAGGACGCGGTCAGCGGTGACAACGCGATCGTCGCGGGCTTCCCGGAGAACGGTCCGTACGACGTCCGCCCCGCGCGCGTGCGCGGGCGCATCACCGCCAACGGCCCGGACATCTACCACCGGGGCACCGTGCGCCGCGATGTGTACTCGCTCTACGCGACCGTCCGGCAGGGCAACTCCGGTGGCCCGCTGCTCACGTCCGACGGCAAGGTCTACGGCGTGGTCTTCGCGAAGTCACTGGACGACCCGGACACCGGCTACGCACTGACCGCCGACGAGGTCCGCGAGGACATCAAGGCGGGCCGCACCGCCAACCAAGAGGTCGACAGCGAGGGCTGCGCGCTCTAGAGCCGGGGCGCAGCCGGCTGTAGCCGTGGAGCGGCCGAAGCCGGGGAGCGGCTCTCGGTCGGGGGAGCGGGCGGATCAGTCGCGCGTATGCCTGAGCCGCGCCGAGACCCAACGGGCCCTGCGGCGCAGGATGCGGGGAATACCGATGCCTTGAGCGGGGCCGTCATGGCCCGGATCATGGGGACCGCCCCTCCCACGGCTGTTCAGCGCTGTGGCCGAGCGGCGGTTGCGTGCTGCGTCACTGTAGTCGTGCGTCCAGCCCATACCCCGACGTGTGCCCGTGCCCCAAGGTCGGTAATCGCGCGCAGGGGCCCCAATTGGCCTATGCGGGAGGCAATTGGCCGTTCGAGGAACAGGTGTTCCCCCGGCCCGTGGGGCGGGAGTGAACCGTGACGGGAGTGAACCAGCGCTCCGCGCGGCCTACCGGTCCGGCTCGGGATCCTTCAGCCAGTTCACCAGCTCCGTCGAGAAAGCGACAGGGTCCTCCTCCTGAGGGAAGTGCCCCAGACCGTCGAACAGCCGCCACCGGTAAGGCGCTTCGACGTACTCGCCGGAGCCCGCGGCGCTGCGCGTGCGCATCACCGGGTCCAGGGAGCCGTGCAGATGCAGCGTGGGAACCCGCACGGGGCGCTTCATGCGCCGGTTGAACTGGATGCCGTCCGGACGGGCCATCGACCGCACCATCCAGCGGTACGGCTCGATCGAACAGTGCGCCGTCGAGGGGATCGTCATGGCACGGCGGTACGTCTCCACCGACTCGTCGTCCGGCAGCCGCGGCCCCGACCAGTCGCGTACCAGACGCCCCACCAGAGCTCCGTCGTCCGCGGTGAGTTGGCGCTCGGGCACCCACGGCCGCTGGAAGCCCCACACGTACGAACTCGCGGCGGTCTGCCTGCGGTCCGACAGCATCGCCGAGCGCCAGCGCCGCGGATGCGGCATCGAGGAGACGGCGAGGCGGCGCACCAGCTTGGGCCGCATCACGGCAGCCGTCCACGCGAGGTACCCGCCCAGGTCGTGCCCGACGAGCGCGGCGTCCGGTTCCCCGAGTGACCGCACGACGCCGGTGATGTCGAGCGCGAGGTTGGCCGGGTCGTAACCGCGGGGCGTGCGGTCGCTGCCGCCCACGCCCCGCAGGTCCATCGCGACCGCACGGAACCCCGCGTCGGCGAGCGCCACCATCTGGTGCCGCCAGGTCCACCAGAACTGCGGGAAGCCGTGCAGCAGCAGCACGAGCGGCCCGTCACCCATCTCGGCGATGTGGAAGCGCGCGCCGTTCGCGGCGACGTCCCGGTGGGTCCAGGGGCCTTCGATGCGTACGAGCGACGCGGGTTGGGCCGACTGGGGGACAGGCTGGGCGGGGTCCGTCATGAAGACGAGCGTGCCACAGCCGCAGCCTTCTCACCGCCACGGTCGAGGCTGGCACCCATGGGGGGCAACGTGGCCGCGGGGCTCACCGCACGCGGATGCGGCTTGACGTTCTGCAGTACGGCAGCCGTCTCCTTGGCCGAAGCGGCGGCCTTCTGCGGCCCCTTGCCCTTCTTGGCCTTCTTCGCGAAGACAACGCCGATCAGTGCGAGCACCCCGGCGACCAGCACGTTCGCCGCGAAGGAGAGCACGAAGCAGATCGCCATGTTCCAGCCGCTCCAGGTACGGATGCCGTACGCCAGGGCGAAGCTCAGCATCGGCAGCGAGAAGAGCAGCACCGCGCCCGCGGCGGCGAACGCGCCACCGCCGACGGCACCCCGCTTGACGTCCTGTCGCAGCTGCGCCTTGGCCAGCGCGATCTCGTCGTGCACCAGCGCGGACATCTCGCTGGTGGCCGTGGAGACCAGCTGGCCGAGGCTGCGTTCGGTGCCGACGGGCCCGTCGGGTGTGCTCATCGCTTCTCCCCTTCTCCGTAAGTCTGCGTGGGTCTGCGTAGGTCTGCTCGCATACGTCTGTTCAGATACGACCGCCCAGCTCAGTCTGCGCAGTCAAGTCTGCTCAGATCATGCCGGACCATCGTCATCTGCGCGTGCCCCGGCCGACACTTCGGCAAGCCTGCGGTGCTCGGCCGCCTTCTTCTCATAGATCGCGGCCATCCGCAGGTGGTACTCGGGCTTGTCCTGTTCGTACACGTCCGGGATGCCGTCGAGGTCGTCGTCGCGCTCCTCGTGCTCGTACAGCGCGCGGTAGCGGGCGTTGCGCATCTTGAGCAGGATCCCCGAGAGCACGGCCGCGATGAGGGAGCCCATCAGGACGGCTGCCTTGATCTCGTCGGTGAGCAGCGGGTCCTCGGTGAAGGCGAGTTCGCCGATCAGGAGCGAGACGGTGAAGCCGATGCCGGCCAGCGAGGCGACGGCGAACACGTCCGGCCAGGCGAGCTCGTCGTTGAGTTCTGCCTTGGTGAAGCGGGCGGCGAGCCAGGTACCGCCGAAGATGCCGACCGCCTTGCCGACCACGAGGCCGAACACGACACCGAGCGTCTCCGGCTGGCTGAACACGTCACCGAGGGCCCCGCCCGACACCGCGACACCGGCGCTGAACAGCGCGAACAGCGGTACGGCGAGTCCCGCGGAGAGGGGGCGCACCAGGTGCTCGATGTGCTCGCCGGGCGAGTGCTCCTCGCCCTCGCGGCGGGTGCAGCGCAGCATCAGGCCCATCGCGACACCGGCGATCGTGGCGTGGATGCCGCTGTTGTACATCAGGCCCCAGATGGCCAGGGCCAGCGGAACGTAGATGTACCAGCCACGTACGCCCTTGCGGAGCAGCAGCCAGAAGACCGCGAGGCCCAGGACCGCGCCGCCGAGCGCCGCGAAGTTGAGGTCGCTGGTGAAGAAGACCGCGATGATCAGGATCGCGAAGAGGTCGTCGACGACGGCGAGCGTGAGCAGGAAGGCGCGCAGCGCGGACGGCAGCGAGGTCCCGATGACCGCGAGGACGGCCAGCGCGAAGGCGATGTCCGTGGCGGTCGGCACCGCCCAGCCCGCCATGGAGCCGCCGCCGACGGTGTTGACCAGGACGTACACGAGCGCGGGCGCGGCCATGCCGCAGAGCGCGGCGACGACGGGCAGTGCGGCGGCCTTCGGGTCGCGCAGGTCGCCCGCGACGAGTTCACGCTTGAGTTCGATGCCTGCGACGAAGAAGAAGACGGCGAGCAGCCCGTCGGCCGCCCAGTGCTGGATGGAGAGGTCGAGGCCGAGGGAGGCGGGCCCGATGTGGAAGCCGCTCACTGACTCGTACGAGCCGCCTGCGGTGTTCGCCCAGATCAGCGCGGTGACGGCGGCGACGAGGAGGAGGACACCGCCGACGGTCTCGGCACGCAGCGCGTTCGCGACGAAGTTCCGCTCGGGCAGTGAGAGCCGTCCGAGGACCTTGCGGTTGTTGCGGGGTGCGTTGCTGGGTGCGGGCGCGGCCACGGGGGTCGACCTCCGGTCGGTAGGCAGGACAAAACACTTGCCGACCAGACTTCCCGGCGCACCTAGGTTCTTCTTGATTCTTCTTGTCGCGATGTTGACGCGGTCCTTAGCGTACCTAACATGCGACCGGACCTATCCGGCGATCGTCACTTTATGCGCAAGAGGGGCACCCGGCGCGGTGCCGGATGCCCCTCTCAGCTGTGGGTCTGACTAGTCCTCGCTGGGCGCCGCCGGCAGCCTGGTCTGGATCAGATCCATCACGGAGGAGTCCGTGAGCGTGGTGACGTCACCCAGCTCGCGGTTCTCGGCGACGTCCCGAAGGAGGCGCCGCATGATCTTCCCGGAGCGCGTCTTGGGCAGCTCGGCCACCGGAAGGATCCGCTTCGGCTTGGCGATCGGGCCGAGCGTCGTGCCCACGTGGTTGCGCAGGTCCGCCACGAGGCCCTCGTCGTCGGCGTTCGCCGTGCCCCGCAGGATCACGAACGCGACGATGGCCTGCCCGGTGGTCTCGTCCGCCGCGCCCACGACTGCCGCCTCGGCGACCGAAGGGTGCGAGACGAGCGCCGACTCGACCTCGGTGGTGGAGATGTTGTGCCCGGACACGAGCATCACGTCGTCCACGCGGCCGAGGAGCCAGATGTCGCCGTCCTCGTCCTTCTTGGCGCCGTCACCGGCGAAGTACTTGCCCTCGAAGCGCGACCAGTACGTGTCGAGGAACCGCTGGTCGTCGCCCCAGATGGTCCGCAGCATCGAGGGCCACGGCTCGGTGAGGACGAGGTAGCCGCCACCGCCGTCCGGCACTTCGCGGGCCTCGTCGTCGACGACGGTCGCGGCGATGCCCGGCAGCGCGCGCTGGGCACTGCCCGGCTTGGTCTCGGTCACGCCCGGCAGCGGCGAGATCATCATCGCGCCGGTCTCGGTCTGCCACCAGGTGTCCACGATGGGGCACTTGTCGGCGCCGATGTTCTTCCGGTACCACATCCACGCCTCGGGGTTGATCGGCTCACCGACCGACCCGAGGACCCGCAGGCTGCTGAGGTCGAACTTCGCGGGGATGTCGTCGCCCCACTTCATGAACGTACGAATCGCCGTCGGCGCCGTGTAGAGGATCGTGACGCCGTACTTCTGGACGATCTCCCAGAAGCGCCCCTGGTGCGGGGTGTCGGGCGTGCCCTCGTACATGACCTGCGTCGCGCCGTTCGCCAGCGGGCCGTACGTGATGTACGAGTGCCCGGTGACCCAGCCGATGTCGGCCGTGCACCAGTAGACGTCGGTCTCCGGCTTGAGGTCGAAGACGGCGTGGTGGGTGTACGCGGCCTGCGTGAGGTATCCGCCGGACGTGTGCAGGATGCCCTTCGGCTTACCCGTCGTGCCCGACGTGTAGAGGATGAAGAGCGGGTTCTCCGCGTCGAAGGCCTGCGGCGCGTGCTCGGCGGACTGGCGCTCGGTGAGCTCGTGCCACCACACGTCGCGGCCCTCGGTCCACGCCACGTCCTGGCCGGTGCGGCGCACGACGAGGACGTGCTCGACGGAGCTGCCCTCGCGCGAGACGGCGTCGTCGACGGCGGGCTTCAGGGCGGCGGGCTTGCCCCTGCGATAGCCGCCGTCCGAGGTGATGACGACCTTGGCGTCGGCGTCCTTCACGCGGGTGGCGATGGCGTCGGCGGAGAAGCCGCCGAAGACCACGGAGTGCGCGGCGCCGATGCGGGCGCAGGCCAGCATCGACACGACGGCCTCGGGGATCATCGGCAGATAGACGGCGACGCGGTCGCCCTGCTGGACTCCCAGTTCGGTCAGGGCGTTGGCGGCCCGGCTGACCTCGTCCTTGAGCTCGGCATAGGTGATGGCCCGGCTGTCGCCGGGCTCACCCTCGAAGTGGATCGCCACGCGGTCGCCGTGGCCCGCCTCGACGTGGCGGTCGACGCAGTTGTACGCGACGTTGAGCTTGCCGTCGGCGAACCACTTCGCGAACGGCGGGTTCGACCAGTCGAGCGTCTCGGTCGGTTCGGTGGCCCAGGTCAGCCGGCGGGCCTGCTCGGCCCAGAAGCCGAGCCGGTCAGCCTTGGCCTGTTCGTACGCCTCCGCGGTGACGTTGGCGTTGGCCGCCAGGTCGGCCGGCGGCGCGAACCTTCGCTCTTCATGAAGAAGGTTGGCCAGGCTTTCGTTGCTCACGACATCTCCCATTCCCAGGGTGTCCGTTGTGTCCAAAGCCACAGCTCATCAGACGCGAACCCCTGGTGACAAGAGCCTGCCGAAAATTGGTTTAGACCTTTACTCGGGCGGGCGGCTCCTCGCGCGGTGATCCCTCGTGCGGCGAGGGCGTCACCTGGTCGAATACGTCGTCCGGACTCTCGGTCAGCAGATACGCCTGCGCCTCGCCGACATGGAAGTACATCCCATGCAGTTCCAGGGAGCCCTCGGCCAGGCGCCGCGCCACGGATTCGTGGCCGCGCAGGTGCTCCAACTGCTGCACCACGTTCGTCAGGCAGAGCTGCTCGACCGCGTCGGCGGGCGCCCGCCCCGCGAGCCGGGCCCAGCTCTCCTCCTTGTGCGCCGCCATCCGTTCGAGGCTCGGCGAGCCGTGGCGCAGCCACCGCTTCAGGGGCGTCTGGGCCCCCCCGGGCGGGGTGTTGAGCAGCGCCTGCATCGCGCCGCACCCGGAGTGCCCGCAGATGGTGATGGACCGCACCTTCAGGACGTCCACCGCGTACTCGATCGCCGCGGCCACCGAGTCGTCCCCGCTCTCGGCGCCCGGCAGCGGCACCAGATTGCCGACATTGCGTACGACGAAGAGGTCGCCGGGGCCGCTCGACGTGATCATCGAGGTGACGAGCCGGGAGTCGGCACAGGTCAGGAAGAGCTGCGAGGGCTGCTGCCCCTCGCGCGCGAGCCGGGCCAGCTCGCCCCGCACATGCGGCGCGGTGTTCCGCTGGAACGCGCTGATGCCGCTTGCCAGTTGATGCCCGCTGCGCCGCCCCTCGCCCCGCGGGGCCTCCTGGGGCCGGTCGCAGTGGTGGTTGCGCCAGGCCGTCCAGGGGCGGCAGCAGGAGTGTGACGCGCTCGCGGGCTCGGCGATCCGCGTCCCCGCGCGTCCGGTCACCTCGACGGTGCCGCCCTGCGCGGTGTGCGCGTCCTGCCAGCACTGCAGCGCTTCGTACGCCGCGTGATCCATGAATGATCCGTCCAACTCGACGATGGTGGCGGCCCCTTGCGGGACGAGGTGCAGCGCCCGGCTGAGGCGCGGCACGGCGAGGAAGGTCAACTGCCCTCGCACTCGCACGTGGTGGATCCCGTCCTCCTCGGTGTGGGTGATCCGGGTGCGGGCGAGGCGGTGCAGCGCCACGGCCACGGCGACGGCGACACCGATGGCCACGCCTTCGAGCACACCGAGGAAGACGACACCGAGCGTGGTGGTCGCGTACACGAGGATTTCGCGGTGGCGGGTGATGGTGCGGATGTGATTCAGGCTCACCATCTGGATGCCGACCGCCATCACGAGGGCGGCGAGCGCGGCGAGCGGGATCAGCTCGAGCAGGGGGACCAGCAGCAGGGCGGCTACTACTACCCAAACGCCGTGCAGCATCGTGGAGTTCCGGCTGACGGCACCGGCCCGCACATTGGCCGAGCTGCGCACCGCGACCCCGGCGACGGGAAGACCGCCGAGCACGCCGGACACGGCGTTGGCTGCGCCCTGGCCGAGCAGTTCGCGGTTGAGGTCGGAGCGGTTGCCGACGGTGGCCTCGCGCCGCCCGGAGACGAGCTTGTCCACGGCGACGGCGCCGAGCAGTGACTGCACACTGCAGACGAGCGTGATCGTGAGGACGGCGGCGACGAGCCCGAGCACGGGCCCCTCAGGCAGGCCCACCAGCGCGTGACTGCTCCACGACGGCAGGTCGACCTTGGCCACGTTCAGTCCGGCGAGCGCGGCGACAGCGGTCGCCACGGCGACCGAGACGAGGGGGGCGGGCACGACGCGGGCGGCTTTCCCCGCGCGGCCGGGGATCCGTGGCCAGAGCAGCAGCAGCGCCAAGGTCAGCACGCTGATCGACAGCGCGGCCGGATGCAGCTTCGCCAACTGGGCGGGCAGCGCACGGAGGTTGTCGAGCACGGCGCTCTGCGGGGTGCCGCCGAGCACGATGTGCAGCTGGGCGACGGCGATGGCGACGCCGATGCCGGCCAGCATGCCGTGCACGACGGCGGGGCTGACGGCGAGCGCCGAGCGGGCCACGCGCAGGCAGCCGAGGCCGAGTTGGGCGAATCCGGCGAGGACGGTGATGGCGCAGGTGGTGCGCCAGCCGTACTGGTGGATGAGGTCGGCGGTGACGACCGTGAGCCCTGCGGCGGGGCCGCTGACCTGGAGGGGCGATCCGCCGATCCATCCGGCGACCAGGCCGCCGACGGCGGCGGCGACGAGGCCCGCCTGGAGCGGGGCCCCGGTGGCGAGCGCGATGCCCAGGGAGAGCGGCAGGGCGATCAAGAAGACGGCGATCGACGCGGAGACGTCCGCGCCGGCGATGCGGAACTTACGGAACTTGCGGAACTTGCCGGGCGGGGGCGCGTGGGGCTCGTGGGCGCGTGATGCGTGGGCCGAGTCAGTGGCATGGGTGGGGACGCAGGCAGACATGTTTTCCCGTCTCCTCCGGGGCAGCGCGGTCGCGGGACATGGGGTCCTCCGGTGGTGGCCGGAGGGCGGGTCGCGGCCGTGGGTCACGGCGTTGCAGCGGCGGGATTCTCAACTCTCGGTAAACGAATCGTAATGGAGAGTAAAGACAACGGATAGACAAGCCAGGCAAATGGGGCACTAGATCACCCCGGAGGGTGAATAAGGCTATTCATCGGCTTGTCGGAACCTCTGACTCATGCCTCCGTGCGACGTTGGCGGCGCTGTCGGGCATTTCCGGGCAATTACGCCCTAATGCCGACCCGAAGCCGACTGAAGGAAGAAGGTGGGCGGAAGATGGCCGCCACCCAGAGGATCCACCGGATCGCCGCGGGCATCACCGCCCTCGTGGCATGCGTCGCCGTACTGGCCGGTTGCTCGAGCGGCGACACCGGCGCCAAGAAGGGCGCGCACGGCGCCAAGAAGGCATCCCCCGCCCCGGCCCCCAAGAGCGCTGTCCGCATGATCGGTGACGGCTCCACCGCCTTCACCGGACGGCAGCCGAAGCTGGCCGAGCCCGAGCGACTGAGACCCGGTCAGAAACCACCCCAGTTCGTGGTCTTCTCCTGGGACGGTGCCGGCGAGGACAGCCAGAAGCTCTTCTCGCACTTCCGCAAGGTGGCCAAGCGCAACAACGCCACGATGACGTACTTCCTCAGCGGCGTGTACATGCTCCCGGAGTCGAAGCGGAAGCTCTACGACCCGCCGCAGCACCTGGCCGGCAGCTCGGACATCGGCTTCAACGACCGCAAGGGAATCGAGGACACCGTGGAGCAGCTCCGCGGCGCCTGGTTCGAGGGCAACGAGGTCGGCACCCACTTCAACGGCCACTTCTGCGGCGCGGGACGCGGCGTGGGCGAGTGGTCGGTCGCCGACTGGAAGAGCGAGATCAACCAGGCCAAGTCCTTTGTGAAGGCCTGGAAGACGAACACGGGCATGAAGAAGGCGCAGCCGCTGCCCTTCGACTACGACAAGGAACTCATCGGCGCCCGCACGCCCTGTCTCGAAGGCCAGAAGAACTTCACGCGGGCGGCCCGCGAGCTGGGCTTCCGCTATGACACGAGCGGGGTCAACAACCAGGTCTGGCCGAAGAAGAAGGAAGGCCTCTGGGACCTGTCGATGCAGCTGGTCCCCGTGCCCGGCCGCAAGTTCGAGACGCTCACCATGGACTACAACTTCATGGTGAACCAGTCCGGCACGACAACGCAGGGCGACCCGAGCAAGCACGAGTACTGGGGCGACCAGATGCGCGACGGCCTGCTCCAGGGCTTCGACCGTGCCTACAAGGGCAACCGCGCCCCGCTGATCATCGGCAACCACTTCGAGTCCTGGAACGGTGGCACGTACATGCGCGCCATCGAGGAGACGATCGAGTCGGTCTGCACCAAGCGCGAGGTCCGGTGCGTCTCCTTCCGCCAACTCGCCGACTGGCTCGACGCGCAGGACCCGAAGACGCTGGAGCGCCTCACCAAGCTCCCGGTCGGCACGGCCCCGAAGGAGGGCTGGGCGTCATTCCTCTCCGCCCAGCCCGCACCGGCCCCCAAGGGAGTCCCGGGCGCTCCGGCGGTCAAGCCGTAGCAACGGCCTGTTCGCGCAGGACGAAGTCGGGGTCGACCTGGGCAGCCAGGTCGGCACCCGTACGTTCGTTGCCCCAGCTCTGCGCGTTCTTCAGGTGGAAGTGGACCATCTGGCGGGTGTAGCGGTCCCAGTCCCTGCGCTCGTACGAGGTGTCGACGGCGCTCTGAAGTGCTTGCAGGGAACGGCGGTTGTCGTCCTCCAGGTACGCGAACCGGGGCGGACGGCCCTTCTCCATGGCGCGCACCCAGTCCGAGTGTCCGACCGTCACCAGGAGGTCGTCGCCCACCTGCTCGCGCAGGAAGTCGACGTCGTCCTGGCCCTGCACCTTGTTGCCGACGACCCTGAGGTCGACGCCGAAGTCCCGTGCGTATTCCTTGTACTGGCGATAGACGGAGACCCCCTTCCGGGTCGGCTCGGCCACCAGGAATGTCATGTCGAAGCGGGTGAACATCCCGGACGCGAAGGAGTCCGAACCCGCGGTCATGTCGACGACCGCGTACTCGTCGCGCCCATCGACCAGGTGGTTCAGGAGCAGCTCCACCGCTCCCGTCTTGGAGTGGTAGCAGGCGACACCGAGGTCGGCTTCGGTGAACGGCCCTGTGACCATCAAACGCACGGCCACGTCGTCGAGTTCCACGGGCCGAGCGCACGCGTCGTACACGGGGTTGTCCTCGCGCACCCGCAGGATCCGTGAACCCGCGCCGGGCGGCGTCGTCTTGATCATCGTGTCGGCGGAGGCGATCCGCGGATTGGTGCCCCGCAGGTAGTCCTTGATGAGGGGGAGGCGCGCCCCCATGGCGGGCAGCTCGGCGGCGTCCGCCTCGTCGAGGCCCAGGGCGGGACCCAGGTGCTGGTTGATGTCGGCGTCCACCGCGAGGACCGGCGCTCCGGTGGCGGCGAGGTGTCGGATGAAGAGCGAGGACAGCGTGGTCTTCCCGCTGCCGCCCTTCCCTACGAAAGCGATCTTCATGTTCACCAAGGGTAGCCGGGCGATCACCTGACGTATCGATGCGGCGTGAAGAAGACCACTCCTTCGTGGAGAGAGCGCGGGGGTGCGTAGTGTCGTACTCATGAGTACGACAGCCGATCCGCTCGCGGCCCTGGGCGCACTGCCCGGCGTGGCCGACTCAGTGGACTCCGTGCGCAGGGCGGTGGACCGGGTCTACGGCCACCGGATCATGAGGCGCCGCAGCAATGAGATCACCTCCGAGGCGGCGCTGCGCGGCGCGCGCGGTTCGGCGGCGCTCTCGGGTGCCGACTGGGCACTCGAAGAGGTGCGCCGACGCAGCGACTTCAGTGTCGACGGCGAGGCCCGCACGGTCGGCGCGGCCCTGCGGCTGACCGCGGAGGCCGGCCAACTCCTGTCGATCTGGCGGCAGTCACCGCTCCGTGTCCTCGCGCGCCTCCACCTGGTGGCCGCCGCGGAGAACGATGAGGCGGCAGGGCGGCCACGCCTCGCGGGCGAGCCGGTCGACGAGCCGCTGGTCGAGCTGGATGTGCCGGACTCCGACGAGGTGGCGGGCCGCCTGGAGGGTCTCTCGCGGCTGATCATCGGAATGGAAGGCGCGCGAAGCTCGGTCGAGGGTGGTGGGGGACGGGCGGGAGGCTCCGCGCCGGCCCTCGTGACGGCGGCCGTAGTGCACGGCGAGCTGCTCAGCCTGCGTCCCTTCGGCTCGCACAACGGCCTGGTCGCGCGGGCGGCGGAGCGCATCGTCCTGGTGGGCAGCGGGCTCGACCCGAAGTCCGTCTGTCCGGCCGAGGCGGGGCACGCGGAACAGGGTCGTGCGGCGTACGTGGGGGCGCTCGACGGCTACGCGTCCGGGACGCCGGAGGGAATGGCCGCCTGGATCGCCCACTGTGGGCGCGCGGTCGAACTGGGGGCCAGGGAGTCGACGGCGGTCTGCGAGGCGATGCAGCGCGGCGCTGCCTGAGGAGCCTGCGAAACGGGCGAATCGGGCCCTGAACAGGGTTGCGGCGGTACGAGAACTCGTACCGCCGCTGGCATGTTCACCGTGTTACCAAGCGTCCTCGAAAGTTTGCCCATCAGGTCGGGAACTTTGCCCGTCACCTGGTGCGGCTGGCCCGTAATCGACGGGTCGACGTCGCGTGGGTGCTCGGTGTTCATGCTTCGGTCCGTGGGGCCTTGGTTGCGTTTAAAGGTAATCCTCTCGGATGTCCTTGGTCTCGCGGGCCGTTGACTCCTTTGTACTCCTGTCCTGGAGTAAGCGGAAGTCCTGGCGCTACTTCTTTACTTTTAGGTTCAAATAAGGGCGAATCGGGCGTGTGATGTCCGGCGGCGACTCACGAACCACACGAGCCCCGCGGTGGCCGCCGCTGCGCTCACCGCGGCCACCGCGACGACCGCGGGCCGGGACGGCTTCCGGCGCCGTTCCTTGAGCCGGACAGGGCGGTGGAAGTCGAGAATCGGCCACCCGCGCGCGAGAGCCTCGCGGCGCAGTGCGCGATCGGGGTTGACCGCGTGCGGGAACCCCACGGACTCGAGCATGGGGATGTCGGTCGCCGAGTCGCTGTAGGCGTGGCAGCGGTCGAGGTCGTACCCCTCGGACTCCGCGAGCTCCTTGATCGCCGTCGCCTTGGTGGGGCCGTACGCGTAGTACTCCACCTCGCCGGTGAAGCAGCCGTCGTCGCCGACCACCATCCGGGTGGCCACCACCCGGTCAGCGCCCAGGAGTTCACCGATCGGCTCGACCACCTCGGCGCCCGATGTGGAGACGATGACCACGTCACGGCCTGCGGTGTGGTGCTCCTCGATGAGGGACGCGGCCTCGTCGTAGATGATCGGGTCGATCAGGTCGTGCAGCGTTTCGGCGACGATCTCCTTGACCTGCTGCACGTTCCATCCGCGGCAGAGCGCGGACAGGTACTCGCGCATCCGCTCCATCTGGTCGTGATCGGCTCCGCCCGCGAGGAAGACGAACTGTGCATATGCAGTTCGCAGTACCGCCCTGCGGTTGATCAGGCCGCCTTGGTAGAACGACTTGCTGAACGTGAGAGTGCTCGACTTCGCAATGACCGTCTTGTCCAGGTCAAAGAAGGCAGCTGCGCGGGGCAAGGAGTGGTTTTCCACGAGCCCGAGCATAGGCGCCCACCATTCGGCGTAAGGTGAGGCGCGTGGGTTTGCCTGAGAAGGCTCTCGGGTACACCATGGAAGTCACGGATCGTTCGCGACCGTGCTAACCCGGTCTGGCTCCTCCCCCCCCCGAGTCGGACCGTGGGGACGACCCCCGCTCTCCCCCCCGGCGGGGGTCGTCGCATGTCCGGATGGGTTTTCCGGGCCTCTCTCGACCTCATCTGATCGCCTGGCGCCTGTCGGCCGCCGTTTCGGCGATCTCTTCGCATGCCCAAGATCCGTAACTGTGTGTAGCCGTTGGACTGCTCTGCGGAAGTCTTCGGGATGTCACTGGTATGGGTGAAGGGGATATTCACAGCCCCCGTCTTGTCCACAGTTATTGACCAAGATCCACACGATATCCAGGGCCGCTGCACGCTGATTCCGCACGTTCCGCACGCGAAGTTCATGGCCGGATTGCTTTGGCCGACTCATCGCTGATGTGGAACGCGTCATTCAACGGGCTTGCAGTGAGAGGGGGCTGGGGATCGTGGCTGGAGTGATTACACGTGAAGGGCCGCCGCCGTCCGATGGACGGCAGGGCGGACCACTGATCGTGACGGAAGACGTGGACCTGCTGGACGACCTGTTGCGGCTGTGCGCCGCGGCAGGGGCGCGCCCAGAGGTGCAGCACGGCGTGCCGGAGCGCAGGGGCGGCTGGGACGCGGCGCCGCTCGTCCTGGTCGGGGACGACGCGGTGGACCGGGTGCGGGGAGCCGTGCGCAGGCGCGGGGTCGTGCTGGTCGGGCGGGATCAGGACGACTCCGGGGTCTGGCAGAAAGCGGTGGAGATCGGCGCCGATCACGTGCTGGTCCTGCCGGACGGCGAGCGCTGGCTGGTGGACCGCATCGCCGATGTCGCCGAGGGCGTAGGACGGCCCGCGCTCACGGTGGGGGTGATCGGCGGGAGCGGCGGAGCAGGCGCCTCGACGCTGGCGACCGCGCTGGCCGTCACGGCGGCCCGCGGCGGGCGGCGCACGATGCTCGTGGACGCCGACCCGCTCGGCGGCGGACTGGACGTGCTGCTCGGCGGTGAGACGGCCGACGGACTCCGCTGGCCCGCGTTCGCGCAGTCCAGGGGCCGGGTCGGCGGGGGCGCGCTCGAGGAATCGCTGCCCGAGCTGCACTCCCTGCGGGTCCTGAGCTGGGACCGGGGCGACACGGTGGTCGTTCCGCCCGAGGCCATGCGGGCGGTGATCGCCGCCGCCCGCAGGCGGGGCGGGGTGGTGGTCGTGGATCTGCCCCGCCGGGTGGACGAAGGAGTGGCCGAGGCCCTGGCGCAGGTGGATCTGGGGCTCCTGGTGGTGCCCGCGGAGCTGCGTGCGGTGGCGGGGGCTCGGCGGGTCGCGTCGGCGGTCGGGATGGTGCTTCGGGATCTGCGGGTCGTGGTCGGCGGGGGTGGCGCCGGTCGCACCGGGGGCGGACTCGACGGCCCCGGTGGGTTCGACGCGGAGGAGGTCGCACGACTGCTGGGGCTGCCACTCGTCGGTGAACTGCCACGTGAGCATGGCCTGTTGGCGTCGCTGGCCGGGGGAATGCCGCCGGGGGCCGTCGCGCGGGGGCCGCTGGCGCGGTTCTGTACGGCCTTCTGGGAGCGGGTTCCGGTCGATACCACCGGGGGCGGCTCATGAGCGCCGTCGTCGGGGCCAGGATGCTGGACGGGGTGCGCCAGTGGCTCGCGGAGAACGGGACAGAGCCGACCCCGGCCCGCGTCGCCGAGGCGCTGCGGGCCCAGGGCAGAGTGCTCGGCGACGCGGAAGTCCTCGGGGCGGCGACACAGCTGCGCTCGGAACTGGTGGGCGCCGGGCCCCTGGAGACACTGCTCGCGGACGACTCGGTGACCGATGTGCTCGTCTCCGCCCCCGACCGGGTGTGGGTGGACCGAGGCGGGGGCCTGGAGCTGACCGGGGTGTCCTTCGGGGACGCGGCGGCGGTCCGGCGGCTCGCACAGCGACTCGCTGCCGTGGCCGGACGGCGGCTCGACGACGCCAGGCCCTGGGTGGACGCACGGCTCCCGGACGGCACCCGCCTCCACGCGGTGCTGCCCCCGATCGCCGTCGGGTCGACCTGCCTCTCCTTGCGCGTCGTGCGCCCCCGGGCCTTCACCCTCGCGGAACTGACGGCGGCGGGGACGGTGCCGCCGGGCGGGGACAGGGTGCTGCGGGCACTGCTCGATGCGCGCCTCTCGTACTTGATCAGTGGCGGGACGGGCTCGGGCAAGACGACGCTCCTAAGCGCGCTCCTCGGACTCGTCGGGCCGGGCGAGCGGATCGTGCTCGCCGAGGATTCGGCGGAGCTGCGCCCCGATCACCCTCACGTGGTGCGCCTTGAGGCCAGGCCCGCGAACCAGGAGGGAGCCGGTCAGGTCGGCCTGGACGACCTCGTACGGCAGGCGCTGCGGATGCGGCCCGACCGGCTGGTCGTGGGCGAGGTGCGGGGCCCGGAGGTGGTCCATCTCCTGGCTGCTCTGAATACGGGACATGAAGGCGGCTGCGGCACGGTCCACGCCAACGCCGCGGGGGACGTGCCGGCCCGGCTGGAGGCGCTGGGGACGGCGGCGGGGCTCGACCGGGCGGCACTGCACAGCCAGTTGGCGGCCGCGCTGTCGGTGGTGCTCCATCTCGTACGGGACCGGGCGGGGCGGCGGCGGATCGCCGAGGTGCATGTCCTGGAGCGCGATGCGTTCGGCCTTGTGGTGACGGTGCCCGCGCTGCGGTGGGGCGAGAAGGAGTTTGTCCGTGAGCGGGGCTGGAAGCGGCTGGAGTCGCTTCTGACAGGCGGTGACGGGAGTGGTGGGGGATGAGTGCGACGGGGGTTGCGGCGGCCGTGTGTGCGGGGAGCGCGGCCTGGCTGGTGGTCGGGCGGGATCGAGGGCTGCGGCGGGCGCGGGCGGTGCTCGTGGGCGGTGGCGACGGCGTGCCGGGGGGTCCGGCGTGGCGGCGGGTGAGGGTCGCGGTCAGGGGTCGGTTGCGGCACGAGTGGTGGGCGCCGGCGGGCGGCGTGATGGTCGCCCTGCTCGGGGAGTCCGTGGTGCCGCTGATCCTGGGAGCGGCCGGGGTGCCCCTGATGCGGCGCGTGCGGCGGGGCAGGGAGGCGCGGCTCGAAGGGGAGCGAAGGGCCGCCGAAGTGATCGCGTTGTGCGGGTCCCTCGCGGGCGAGGTGCGGGCGGGGCGGCAGCCGGGAGAGGCGCTGAGGGCGGCGGCCGGTGGTGGCCTCGGGCTCGGTGAGGCGCGGGCCGGGGCGCTGGCGGCGGCGCGGTTCGGCGGGGATGTGCCGGGGGCCCTCGAGGAGGCGGCGCGGGAGCCGGGGGCGCAGGGGCTGCTGGGGCTCGCGGCGTGCTGGCGGGTGGCGGTGGACCGGGGCGCCGGGCTCGCGGCCGGGCTTGAGCGGCTGGAGGGCGCGCTGCGGGCGGAGCGGGATCAACGTGCGGATCTGCGGGCCCAGTTGGCGGGGGCGCGGTCGACGGCGGTGATGCTCGCGGGGCTTCCGGTCCTGGGGCTGCTCATGGGGAGCGCGCTCGGGGCGGCGCCGCTACGGGTGTTGCTGCATACGGGCGCGGGGCTCGGATGCCTGGTGGTGGGCGGGGTGTTGGAGGGCGCCGGCGTGTGGTGGGCGCTGCGGATCATGAAGGGGGCGGAGGAGCGATGAGTCACGTTGCCCGGGAGCTTGGGGTGGCCGTGTGGGGTGTGGCGGCCGTGCTGTGGCTGATGTCGGCGGTCCTTGCGGCGCGGCGTGAGCGGGTGGCGCGGGGGCGTGCGGGGGTCGTACTGGGGGTGGTGGAGCGGCCGCCGGGGGGCGTGCCGAGGCGGTGGTTCCGGTGGCGGGGCGCGGTGCGGGGGTGGCTGGCGGTGGCCGGGGCCGTGAGCGCCGGGTGGGTGCTGGTGGGCGGTGTTCCGGGGTGCCTGGTGGGGTTGGGTGCCGGGTACGGGGTGTGGCGTTGGTGGCGGGGGCGGGGTGCCGGAGGCGTCGTGGAGTTCGACGCCGTGGAGGCTGCTCGGCAACTCCCCTTGGCTGCAGACCTGTTGGCGGCCTGCGTGGCCGCCGGTGCGGGGCCTGTGGTGGCCGCGCAAGCGGTGGGCGATGCGCTGAAAGGGCCGGTCGGGGAGCGACTGGCGCAGGGGGCCGCGGAGGTGCGGCTCGGCGGTGAACCAGTCGAAGCCTGGCGGAGGTTGGGCGCGATACCGGGCGCGGGGCCGCTGGCCCGCCTGCTGGAGCGGGCGGGGGAGTCGGGTGCTCCGGCGGCGGACCCGGTGGCGCGTCTGGCCGCGGACTGCCGCGCGGAACGGAGTCGTACGGCTACGGCGGCGGCGCGCAGGGCCGGGGTCCTGATGACGGCGCCGGTGGGGCTGTGCTACTTGCCCGCGTTCATCGCGGTGGGGGTGCTGCCGGTGGTGATCGGCCTGGCGGGTGGGTTGTTGAGCGGCATCTGAGCTCGGCGGCCGAGTGGCTGGAACGGGGCTGCGCGAGGCGTGGCTGCCGTGTGACGTGAACGGACGGAAATTCCATGAGGGCTGAGATGTCGGGGGTTGAGATGTGGGGACAGCTGTGTGCGCGGGCGCCGAGGCGCAGGGCACGTGCGGTGCGGGGCGACGCGGGGATGGTCACTTCGGAGTACGCGATGGGTCTCGTCGCGGCGGTGGGATTCGCCGGACTGCTCTACAAGGTGGTGACGAGCGGGCAGGTCAGGGCGGCGTTGCAGGCGGTCGTGGAGAAGGCGCTCGATGTCCAGTTCTGACGTGACGTCCAGTTCTGGGCGGGCGGCAAGAGGCTGCAGGGGTGCCCGGGGCACCCGGGGCAGCCGGGGCCGCTGCGGGGATCAGGGGTTCGTGACGGCTGAGGCTGCCGTGGTGCTGCCCACGCTCGTGCTCTTCACGATGGCGCTGGTCTGGGCGCTGCTGACCGCGTCCGCGCAGATCCAGTGCGTGGACGCGGCGCGGGCCGGGGCGCGCGTGATGGCCCGGCAGGATCCGGAGAGCGCGGCCGTGGCGGCGGCTCGGCAGGCGGCGCCGCGTGGTGCGGCGGTGGCCGTGCGGCGGGACGGCGACCTGGTGCGGGTGGAGGTCGTGGCGGACTCGCCGGGGCCGCGAGCGCTTGGGCTCGGGCTGCGGCTGCGGTCGGAGGCGGTGGCGTTGGCGGAGGAGACGGTGGGGGTGGGCGCGTGAGAGGGCGGGCTGGTTTCCGGAGCGCCGGGGCCGCCTCCGACCGGGGAGCCGCCACGGTGTGGGTCGTGGTCGTGATGGCCGTGCTGTGCGTGATCTGCGGCGCGGTCCTCGCGATGGGGCAGGTGATCGTCACCCGCCATCGAGCGGGAGGCGCGGCCGACTTGGCGGCGCTGGCGGCAGCGGACCACTGGATGGAGGGGCGTTCCGGTGCGTGTGCGAGGGCGGGGCGGGTGGCCGAGGCCCAGGGGACGCGCATCGTGCGGTGCGCGGTGCACGGCGAGATCTCGGACGTCACCGCGGCGGCGGACTTCGGTCCGTTCGTGACGGAGGTCAGATCCCGGGCGGGCCCGGCGGGTCCGGTCGCTCCGGCGCCGCAGCCGGGGGCCGTGACGCACGCTGTGGCGCACGCCGGGTGGCGGGCGGACGCCCGACCCACACGGCCCACCCGACCCACACAGCTCACCCGATCCACACGCACCGCCAGAGCGCCGTCGGAGCTCACTGCGGCGTCGGCTGGGCGGAAGCCCGGGGCGAGGGCGCCGGGCCGGGCCGGTGGTGGATCCGGGGCTGTCGCAGCCGCCGGGTGCTGCCCCTCAGGGGTTGGGCGCGTCCTTCAGGAGGGTGGTGAGGAGGCGGACGGCGCCGCGCTTGTGCAGAGGGTCGTTGCCGTTGCCGCACTTCGGGGACTGGATGCAGGAGGGGCAGCCCGCCTCGCACTCGCACGAGGCGATGGCCTGGCGCGTGGCGGTCAGCCACTCGCGGGCCGTGTGGAAGGCCCGCTCGGCGAAGCCCGCCCCGCCCGGGTGGCCGTCATAGACGAAGACGGTCGGCAGGAGCGTGTCCGGGTGCAGCGGCACGGAGACGCCGCCGATGTCCCAGCGGTCGCAGGTCGCGAAGAGCGGCAGCATGCCGATGGAGGCGTGCTCGGCGGCGTGCAGCGCGCCGCCGAGGATCTCCGGATTGACGCGCGCGGCGTCCAGTTGATCCTCGGTGACCGTCCACCAGACCGCGCGGGTGCGCAGCGTGCGGGGCGGCAGGTCCAGCTTGGTCTCGCCGAGGACCTCGCCGGTGATGAGCCTGCGGCGCAGGAAGGAGACGACCTGGTTGGTGACCTCGACGGAGCCGTAGCAGAGCCGGCCGGAGCCCCAGGGGATCTCGGTGTCCGTCTCCAGGATGGAGATGGCCGTGGTGTCGCGGGCGGTCGTGGAGTACGGCGGTCCTGCCTCCTCGACCAGGGCGACCGAGTCCTCCAGGTCCAGACGGCGCACGAGATACGTACGGCCCTGGTGGAGATGGACCGCGCCCTCGTGGACGGCGGCGTGCGCGGCGGACGCGTCGACGGTGCCGAGCAGCCGGCCCGTGCCCTCCTCGACGATCTGGATGGGCTTCCCGCCCTCGCCGCGGATGTCGGTGAGATCGGCGGCCCGCTCCCTGCGGGTCCAGTGCCAGGCCTTCGTGCGGCGCCGCAGCAGCTTCGCGGCCTCCAGTTGCGGCAGCAGCTCCTCGGTGGTCGGCCCGAAGAGGGCCAAGTCGTCGTCCGTGAGCGGGAGTTCCGCAGCGGCCGCGCAGAGGTGGGGGGCGAGGACGTACGGATTGTCGGGGTCGAGGACGGTCGACTCCACCGGCTGCTGGAACAGCGCTTCGGGGTGGTGGACGAGATACGTGTCCAGCGGGTCGTCGCGGGCGACGAGGACGGCGAGAGCGCCCTGACCGGAGCGTCCGGCGCGGCCCGCCTGCTGCCAGAGCGAGGCGCGGGTCCCCGGATAGCCGGAGATGAGCACGGCGTCAAGGCCGGAGACGTCCACGCCGAGTTCGAGTGCGGTGGTGGCCGCGAGGCCGAGGAGTTCGCCGGAGTGCAGGGCCCGCTCCAGGGCGCGGCGCTCCTCGGGGAGATATCCGCCCCGGTAGGCGGCCACGCGGCGGGCGAGGGAGCGGTCGACCTCGGCGAGGCGTTCCTGGGCGATCACCGAGATCAGCTCGGCGCCGCGCCGGGAGCGTACGAAAGCGACCGAGCGGACGCCTTGGACGGCCAGGTCGGTCAGCAGGTCCGCCGTCTCGGCGGTCGCGGTGCGGCGGACGGGGGCGCCCTTCTCGCCGTGGAGTTCGGTGAGCGGCGGCTCCCAGAGGGCGAAGACGAGGTCGCCGCGGGGTGAGGCGTCGTCGGCGACCTCCTTCACCGGAAGCCCGATGAGGCGTTCCGCGGAGACGGCCGGCTCGGCGGAGGTGGCGGAGGCGAGGAGGAAGACGGGCTCGGAGCCGTAGCGCGCGCAGAGGCGGCGCAGGCGGCGCAGGACCTGGGCGACGTGGGAGCCGAAGACGCCGCGGTAGGTGTGGCACTCGTCGATGACGACGTAGCGCAGGGCGCGCAGGAAGGAGGACCAGCGGGGGTGGGAGGGGAGTATCCCGCGGTGCAGCATGTCGGGGTTGGTCAGGACGTAGTTGGCGTACTGACGTACCCATTCGCGTTCTTCGACGGGGGTGTCTCCGTCGTACACGGCGGGGCGGATCGCGTTGCCCAGGGGCGCCGCCAGTTCGCGTACGGCGCGGCGCTGGTCGGCGGCCAGGGCCTTCGTCGGGGCGAGGTACAGGGCGGTCGTGCCGCGGCCGTTCGGGGCCTCGGAGCCGTCGAGCAGGGCCGAGAGGACGGGGGTGAGGTAGGCCAGCGACTTTCCCGAGGCGGTTCCGGTGGCGACGATGACCGACTCGCCGTCCAGGGCGTGCTCGGCGGCGAGGGCCTGGTGGGCCCAGGGGTGTTCGATCCCGGCCGATTGCACCGCGGAGACGACTTCGGAACGGATGCGATCAGGCCAGACTGCATATCGGGCCTCGCGCGGGGGCAAGTGCTCCGTATGAGTGACGCGCGAAGCACGGCTCGGCCCCGCGGTGAGCCGGTCCAGGACCGTCCGTGGAGACGTGCGTACCGGGGCGCCCGTGGAGGGTCCGCCCGGGGGAGAAAAGTTGGCCATCGGCACCGAGTGTGTCACCGGCGGGATGGACAATGGTCCGAAGGCGTCGTGCACGCCTGCCGGTAAGTGATTGAATGCCATCGCGGCTGGCGATCCGAACTGGGGGCTCTGCCGAGGTGTCCCGAGGGATGACCGCTCGATAGCAAGGTGCTGGAGGATCCGTGGACCTGTCCCTGTCGACCCGTACCGTCGGCGATCGTACGGTCGTCGAGGTCGGTGGCGAAATCGATGTTTATACCGCGCCAAAGTTGCGCGAACAGTTGGTCGAGTTGGTGAACGACGGCAGTTTCCACCTGGTCGTCGACATGGAGGGCGTGGACTTCCTCGACTCCACCGGACTCGGCGTACTGGTCGGCGGCCTGAAGCGGGTGCGTGCCCATGAGGGCTCGCTGCGCCTGGTCTGTAACCAGGAGCGTATTTTGAAGATCTTCCGCATCACCGGCCTGACCAAGGTGTTCCCCATTCACACCTCGGTCGAGGAAGCGGTCGCGGCCACCGACTGAGAGCCGGAAGTCCCGGGTCGGCTGCTTGTCCGGCCCGGGGGTGGCAGTACAGCAGGGGACCGGGCCCTCGGCCCGGCCCCCTGACAGCACGCGCGTATGTCCGAGGGGGATGCATGGCCACCGTTGAACTCCGCTTCAGCGCGCTGCCCGAGCACGTCAGGACCGCCCGCCTTGTGGCGGCGGCAGTGGCGCGCAGGGCCGGAGTGGACGAGGCCGTCCTCGACGAGGTCAGGCTCGCCGTCGGTGAGGCCTGCACGCGTGCCGTCGGACTGCACCAGAGCAACGGCGTCGCGGCGCCGGTGCGGGTCGCCCTGATCGAGGACGAGAAGCAGTTCTCCATCGAGGTCGGCGACGAGGCCCCCCACGCGACGTCCGGTGACCGGGAACCCGGCTCGGGGCCCGACGGGGCCGACGAACTGGAGGCCGAGGGCGAGGACGAGATGGGTCTCGCCGTCATCAGCGGGCTCGTGGACGACGTGGAGGTCACCGCGGGCGAGGGCGGCGGTCTCATCCGGATGACGTGGCCGACCACCCCGGCGCCGCTTCTCTGATCAGGCGGGCCCGGTTTCCCCGGGCGGCCGTACCAAGGTCTTGCTCCCGTACTTGGGAGCAGGGCCTTTTTTCGTTTTCTGGATCATTGCCCCAGTCAATTGCCTCAGGACTGCCGACGTCGTCAACGGTTTTGAGGCATTACCGCTTTCGGGGTCAATCTGCGGTCGCGATCATTTGCTGGGAAGCAATCTCGAGCCAATTCCGTTTGCGGCACTCTGTTTTGATCAGGTTCCGCTCCCTACAATCCGTCCACATCTTGAGCTCACCCCAGGCGTCAAGGAGGACGAATGGCGGGGCTTTCTACCCCTCATCAGTTTGACCACCCCACAACCTTCGCAGCCGCAGTACTGACCGACGACAACCGCCTCATCGTGATGGTCATCGCGGCCGTCGCGGTCGCGGCCCTCGCGGTCGCCTGGGTGCTGGTACGCCAGGTGCTCGCGGCCACCGAGGGCACCGACAGCATGAAGAAGATCGCGAAGGCGATCCAGGAGGGCGCCAATGCCTACCTCGGCAGGCAGTTGCGCACTCTCGGTGTTTTCGCCGTCGTGGTGTTCTTCCTGCTCATGCTGCTGCCCGCAGACGACTGGAATCAGCGTGCCGGCCGATCGATCTTCTTCTTGATCGGTGCGGTGTTCTCGGCGACCACCGGCTATATCGGCATGTGGCTCGCCGTACGCAGCAATGTTCGTGTGGCGGCAGCCGCACGAGAGGCCACGCCCGCGGAAGGTGAACCCGAAAAGGATCTCACCGCCGTTTCGCACAAGGCCATGAAGATCGCTTTCCGCACGGGCGGCGTCGTCGGCATGTTCACGGTGGGGCTCGGCCTTCTGGGCGCCTCCTGCGTGGTGCTCGTCTACGCGGCCGACGCGCCGAAGGTCCTCGAAGGTTTCGGCCTCGGGGCGGCGCTGATCGCGATGTTCATGCGTGTGGGCGGCGGCATCTTCACCAAGGCCGCCGACGTCGGCGCCGACCTGGTCGGCAAGGTCGAGCAGGGCATTCCGGAGGACGACCCGAGGAATGCCGCGACCATCGCGGACAACGTGGGCGACAACGTCGGCGACTGCGCGGGAATGGCCGCCGACCTCTTCGAGTCCTACGCGGTGACCCTGGTCGCCGCGCTGATCCTCGGCAAGGTCGCCTTCGGCGACTCCGGACTCGCCTTCCCGCTGATCGTTCCGGCGATCGGCGTCGTGACGGCGATGATCGGCATCTTCGCGGTGGCGCCACGGCGCTCCGACCGCAGCGGCATGACCGCCATCAACCGCGGATTCTTCATCTCCGCGTTCATCTCGCTGGTGCTCGTGGCCGCGGCGGTCTTCGTCTATCTGCCCTCGTCGTATGCCGACCTGGACGGAGTCACGGACGCCGCGATCGCGGCTCATGACGGCGATCCGCGAGTTCTCGCGGTCGTCGCCGTCGCGATCGGCATCGTCATGGCCGCGCTGATCCAGCAGCTCACCGGGTACTTCACGGAGACCAACCGGCGTCCGGTGAAGGACATCGGCAAGACCTCGCTCACCGGTCCGGCCACCGTCGTCCTGGCGGGAATCTCGCTCGGTCTCGAATCGGCCGTCTACACCTCGCTCCTGATCGGGCTCGGCGTGTACGGGGCGTTCCTGCTCGGCGGTACGTCGATCATGCTCGCCCTGTTCGCGGTGGCCCTCGCCGGGACCGGCCTGCTCACCACGGTCGGCGTGATCGTCGCCATGGACACCTTCGGTCCGGTCTCCGACAACGCGCAGGGCATCGCCGAGATGTCCGGCGACGTCGAGGGCGCCGGCGCGCAGGTCCTCACCGACCTGGACGCCGTCGGCAACACCACCAAGGCCATCACCAAGGGCATCGCCATCGCCACGGCCGTCCTCGCGGCCGCCGCGCTCTTCGGCTCGTATCGCGACGCCATCGCGACCGCGGCCAAAGACGTCGGCGAGAAAATGGGCGACGGCGCCCCGATGAACCTCGTGATGGACATCTCACAGCCCAACAACCTGGTCGGTCTGATCCTGGGCGCCGCGGTCGTCTTCCTCTTCTCGGGGCTCGCGATCAACG
The DNA here is from genome assembly GCF_059026065.1 of Streptomyces sp. A18. Lineage (NCBI taxonomy): Bacteria > Bacillati > Actinomycetota > Actinomycetes > Kitasatosporales > Streptomycetaceae > Streptomyces > Streptomyces sp. A18. Next base: position 129,828 of record NZ_JBWLKL010000002.1, on the reverse strand, counting down.
CGGTGTCGAGGTCGGCGGGGGCCGTGGTCTACGAGGTGCGGCGGCAGTTCCGCGAGCACCCCGGGATCATGGACTACTCCGAGGAACCGGAGTACGGACGCGTCGTCGACATCTGCACCAAGGACGCGCTGCGCGAGCTGGCCACGCCGGGTCTGCTCGCCGTGCTCACGCCGATCGCGGTCGGCTTCTCGCTCGGTGTCGGCGCGCTCGGCTCGTTCCTGGCGGGCGCGATCGGCACGGGCACGCTGATGGCGGTCTTCCTCGCCAACTCGGGCGGCGCCTGGGACAACGCGAAGAAGCTCGTCGAGGACGGCCACCACGGCGGCAAGGGCAGTGAGGCCCACGCCGCGGTGGTCATCGGCGACACCGTCGGTGACCCGTTCAAGGACACCGCGGGGCCGGCGATCAATCCGCTCCTGAAGGTGATGAACCTGGTGGCGCTGCTCATCGCGCCCGCGGTCGTCCAGTTCAGCTACGGGGACGACGCGAGCGCGGGGGTGCGGGCAGTGATCGCCGTGCTCTCGATCCTGGTCATCATCGGCGCGGTGTACGTCTCCAAGAGGCGGGGCATCGCCGTGGGCGACGCGGAGGAAGGTGGTGCGGAGCGGGTGAACAACTCGGCTGACCCGGCTGTGGTTTCGTAACACCGGGTCAGACTCTGCCCAACACGAGGGCGGGCGGCGCGTTTTGACGCGGCGTCCGCCTTTCGTGCGTCCGGTGAATGTCTCGTGAGCCTTCTCTCGCGCCCTCTGCTTGGTGCAAATGGCTTCAATGGGGGTGGTATCGGACCCCCGGCATGCGGTTGTAGCCCAGTTGGCGTGTAAGTTCCGGGGCCGAGAGCCATGGAAGGGACCAATCCGGTGAACAAGAAGCTTGCAGCCGCACTGTCCGGCGGTGCGGTACTGGTACTGGCGCTGTCGGGCTGCAGCGACGACGGCAACGAGAAGCTGGACTCCTGGGCCAAGGACGTCTGTGACTCGGTCCAGCCGCAGTCGAAGAAGATCGCCGCGGCCAACGCGGCGATCCAGAAGGAGACCTCGGACAACAGCTCGCCGGAGGACGTCCAGAAGACCGACTCCAAGGCGTTCCAGGACATGTCCGACGCCTACAAGGCGATGGGCGCCGCGGTGAAGAAGGCGGGCGCCCCGCCGGTCGACGGTGGGCAGAAGAAGACCGACGACGCGGTCAAGGAACTGAACGCCATCTCCAAGTCGTACGGCGACCTGAAGAAGAAGGTCGACGGCCTGGACACCAAGAACCAGGCGGACTTCGCGGACGGCCTCAAGTCCGTCGCGGGAGAGCTGGACAAGCTCAGCAAGAGCGGTAACGAGGCGCTCGAGAAGCTTCAGGAGGGTGAGGTGGGCAAGGCGATGGGCAAGCAGGACAGCTGCAAGTCGGCCAGCGCTACGCCTTCCGCCGCCTAAGGGTTGCCCCTCTTCTTGTCCGCTGCCCCGGAGCCTTGGGAACGATCCCCCGGCGTCGGGGCAGCGGCGTATTCATCTGCACCCGGCGGCTTCGGGCCCTGCCCACCCGTTCCGCCCTGCGGAACGATCGCCCACAGCGGTGGATACAAGCGGATGCGGGTCACAATGAAGGAGTGAGTATCGCTAGCGCCCCCCTGCCCTCGTCCGATCGTGCCGACGTCTCCGCCCAGTTGCGGGAAGCCCTGTTGGCGGTCGACTTCACCGCTGACGGGCTGCTGGAGCTGCTCGGGGCGCCTGCCTACACGGCGCTCGCGCGCAGCGAGACCGTGCCCGCGCTGCGGGCCACCCGCGGCGATGGGCCGCTGGAGACGCTCGTTCGGCTCTTCCTGCTGCAGCGTTCCGTGCCGCACCCGCGCGTGGCGGCCGTTCTGCCGGTCGGCCCTCTCCTGGAGGGCGGTTGGCTGACCGCGGCGGACGGTGAGGGTGCGCTGCGGGCGACGGTGGACGTGCGGCCGTATGGAGGGCCGGGAGGCGAGGACTGGTTCATCGTCTCGGACCTGGGGTGCGCGGTCGGCGGTGCCGGGGGCATCGGCAGCCATGACGAAGGGGTCGTACTCGGTGTCGGCGGGGCCTCGACGACGCTCGCCGGACTCACGGTGCGTACGCCTGTGGCCAGCGCTCTCGACCTCGGCACCGGCTCCGGGATCCAGGCGTTGCACGCCGCGCACCACGCGACCCGCGTGACGGCGACCGACCTCAACCCCCGGGCGCTGCACATCACGCGGCTCACCCTGGCGCTGTCGGGCGCCCCCGAGGCGGACCTGCGGGAGGGCTCACTCTTCGAACCCGTGGGCGATGAGACGTACGACCTGATCGTGTCCAATCCGCCCTTCGTGATCTCTCCCGGGGCTCGGCTCACCTACCGCGACGGCGGAATGGGCGGGGACGATCTGTGCCGGTCGCTCGTTCAGCAGGCGGGGGAGCGGTTGAACGAAGGGGGGTATGCGCACTTCCTCGCCAACTGGCAGCACGTGGACGGGGAGGAGTGGACCGAGCGGCTCCGATCCTGGGTGCCGCGCGGGTGCGACGCGTGGATCGTGCAGCGTGAGGTGCAGGACGTCACGCAGTACGCCGAGCTGTGGCTGCGGGACGCAGGGGATCACCGCACGGACCCCGAGGAGTACGCGGCGCGGTACGACGCGTGGCTCGACGAGTTCGAGGCCCGCAAGACGCGCGCGGTCGGGTTCGGGTGGATCACGCTGCGCAAGGCTGTCGGGGGAACTGGCGCCGCCGAGCCGTCCGTGACCGTCGAGGAGTGGCCGCACCCGGTCGAGCAGCCGCTGGGCGAGACGGTGCGGGAGCACTTCGCGCGGCTGGACTTCCTGCGGTCGCACGACGACGCCGCGCTGCTCGCGGGGCACTTCAAGCTCGCGGACGAGGTCGTTCAGGAGCAGGTCGGCCTGCCAGGCGCCGAGGACCCGGAGCATGTCGTGCTGCGCCAGCACCGCGGGATGCGGCGGGCCACCAAGGTGGACACGGTGGGCGCGGGCTTCGCCGGTGTGTGCGACGGGACGCTGAGCGCCGGGCGGATCCTCGACGCCATCGCCCAACTGGTCGGGGAGGACCCCGTATTGCTGCGGGACCGCACGCCCGCGCAGATCCGCCTCCTCGTCGAGCAGGGCTTCCTGGAGCCCGTCGGCGCCTGAGCGGTGCACCACCCGAAACCACGCGAGCTCGGGAGCGAAGGAGTGCGGAGGCGGGCCGTTGGCGGTACGCGTACGGCGTGTCTCGTACGGATCGCGGGAATCGGTCCCCCGTTGTGCGTGGGATGGGTGGACGTCGGCGACCGCTGGACGTACATCGAGAAGGCGGACCGTGCGAGTCGGCACCGCGGCGATCGGATCCGGTCGTTTTGGGCCGGACGCCGACCGGTGGAAGGGACCGGGCGCCCTCCGTTCACCCGGGGTTCGCGCCCCGGCTTCCCGGGCGTGCAAGTTTCCCGAAGCAGGGAACTCGGTACGGGGAGGCAAGGCCATGGAGAGTGGACCAGCGATCTTCGCGGGAACGGTGTTCGCGCTGTTCGGAGCGGGGCTGCTGCTGTGGACCGGGGCGAGGGTGGCGCACCGCTCGCCGGTCGCCGACGGTGTGAGCCCCGTCGCATCGGCGACGCTCGCGGCGCTCGCCGGATCAGGGGCGCTGGTGCTCGCCGTGTGGTGTTTCACTCGGTTGTGACCGGAAGTGGTCGGTGGCCACCGGGCGCGTACGGGCCGTAGGCCCGGCGCCGGTGCCGGGCGGTGGTGAACCGGGTGGTGAACCAGGTGGTGAAAGGGCAGGTCGCCACTCCGGGCGGCAGGAATGGCGGTAGTCGGGTTACCGTTCGAGTGGCCGTTGTGGGCTTTTCCCGTTTGACACGGGGGCGGGATGTACCGTCACACTCCGCAGCGTCAGCGCAACTAAAGCGCACCGAGCGAGGCCACGCTGCACGGCCCCGAAGCCACGCAGCACGGCCACCGAGTACCGACCGGAGAGAAGAGCGAAGTTGTCCCCGACCAGCGAGACCGCAAAGGGCGGCCGCCGACTCGTCATCGTCGAGTCGCCTGCCAAGGCGAAGACGATCAAGGGTTACCTCGGCCCCGGCTACGTAGTCGAGGCGAGCGTCGGGCACATCCGCGACCTCCCCAACGGCGCCGCGGAGGTACCCGACAAGTACACCGGCGAGGTGCGCCGCCTCGGCGTGGACGTCGAGAACGACTTCGAGCCCATCTATGTCGTCAACTCCGACAAGAAGGCGCAGGTCAAGAAGCTCAAGGACCTGCTGAAGGACTCCGACGAACTCTTCCTCGCCACCGATGAGGACCGCGAGGGCGAAGCCATCGCGTGGCACCTCCTCGAGGTCCTGAAGCCCAAGGTCCCGGTCAAGCGGATGGTGTTCCACGAGATCACCAAGGCCGCTATCCAGGGCGCCGTCGCCAACCCGCGCGAGCTCAACAAGCGCATGGTCGACGCCCAGGAGACCCGCCGCATCCTCGACCGTCTGTACGGATACGAGGTCTCGCCGGTCCTGTGGAAGAAGGTCATGCCGCGCCTGTCGGCGGGCCGTGTCCAGTCCGTGGCGACCCGCCTCGTCGTCGAGCGGGAGCGCGAGCGCATCGCCTTCCGCTCCGCCGAGTACTGGGACCTGACGGGCACCTTCGGCACCGGCCGCGCCGGTGACGCCTCCGACCCCTCGCAGCTGGTCGCGCGCCTCACCACGGTCGACGGCAAGCGCATCGCGCAGGGCCGCGACTTCAACTCGGTCGGCCAGCTCAAGTCCGACACGCTCCACCTGGACGAGGCCAACGCGCGCTCGCTCGCCTCGGCCCTGGAGAGCACCCGGTTCGCGGTCCGCTCCGTCGAGTCCAAGCCCTACCGCCGCTCTCCGTACGCGCCGTTCCGTACGACGACGATGCAGCAGGAGGCCAGCCGCAAGCTGGGCTTCGGCGCGAAGGCCACGATGCAGGTGGCCCAGAAGCTGTACGAGAACGGCTTCATCACCTACATGCGTACGGACTCCACGACGCTGTCCGACACGGCGGTCACCGCCGCTCGCGCGCAGGTCACGCAGCTGTACGGCAGCGACTACCTGCCGGACAAGCCCCGTACGTACGCCGGGAAGGTCAAGAACGCGCAGGAGGCGCACGAGGCGATCCGCCCCTCAGGTGATCGTTTCCGTACGCCCGCCGAGACCGGCCTGACCGGCGACCAGTTCCGGCTCTACGAGCTGATCTGGAAGCGGACCGTCGCCTCCCAGATGAAGGACGCGGTCGGCAACTCCGTCACGGTGAAGATCGGTGGCACGGCTGCCGACGGCCGCGACGCCGAGTTCAGCGCGTCCGGCAAGACCATCACCTTCCACGGCTTCATGAAGGCGTACGTCGAGGGCGCGGACGACCCGAATGCCGAGCTCGACGACCGCGAGCGCAGGCTCCCGCAGGTCAGCGAGGGTGACGCGCTGTCCGCCGACGAGATCACGGTCGACGGCCACGCGACCAAGCCGCCGGCCCGCTACACCGAGGCCTCGCTGGTCAAGGAGCTCGAGGAGCGCGAGATCGGCCGCCCGTCGACGTACGCGTCGATCCTCGGCACGATCCTCGACCGCGGCTACGTCTTCAAGAAGGGCACGGCTCTGGTGCCCTCCTTCTTGTCCTTCGCCGTGGTCAACCTCCTGGAGACGCACTTCGGGCGGCTCGTCGACTACGACTTCACCGCACGCATGGAGGACGACCTCGACCGCATCGCGCGGGGCGAGGCGCAGGCCGTGCCGTGGCTGAAGCGCTTCTACTTCGGCGAGGGCGACGACGCGGGCGCCGCGTCCAACGCGGGCAACGGCGACGGCGACCACCTCAGCGGGCTCAAGGAGCTGGTGACCGACCTGGGCGCGATCGACGCCCGGGAGATCTCCTCCTTCCCCGTCGGCGACGGCATCGTGCTGCGCGTCGGCCGCTACGGCCCGTACATCGAGCGCGGCGAGAAGGACGCGGAGGGCCACCAGCGCGCCGACGTGCCCGACGACCTGCCGCCGGACGAGCTGACCGTCGAGTACGCCGAGGAGCTGCTCGCCAAGCCGAGCGGTGACTTCGCGCTCGGCACCGACCCCACGTCGGGTCACGAGATCATCGCCAAGGACGGCCGCTACGGCCCGTACGTCACCGAGGTGCTCCCCGAGGGCACCCCGAAGACCGGCAAGAACGCGGTCAAGCCGCGGACGGCCTCGCTCTTCAAGTCCATGTCGCTCGACACGGTGACGCTCGAGGACGCCCTGAAGCTGATGTCCCTGCCGCGTGTGGTCGGGACGGACGCCGAGGGCGTGGAGATCACCGCGCAGAACGGCCGGTACGGCCCGTACCTGAAGAAGGGCACGGACTCGCGGTCCATCGAGACCGAGGAGCAGCTCTTCAACATCACGTTGGAAGAGGCCCTCGCGATCTACGCCCAGCCCAAGCAGCGCGGGCGGGCCGCCGCCAAGCCGCCACTGAAGGAGCTCGGCGAGGACCCGGTCAGCGGAAAGCCGGTCGTCGTCAAGGACGGCCGCTTCGGGGCGTACGTCACGGACGGCGAGACGAACGCGACGCTGCGGGCTTCCGACAGCGTCGAGGACATCACCGCCGAGCGTGGCTACGAACTGCTCGAGGAGAAGCGGGCGAAGGGCCCGGCCAAGAAGACCGCCAAGAAGGCGGCCAAGAAGGCTCCCGCCAAGAAGACCGCGGCCAAGAAGACGGCTGCCAAGAAAACGGCCGCCAAGAAGACGACGGCCGCAAAGAAGACCACTACGAAGACGGCCGCTGCCAAGAAGACCGCCGCCGAGTAGCCGAGCAGCAGCGGCACAGGTCGTTTCGTACGGCGCTGTGAATGTGTGAACCGAAGGGGCGCCCGTTTGTTCGGGCGCCCCTTCGGTGTGTCACACCGTCCAGATAGGCTGGACGGATGACGCGTGCCGAGCAGCCACCGGTCGGAAACCCGGCCCCCGACGACGCCCTGGTCGCAGATTCCCGAGAGCGTGCTGTCCGCGCCTTGCTGCGCGTACCGCAGTTGAAGCGGCTCTGGAGCGCCCAGCTCGTCGGCGGTGTCGGTGATGCCCTCGCGCTCCTCGTCCTGGTGGTGCTCGCGCTGCAAGCGGCCATCGCCGAGGCGGCGTTCGGGGGCGGTTATCGAGGGGTCGCGTTCGCGGTCACCGCTGTCTTCGGGGCACGCGTTCTCGCGACGCTGCTCTTCGGTGCGGTGCTCCTGGGGCCGCTGAGCTCGCTCACGTCACCGGATGGGCCGCTCGACCGGCGCTGGACGATGGTCGTGGCGGACGGCCTGCGGGCCGCGCTGCTGATCGTCGCGCCGCTGTGGATCGACTGGACGCCGGACAACGCCCTGGCGATGCTGCTCGTCACCGCGTTCGTGATCGGTGTCGCCGAGCGCTTCTGGACGGTCTGCCGGGAGAGCGCGGCGCCCGCGCTGCTGCCCGCGCCGCCCCTGGAGGGCGCGACGGTGCGGCCGCTTCCGGACCACATGGACGCGCTGCGGCGACTGTCGCTGCGTACGGGATTCGTGGCGCTGCCCATCGCGGCCGCCGCGCTCGTCGCCATCACGCTGGTGGGGAACCTCCTGGGCGCCGGGCTCGACTGGTTCGAGGTGCACCAGGCGGGGCTCGGCTCGTTCGTCGCCGCGGGGCTCTTCGCGGCCTCGCTGTCGATCGTCTACTTCCTCGAACTTCCCGCCACACAGACGCCACGCGCGCGTAGCCCGCTCGAAGGGCTGCGCAGGCCGCGCACCGGCAGCGGCGCCGACAAGGGCCGCACCGGCGCGATCCCGCTGCTCGTCGCCGCCTGCGCCGCGATCGCCGGGGCCGTCGCGGCCTCCGTGGCGGTCGCCGTGCTGCACGCCAAGGACCTGGACGGCGGGCCCGTCACGTACGGCCTGATCGTCCTCGCGCTGACCGGCGGTGCCGCCGTCGGCATCCGTACCGCGCCCTCCCTGCTGCCCACGCTCCCGCGCCGCAGGCTGCTCGCGCTCGCGATCGCCCTCACCGGTGTCGCACTGCTCGCCGCGGGCCTCGTGCCCGACCTGACGACCGTGCTGCTGCTTCTGCTGCTCACCGGAGTGGCCGCGGGCATCGCCGCGCATACCGGGCACGCGCTGCTCGACCAGGAGGTCGAGGACTACCGCAGGGCACGCACGACGGAGCATCTCCAGGCGGTCGTACGCCTCTTCGTGGCGCTCGGCGCGCTCATCGCCCCCGTGGTCGCCGCGGCGATCGGGCCGCACCGCTTCGTCAACGGCAAGTTCGTGTTCGACCACGGAGGCGCCGCCTTCACGCTGATGCTCCTGGGCGCGCTGCTCCTGCCGGTGGCCGCGCTGGTGCTCGCCAAGATCGACGACCGGCAGGGCGTGCCGCTGCGGCACGACCTGCGGGACGCGCTGCGCGGCGGCGACGACCCCGTGCAGGGGATCGCGGCCACGGGCTTCTTCATCGCCCTGGAGGGCGGCGACGGAGCGGGCAAGTCGACGCAGGCCGAGGCGCTCGCCGAGTGGATCAGGGCCAAGGGCCACGAGGTCGTCGTGACGCGCGAGCCGGGCGCCACGCCGGTCGGCAAGCGGCTGCGGTCGATCCTGCTCGACGTGTCGTCGGCCGGTCTCTCGCACCGCGCAGAGGCTCTTCTGTACGCCGCCGACCGCGCCGAGCACGTCGACACGGTCGTACGTCCCGCCCTTGAGCGGGGCGCGGTCGTCATCTCCGACCGGTACATCGACTCGTCCGTGGCCTACCAGGGTGCGGGGCGCGATCTGTCGCCGACGGAGATCGCCCGTATCTCGCGCTGGGCGACGGCCGGGCTCGTACCGAACCTGACGGTGCTGCTCGACGTCTCCCCGGAAGCCGCCCGCGAGCGGTTCACCGAGGCTCCCGACCGTCTCGAATCGGAGCCGGCCGAGTTCCACACGCGCGTGCGGTCCGGTTTCCTGACGCTCGCCGCCGCCGACCCGGGGCGCTATCTGGTGATCGACGCCTCTCAGGAGCCGGAGGCGGTCACGACCGTGGCCCGGCACCGGCTCGACCTGATGCTGCCGCTCTCCGAGGCCGAGGTGAAGGCGCAGGAGGAGGCCCGCAAGGCCGCCGAGGAAGAGGCACGCCGCAAGGCCGAGGAAGAGGCCGCGCGCAAGGCCGAGGAGGAGCGGCTCGAGCGCGAGCGCCAGGAGCAGCTCGCCAAGCTCCTCGCCGAGGAGGAGGAGCGCGCCCGCCGCGAGCTGGAGGAGGCGCAGCGCCGCGAGGCCGAGCGCCAGGCGGAGGAGGCCAGGCAGCGCGCCGAGGAGGCGAAGCGCAAGGCCGAGGAGGAGCAGGCACGCCTGCTCGCCGAGGAGAAGGTGCGGGCGGCCGAGGAGGCGCGGCGCCGCCGGGAGGCGGAGGAAGAGGCGCGGCTTCGGGCCGAGGCCGAGGCGCGGCGGGTCGAGAAGCAGCGCAAGGCCGAGGAGGCGTTGCTGCGGGCCGAGGAGGCGCGGCGGTTGGCTGCGGCTTCGGCGGCGGCTGCGGCTGCTGCTTCGACCGCTACGACGGCTTCGACTCCGACTGTGGCTCCCACTCCGACGAAGCCCGCGGCTCCGACTGCGGCCAAGCCTGCCGCTCCCGCCAAGCCTGCCGCTCCTGCTCCCGCTCCGTCCGATGAGCCTTCGGATGCCGTGCCGGACAACGAGACGACGGTGCCCACGCCCATCGTGAAGCCCGGTGCTCCGGCGCCGGGTGCGGCCGACGAGACCGCGGTGCTTCCGCCGGTGCGGGACGCGTACGGTTCGGAGGAGACCGAGGTACTGCCGCAGCCGCCGGTGCCGGGGGCCGCGGACGAGACCGCGGTACTGCCTCCGGTACGGGAGGACAAGGTGCCGCCCGGGTACTTCCGGGACGAGCGGCCCGCCCCCTCGCCGGACGGTGGGAACGACCGGACCCGTGAGCTGCCCCAGGTCGACGAGCAGGGAGCTCCTCGGCAGCGGCCGCGCTCCGACTGGGCGGAGGAGACCCCGCTGGACGATCTGCCGTCCCTGGCCGATGAGTTGCTGGGGGATCCGGACGACGACGCGGACGGCCGCGGGCGCGGCCGGGGCAGGGGCCGGGGTCGGAACGGGCGCTGAGCTTCGGCCTCGCTGAGCGGGCGGTCCGCGTTGTCAGTGGCGTGCTCCACAATAAATTCGACGGCGCGATGCGCGACGTGCGATCCATGACGTGCGATCCATGAAGTGCGATGCGTGACGCAAGGTGCAAGAGCAGGGCGGAGGCGGTGACCGATGACCGTATGGGACGACCTGGTGGGCCAGGAGCGGGTGAGCGAGCAGCTCGGTGCCGCCGCTAGGGACGCCGACGCGCTGGTCACCGCCGTGGCCACGGGCGCTCCGCGGCCCGAGGCGTCGAAGATGACGCACGCCTGGCTGTTCACCGGACCGCCCGGCTCCGGGCGGTCCACCGCCGCCCGCGCCTTCGCCGCCGCGCTCCAGTGCACCAGCCCGGACCGCGCACTCGGCGGCGCCCCCGGCTGCGGCTTCTGCGACGGGTGCCACACGAGCCTGGTCGGCACGCACGCCGACGTCGAAGTGGTGCGTACGGACCTGCTGTCCATCGGCGTCAAGGAGACCCGCGAGCTGGTCAGGCGGGCCCAGTTGTCGCCCGCGGGCGGCCGCTGGCAGGTCATCGTCCTGGAGGACGCGGACCGCCTCACCGAGGGCGCGGGAAACGTCCTGCTGAAGGCCGTCGAAGAGCCCGCTCCCCGCACCGTATGGCTGCTCTGCGCGCCCTCGCTGGAGGACGTGCTGCCCACGATCCGCTCCCGCTGCCGCCATCTGACGCTGCGTACGCCCCCGGTGGACGCCGTCGCGGACGTACTCATCCGGCGTGACGGCATCGAGCCCGACGTCGCCGCTGCCGCCGCGCGCGCCACCCAGGGACACATCGGCCGCGCCCGCCGCCTCGCGACCGACCCGCGGGCACGCGAGCGCCGTGCCGCCGTGCTCAAGCTGCCGATGCGCGTGGAGGACATCGGCGGCTGCCTCAAGGCCGCGCAGGAGCTGATCGACACGGCCGGCGATGACGCGAAGCAGGTCGCCGAGGAGGTCGACGTCAAGGAGACCGACGACCTGAAGGCGGCGCTCGGCGCGGAGAAGGGCGGCCGGATGCCGCGCGGCACGGCGGGCGTCATGAAGGACCTGGAGGACCGCCAGAAGCGCCGCAGGACCCGTACCCAGCGCGACAGCCTGGACCTCGCGCTCATCGAGCTGACCGGTGTCTACCGAGACGTGCTCACCCTGCAGCTCGGCTCCCGCGTGGCACTGGCGAACACGGAGGTGCTCGACATGCTGGAGCGCCTGGCGCGCGGCACCTCGCCCGAGTCCACGCTGCGCCGCATCGAGGCGATCGGCGCCTGCCGCACCGCACTGGAGCGCAATGTGGCGCCGCTGCTCGCGGTGGAGGCGATGACGGTGGCGCTGCGGGCGGGTTGAATCAGGAGCCCGTCCCAGCAGCTGAGGGTTGAAGGGTGATGGGTGAGGAGTGACGGGTGAGGAGTGACGGTTGACGGAGTCACCCGTATGAGCACGATGCGTTACGGCTTCAACGCATAGCGTTAGTCTCGCGTGATGCGCATCAGAGGACTCCGCACCCCCGCGACCGTGTTCTTGGCCGCCGGGCTGCTCATTTCCGGCTGCTCGGCCGGGAGCTCGACGGCGGACGCGTCCATGGCCGCGCTGCCCCGCGCCACTCCGCAGGAGCTGTCCCCGTACTACGGACAGAAGCTGAGTTGGCGCGAGTGCGGCGTCCCCGGCTTCGAGTGCTCCACGATGAAGGCGCCGCTGGACTACGCGAAGCCGGACGGCGAGGCCATCAAGCTCGCCGTCTCCCGGAAGAAGGCCACTGGCCCCGGCAAGCGCCTGGGCTCGCTCCTGGTCAACCCGGGCGGACCCGGCGGCTCGGCGATCGGCTACCTCCAGTCGTACGCGGCGCTCGGGTACCCCGAAGAGGTCCGCGCCCAGTACGACATGGTCGCGGTCGACCCGCGCGGGGTGGCCCGAAGTGAGCCGGTCAGCTGCCTCGACGGCAAGCAGATGGACGCGTACACGCAGACGGACATCACCCCGGACGACGAGCGCGAGACGGCCCAACTGTCGGTCTCCTTCAAGAAGTTCGCGGCGGGCTGCGGGAAGCAGTCCGGTGCGGTGCTCCCGCACGTCTCCACGGTCGAGGCGGCCCGCGACATGGACGTCCTGCGCGCGGCGCTCGGCGACGAGAAGCTGAGCTACGTGGGCGCTTCGTACGGCACGTTCCTGGGAGCGACGTACGCCGGGCTCTACCCCGATCGCGCCGGGCGCCTCGTCCTGGACGGCGCGATGGACCCGTCGCTGCCGGCTCGCCGCATGAACCGCGATCAGACGGCGGGCTTCGAGACGGCGTTCCGGTCGTTCGCGAAGGACTGCGTGGCCAGGAAGGACTGCCCTCTGGGTACGCAGGACGAGGCGGACGCGAGCAAGCGCCTCAAGTCCCTCTTCGCCGACCTGGACCGCACGCCGCTCCCGACCGGCGATCCCGACGGCCGCAAGCTCGGCGAGGCGCTCGCCACGACGGGCGTGATCGCCGCGATGTACGACGAGGCGGCCTGGCCCCAGCTGCGCGCGGCGCTGTCGTCCGCGACGAAGGAGAAGGACGGCGCGGGCCTCCTCTCCCTCTCGGACAGCTATTACGAGCGTGACGGCGACGGGACGTACGCGAACCTCATGTTCGCCAACGCCGCCGTGAACTGCCTGGACCTGCCTCCGGCCTTCGCCACGGCGGACGACGTCAAGAAGTCGCTCCCGGACTTCGAGAAGGCCTCACCGGTCTTCGGCGAGGGCTTGGCCTGGGCCTCGCTGAACTGCGCGTACTGGCCCGTGAAGGCGACGGGCGAGCCGCACCGCATCGAGGCGGACGGCGCGGCTCCGATCGTGGTGGTCGGCACGACCCGCGACCCGGCGACCCCCTACCGCTGGGCCGAGGCCCTGGCCGACCAGCTCTCCTCCGGCAAGCTGCTCACGTACGAGGGTGATGGGCACACGGCGTACGGGCGGGGCAGCAAGTGCGTGGACTCGGCGATCAACGACTACTTGCTGGACGGTAAGGCCCCGGACGACGGAAAGCGCTGCTCGCAGGGGTGATGCGGTCGCCGGGGCTAGGTCCACCGGGGGTGTGCGGAGCACCCCCGGAAACTGTGTAGACTTGGCTCCGCTGCTGATCGCACCATAGGTGCGGGACGCGTGCCGCCTTAGCTCAGATGGCCAGAGCAACGCACTCGTAATGCGTAGGTCTCGGGTTCGAATCCCGAAGGCGGCTCTGTAGAAGCCTCAGGACTCACTCGCCGTGACCTGGGGCTTTTGCTTTTTTCGGGGGTGGGCGGGGCGGGGTTGGGGGAGTCCGGGTTTTTGCCCGCCTGCCTGGTCCGGCCGCCTGGCCCAGCGGCCTGTCCCGGCCGCCTGTCCCGGCCCGGTCCGGCCGTGCGATCCCCCCGTCCGCACGGACGGACACAGGTCCGGGCACGGTGTTCAGTTTGGACCATCGGGGGCCCGGCCGGTTTGGACCATCGGGGGCCCGGCCGGGCGTCGATTGGAAGATGTTTCTAGAAAATTGGTCTAGAACTGACGGGTTCCGCATGTGCCCTACGCTGGTGGCACCATGAGCCCCAAGCAGCAACGCGGTGAAGAGACCGCCGATCGACTCCTGGATGCCGCGCTCCAGGTGTACGCCGACTCCGGAGAGCAGGGCGTTACCGTCGGGGCGCTCACGAGGGCCAGTGGTGTCAGTCTCGGCAGTCTCTACCACCACTTCGGCAGCGTCGACGGCCTCATGAATGCCCTGCTGATGCGGTGGCTCGGACGTCTCCTCGCCGAGTTGGCCGCGTCCGTGGAGCGTTCTCGTACGGCTCGGACCGGTGTTCGTGCTCTGGTGCAGGCCTATCTGAAGTTCATCGAGGAGAATCCGGACGCCGCCCGGCTCCTGCACTCCTCTTACGCCGACCGGCTCGGGATGGCTCAGGCCAGACGCCTCCGTGACGCGCAGGAGGCGAGGCTGTCGCCGATGACCGACTGGATGCAGCGGCACGTCGATTCGGGTGAGGTCGCTCCGTTGCCGATGGCCCTGATCGAGGGGTTGGTCCTGGGGCCCGTCGTCGCGACCGCGCGGCGCTGGCTCGCCGGCTACGACGACGTCGATCTCGATCAGGCCGGGCGGGTGTTGCCGGAGAGGATCTGGCGGTCGCTCGTTCCTTGACGTGTTGAGTGAGGCGTTGCGTGCGTTCCTCGAGGCGTTGCGTGATGTGTCGCTTGGTCGGGTCAGTGGCGTAGTGCCTTGCCGATCTCTGCCTTGGGGGTGCCGGACAGGGATCTGTTGCTGCGGGCCGTGCCGGACTTCGACTGGTCGGGTTCTACGTCGGTGATGTTCAGGACCGCCGTGTCCAAGAGGTTGCCGTCCTTGTCGCGGAAGTTGACGGAGACGGTGTAGTCCGCCTTCTTGTCCGTGGTGTTGCGGGCCGTGATGTCGGTTGTCATCGGACTTGGTGGGGCCTTCGACCTTCACGTCGCCCTTCGCGTCGATGCCGCCCTTCACTTCGGCCATCTTGGAGGCGGCTGCCTCCGTGGCGGACGCGACGGCCTCGCCTGCCTTGGCTGTCGCGGAGGCGGCCCTGTCCTTCGCCTTGTCCACGTCGCTCTCCGAGCAGGCGGTGGTGGTCAGGGCCAGCAGGGCTGTCGTGGCTGCGGCTGTGGCGATGCGGGTTGCGCGGGGGGCCTGGGTGCGGTTCATGCGGACCACCTTCGGGGTGGTCGGCCCTCGGCGCGAGGTGGGACGGCCGTATGGGGTGCGGTGCCGCGGGGCCGGCCCGGTGGGGGAATCCCGCTGCTGCGCCCCGCACGAGGATGCGAGGATGCCGCGATGAGTGATGCCTACGTTCGTTATGAGTCGCCCGTGCGTCATCCGCGGGGGCATTTCCCCGGAGTGTTCTTTCTCGTCAACGGGCTTGCCAAGGAAGGGAAGTTGACGTCTGAGCAGGAGCGGTTCCGGCGGGCCAACAATGACTGGTACGACGCCGCGTATCCGACCCCGTCGAAGGTCGACCCCAGTGTCTACGACCCGGAAGTGACGCCCGGCGCCGTCGCCTGGTTCAAGGTTTCCGCCGCGCATCTCATCGAGCGCGTACCCGGCTATCTGGAGATCCTGGACGCGCACGGCATCGCGTGCCGGGAGGTGCGGTCATCGGATCCGGGGCGGGTCGTCTACGAGGATGACTTCCAGGTTGTGGTCGTGCCGCACCAGGCCTAGGCCGCCGGGAGTTATGAGGATCCTGTCAGGGCGGTGTCCGGGTTCCGTTCGGCCCGCACCGCCCCGCTTATGCTCGACGCCATGTGCGCTTTTGTCCTGGTCGCGGAGGATGACGAGAAACAGGCCGAGCTGGTCCGCCGCTATCTGGAGCGCGAGGGCCACACGGTCGCCGTCGTCCACGACGGGCGCGCCGCGATCGACGAGGTGCGGCGCAGGCCGCCGGATCTGCTCGTGCTCGACGTGATGATGCCGCGGGTCGACGGGCTCGGTGTCACTCGTGTCCTCAGGGGTGGGAAAGGAAATGGGAAGGGAAGCGGGAAGGGAAACGGGGACGGGAACGGCTTCGTTCCCGGGATTCCGATCCTGATGCTGACCGCCCGTACCACCGAGGACGATCTGCTGCTCGGGCTCGATCTCGGCGCCGACGACTACCTGACCAAGCCGTACAGCCCCCGCGAGCTCATGGCCCGCGTCCGTACGCTGCTGCGGCGTTCCCAAGGCACGCACCATCCAGTCGTCGACGGCGCCGAAGCCGTGCCGCGCGTGCTGCGGGTCGGTGGGCTCGCCGTGGATCCCGTGCGGCACGAGGTGACCGTCGACGGGCGGCTCGTGGAGTGCACGCCGGGGGAGTTCGGGCTGCTCGCCGCGATGGCCGCGGAGCCGGAGCGGGTGTTCACGCGGCCCCAGCTCCTGGATCGTATCCACGGGTCGTCCGGGTACATATCGGTGCGCACCGTCGACGTACACGTACTGAATCTGCGCAAGAAGATCGAGGTCGATCCGCGCAGGCCCTGTCATCTCGTGACCGTCTTCGGCGTCGGGTACAAGCTCACGGATGCGGCCTTCGGGGCGGCGGCGCGACGTGGCGCGTGACATACCGTTCCGCAAGAGCCTGTTGCCCCGGCTGCTCGCGGTCTCCGTGCTCGTCTCCGTGGTCTCGATCGCCGCCACCGCATGGCTCGCCGCGCAGACCACCTCCGGCGCGATCCGGCAGGAACAGGGACAGGTCCTCGCCGACGACGCCCGTGTCTACGACGAACTGCTCGCCCTCGGTGCCGGTGCGCCCGGCTGGCGGGGTGTCGAGAAGACCGTGCGGGAGCTGGCCCGGCAGACCGGGCGGCGCATCGCCCTGACCACGCAGGATCGTGTCGTCATCGCCGACTCCCGGAGCACCGGCTCCCGGAGCACCGATTCCCGGAGCACCGATTCCCGGAGCACCGATTCCCGGAGTGCCGACCTGCCCTCCAAGGCCTCCGCCGTCGTCGATCCGCTCGCCGTCGACGGGACTCTCAACGCCGGTGCGGAGGCCGGGACGGACACCGCGGACGTGGACCGCATCGATCCCCGCGCGGTCGGTCCCTTCCGGCTGCCGGAGCGGGAGCGCGAAGAGCTGGCGAAGGCGGCCGAGAGCGTCGTGAGCTGCATGCACGACTTCGGCGTCGACGCACGGTCCGTCCAAGGGCCCAGCGGGCGACCGCGCGTCGACGCCGCCAACGACCCGTCCCAGCTGCTCGACTTCAAGTGCCGCAGCGAGCAGCTCGACATGCCCACCCGTACGGAGAGCAAGGCGCTCGCGCGGCTCAACGAGCTCACCAACGCGTGCCTGCGGCGCGGGGACGCCGATGCCCCATCCGTCAAGCTCGGGCTCGATCTGACGTGGTGGCAGCCGTCGGGCGAGGCGGATGACCGACTCACGGGCCGCTGGAGCCCCGTCGATTCGGGCCCGTCCGTGGAGTCGGGTGACAGGACGGCGCCCTCCGAGTCGAGCGCGGCCTCCGAGTCGAGCGTGCCCGCCGGAGAGCGGGGCGCCCCGACCAGCACCCCCGCCGCATCGCGGGCCCCGACCGAGGGTCCAGCCGGTGTCGCACGCCCCGCCGACGCGGGGGCCGCCAAGACCGCCGCCTGCGTGGGCAGCGCCAGGCGCGAGCAGCTCGGGCCGTACGTCTCCGCGCCCGCGCTCCTCTTCGTCACCAGCTCCGACGGTTCGCGCACCGCGGCGGCCCGCGCGGGCGAGACGTCGGGGTTCAGCCTCTCGGGGGCCAACACCACCCGGCTCGCGGGTCTCTCGGCGGGCATCCTCGCGGTGACGGTCGCCGTGACCGCCTTCGCCGCGACCCGGCTGACCAAGCCGTTGCGTGCCCTGACCGCCGCGACCCAGCGGATGAAGACGGGCGAGGCCGCCGAACCCGTCACGGCGCGCTCGGCGGGATCCGCGGGGGAGATCCGCCAACTCGCCGATGCCTTCAACGACATGGCCGCCCACCGCAAGGCCCTGGAGGACCAGCGTCAGGCCATGGTGAGCGACGTCGCGCACGAGCTGCGTACGCCGTTGTCGAACATCCGCGGCTGGCTGGAGGCGGCCGAGGACGGCGTGGTCGAGACCGACCCTGAACTCGTCTCCTCGCTCCTCGAAGAGGCGCTGCTGCTCCAGCACATCGTCAACGACCTGCAGGATCTTGCCGCCGCAGACGCCGGTACGCTCCGGCTGCACCGCGAGCCCGTCCACGCGTCCGACGTCGTGGACCAGGTCGCGGCGGCGCACCAGGCGGGGGCCGAGGCGGCGGGCGTACGGCTGAGCGCGACGACGCTCGGCGACCCCTGCTTCACGGCCGATCCGCTCCGGCTGCGGCAGGCGATCGGCAACCTGGTGTCCAACGCGATCCGGCACACCCCGGAGGGCGGCGACGTCACGATCAGCTGCCGCGCCACGCTCGACGCGGTGGAGGTGGAGGTCGCCGACACGGGCACGGGCATCGAGCCCGACGACCTGCCGCACGTCTTCGACCGCTTCTGGCGCGCGGACAAGTCACGTACGCGGTCGACGGGTGGCAGTGGGCTCGGCCTTGCGATCGTCCGGCAGCTGGTGGAGGGCCACGGCGGGACGGTGACGGCGCGGAGCACGCCGGGGGAGGGGGCGGTGTTCACGGTGCGGGTGCCGTCGGGGTGAGGGGCGGCGCCGCTGCGGGGTGCCGAAGGTTACCTGGGGATACCAGTACGGAGCGGCTTCGTGGCCCTCGTGGCCCTCGTGGCCCTCGCGGCCCTCGTGACTCTCGTGGCCCTCGCGGGACGTGGGCAAACAGTGGGCGATCAGTGGGAAACCCGTGAGCAACTGGTGCCGGAATCCGGAGGCGGGCACGGATGCGGGAGGTCCGCGGGGCGCGGCTCCCCGTGTGGGTGTCGCTGCTCCCCGTCCTCGTACGGGGACACGCGCGCGGGCGCCCCGATTCCGCGAGCACCTCAACGTCCGTACCCCGTAAGGAAGTTGAGGATGCCTCGCAGAAATTGATCGGGCCCGGCCGCGGCGGCGACACTCCCCCGAGTTACGCGCTTGGCGCGAGTACCGGCGGGGCCGGGCCCGATGTCTTCATCCCATCAGGGGCCGCCAACAGATCGCTAACATGTCGCCAACGGTTGGCGGGAGATGGCGTGAGCGTGCGGTGCGGCGGGTTGCGGTTCGGACTCCTGGGCGCGCCCGCGGTGTACGACGCCGATGGCGAGCCGCAGCCGGTGCAGAGCGCCAAGGGGCGTGCGCTGCTGGCCGCGCTGCTGCTCGAACCGGGCAGAGTGGTCTCCGTCGACGCCCTCAAGGACGCACTGTGGGGCGGCGCCCCGCCCGCGTCCGCGCACGCCTCGCTGCAGAACCACGTCACGCGGCTGCGCCGTCTCCTGGACGATCCGGAGCGGCTGCGGGCGGTGCCTCCGGGGTACCGGCTGCGGGTGGCGGACGGCGAGCTGGACGTCCGGGTCTTCGAGCGGCTGGTCGCGCAGGCCCGTACCGCGCACGCGGAACGTGACTGGGACGGCTGCGCTGACGCGGCGTCCGCCGCGCTCGCCCTGTGGCGCGGCACTCCGCTGGGCGGGCTGCCCGCGGACTCGGCGGGCCACGCGCTCGTACCGCGCCTGGAGGAGGCACGGCTCCTCGCCCTCGAACTGCGCTACGACGCGGAGCTCGCGACCGGGGTCGGCGGTGGAGGGCTCGTCCCGGAGCTGGCGGAACTGGTCGCCGAGTACCCCTTGCGGGAGACGTTCCACCGCCAGCTGATGCTGGTCCTGTACCGCACGGGCCGCCAGGCGGAGGCCTTGGCCGTCCACCGCGAGCTGCGGCGCAGGCTGGTGGAGGAGCTGGGGGTGGAGCCGGGCGCGTCGGTGCGGGAGGCGCATCGCGAGGTGCTGCAAGAGTCTGAGGCGTCTAAGGCGTCTAAGGCATCTGAGGCGTCAGGGGCGTCAGGGGCGTTTGTAGCTCCCGAGTCGGGGGCGTCTGTCGCTGGGCGGTCTGGCGCGCCGGTCGCCGCTGAACCCGAAGTACGTGTCGGCCCAGCCCCAAGCCCAGCCCCCGACACCGCTGCCCCCGACACCGCTCCCGCTCCCGCCTCCACCCCAACTCCCGCGCTCGCGCTCGCCCTCGCCCACGCCCCCGCATCCACCCGCCCCGCCCAACTCCCCCCATGCCCGCCCCACTTCACCGGCCGCGAAGAAGTAGTGCGCTCCCTGGCGACGCTCCTCGCCGGACAGGGCGGCAGCGAGGCCCCGCACGGCGTCGGCAGCGAGGCCCCGCTCAGCCAGCAGCTCGGCGTCGGCAGCGAGGCCCGGCCCGGTCAGTCGCTCGGCGTCGGCAGCGAGGCCCGGCCCGGTCAGTCGCTCGGCGTCGGCAGCGAGGCCCCGCTCGGCCAGCCGCAAGGCACCGGCAGCGTCACACCCCCCGTCGCAGTCCTCTCCGGCATGGCGGGCGTAGGGAAGAGCGCGCTCGCCCTGCACGTGGCGCACCGGCTGCGGGAGCACTTCCCCGACGGGCAGCTCTACGTCAATCTGCGCGGGGCAACGCCCGGGATGACGCCCCTCACGCCAGGCCAGGCCCTCGCCGCCCTGCTCCGGGACCTCGGGGTCGAGCAAGGGAGCAGCCCCGAACACCCGGACGCCGCAGCCGCGTTGCTCCGTACGCTCCTCGCGCCCACCCGCACCCTGTTGGTCCTGGACGACGCGGCGACCGCCGCGCAGGTGCGGCCGCTGCTGCCCGCCGGGGCCGGCTGCGCGGTCATCGTCACCAGCCGTTCTCCGCTCACCGCGCTCGACGGCGCGGGACGTTTCCCGCTGGATCCGCTCTCCGGCGCGGACAGCGCCGCCCTGCTGCGCGCCGTCTCCGGGCGCGCGGGGCTCGACGCGGGGCACCCCCTGGTCGAGCTCGCGGGCCGCCTCCCGCTGGCCCTGCGTATCGTCGCGGCCCGCCTCGCCGCGCGCCGCGCCCTCACCCCGGACGCCCTCGCCGAGCTGCTCACCGTCAGCGGTGGGCGCCTGCACCACCTGGAGCACGACGACTTGAGCGTGCGGCGCTCGCTCGCCGTCGCGCTCGACGCGCTGCGTACGTCGGAGCGCGAGTCCGACCGGGACGCGGCCGCCGCCCTCGCCGCGATCGGCGCGCTTGATCTTCCGGCGTACGGAGTCCCGCTCGTCGCCCGTCTGTTGGAGGTCGAGGAGTGGCGCGCGGGAGCCGCACTCGACCGGCTCGTCGACGTCGCGCTGATCGACGAGACGGCCTACGGCCGCTATGCCCCGCACGACCTCGTACGCGACTTCGCGCGGGAGGCGGCCCACGAGGACGGGACCGCGGCGGCGGACGTCGTGGAATCGGCGCTCCGGTGGTACGCGGAGTCGGCGCGGGCGACGGTTCTGGCGATCATGCCGGAGGGGCAGGACCTCGACGACCGGATGCGGGGGGTCGACGACCGGCTGCCGCCCCGGCACACCGCCGAGGGCGTCCTCGTCCCCGCCGTGCCACCGATGACCAGCGACGACGCCTTCGCCTGGGGCGACACGGAACTCAGCAACGTGATCGCGCTCGCCGACCGCCACGGCCGCGAATCCGCCCTCCTGCCCGTGCTGGCCCGCTGCTTCTTCTCGTACCTCAAGCGCCGTGGCCGGCTCGCCGAGGCGGACCTCCTGAACCGCCTCGCGGTGACCGCCGCCCGTCGCCGGGGCGACGCCGCTGGCGAGGCGCAGTCCCTCATGGACCTCGCGGGCCTCAAGTACGTGTCGGGGCACAGCGGCGCGGCGCTCGCCCTGATCGACGAGGCGCTGGACCTGTGGCGCGAGCTTGGACACGTGTCGTTCGTGCATCGTGCCGTCCTCAACCGCAGCCTCCTCCTCGACGCCCTCGGCCGCCGCGAGGAAGCGGCCGAGGGGCTGCGGCAGACCCTGGAACTGGCCACGTCCCTGGACGATCCACTGAGCGAGGCATTCGCCCTCGCCAACCTCGGCGACATCTATGGACACACCGACGTGCGCACCGCGATCGACTACCACGAGCGGAGCCTGGCGATCGGCGAGAGCCTCGGGCACGCGGGCGTCCGTCAGGAGGCCCACTGCGCCATCGGCTACGCCTACCTCCACCTCGACGAACCGGACGTGGCGCTCACGCACTTCGAGGAGAGCCTGCGCATCCACGGCGAGTCCGAGGACTGGCACAACGAGTCCAAGGTGCGCCTCGGCATGGTCCGCGCCCTGCGCGAGGTGTCACGGACGCGGGACGCGGCGCGCGAGTGCACCGGCCTCCTGGAACGCGCGGAGCACCGGGCGGACGCCCACATGGCGGGTCTGGCCCGCCATCAGCGCGGACTCCTGCTGTACGCGGAGGGGCGCGCCGAAGAGGCGTACGCGCTCTGGAGGTCTGCGCTGGAGTCACTTGACGGCACGGACAGCAGCGAGGTCGTGGGAGAACTGCAGGGCTTGCTGGCGGGAGCGGCGTCGGGAGCGGCGTCGGGGGCGCCGTCGGGGGCGGGGCCGGGGGTGGCGGCGGGCTGAACCCGGCCTGCCCATCGGCTACTTCGCGTCCGCGTAGCACTCCACCACGGCGACGGTGAACGGGAAACGCACCGGCGTATCGCCGAACGCGATGCGCCCCGCCAGGTCCCCGGCGGCGCGGATCGCGGCCGTGACCGTCTCGGCCTCTTCCTGCGGGCAGTGCACGATGACCTCGTCGTGCTGGAAGAAGACCAGTTCGGCGCGGAGACCGGCCGCGGCGATGGACTGGCGCAGCGCGGCCAGCATCAGCAGGGCCCAGTCGGCCGCGCTGCCCTGGACGACGAAGTTACGGGTGAAGCGGCCGCGGGCGCGGGTGTTGCTGGAGGCGTAACCGGGAGTGAACTCACCCTCCTGCTGCGAGAGTTCAGCGGGCGCTTCCTGGGGGATGCCCGCCTCGTCGAAGTCATCGGCTCCGGCCGCGGGCGGGCTCGTCCGTCCCAGCCAGGTCCGTACGAGTCGGCCCTCCTCGCCCGCCTTCGCCGCGTCGTCGACGTAAGCGACCGCGGCGGGGAATCTGCGGCGCAGCGCCGCCAGGTTCTTCAGGCCGTCGCCCGACGTCTGCCCGTACACGGCGCCGAGGAGTGCGATCTTGGCGTGGTCGCGGTCGCCGGAGAAGGCGCGGTCCGAGAGGCGCGTGTAGAGATCCTCGTGGCTCCCCGCCACCTCCATCAGGCCGCGGTCGCGGGAGATCGCGGCGAGGACCCGTGGCTCCATCTGGTCGGCGTCTGCGACGACGAGGCGCCAGCCGGGGTCGGCGACGACGGCACGGCGGATGATCTTGGGGATCTGCAGCGCGCCCCCGCCGTTCGTGGTCCAGCGTCCGCTGACGGTGCCGCCCGGCGTGTACTCGGGCCGGAAGCGACCCTCGCGCACCCAGTCCTGGAGCCAGCTCCAGCCGTGCGCCGTCCAGATCCGATACAGCTTCTTGTACTCGACGAGGGGTCGTACGGCCGGGTGGTCGAGCTCCTCGAGCTCCCAGCGCCGGGTGGACTTGACGCGGATCCCGGCCTGCGCGAAGGCCTTGATCACGTCGTTCGGCAGGTCGGGGCGGACGCGGCGCCCGAAGGCGGCGGAGATCTCGTCGGCGAGCTCGGCGAGGCGGCGCGGTTCGGCGGCGCCCGCGTTCCGCCCGCCGCCCGCATAGCGCTCGCCGAGGAGCTCGGTGAGCAGGGCGTGGTGGACGTCCGCGCGCCAGGGGAGACCCGCCACGTTCATCTCGGCGGCCACCAGCATCCCGGCCGACTCAGCGGCGGTGAGCAGCCGCATCCTGCCGGGGTGCTCGGCGGCTTCGTGTCTTCGCTGCTGCGCCGCGTACACCTCGAGGAGGGCGTCGAAGGGGAGGGACGTCGAAGGGGAGGGCTCGAAGAGGGAATCCTGGGCGCCGGGGGCCGCCGCTCTCGGGGGCGGGTCGTTCGGCACGGGGGCGTTGTGCAGCCGTGCCCAGGCCGCGGCGGCCGAGCGGGGTTCGCCGAGGCGGCCCTCGTGCCCCAGGAGGAGCAGCTCGGCGTCCTCGACGTCGTAACACCGGTCCACCCGGACGCCCGCCGCGAGCAGGGCGGGATAGATCTCGGCGGTGGACCGCCAGACCCACCGGCTCACGTCGGGCCGGTCACGCACGGCTCCGGCGAGGTCCCGCTCGTGCAGCACAGGCCCCGCGGGCAGGCCGTCGTCCCCGAGGGGGGCGAGGGTGGCGCCGCCGGCCTCGGTGGCGGCGAGGGCCCACCTTTCGGTCATGCGGGGGAGTCTGTCACCAGGCACTGACATTCCCGCGCAGGGCGTTTACGGGCCGCTGGCCGGACAGGCCTCCGGCTTGGCCGCCGCCTGCCCCGGGAGCCCACGTCCGGGCGTCCCCGACATGCGGGGGTGCCCGGCGCTGCGAGGCTCGGAGCCATGAGAGTGGCCCTTGCGCAGACCGACTGTGTCCTCGGCGAGGTGGACGAGAACCTCGCGGAAGCCCGGGACCAGGTCGGTCAGGCGGCGGCGCAGGGTGCCGACCTCGTCGTCTTCCCCGAGCTGAGCCTGCACGGCTACCACTTGGGCGGTCTGGAGCGGGACACGTCGCTGGACGCGAAGGACGTACGGCTCCTGGAGCTCTCCGCGGCGGGCCCCGACGTGATCGTCGGCCTGCACGAGCACACGAGTCTGCGCGCGTACAACACCTCCGCGTACTACGCGGCGGGCCAACTCCTCCACACTCACCGGAAGTTGTACCTGCCGAACTACCTGGCGTGGGAGGAGCGCAAGCACGTCAGCCCCGGCCAGCATCTGCGTGCGTACGACTTGCCGGGCGGGCGCGGGCGCGCCGCGACCCTCGTCTGCAACGACGCGTGGCAGCCGGTGCTGCCGTGGCTGGCGGTGCAGGACGGTGCGGAGGTCATCATCATCCCCACGAACAGCGCGGCGAGCCTCGACCCCGAGGCGATGGACACGGGCCTGTACTGGGAGACCCTGCTCTCCTACACGGCCCGCATGCTCCAGTGCTGGGTGGTCTTCGTGAACCGGGTCGGGAACGAGAACGGGGCGTCGTTCTGGGGTGGTTCGCGGGTGGTGGACCCGCGGGGGACGGTCGTGGCGCAGGCGCCGAAGTGGGAACCGGGCCTGGTGACGGTCGACATCGACGTCCACGAGGCCCGCCGGCAGCGGCGGGCGGTGCCGCTTGTGGCGGAGGCGCGGCTGGGGCTGATCGACCGGGAGGTGCGGCGCTTGATCGATGAGGGCGGCGACAGCTAGCGCCTGCGGCGGGCTGGGCGGGGTCTTCTCACCGCTGCGGGGGGGAGGGCTGGGCTCTCCCGAACGGGCCTCTCCAGCCCGGCATCCGCCTCTGTGTGAACGGGCCTTTCCCGCCCGCCAGGACGGACCGGCACCCGTACCCCGACCGCTCAGCCCCGCCCTCACCCCCGCCCCCGAGCCCGCACCCCCAACACCCCCGCCCCCACACCCACCACCGCACAGACCCCCACGGCCACCCCCACCACCCCCCAAGGAACCACCACCCCCGCCGGCGCCGACAGCCGTGCCAGGCCCGCGCTCAGTGCGCCCAGGTTGACCGCGGTCACCGCCAGGCCCAGTACCGCCCCCACCCCCACCGCCAGCAACGACTCCCCGGCGACGACCATCCGCACCTGCCCCCACGTAGCCCCTGCCATCCGCAGCGACCGCAGCTCCGGGCCCCGTACCGACGTCGCCATCAGCAGCGTTCCCGCCAGGGAGATCGCCGTGTAGACCAACGCGATGCCCAGCAGCACCAGCAGCCCCAGCCGCGTCTGCGGCTTCGTCGCCGGATGCGTGGCCGCCAGCCACTCCTCCGCCGACCGCACCCGCAGCTCACCCTCGCCGCCGCCGCCGTTCCGCTCGCCGCCGCGCCCTGGCCCCCGCAGCGCCTCAGCCACCTCCCCCGGGTCCGCCCCGGCCCGCAGCCCCACATCAACGCGGTCAACCGCCGCACCCGCCGCGCCCACCCCCGCATTGGCCGCCGTAACGTACGCACCCGCGTCCCCCGTCCCCCGCGCAAGTACCGCCACTATCCGCAGCGACGCGGGCCTGCCGTCCCCGAGCCAGACGTCGACCCGCTCGCCCACCCGCCGCCGCTCCCACTCCTCGTTCACGACGATCGACCGATCGTCGAGGTCACGTATGTCCCCCGCCACCACCGGAAGCCGCGACACCGAAGCGAACGCCGCCGGATCGCTCACGGCCCGCGCGTCCGAGCGGATGAGCGCCGTGCCCTCCTCCCGTACGAACACGGCAGTCGAGGCGGACGCCGCGGCCACCGCAACCCCGCGGACGCCGTCCCCCATTTGCCCCAAGTCATCACCCGTCACCACCAGTTCGGCACCGGTACGCTCCCGAGCCTCCTCCGCCCTCGCCGCACCCGCAGTCTCCGCCGAGCCGAGGAGCGACCCCGCGAGCGCCACCGTCACCAGGACCGGCGCCGCCACGGCCGCCGTGCGCCGCACGGACGCGGCGGAGTTCTCGCGGACCAGGAGCCCGACGGCGCCGGGAAGGCGGACGGTGCGCAGGACGGGACGTACGAGAAGGGGAGTGAGCGCGGCCAGCGCGGTGATCAGGATCATCGGCTGGGTCGTGTACGTCTTCCGCTTCATCAGCGCCGACGGATCCGTCCACAGAGTCCAGCCGAGCATCCCGACCCCCACCGTGAGCAGGACACCGCCCACGATCCGCCGGCTCCACGGCATGACCCCGGTATCGACGGACGCGTCCCGCAGCGCCTCGACCGGACCCACGCGCCCGGCCCGCCGCGAGGCGATCCACGCTCCCGAAAAGGCAACCAACACCCCGACCCAGAAGGCGAGATGGTAGGGCCAGACCGCCCCGCCGATCCCGAACCACTCCGGAGCGATCTCCGCGTCCACCAGCGCCCGAGCCAGCACCGGCGCACCCCACGCCCCCAGCACACACCCCACTCCGGAGGCCGCGACCCCCACCGCGAGGGCCTCCGCGAGCAGCGTCCTGCGCACCTGCCCCGGTGTCGCCCCGGCCATCCGCAGCAGCCCGAACTCCCGCCGCCGCAGCGCCACGACGAAGGCGAAGGTGGACGCGGTGACGAAGACCGACACGAACGCGGACACCCCGCCCGCCGTCCCGAGGAAGGAGTTCACGGCCACCAGCGCCTCCGCGTCCCGCCCCGGCTCCGGATCGGCGAGCCGCCGATCACCCCCGGTCAGCACGCGGGCCCGTTCCCCGACGACCTCCCGCACGTCCCGGGCAGGAGCGTCCAACCCCACCGCGTCCGTCCTCGTCCCGTCCATCCGGACCGGTCCGAGGCGACGCAGCTCGCGCAGAAGTTCGATATCCACAGGGTGTGGATGAGCGAGCGGCTTCGATACGTGTGCGGTGTCCGGGCCGCGTTTGACCGGGACGGTGAGGGTGTTCTGCCCCATGACGACCACAGGTGACCCGGCGAACCGCACGGGTTCCCGTTCCGGCGCGCTGAACGTCGAGGCGAGCCCGAGCCCCATGGCGGCGGTGAGCGCCACGCCCAGCGCGACGGCGACGAAGGCACCGAGGAGGCCGCCCCAGCGAGTACGAAGGGAGGCGAGGAACATCACCGACCATCCGCCCCAACACCATGACCAGCCTCAACACCCTGACCAGCTCCAACTCCAGCTCCAGCCTCAGCCTCAGCCCCCGCACCCGCACCAACCCCCGCCCCTGCACCAACCCCCGCCCCCGCACCCGCCCCCGCCTCCGCCTCAAGCCCAGCCATCCGCCGAGCCACTTCCCCCGCATCCGGCGCGAGCACCTCATCGGCCATGCGCCCGTCCACCAGGAACACCACCCGGTCGGCATACGAAGCCGCCACAGGATCATGCGTGACCATCACGACGGTCTGCCGCCCCCCGTCGACCAACTCCCTCAGCAGCACCAGCACTTCACGACTGGTCGTCGTGTCCAGCGCACCGGTCGGCTCGTCCCCGAACAGCACGGCGGGCCGCGTGACGAGCGCCCGCGCCAACGCCACCCGCTGCTGCTGACCCCCCGAAAGCTCCCCGGGCCGATGCCGGGCACGGTCACCCAGGCCCACTCGGTCCAGCGCGTCGCCCACCTCCGTACGCGTGGGCCTGCGCCCCGCGAGCCGCAGGGGCAGGGCGACGTTCTGGGCGGCGGTCAGTGACGGGAGGAGGTTGAAGGACTGGAAGACGAAGCCGATGCGGTCCCGCCGCAGCAGCGTCAGCCGCCGCTCGCTCAGCCCCGTGATCTCCGTGCCGCCGATCTCCACGGCCCCGGACGTCGGCCGGTCGAGCCCGGCAGCGCACTGCAGCAGCGTCGACTTGCCGGAGCCGGACGGCCCCATGATCGCGGTGAAGGTCCCGGCGCGTATCGCGAGGTCGACGCAGTCGAGGGCCGTCACGTCACGGTAGAGGCGGCGGACGGCGGTGAGCCGTACGGCAGTTGAGGTCATGCCTCAACCCAACCGCCCACGGCGCCGCCGGGCACGACCACTGGAGGGCGTCTCAAGGGTATGGCCAGCCATACCCTTGAGCCATGGATCCGGTGACCGAGGTGATCGACAAGGCGTTCGCGGCAGCGCTGTACGCGGACGGCGACGAGGGCCTCGACACCGGTGCGTCACTCCTCGCCGCCGCGCCCGGGGCCGACGCGGAGCTGTGGCGCAGGGGCGAGGAGCTGGTGCGCCGCGCGTGGGAGCGGGGCTGGCAGCCGGCGGACGTCATACGCATGGTCGGCCGCGCCCAGGACGACGTCGCCCACGGGGCCGACCGCACCCACCAGACGCAACTGGCCGCCGAGCTGATCACCACAGAGACCAGGCGGTACGGCGACACTCTCCCGCCCCGCTGGCAGGCGCAGCTGGCCGGGCTCGCGCCCCGCGATACCCCCAGATCCGACCGCTTCTCCCAGGCCACGAACATCCTCGCCCTCTACCGCCTCCTCCTGCGCCTGCCCCCGATCGAGCCCGTGGGCCCGGCCCCGGGCAGCCCGCTCCACACGCCGCCGCCCCCCGGCCACGAGGAGCCCCGCATCCTCACCCGTATCCGCGCGCTGCTCGCCAAGGCGGAGGCCACCGGGTTCCCCGAGGAGGCGGAGGCGCTCACCGCGAAGGCGCAGGAGCTGATGGCCAGGCACACCATCGACGAGGCCCTGCTCGCGTCCCGTACCCACGCCAAGGACACTCCCGGCGCCTGCCGCATCGGCGTGGACGCCCCGTACGAGACGGCGAAGGCGATCCTCCTGGACGCGGTGGCCACCGCGAACCGCTGCCGTGCGGTGTGGAACGAGGCGTACGGCTTCTCGACCGTCGTCGGCTTCGAGTCCGACCTGGAGGTGGTCGAACTCCTCCACACCTCGCTCCTCGTGCAGGGGGTGGCAGCGATGACGAAGGCGGAGGCGGGGCAGCGGGCGGGCGGCCGGAAGCGTACGAAGACGTTCCGTCAGGCGTTCCTGCTCGCGTACGCGAACCGCATCGGCGCGCGCCTCGCCGCGGCTGCGGAGGAGGTCACCGTGGGGTCCCCGGAGGCGGGGGAGTTGCTGCCGGTCCTGGCCGCGAGGGATGTGGCCGTCACGTCGACCACCGAGCGCATGTTTCCGGAGACGACGAGCACGCGGGTGCGGGGGGCGGCGGATGCGGAGGGCTGGCGCCACGGGGCGGCGGCGGCCGACGATGCCCAGCTGACCGCCGCTCGGCGTCGCCGCCTTCCGTAACCCCGCATCCGCCTCCGACCGAACAGGCCTTTTCGCCCACTCGCCCGTTTGTCCCGCGGCCCCACCTTGCCGAACGGGCCTTTCCTGCCCACCCGCCCGATCACCCCGCAGTCTCTCCTTGCCGGACACGCCCTTCCCTGCCACCTGCCCGATATGCCCCGTATCATCACAGAGTGACCTGGCTTCGAGCGCTGAAGGCGACCAGCCGCTCGGGGTTGACCGTCGAGCGGAAGCGGCTTGAGCCCCTCATCGCGCTCCGCGGCGCAGCCGGCCTCGCCATCATCATCGGCGTCAGCCTCACCCTCTTCGGTCCTGCCGTAGCCGCCAGCTCGGCATTCGGCGCCTTCCA
This sequence comes from Streptomyces sp. A18, assembly GCF_059026065.1. Classification (NCBI taxonomy): domain Bacteria; kingdom Bacillati; phylum Actinomycetota; class Actinomycetes; order Kitasatosporales; family Streptomycetaceae; genus Streptomyces; species Streptomyces sp. A18. Next base: position 100,235 of record NZ_JBWLKL010000002.1, on the reverse strand, counting down.
GGCAGCCATCGCCACCTTCCAGCGCAGCTGGCGCCCCCGCCCAGAACTGGCCCTGGCCTCCGGCACGAGCCTCGCCGTCTCCACCTTCCTCGGCTACCTCACCGGCTCCCACACCCTCCTCTTCCTCGCCCTCCTCTCCCTCTGGACCTTCCTCTCGGGCCTGAGCTGGGCTGCGGGCCCGACCATCGGCATCATCGCCTCCTCCAACGTCGCGATCATGCTGGTCACCGTCACCCTCCCCGGTTCCCTGCCCGCCGCGGCGGGTCACGCCGCGATGATGGTGGTGGGCGGAGCCGTACAGGCCGCCCTCGTGATCCTGTTCCCCGTACGCAGATGGGGCGCCCACCGCGACGCCCTCGCCGACGCGCTCGCGGCCGAGGCCGACTACGCACGCCGCCTGCGCCACGACCCCCTCGCCGACTTCGACCCGGAACCCCTGATGGCGGCCCGCGACGCGGCGACCATCACCCCACGCCAGGCCCGCACCCGCCCCGCCGAACTCCACGGCGCCCGCGGCCTCGCGGAACGCATCCGCCCGGTACTCGCCTCGCTGGCCGACCCGGCCGTCGGCGTACCGGAAGAGGGGCCCGAACGCGACCGCGTACGCGAGATCCTGGGCGCGGCAGGCACCATCCTGGACGCGGCGGCCAGGGCGATCCGGCACGGCGAACCGGTCACGATCCCACCGGCGGGCGTGGCCACCCTCCAGACCCCGGACACGGGGGCGATCCTCACGGGCCCGGCGCAGCGAGCGGCGAAACGCCTGGCGGCACTCCTGCGCGACGTGGTCGAAACGGCAGGCAAGCCCCCCGAAAAGCCAACCCCATCCACCACCTCCACCACCCCCACCACCTCCACCCCCCTCCTCCGCCCCACCTTCCCCGCCCTCCTCCCCGCGGCCCTCCGCGCCATGCGAACCGAGCTCCGCCGCCGCCACGAATCCCCCGTCACCCGCCACGCGATCCGCGTCACCGCGGTGGCCGCCGCCGGCTACCTCCTGGGCACCTGGCTCCCCCTCGGCCACGGCTACTGGGCCCCCATGGCCTCCGTGATGGTGATGCGCCCGGACTTCTCGCAGACGTACTCCCGCGCGGTGGCCCGCTTCGGCGGCACCCTCGTGGGCGTCGCCCTGGCCACCGGCCTGGTGCAACTGGCGGACCCCGACACCGGGCTCTCCGCGGCCCTCGCCGTGCTCTGCGCCGGAATGATGTACCTGCTGATGCGCACGGGCCAGGTCGCGGCCCAGGCCTGCGTCGCCGCGTACGTCGTGTTCCTGCTCGGCATGGGCGGCGAGCAGTGGACGCAGACGGTGCCGGAACGCGTCGTCCTCACGCTCCTCGGCGGCGTCCTCGCGATGATCGCGTACGCCGTGTACCCGGCCTGGGAGACCCCGCGCCTGCGCAACCGCCTCGCCGACTGGCTGATCGCGGACGGCCGCTACGCCGCAGCCGTCGTCAGCCGCTACGCCGACCCTGCGGGCAGCTCCTGCCCGGACGTCCGCGGGGCACTCCTGGCCGCCCGTGACGCTCGCATCGCCTGGCAGGAAGCGGTCGCCCGCGCGAAGAACGAACCGGTACGCCACCGCGGCCTCTCCCGCGCCGCGGCGGCCGACGCCGAGGAGACCCTCGCCCAACTCGGCCGCGTGGCCATGCTGATGGAGGCCCACCTCCCGGACCGCGACGCGACCCCGGTCCCCGCGGCGGACCGCCTCGCGGATGCCCTGCGCACGTCGACCGAGGCGGGCGCGAAGGCCGTGCGCGAACGCCGCGTCCCGAAGTGGGAAGCCGTACGCAAGGCCCTCGACGAGTGGGACGGCGAGGGCGTCCCCGACCGGGTCGTACGCAGAGGAGCGGCCCTCCTCCTCGCGACCCTCGAAGAACTCTCGGACGCCCTGGACACGACGCCGCCACCCATGCTGGTGGACGGCTCAGAAACAGGCGTACATACAGACATGAGCGCGCAAACAGACACGAGCGCGCGAACAGACCCGGGCGCACAAACAGACAGCGGGCCGCGGGACCCCGACCAGGGTCCCGCGGCCCGCTAGCCGCACATCAAAGATCAAGCGCGAGGCGCCTCAGGACTCCGGAAGCCCTGCCGTGGGCAGCCCCTCCGGCAGCTTGCCGCCCTTGGTCCGCGTGAACTGGTCCTCGCTCCCGCCCTGCCAAGAGACCGTCATCGACGTCCCGTTGACCGACTCGACCGTGCCCTCGGTCCGGCCGGAGTCGCCCTTGGCACACTTGAGCTTGATGGCGTCGCCACCGGCGGTACCGCTGCACAGGACGTTCTCCCCGAGCAGCGTCGCCTGCTTTCCGGCGATGACCAGCGCGAGCGGATTCCCGTCGGCGGTGGCGACCCAGCTGCCCTCGGAGCTGCCGTCCTTGGCGCCGGAGTCCGCGCCGGAGTCGGCACCGCCCTCGTCCGGCGTCTCGGACCCGTCGGACCCGGCGGAGGAACCCGCCGAGCTTGAGCCCTTGTCCTTGCCCTCGTCCTCACCGTCGCCGCCGTCACTGCTGCAACCGGTCAGGACTAGGGCGGCGACAAGACCCGCCGCCGCGGTGCCGATACGTACGTTCCGGACGTGCATGCGCACTGAAGTCCCCCTACATGACGCGCGAATCAAGTCAGTGAATCGCGCGCCAAGCTACCAGGACGACTTGCGCACCCCGGGGAGGAATCCGGCGTGCGCTTGGTCACGCAGCTTCACCCGGGACAGGCCGAACTTCCCCACGTAACCGCGTGGACGCCCGTCGACACTGTCCCGATTGCGTACGCGCGTCGCACTCGCGTCCCGCGGCTGCCGCGCCAACTCGGCCTGGGCGGCGAGCCGTTCGGCTTCGCCCGTGCCGGGGCGGCGGACGATCTCCTTCAGCGCGGCCCGCCGCGCGGCGTACCGCGCGACGATCTCGCGCCGCTTCTCGTTCTTCGCGATCTTGCTCTTCTTGGCCATCAGATCCTCACCCCACGTGCACGGATCCGGGCGACGGCGGCCTCGACGCCGATCGAGTCGACGGTCTTGATGCCCTTGGCGCTGAGTCGCAGCCGTACGTAGCGGCCCTCGCTCGGCAGCCAGTAGCGCTTGCGCTGGACGTTCACGTCGAACCGGCGTGACGTGCGCCGGTGCGAATGGGAGATCTGGTTGCCGAAGCCCGGCATGGCGCCGGTCAGCTGGCAGTGGGCGGACATGGTGACGCACCTCTCGTTCATGGGGCCGTTCATGGAACCGTTTTGAAAACGGGATTCATTTTCATATACTAGCCCCATGGCTCGCAACGAACTCCGCCCGATCATCAAGCTCCGGTCCACGGCCGGAACCGGCTACACGTACGTGACCCGCAAGAACCGCCGTAACGACCCCGACCGCATGACGCTGCGCAAGTACGACCCGGTCGTCGGGCGTCACGTCGATTTCCGAGAGGAGCGCTGACCGCGATGCGCAAGGACATCCACCCGCCCTACGGCCCCGTCGTCTTCCGCGACAAGTCCGCCGGCTTCGCCTTCCTCACCCGGTCCACCGCGACCAGCGAGAAGACGGTCGAGTGGGAGGACGGGCGCACCTACCCCGTCATCGACGTCGAGGTCTCCTCGGCGAGCCACCCCTTCTACACGGGCACGGCCAAGGTCCTGGACACGGCGGGCCGCGTGGAGCGCTTCGAGCGCCGTTACGGCGCGCGGTGACCCCGATGAATCCGCCGAATCCGCCGAACCCAGCGAATCCGCCGAACCCGTCGAATCCCGCCAACGCCATGGACGTCGCCATCGTCGGCGGCCTTCACTCCGACGCCCGGCGGGAAGCCGTCGAGCGGCTCCTCACCACCGTCCCGGGGAGCGTCGCGCTCCATCACGATCTGGCGACCGCCGTGCACGGCACGGTCGTACGCACGGTGCGCGACTCCACCGGAGTGCTCTCCACGGGCGAGGCGCCGCTGGTCAACGACTGTGCGTGCTGCGCCCTGCGCGAGGACCTGGTGCCCGAGCTCGAACGGCTCGCGGACTCCGGCCTCACGCGGCTCGCGGTCGTCGAGCTGTGGGACTCCGTCGAGCCCAAGGCGATGGCCGAGGTGATCACGGCGCACGGGCACGAGGGGCTGCGGCTGAGCGGCGTGATCACGGCCGTCGATCCGGCCCTGCTCCTGCCCTACCTCGGCAACGGCGACGACCTCATGGAGGCCGGGCTCGCCGCGGCCTCCACGGATCAGCGGACGGTCGCCGACACCTGGGCCCGCCAGCTCGAGTACGCCCCCGTGCTCGCCGTCGCGGATTCACCGGACGCCGACGACGAGGACCGCGCGCTCCTCGCCCAGCTCCACCCGACCGCCCGCCAGGTCCCGATCAGCGGTCATGGGGGCCTGGCGGGTGCCGCGCTCGCCGGATTCGACGTCGAGGCGGCGGCTGCCGCCCAGCATCCGTCCTGTGCGCTGCTGCCGGTCGACGCGGACGAGGCGGGGGTCGCCACCCTCGTATGGCACCGGGACCGGCCCTTCCATCCGGAGCGGCTCTATCAGGCCCTGGAGGATCTGACCTGTGCGGCGGCCCGCAGCCGGGGCCGGTTCTGGCTGGCCGACCATCCGGACACGCTGCTCGGCTGGGACGCCGCGGGCGGCGCGCTGTGCGTCGAGAGCGCGGGCCCGTGGCTCGCCTCGCTGCCGGATGCCGCGTGGGAGATGGTGCCGCCGGTGCGTCGTGCCGCGGCGGCCCTCGACTGGCATCCGGAGCACGGCGACTGCTGCCAGCACCTGGTCTTCACCTCGCCGGGCCTGGACCGCGAGGGCCTCGAAGAGGTCCTGGAGTCATGCCTGTTGACCGACGAGGAGTACGCCGCCGGGCGCGATGCCTGGAAACACCTGCCCCCTGCCTTCGACACCCTCCTGGAGGTCTGAATGTCCCCCCGCAAGCCGTCCGCCCGCGTCCAGAAGCCCCGCCCCAACCCCCTGGACCAGGCGAAGATCACGTACATCGACTACAAGGACACGGAGTTGCTCCGCAAGTTCATCTCGGACCGGGGGAAGATCCGCTCGCGGCGGGTCACCCGGGTCTCCGCCCAGCAGCAGCGGCTGCTGGCCCGCGCGATCAAGAACGCGCGGGAGATGGCGCTGCTGCCGTACGGCTCGGAGCGCTGAGCCGCCGCATCCCTACCGCGGCGCCGCCACCAGGACGTTGCGTAAACGTTGGAACACGAACGGGTCCCTTTGCGTCTCTACCTAGTACACGAACCAGTGAGCCAAGGCTTCGGCCCGGACCGCGTCCGCATGTCGTGTGGCGATCTGGGCAGGTGCTGACGGAGCTGTAATCAAGGGAACACCCCGCGTGCACGTGCATCTGCCCATGCATCAGCATGTGAACACAGCTATGATCCGGGACAGTTGACCACTGCATCTAGCGCCGCATCAGGCACTGCACCACCGGGGAGCGACTGTGCACCACGTGTTTAACGGCATGGCGGCCACGGAGCTTCATGGGGTGGTCTGGCAGAAGAGCAGGCACAGCAACTCGCAGGGAGCCTGCGTGGAGTTCGCGAAGTTGCCCGGCGGCGACGTCGCCATGCGCAACTCGCGGTTCCCCGAAGGGCCCGCGCTCGTCTACACGCGCGCCGAGATAGAGGCGATGCTGCTGGGGATGAAGGACGGGGAGTTCGACCACCTGATAGGTGGCTAGCCCCGCCGCACGCATCAGGGGGCCGGGTATCGGCCCCGTCGAGCCGGGCCGGGCACCGGCCGGGCCGAGCCCGCTAAGGCAGTTGGAACAACGCCCACACGACCTTGCCCCGCAGCGCGCCCGCGAGCGGGTGCCAGCCCCAGCTGTCGCTGAACGAGTCCACCAGGAACAGGCCGCGGCCTGACTCGGCCGAGAAGTCGTCGTCGGTCTGGCGCGCGACCGGACTGTCGTCGCTGGGGTCACGCACCGCGCACACCAGACGTGAGGTCCACCGCATCAAGTGCAGCCGCACGGGCGGCCCTTGGTCGCGCGGGGTGTCGGAAGGCAGCGCGTGCCGCAGGGCGTTGGTGACCAACTCGGAGACGACCAGGGCGATGTCGTCGAAGCGCTCTTCCAGTTCCCACTGGCCCAGTGTCTTGCGGGTGAACTGCCGCGCGCTGCCCACCGCTTCATAGCGGGCGGGCAGGGAGCAGGACGCCGCGCTGGAGACGGCTGAGGGGTCGAGTGGGGGAAGCCCCTGCCGTAACGGCTCGAGCATGGTCGATCCATTCGTCCCCATGCGAGGCACTCCCCGGTTTCGCGGTACATAGCGATGGAGCGGTGGCGCGGTCGGTGCGGCGCCGCTCCATCGCGTCGGTACAGCTCGCTCCGACGGAGATACAGCGGTGGCGCGCCGACCATGGTTCCGAATGCGTACAGCAGATGCAAGGGCAGATGCACGTGCACGCGCCGGACTTGCTCGTTCCCGTGCCAGTTCTTGCCCATTTCTTCCTACGACTTCTTGTGGAGGACTTCCGAAGGCTTTCCGTTTCTGTAACCGAACGAGTACCCCCTGAAGCGTTTAATGGCAGACTGCTGGCTTCCAAGTGATGGGGAGGATTGAGCGAAGTGACCGCAGGGGAGTCGAGCGGCTCGGTCGTACGGCGCATGCTCCTTGGCTCGCAACTCAGGCGCCTGAGGGAATCGCGCGGCATCACCCGTGAAGCGGCCGGCTACTCGATCCGCGCCTCCGAATCGAAGATCAGCCGCATGGAGTTGGGACGGGTGAGCTTCAAGTCCAGGGACGTCGAGGACCTGCTGACGCTGTACGGCGTCAACGACGAGACCGAGCGGGTCGCGTTGCTCTCCCTCGCCAAAGAGGCCAACCTCGCCGGCTGGTGGCACAGTTACTCGGACGTCCTGCCGGGCTGGTTCCAGACGTACGTGGGTCTCGAAGGCGCCGCATCACTCATCCGTGTCTACGAGGTCCAGTTCGTCAACGGCCTGTTGCAGACCGAGGCGTACGCCCACGCGGTCGTCGCGCGCGGCATGAAGGGCGCGAGCAAGGCCGACATCGAGCGCCGCGTCGCCCTGCGCCTCGAACGCCAGAAGCTCCTCATCTCCGAGCGCGCCCCTCGCTTCCACTGCGTACTCGACGAGGCGGCGCTCCGACGCCCGTACGGGGACCGGGAAGTGATGCGCGGTCAGATCCAGCATCTGATCGACATCTCAGAACGGCCGAATGTCACTCTTCAGGTCATGCCGTTCAGTTTCGGTGGGCACTCGGGCGAGAGCGGAGCGTTCACCATGCTGCGCTTCCCGGAGTCGGACTTGTCCGACGTCGTGTACGTGGAGCAGCTGACAGGAGCCCTGTACCTCGACAAGCCGGAGGAAGTCGGCCAGTACGAGCGGGTGGTCAGTGAGCTGCAGAGCGACAGCCCGAATCCGGCCGATAGTCGCGACCTTCTTCGTGGTCTACTCCAACTGACCTGATACGTCAGTACGATGACGGGAAATCAGCACTCGGCACCCGTCTGCGGCAAGGGGTCTCATGTCCTTCTTCACTGACCTGGCTCACCAGTACATCGACGGTGAGTGGAAGGCCGGTTCCGGCTCCTGGGACATCATCGACTTCAATCCGTACAACGGGGAGAAGCTGGCCTCGATCACCGTGGCGACGGCCGACGAGGTGGACCAGGCCTACCGCGCAGCCGAGCGTGCGCAGAAGGCGTGGGGCGCGACGAGCCCCTACGCCCGGCGTGCGGTCTTCGAGCGTGCCCTGCGCATCATCGAGGACCGCGAGGAAGAGATATCCGAGGCGATCGTCACCGAGCTGGGCGGCACCCGGCTCAAGGCCGCCTTCGAGATCCACCTCACCAAGGAATTCCTGCGCGAGTCGGTCAACTTCGCGCTGATGCCCGAGGGCCGCATCCTGCCCTCGCCCGGCGAGGGCAAGGAGAACCGCCTCTACCGCGAGCCGGTGGGCGTGGTCGGGGTCATCAGCCCCTTCAACTTCCCGCTGCTCCTCTCCCTCAAGACGGTCGCCCCTGCGCTCGCCCTGGGCAACACGGTGGTGCTCAAGCCGCATCAGAACACGCCGGTGATGGGCGGCAGTTTCCTCGCGCGGCTCTTCGAGGACGCCGGTCTGCCGGCCGGTGCGCTGAACGTGGTCATCACCGACATCGCCGAGATCGGCGACGCGTTCATCGAGCACCCGGTGCCGAGCGTCATCTCCTTCACCGGATCGGACCGCGTCGGCCGCCACGTCGGCACGGTCTGCGCGGCGCAGTTCAAGCGGTCCGTCCTCGAACTCGGCGGCAACAGCGCGCTCGTCGTCCTGGACGACGCGGACATCGACTACGCGGTGGACGCGGCGGTCTTCAGCCGCTTCGTGCACCAGGGTCAGGTCTGCATGGCCGCCAACCGCGTCCTCGTGGACCGGTCGCTCGAGGCGGAGTTCACCGAGAAGTTCGTCGCCAAGGTCGCGTCCCTGAAGGTCGGCGACCCGGCGGACCCGGCGACCCACATCGGCCCGCTGATCAACTCCTCGCAGGCGGACTCGATGACGAAGGTCGTCGACCAGGCGGTGGCCGCGGGAGCCAAGGCGCTCCTGCACGGCAGCACCGAGGGCAACCTGGTGGCGCCCACCGTCCTGGCGGACCTGCCGGCCGACTCCCCGATCCTGCAGCAGGAGATCTTCGGCCCGGTGGCGCTCCTTGTGACCTTCGACGGCGAGGAAGAGGCCGTGCGCATCGCCAACGACACCCCGTACGGGCTCAGCGGCGCCGTCCACACCGCCGACGTCGAGCGCGGCGTGCGGTTCGCGCGGCGCATCAACAGCGGCATGTTCCACGTGAACGACGGCACCGTGCACGACGAGCCGATCGTGCCCTTCGGCGGCGAGAAGAGCTCGGGCGTCGGGCGGCTCAACGGCGACTCGACGGTGGAGGCGTTCACCACGCAGAAGTGGATCTCGGTGCAGCACGGGCGCACCCGTTTCCCCTTCTGAGGGCTTCCCTCGTGCGCCGGGCGTACGTCTGGAACTCCCGGACCCTTGCGGACAGAACCTGACCGCAAGGGTCCGTAACGTCTGTGGTGTCGGAAAGCCGGAAAGCCCGGCAGGTTCCACGGCTCGGAGAGGCGGACCCCATGGTCACCCACGTCAACGCAGAGGCCCCCGGCGACGAGCGCGGCGCGCTGCTCGCCTTCCTCGATGCCGAGCGCGGCGGCATCCGGCGGGCCCTGATCGGCCTGACGGACGAGCAGGCGGCCACCGTGCCCAGCGCCAGCGAGCTCTCGCTCTCCGGGCTGCTCAAGCACGTCGCGGAGGTCGAGGAGAGCTGGATCTCGCGGGCGAAGGGCGTCGCCCCGGCGATCGAGCGCACCGAGGCGAACTGGGACGAGTGCTTCCGCCTGGTCGAGGGCGAGACGGTCGAGTCGGCGCTCGCTTACTGGGGTCAAGTCGCCGACCGGACCGAGGAGTTCATCCGCTCCCTGCCCACCCTCGACGAGACGTTCTCGCTCCCGGACCAGCCGTGGTTCCCGAAGGAGGACGTGTCGATGCGATGGGTGCTGCTCCGCCTGATCACCGAGATGTCCCGGCACTCGGGCCACGCCGACATCATCCGGGAGACCGTCGACGGCAAGACGGCGTTCGAGCTGGTGGCCCTGGAGCGCGGCGAGAGCTGAACTGCAGGGACCCGCGCAGCTCCTCCGCCCGCAGCAGCTCGTCACGCGCTGAAAGCCGTTGCGCGTCCGTGAGTTGGACCGCTTCGGCCCGGTCGAGCCACTCCTCCGGCCGCTCCGGCTCGCCGAGCTGCGCGGCCATCTCGGCCCGCACGACGTACAGCTTCACGAGCTGTACGGGGGTGGGGGTGCCCTCCGCCGCGAGCGCGTGGTCGATGATGCGGGCCGCCGCCGCGTGGTCCTCCTTGGACTCGCCCAGGAGCACGGCCTGGTGCAGGGCGCGCGCGTACCGCTCCTTCGGCACCGCCGTGTGCTCGAAGGACTCGGCGATGGGCTGTCCGACGCGGATGCAGTTGCCCGCCGGGTCCGTCATCAGGAACTGCCGCACTCCGTAGCTCATGTCCTTCAGGGCGCTGATGCGCGGCAGGCCGCGGGTCGGTATACGGCCGAGCGTCTGCTTGAGTCCCGTACGAAATGACTCGTGGAGGGCGTCCACGTCGTCGGTCAGGACGTAGCAGGCGCTGTAGGACCCCTTGGGGTCGTAGCCCTTCATGCGGAAGAACTGGAACTGCATGTCGCCGCGTTCGACGACGCCGTACTGGTAGGGGCTCTTCTGGTGGAAGGTCACCTCGAAGCCGATGGCCTTGTAGAAGTCGAGGGTCTCGTCGAGCTCGTGGCAGGGGAACAAGGGGATCATTGTCTCGGCCATACCGCTACTCTAATCAAAATTGATTAGAAGGAGGTGGCTTTTATGTCGGCGATCCGACTCCTCGTCCTCGGCGCCGTCCGTCAGCACGGACGGGCCCACGGCTATCAGGTGCGCAACGACCTGGAGTACTGGGGCGCCCATGAATGGTCCAACGCCAAGCCCGGCTCGATCTACCACGCGCTGAAGCAGATGGCCAAGCAGGGCCTGCTGCTCGCCCATGAGATCGCCCCGTCCACGGCCGGCGGTCCGCCGCGCACGGAGTACGAGATCACGGAGGCGGGCACCGAGGAGTACCTGAACCTGCTCCGGGCCAACCTGGTCTCGTACGACCAGCGCCCCGACATGCTCGCGGCGGCCCTCGGCTTCATCGTCGACCTGCCGCGCGGTGAGGCGGCCGATCTCCTGAGGGAGCGGGTGCGGGGGATCGAGGAGTGGCGCAGGTCCGTCACGGAGTACTACACGCCCGAGGACGGCCCGGAGCAGCTCGGGCACATCGGCGAGATCATGAACCTCTGGGTCCACACGGCCGACGGCGGCATGGAGTGGACGCGCGGTCTGATCGAGCGGATCGAGGGCGGTGCCTACACGTTCGCGGGGGAGGGCGAGCCCTTCGTGGGCATCCTCGCCGAGGGCGAGGAGAACCCGTTCGCGGCCGGGGCGGAGGAGGGCTGAGCTCACACGCGCTGCACGGCATCGACTACCGGCGCCTCCACTTGGGGCGCCGGCGACTCTTGTACCGCATGGACACCGACGCCCGAACCATTCACATCGAACACATCGGGCCCTAGTGGTGGAACCCCGTGGCCGCGTCCCTGTCCCTGGTGAACGGGTGCGGCTGCTCCCGCAGTTCGGGCATCAGGCTGCTCAGGTCCGCGAGGAACAGCTCCGCGAGGTCGGCCGTGAAGCCGTTGCGGCAGACCACGCGGAGCACCGCCAGATCCTCGCGGTGGGCCGGGAAGGTGTACGCGGGGACCAGCCAGCCGCGCTCGCGAAGGCGCCGGGACACGTCGAAGACGTCGTACGCCGTCACGTCGTCCCGCGTGGTGAACGCGAACACCGGCAGCTGGTCCCCGCGGGTGATCAGCCGGAAGTCGCCGAGCGCCTCGATGCGTGACGCGAGGCCGCGGGCGACATCCCTGGCCGCCTGCTGGACGGCGCGGTAGCCCTCGCGGCCCAGGCGCAGGAACGTGTAGTACTGCGCGGCGACCTGCGCTCCCGGCCGGGAGAAGTTCAGCGCGAACGTCGGCATGTCACCGCCGAGGTAGTTCACCCGGAAGACCAGCTCCTCCGGCAGCGCGTCCGCGTTGCGCCACAGGGCCCAGCCGACGCCCGGATAGACCAGGCCGTACTTGTGGCCCGACGTGTTGATGGACGCCACCCTCGGCAGCCGGAAGTCCCACTCCAGGTCCTCGTCGAGGAAGGGCGCCACCATCGCGCCGGACGCGCCGTCGACGTGCACGGGGATGTCGAGCCCTGTGCGCTCCTGGAGGTCGTCCAGGGCCGCGCAGAGCTCGGCCACCGGCTCGTACGACCCGTCGAAGGTGGAGCCGAGCACGGCCACCACGCCGATCGTGTTCTCGTCGCAGAGCTCGGCGGCGGCCTCGGGGTCGAGGTGGTACCGGTCGCCCTCCATGGGGACCTGGCGCGCCTCGACCTCCCAGAAGTTGCAGAACTTGTCCCAGCACACCTGGACGTTGACGCCCATGACGAGGTTCGGGCGCGCGGCGGGGGAGGGGTAGCGGTCACGGTTCTGCCCGGCCTTGGCCCAGCGGCGTTTGAGCGCCATCCCGGCGAGCATGCACGCCTCGCTCGATCCGGTCGTCGAGCAGCCGACGGCGCCCGCCGGGTCTGGCGCGTGCCACAGGTCGGCGAGCATGGCCACGCAGCGCCGCTCCAGCTCGGCGGTGTGCGGGTACTCGTCCTTGTCGATCATGTTCTTGTCCCGGCACTCCGCCATCAGGACGCCGGCCTGCGGCTCCATCCACGTCGTGACGAAGGTCGCGAGGTTGAGCCGTGAGTTGCCGTCGAGCATCAGCTCGTCGTGCACCAGCTGGTAGGCCGTCGCGGGCGGCAGCGGCCTGTCGGGGAGGCGATGCTTGGGCGGTGCCTCGGTCATGCCGCTGACCGGGTCGGCCTCTCCGTAGAAGGGGTTCACCGCGAGGGTGCGCTCCTGGGAGCCGCCGTTCGGGGCCTCGCTGCGGTGGAGCGGCATGGGCGGTCTCCTTCGTACGGGGATTTCATGCCCCCGCTGGCGAGGATATGAGCGGTTGCCGGGGTCCGCACTTGCACCTCACGTGACGTGAGGACTCAGGCTGAGGTGCGTACCGAGAGAGAGGCGGGAGCCATGAGCTACTCCGTGGGACAGGTCGCCGGTTTCGCCGGAGTGACGGTGCGCACGCTGCACCACTACGACGAGATCGGCCTGCTCGCGCCCGGCGAGCGCAGCCAGGCGGGCCACCGGCGCTACAGCGACGACGACCTCGACCGGCTGCAGCAGATCCTGTTCTACCGGGAGCTCGGCTTCCCCCTCGACGAGGTGTCGGCCCTCTTGGACGACCCGGATACGGACCTGCGCGCGCACCTGCGCCGCCAGCACGAGCTGCTGACCGCCCGGATCACCAGGCTCCAGGAGATGGCCGCCGCCGTCGAGACCGCCATGGAGGCGAAGAAGATGGGCATCAACCTCACGCCCGAGGAGAAGTTCGAGGTCTTCGGGGACCACGACCCCGACCAGTACGCGGAGGAGGTCGAGCGGCGCTGGGGCGACACCGACGCCTACAAGGAGTCGCAGCGCAAGGCCGCCTCGTACACCAAGGAGGACTGGCAGCGGATCAACGACGAGTCCAACGCCTTGCACGCGCGCATGGCCGACGCGCTCGCCCGGGGGCTGCCCGCGGACTCCGAGGACGCGATGAATGTCGCGGAGGACCACCGCCGCTTCATCTGCCGCTTCCACTACGACTGCACGTACGAGATCCACACGTGCATCGGCGAGATGTACGTGTCGGACGAGCGGTTCACGGCCGTCTACGAGGCGATCCGGCCGGGGCTCGCGGTCTACATGCGGGACGCGATGCTGGCGAACGCGGCGCGGAACAGCTGAGCAGGCGTACCGGTAAGGAACGGTAAGGAACAGTAAGGAATGGTAAGGGGCGGTCACCCATGGTGGCCGCCCCTTACCGCTGACGTCACTGCTCCTGCGCGATCACGACCGCCGTGCCGTAGGCGCACACCTCCGTGCCGACGTCCGCGGCCTCGGTGACGTCGAAGCGCATCATCAGGACCGCGTTGCCGCCCCGCGCGCGTGCCTGCTCGATGAGGCGCTCCATGGCCTGGTTCCGGGTCTCCACCAGCGTCTTCGTGAGGCCCTTCAGCTCGCCGCCGATCATGGACTTGAGGCCCGCGCCGATCTGGCTGCCCAAGTGCCGGGAGCGGACGGTGAGGCCGAAGACCTCACCGATAACCTGTTGTACGCGGTATCCCGGTACGTCGTTCGTCGTCACGACCAGTACGTCGGAGTGCGGGTCGGTGCCACCGCCGAAATCTTCGATACCCATGGCACACAGCTTTGTCCCAATCGGCGCACAGTGCACCCTGGGGAGGGCAGTGGAACCTGGGCACGTCACCTCGCGTTGATAGCTTTGGGCGGCCGTCCCCGCCGCATCGCCCTCTCACCCTCAGGAGCCCGGAACCGTGACGACGCTTGCGCTCGGACCAAGCTGGCTGGACCCGGACTACCTCCTGAACACGTTCGGGGTCTGGGGCCTGCTCGCGATCGTGTTCGCCGAGTCGGGCCTGCTCATCGGCTTCTTCCTGCCGGGCGACTCGCTGCTGTTCACGACGGGCCTGCTGATCACGACGAAGCAGCTGGACTTCCCGCTCTGGCTCTGCTGCATCCTCATCTGCGTCGCCGCGATCCTCGGCGACCAGGCGGGCTACCTCTTCGGCAAGAAGGTCGGCCCCGCGCTCTTCAACCGCCCGGACTCCAAGCTGTTCAAGCAGGAGAACGTGGTCAAGGCGCACGAGTTCTTCGAGAAGTACGGCCCGAAGTCCCTGGTCCTGGCCCGCTTCGTGCCCATCGTGCGGACGTTCACGCCGATCATCGCGGGCGTCAGCGGCATGCGGTACCGCTCGTTCATCACGTTCAACATCATCGGCGGCATCCTCTGGGGCGCGGGCGTGACGCTGCTCGGCGCCTGGCTCGGCAAGATCGACTTCGTGCACAAGAACATCGAGGCGATCCTCATCCTGATCGTCCTGATCTCGGTGGTGCCGATCGTGATCGAGTTCCTGAGGGCGCGCGGCAAGAACAAGAAGGCGGCAGCCGCCGAGGGCGAGGCCCCCGGAGCGGCCCCGGCGTCGCGCGGCCGGCACGCCAAGCGCTGAGCGAGCGGCAGGCTCTAGAAGCCCCGCGTCCGCTTCGCCGCACGGCGGTTCGCCGCCGTCGTGGCACCCGGGATCTTGAGGATCATGCGGGAGACCTCGCTGCCCAGGTTCACGCCGATCGCGATGGCAAGGGCCGTCGCCGCCGCCTTGGTGAGCGAGTTGATGCCCGTGTTCATGTCGTTCTGGGCGAGGGCCAGCAGACCGAAGTACGTCGCGCTACCGGGCAGCAGCGGGCCGATGGCCGCGGTGACGTACGGCAGTGAAGAGGCGAAGCGGTAGCGCGAGAACAGCTGCCCGAACAGGCCCACGAGCCCGGCCGCGACGGCTGTCGCTGCGACCGGCGAGAGTTCCAGCGACGTCTGCGCGAGGGCGCCGAACATGACCCAGGCGATACCGCCGTTGAGGGTCACGATGAGCACGGTGTGACGTTCCTGCTGGAGCAATATCGCGAAGGCGAGACTCAGCGCCATCGAGGCCAGGATCTGGATCACCGGGCGCGAGTCGGTCGCCACGAACGCCGTCTCCGGCTGCAGGCTCGTGGCGTCCAGCATCACGCCGAGCGACAGCACGAGCAGTACGCCGACGACGATGCCCACGACGAGATAGCAGACCTCCAGGAGGCGTGCCGCCGCCGTGATGTAGTAGCCGGTCAGGCCGTCCTGGACGCCGGCCACCAGGGCTCTTCCGGGGATCAGCGCGAAGAGACCACCGGTGATCACCGCGGAGGCGTTGACCTCCTGGGAGTGCAGGACGCTGAGCGTGACGCCCATCGCGGCGGGCGGCATCGCGGCCCCCACGAACTGGTAGAACTCCGGAAGCCCGCGGCCCGCGCACAGCCAGGCGAGACGGTCGCCGAGCATCGCGCCGACCGCCGCGATCACGAAGACCAGGGCGCCACCGCCGACGAGCACGGAGGCCGAGCCCGCGAGGAGCCCGCTGGCCGCCGTGAGCGCCCAGCCGGGGTAGGGGTGGCGGTTACGGCGGATCCCCGCGAGCCGGCGGTAGGCCTCCTCCAGGGAGATGTCGGTGTCCGTGTCGCTGATGTCGTCCACCAGGTGGAAGACGGCCGCGAGGCGGGTGTAGTCGGTGCCTCGGCGGCGCACGGTCCTGGAGGCGGTGACCGGGTCGTCCACCAGGGACGGCTGGTACGAGATCGACAGCAGCGTGAACGTCACGGTCGGCTCGCAGCGGTCCAGGCCGTAGCTGCGGCAGACGGCGAACATCGCCGCCTCCACGTCCTCGGCGCCTTCGCCGCCCGCCAGCAGCAGCTCGCCGATACGCAGCGTCAGGTCGAGCACGCGCGGCACGGCCGGCCCGGTCTCGTCCTCGTGCCTCTGCGAGGCCTCCGGAGTGGGCCGTTCGGCGACCGGCATGCGCAGCATCGTGCGCATCTGGTCCTGCCAGGGCGTCTCCTTGGTGAGCTTCACCAGGGGTATGCCGTGCGGGGGAGTGAAAGCGGGCGGCGCGGTGCGGGAGCTGTAGGTGTGCGGTGTGGTGAACGCCGACTTCTCGGTCTCCTGGGTGGTGGTCGCCGATGGGCTCGGCACACCGGTCGGGATCGCGAACTCGGAGGTCGTCTGCGACTCGTCCTCGGGTGCCGGTGGCTGCGGCACCACGCCGGTGGGCTGAGTGAACGCACTCCTTGCCTCATCCGACTGTGGCTTGCGGTCTTCGGCCTCCTGGTCAGCCACGTTCACTTGCCTCGCTCCCACGTACGAACCTTGCGCACCTCCAGTACGAACAGTATGCGCACAGATACGCGAACGGGCCGCGTGGTCTTCGTGAAGATCACGCGGCCCGTGAACGGCCGTCAGCGGCGGAGGAGGGGCACTCAGTGACCCTGCGCCTCCGCGCGCTTGTACGACTTCTCGATCTCGGCCTCGGCGTCCGCGCGGCCGACCCAGTCGGCGCCCTCGACGGACTTGCCGGGCTCCAGGTCCTTGTAGACCTCGAAGAAGTGCTGGATCTCCAGGCGGTCGAACTCGGAGACGTGGTGGATGTCGCGCAGGTGCTCCACGCGGGGGTCCGACGCCGGGACACAGAGCAGCTTGTCGTCGCCGCCCGCCTCGTCGGTCATCCGGAACATGCCGATCGCGCGGCACTTGATGAGGCAGCCCGGGAAGGTCGGCTCGTCCAGGATGACGAGGGCGTCCAGCGGGTCACCGTCCTCGCCGAGGGTGTTCTCGACGAAGCCGTAGTCCGCGGGGTAGCTGGTCGACGTGAAGAGGCGACGGTCCAAGCGGATCCGGCCGGTCTCGTGGTCCACCTCGTACTTGTTCCGCGAACCCTTCGGAATCTCGATGGTGACGTCGAACTCCACGGGTGGCTCCTCCATGATCAGCACATACTTCGGGTGGTTAAGTGTCCCTCACGCAGATGTGTGATCGCGAAAGGGGCTGGTCGTCGTGCCCGAGCTCAAGCCTTGGCAACAGACCCGGCAGCAGGTCGGGAAGCTGCTCAAGCGGCTTCCCGAGCCTTTGGCTCCCAAGATCCCTGCCGCTCTCAAGGCTCCTGCGAAGCTCAAGACCTGGCAGCTCACGGCGGGTGCCGCCACCGTAGGACTCGCGATCGCGGCCGGTGCGGTGGCCGCGGCCGGCCCCTGGGACTCCTCCGGTCAGCGTACGGCCGAGCGGGACTGGGCGGCTTCCCAGGAGGCCGGGGGTGGCACAGATCACGGCGGTCGTACGTCCGGAAGAGCGCCGGCGGACGCCCCGAGCGCCCCCTCCGTGCTCAGGGGGCTCGGCGTGCCCGCGGGTTCCGCGCACGGCGGCTCCGCGCCCGCTCCCGACGGCAAGGCGCTCGCGGGCGTCCTCGATCCGCTCCTGAAGGACAAGGCCCTGGGCCCCGAGCGCTCGGCGGTCGTCATCGACGCGGGCACCGGGCGGCGGGTCTACGGCAAGGGCGGCGGCGACACCCTGACGCCCGCGTCCACCACCAAGATCGCCACGGCGGTGGCGGCGCTGACCGCGGCGGGGGCCGACCACCGGATCACCACGAGGACGGTCATCGAGCCGGACTCGAAGGACGTCGTCCTGGTGGGAGGCGGCGACCCCACGCTCACCGCCCGCAAGGACGGCCCCTTCTCGGGAAGCGCCGCGAGCCTGCACGAGCTGGCGAAGGACACCGCGCGCGCCCTGAAGGACCGCGGGGCCGACAAGGTGAATCTGTCGTACGACACGTCGCTCTACTCGGGGGAGCAGCAGCACCCCATCGGCCCGAACGAGAACCTCACGCTGGTCAGCGCCCTGATGGCCGACGAGGGCCGCCTGGACGACTCCTCCAGCGGGCCGGCCCCGCGCTCGGGTGACCCGGCGGGCGACGCGGCGAAGAAGTTCGCGGAGCTCCTGAAGGACGAGGGCATCGAAACGAACACCAAGGACAAGAAGAACGAGAAAGACAAGAAGGACCCGGGCCCGTCCAAGGCGTCCGACCGGGCCGAGTCCCTCGCCGAGGTGGAGTCCCCGCCGCTGTCCGCACTCGTCGAGCGGATGCTGACGCACAGCGACAACGACATCGCCGAGGCGCTGGCCCGCCAGACGGCGCTCGCCGCAAAGGAGCCTGCGAGCTTCGACGGCGCGGGCAAGGCGATCGAAGCCCAGCTGAAGAAGGAGCGACTCCCGCTCTCCGGAGCGAAGTTCGCGGACGGCAGCGGCCTGGACCGCGCCGACCGCAGCTCCGCCGACCTGCTCGCCGCGCTCCTGTCCCGCGCCGCCGACCCCGCCCACCCCGAGCTGCGCTCGGTGGTGACGGGCCTGCCGGTGGCCGGTTTCACGGGCACCCTGGTCGACCGCTACCCGAAGGACTCCCCGGGCACGGGCGTCGTACGCGCGAAGACGGGCACCCTGACAGGCGTGAACACCTTGGCGGGCACGGTCGTCGACGCGGAGGGCCGCCTCCTGGTCTTCGCGTTCATGACCACAGGCACCACGGACCCCAAGGCGGCGCAGGCGGCACTGGACCAGATGGCGTCGTCGGTGGCGAAGTGCGGATGCAGGTAGCAGGCCCTGGGCCTCGGGGCGGTAGGGGCAGGCCGCGCCCCGAAAGGACGCGGGGAAGAGCGCGACCGGCCACGACGGTGTCGCAGACGATGGACGGTCCGGCCTCACCGGCCGGTGGGACACGGGTGTCTCGCCCGCCGTCGTGTCGACGGGCCGGTGATGGCGGCCTCACGGGGCAATCGCTTCCCGTTGACCCCTAGGGGCCCCGGAGTGGGGCAATCTCGGGGGTCAACCCGCTCCACGGGCGGGGTCGAGCACGTACCGTTGACGCATGACGAGCATCGGTGGTGCGGAGATGGTCGACTGGAATCTCGCGGTGGCGACCGCGACCCGGCTCGTCCGGCCGGGTCCAGAAGTGAGCAGGGACGAGGCGCGGGCCATCGTCGCCGAGCTCCGGAAGCATGCGAAGTCCTCGGAGGAGCATGTCCGTTCCTTCACCCGGATGGGCACGGAGGACATACACGACACCCCGGTGCTCGTGGTCGACAGGGCCGGGTGGATCCGAGCGAACGTCGCCGGGTTCCGGGAGATCCTCAAACCCCTCCTGGACAAGATGCAGGACCGGCGCAGCGGCCCCGGCGGCGCCGTGCTCGGGGCGGTCGGCGGCAAGGTGACGGGCGTCGAGCTCGGGATGCTGCTCTCCTTCCTCGCCTCACGCGTCCTCGGGCAGTACGAGACCTTCGCCCCGGCCACCCGCGACCTCCCGGCGGGGGAGAACGGCGGCGGCAGGCTCCTCCTCGTGGCACCGAACATCGTGCACGTGGAGCGCGAACTCGACGTGGACCCCCATGACTTCAGGCTCTGGGTGTGCCTGCACGAGGAGACGCACCGTACGCAGTTCTCGGCCGTGCCCTGGCTGCGGGACCACCTGGAGGGGGAGATCCAGTCGTTCCTCTCCGAGACCGAGGTCGACCCCATGACGGTCCTGGAGCGCATCAGGGAAGCCGCCCAGTCGCTCGCCGGCGGCCGCCCTGAGGGCGAGGAGGACGACGGGGGGCGCTCCATCGTCGAGTTGGTGCAGACCCCCGCCCAGCGCGAGATCCTGGCCCGGCTCACAGCCGTCATGTCGCTCCTCGAAGGGCACGCCGACTTCGTGATGGACGGCGTCGGCCCCGATGTGGTGCCCTCCGTGGGCGAGATCCGGGAGAAGTTCCAGCAGCGCAGGGCCCGCGGGGCGAGCCGCCTCGATCAAGCTCTGCGCAAGCTGCTCGGCCTGGACGCGAAATTGCGCCAATACCGGGACGGCGAGCGTTTCGTGCGCGCGGTCGTCGGCGAGGTCGGAATGGACGGCTTCAACCGGGTGTGGACTTCGCCGAACACGCTGCCCACCAAGTCGGAGATCGCCAAACCGGCGGACTGGGTCGCGCGGGTGCACCGTAAGGGAGAGTGAGGGTCGTAGGGGAGCGAGTTGCGGCCGATGGCAGGCAAACGCCCCCGCAATCACCCGTCCGAGGGACCGTGAGCCATGGGTAGGCGTGCAATGCTCGGGGAACGGCTCGGCTCTGTCACCATCGACACACTCTGAGTGACTAACCTCGTGAGGTCTGACTGAGGCCCGATCTCCCGAGTGGTCCTGAGCGACAGTGACAGGTCCGAGGCTCACCCCCGAACTTCATGAAGGGAACCGGACATGGGTCCCCATCCTGCGGTCGCGGCGATACGCCTGGCGGTCCGCCGCGTACTCCACGACGTACTGACCGACGTACAGCGCACCGACGCCCAGCGCGCCGACCAACAGCGCCCCGAAGCACAGCGCACCCCCGAGCACGTCCCCTCACGCCCCGCTCACCCCCACCCTCCACGCGAGCAGGCCGCGACGCCACTCGTGCTGGTCGCGTGCTCCGGCGGCGCCGATTCCATGGCGCTCGCCTCCGCTCTCGCCTTCGAGGCCCCCAAGCTCGGCATCCGCGCCGGCGGTGTCACCGTCGACCACGGACTGCAGGACGGGTCCGATCTGCGCGCCGCCGAGGTCGTATCCCGGCTCACCGCCCTCGGCCTGGAACCGATCGAGTCCGTCGCTGTCGACGTCGGCCGGGACGGCGGCCCCGAGGCCGCGGCCCGCGACGCGAGATACGCCGCACTCGACGCGGTGGCCGAGCGCCATGGCGCCGCCGCGATCCTCCTCGGCCACACCCGTGACGACCAGGCGGAGACCGTCCTGCTGGGTCTCGCCCGCGGCTCCGGCATCCGCTCCCTGTCCGGGATGGCGGCCGTGTCCGGCGGCCCCGGAGCCGACCGCCGCTACCGCCGCCCCTTCCTGCACATCGACCGGCAGACCGCCCGCAAGGCCTGCATGGTCCAGTCGCTGCCCGTCTGGGACGACCCGCACAACACCGACCCCGCCTACACCCGCTCGCGGCTGCGGCACGAAGGTCTGCCCGCCCTGGAGAAGGCGCTCGGCAAGGGCGTCGTGGAAGCACTCGCCCGTACGGCCCAGTTGTCCCGGGATGACGCCGACGCCCTGGACCACTGGGCCGCACAGGCGGAAGCTTCCGTGCGTGACGCCGCGGGACTCCTGGAGTGCGCCAAGCTCTACGCCCTGCCGCCCGCCGTACGCCGCCGCATCGTGCGCCGCGCCGCCATCGAAGCGGGCGCTCCGGCCGGTGCGCTTTTCGCCCGCCACCTCGAAGAGGTCGACCGGCTGATCACGGGCTGGCGCGGCCAGGGAGCCATCAATCTCCCGGGCAAAGTCGTCGCTCAGCGCCAGGGTGGCAGACTGGTGATCCGGCAAGGCTGTTGACCGAGGGATCCCCGGGCCCCGCGCAGCCGGTGTGACGGACGACCGAAAGTGATGCGGGTGGACGCGAAAGACATGGGCACCGACCTTCAGTCGGTGCTCATCACCAAGGAAGAGATCGACGCGAAGCTGGCTGAGCTGGCCGCGAAGATCGACGCGGAGTACGCGGGCAAGGACCTGTTGATCGTCGGAGTGCTCAAGGGCGCGGTGATGGTCATGGCGGACCTGGCGCGTGCGCTGTCCACCCCGCTCACCATGGACTGGATGGCCGTGTCGTCGTACGGCGCGGGCACCCAGTCCTCCGGTGTCGTGCGGATCCTCAAGGACCTGGACACCGACATCAAGGGCAAGCACGTCCTCATCGTCGAGGACATCATCGACTCCGGTCTGACGCTGTCCTGGCTGCTCTCCAACCTCGGCTCGCGCGAGCCCGCGTCGCTGAAGGTCTGCACGCTGCTGCGCAAGCCCGATGCGGCCAAGGTCGCGATCGACGTGGAGTGGGTCGGCTTCGACATCCCGAACGAGTTCGTCATCGGGTACGGCCTGGACTACGCGGAGAAGTACCGCAACCTGCCGTTCGTCGGCACCCTCGCTCCGCACGTCTACGGCGGCTGATTCCCGGTCCCCCGGCCAACTCCGCGGAGGCGGCCGGGAACCCTCACCCGTTTCCCGCCGTTGGAGCATGCGAAGACGGGTTTGTCAGCCGTCCCGTGCGGTATCGGGTGACAATGCTGGGGTACCGTCCGAAGAACAGTCTTTATCAAACTCACTATGGCAGGAGGGACGGGGCGTCATCGCTCCGTATGGATGGACGTGAAGCGATACTTCCGTGGGCCAGTCATGTGGATCGTGCTGGCCGTCCTTGCCGTGGTCGTGTTGATGCAGGTGGTCGGTTCGTCCGGCGGCTACAAGACGGTGGACACCGGCCAGGTAGTGCAGGCGATCAACGACGACAAGGTCGAGAGCGCCAAGCTCACCACCGGTGACGAGTCGACCATCAAGGTCGAGCTCAAGGATGGCCAGAAGGTCAAGGACAGCAGCAAGATCCAGGCGAGCTACATCGGCAACCAAGGTGTCGACATCGCCAAGACCTTGCAGGACAAGTACCAGGACAAGAAGATCCCGGACGGTTACACCGTCTCGCCGTCGAAGCAGAACCCGTTCGTCGGCATCCTTCTTTCCCTGCTCCCCTTCGTGCTCATCGTCGTTGTCTTCCTGTTCCTGATGAATCAGATGCAGGGCGGCGGCTCCCGGGTCATGCAGTTCGGGAAGTCCAAGGCCAAGCTGATCACCAAGGACACACCGAAGACGACGTTCTCCGATGTGGCCGGATCGGACGAGGCCGTCGAGGAACTCCACGAGATCAAGGAGTTCCTCCAGGAGCCGGCGAAGTTCCAGGCCGTCGGGGCCAAGATCCCCAAGGGCGTGCTCCTGTACGGGCCGCCCGGCACGGGCAAGACGCTCCTCGCGCGCGCCGTCGCGGGTGAGGCCGGCGTCCCCTTCTACTCGATCTCCGGTTCCGACTTCGTCGAGATGTTCGTCGGTGTCGGCGCCTCGCGTGTGCGTGACCTCTTCGAGCAGGCCAAGGCGAACGCCCCGGCGATCGTCTTCGTCGACGAGATCGACGCCGTCGGCCGGCACCGCGGTGCCGGTATGGGCGGCGGTCACGACGAGCGCGAGCAGACGCTGAACCAGCTGCTCGTCGAGATGGACGGCTTCGACGTGAAGGGCGGCGTCATCCTGATCGCCGCCACGAACCGCCCCGACATCCTCGACCCCGCGCTCCTGCGCCCCGGCCGTTTCGACCGTCAGATCGCGGTCGACCGCCCGGACATGCAGGGCCGTCTGGAGATCCTCAAGGTTCACCAGAAGGGCAAGCCGGTCGCTCCGGACGTCGACCTGGGCGCGGTCTCGCGGCGTACGCCGGGATTCACGGGTGCCGACCTGTCGAACGTGCTGAACGAAGCGGCGCTCCTCACGGCGCGCGGCGACAAGAAGCTGATCGACAACCACGCGCTCGACGAGGCGATCGACCGCGTCGTGGCGGGTCCGCAGAAGCGGACGCGGATCATGTCCGACAAGGAGAAGAAGATCACCGCGTACCACGAGGGCGGACACGCCCTGGTCGCGGCGGCGTCTCCGAACTCGGACCCGGTCCACAAGATCACGATCCTGTCGCGCGGCCGGGCCCTGGGTTACACCATGGTCCTGCCCGAGGAGGACAAGTACTCGACCACGCGCAACGAAATGCTCGACCAGCTGGCGTACATGCTGGGCGGGCGCGCGGCCGAGGAGCTCGTCTTCCACGACCCGACGACGGGCGCGGCGAACGACATCGAGAAGGCCACCGCGACCGCGCGGGCCATGGTCACGCAGTACGGCATGACCGAGCGGCTCGGCGCGATCAAGTTCGGCGGCGACAACACCGAGCCGTTCCTCGGCCGTGAGATGGGTCATCCGCGCGACTACTCGGAAGAGGTCGCGGCGCTGGTCGACGAAGAGGTCAAGAAGCTCATCGAGACCGCGCACAACGAGGCCTGGGAGATCCTCGTCGAGAACCGCGACGTTCTCGACAACCTGGTCCTCCAGCTCCTCGAGAAGGAGACCCTGAACAAGGAGCAGATCGCCGAGGTCTTCGCAGGCATCGTGAAGCGCCCGGCCCGCCCGGCGTGGACCGGTTCCTCGCGGCGTACGCCCTCTACCCGCCCGCCGGTGCTCTCCCCCCGGGAGCTGTCGCTGACGAACGGTGCGAACGGCGCGACGCCCGCGGTGACCGCGGGCCCGACGGAGACGCCCATCGAGGTGACCAAGGAGGATCGCCCCGAGAGCTGATCCCCGGCGCCTCAGCAGGCCCGGAATGGAAGCTGCGCCCCCCTGGTTCTAGCCTGGGGGGCGCAGTTTTTTCGTACGTACTGACGCATGACGCGTGGAACGCTAGGAACGAGGCACACATGACCGATCCGGTGACGCTGGACGGCGAGGGCACGATCGGCGTGTTCGACGAGAAGCGGGCCGAGAACGCCGTGCGCGAGCTGCTCATCGCGGTCGGGGAGGATCCGGACCGGGAGGGCCTGCGGGAGACTCCTGGGCGGGTCGCACGCGCGTACAAGGAGATATTCGGCGGTCTGTGGCTCAAGCCCGAGGACGTCCTGACGACGACGTTCGATCTCGGCCACGACGAGATGGTCCTGGTGAAGGACATCGAGGTGCAGAGCTCCTGCGAGCACCATCTGGTGCCGTTCCACGGTGTCGCGCACGTCGGCTACATCCCCTCGTCCGACGGCAAGATCACCGGCCTGTCCAAGCTGGCTCGCCTCGTGGACGTCTACGCGCGCCGTCCGCAGGTCCAGGAGCGGCTGACCACGCAGGTCGCGGACTCCCTGATGGAGATCCTGGAGCCGCGCGGCGTCATCGTGGTCGTGGAGTGCGAGCACATGTGCATGACCATGCGCGGGGTGCGCAAGCCGGGCGCCAAGACGATCACGTCTGCGGTGCGGGGGCAGCTGCGTGACCCTGCGACGCGTAATGAGGCCATGAGCCTCATCATGGCGCGCTAGGCGCCTTACGGGACGGGTGTATGCGTCTGCGGGCGCGTTCTGGCCGGTCGTGCAGTTCCCCGCGCGCCTTCGGGGCGCTCCTCGGCCGGTTGCTCTAGGCCGCCGGGGCCGCCCCGCCCGTTTCGTCGTCGTCCTCGGGGAGGCGGCAGACCCGCTCCAGGAAGAAGGCGGCCGCTATGACCGCGATGCCCGCTACCAGCGAGAGGCCCGCGTAGATCGCCTGGTCCCGGCGGGCCGGGACGTCCAGGTATTCCAGGAGGAACGCGCCCGTGCCGCCGTACATCCCGGCGACCAGGGCGGCGACCAGGGCGCTCGCCTGGCCGAAGACGACCGCGCGCGCGGCCATCATCGGCTCGACGCCCTTCGCCCCGGGGCGACGCTCGCGTTGGGCGCGCAGCCGGGACCGCAGCGAGAGCGCCGTGGCGAGCAGCACCGCGGCGATCACGGCGAGCACGATGGGCGCGGCCAGCGGGACCCGCGGCAGCGTGCCGACGGAGTCCCACAGCCGGGCGCCCGCCCAGGACAGCACCCCGGCCACCACGAAGAGGCCGGCCAGTGTCCTGATGCGCAGCTGCTTCACGGATGACCCTTCATCGCTTCATCGTCGTACGGACCCGCTTCGTGTCATGCGGGTCCGTTAGACCCTAACGACTATTCGGGCAGGCGGAGTTCCAGGTCGACACGGGGGATGACGCCGTCACGGGTGACGTTGGCAAGGAGCTCGGCGACCGGGCCGCGGCCGGCCAGCTGTGCCTCGGGTTCCACGTCGTACCAAGGGGCCAGGACGAAGGCACGTTCATGCGCGCGCGGGTGGGGGAGCGTGAGGACCGGGTCGTCCGAGACGACGTCCGCGTACGCCACGATGTCGACGTCGATCGTGCGGGCGGCCCAGCGCTCTTCCCGCACACGGTGGAAGGCTTCCTCGACCGCTTGCGCCCGCTCCAGGAGCGAGGAGGGCGGCAGGGTCGTCTTCACCACGACCACCGCGTTGAAGTACGAGGGCTGGGAGCCGGGGTCGACGCCCCAGGGCTCCGTCTCGTACACCGGAGAGACCGCCTTGACGCGCAGGCCGGGGGTGTCCTCCAGGGCGTCGATCGCGCCCTGCAGCGTCTCCAGGCGGTTGCCGAGATTGCTGCCGAGGGAGATCACGGCGCGTTTGGGGTTGGAGAGGGTGCTGTCGGCGGCGTCGACCTGTTCCACCACGGCGGTGGGCACCGGCTGGACGGTCGGGTCGCTCTGCCCTTGCGTGGAAAACGCGGTCATACTCGGCTCCGTGTGATGGTGACGGTCACATCGTCGAAGGGGACGGTGATCGGGGCGTCCGGTTTGTGGACGCACACCTCGACCTCCAGGACTCCGTCGTGCTTCAGACACGTCTGGGCGATGCGCTCGGCGAGCGTCTCGATGAGGTCCACCGGGTCGCCCTCGACGGCGGCCACGACCTCCTCCGCCACGACTCCGTAGTGCACGGTCTTCGCCAAGTCGTCGTCGGCGGCGGCCGCACGGGTGTCCAGGCCAAGGACCAGGTCCACGATGAAGGTCTGGCCCTCTTCGCGTTCCCGCGGAAAGACACCGTGGTGTCCACGGGCCTTGAGGCCGCGCAGCGCGACACGATCCACGCGAATCACTCCTGCAATCGTTGGTATCGGCAGGCCTGCGCCGAGTGCGGTCGGCACAGCAGCCTCGATCGAATCTACCTGCGAGCACTGACAGTCCTGGCCCGCGGGGGCTCCTGTAACCGCCCCTACCCACTCAGGAGGGTGACTCCTCGCCCTCTTCGTCGTCGGTTTCGGCGAGTACGGGTGAGGCGTGGTGCGACCAGAGTTTCCATCCGTCGACTGTGCGGCGGAACACATTGGTCGCGACCACGAGCTGGCCGACGAGCGGGCCGAGCTCGCCGCCGCCCTCGGGCGGCGGGCCGCCGCTGAGGATGTTCTCCGTGCAGGTCACCAGGGCGGTGTCGCCGGCGACCCCGACGTGCAGGTCGGTCAGGAAGAACTGGATGTACTCGGTGTTCGCCATGATCAGCGCGTACGACCTGAGGACCTCGCCGCGGCCGGTGAGGACCGGCCAGCCGGGGTGGACGCAGGAGATCGCGGGTTCGTCGTCCCGCGCGTCCTCGTCGTCCCTGCTCTCGGGGTCGTCGTCGTGCTCCGGGGCCGCGTCCGTGTCCAGCCACAGGTGGGAGAGCTCGTCGAAGTCGCCGCGCTCCAGTGCTTCGTAGAAAGCCGTGTTGGCCAGCTCGACCTGTTCCACGTCGGTCCTGGCCCCGGTCACCGTGGACCGCCCGCCGCGCTGGTCACGGCGTGGGCGACGCGGACGGCGTCGGCCGTGGCCCGCACCTCGTGCACGCGGACGGCCCAGGCGCCCTGGTGGGCGGCGATGGCGGAGACCGCGGCGGTGGCCGCGTCGCGCTCGCGGGCGGGCGGCGGCGCGCCCTCGGGGCCCGCGAGGACGCGGCCGAGGAAGCGCTTGCGGGAGGCGGCGACCAGGATCGGGTGGCCGAGCTGACGGAGGCGGTCGAGGCGGGCCAGGAGCGCCAGGTCGTGCTCGGCGTCCTTGGAGAAGCCAAGGCCCGGGTCGATGACGATGCGCTCGGGGGCGATGCCGCCCTCGATGGCGGCTTCCACGCGCGCGTGGAGCTCGTCGACGACTTCGGAGACCACGTCTTCGTAGACGGGCTTGGCGTGGATGTCGGTGAGGAAGCCGCGCCAGTGCATCACCACGAAGGGCGCCTCCGCGGCGGCGACGGCGGGGACCATGCGCTCGTCGGCGAGGCCACCGCTGACGTCGTTCACCAGGACGGCACCCGCGGCGAGCGCCTGCTCGGCGACGGTGGCGCGCATGGTGTCCACGGACACCGTCACGCCCTCGGACGCCAGGCCCCGCACGACGGGGACCACGCGCCGCAGCTCCTCGTCCTCGTCCACGCGCGGGGCGCCGGGGCGGGTCGACTCACCGCCCACGTCGATCAGGTCGGCGCCCTGGGCGACCAGGTCGATGCCGTGCTTGACGGCGGCCGTGGTGTCGAACCAGCGGCCCCCGTCGGAGAAGGAGTCGGGGGTCACGTTCACGACCCCCATGACCGCACAGCGGCCCCACTCCGGCAGCCCCTCGACCGATCCCCGCCCGCGCAACGTACTCATGCCTCCAGCCTAGGCCCGTGCGGGCGGGCTCTATGCCGCCCGGACCTCGCGCTCCGTCGTGTGGTGCGGGCAGGGACGGCGCTGCGCGCTCCCCCGCCGCAGGAAACGGGGCAGGGCCAGGCTCACGAAGCCCTCGGCCTGCATGGCCGCGAAACCGATGCGGGGGAGGTCCTTGGAGGAGCGGTAGACGACGAAGCGGGGCTCCCAGCGGGGGCGGAACTTCGCGTTGAACTTGTACAGGGACTCGATCTGGAACCAGCGGGAGAGGAACACGAGCAGGCCCCGCCAGGCCCGCAGGACCGGGCCCGCGCCGATCTTCTCGCCGCGTGCCAGGGCCGCGCGGAACATCGCGAAGTTGAGCGAGACGCGGGCGATGCCGAGCTTCGGGGCGGCCTGGAGTGCGGCCACGATGAGCAGCTCGTTCATGCCGGGGTCGGCCGAGCGGTCGCGGCGCATGAGGTCCAGGGAGACGCCGTCCTTGCCCCAGGGGACGAAGTGCAGGACGGCCTTGAGGTCTCCGTAGTCGCCCGGTTCGTCGTCAGCCTTGTGGGCGGTCGCGATCAGACAGTCGCCGTCGTCCGGGTCGCCGATACGGCCGAGCGCCATGGAGAAGCCGCGCTCGGTGTCGGTGCCGCGCCAGTCGTCGGCCGCGCGCTGTATCCGCTCCAGTTCGCGCTCCCCGAGGTCACGCACGCGCCGTACGCGGGTCTCGTATCCATTGCGCTCGATCCGCTTGACCATCTGGCGTACGTTGCGCATCGCACGCCCGGACAGGGAGAAATCCGCGACATCCACCACCGCCTCGTCGCCCAGTTCGAGGGCGTCCAGGCCGGTCTCGCGGGTCCAGACCTCGCCGCCCGTCTCGGAGCAGCCCATGACGGCGGGCGTCCAGGAGTGGGCCTTCGCCTCGTCCATGAAGCGCTCGATCGCGCCCGGCCAGGCCTCCACGTCACCGATCGGGTCACCGCTCGCGAGCATCACCCCGGAGACGACGCGGTAGGTGACCGCCGCCTTGCCGCTGGGGGAGAAGACGGCGCCCTTGTCGCGGCGGAGCGCGAAGTGGCCGAGCGAGTCGCGGGCGCCGTGCTTGTCGAGCAGGGCGCGCAGCTTCGTCTCGTCGTCCTCGGTGAGGCGCGCGGCCGGGTGTTCGGGGCGGAAGGCCAGGTAGATGGTGGTGATCGCGGTGAGCAGGCCCAGGGCGCCCAGTGAGCAGGCCACCGTCCAGGACGTGCGTCCGTAGTAGTCGACGGGGCCCTCGAAGCCGAACAGGCCGTACAGGACGTGGGCGAGGCGGTCGGTGATGCTCGGGTCCCCGATGACCTTGCCCGGGTGAGCACTGACGATCACCAGGCCGAGCAGGATGGAACCGGCCCCGAGGAGCACGAAGTTGGCCAGGGCGCGCCAGCGGCTGCGCGGGTCGGGCAGGGCGGCGAACTCACCCCGATGGCGCAGCAGCAGGGTCAGGAGGGCGAGTGAGATCAGTGCGCCGATGACCGAGTGCCGGTAGGCGAACTGCGCGATGGCACCGGCCGGGAGCAGTACCACGGCGGCCCGCCAGGCCCGCCGCTTGTGCCGGCGCAGGCCGTGCGCGAGCAGCAGCAACAGGACGCCGGAGCTGAGCGCGAGCGCGGCGGCGAAGGGGCCGAGCGCGCCGGGCAGGACCTCGGCGATGGCGTGCATGCGGCTGTGCCGGAAGCGCGGGAAGACGCCGGCCGCGATGTTCAGGAGGCCCACGAGGGTGCAGGCGCGGGCGACGAGGGTGGGTACGGCCTCCGGGCGTGGGCCGCGGAGCAGCCGGCCGAATCTGCTGTCACGGAGTCTGCCGTCACGGAGCCCGCCGGTACGGCGCCGACCTTCGGGGCGGCTGCCCGCATGGTCCGGAACCGCGCCCGACATTTCCGCATCTATCCTGACAGACATCGCATCCCGTGGTTCTGCGAGAGAGCTTGAATCCGGCACCAAAACGGCATCCGGCGACATTGCGCCCTCTAGGACGGTCCTTCCGTGAATCGGGTTCACTCCCGACCGGAAAACCGCTGGAAAAAATGAACGACGGAACAGGCAGAAAGCGCAGGCAGAACACCCCATGGGTCTGACGAGCAACAAGGTCCTCGCGTTGGCGGTTCTCCTCGCCGTCGTGCTGTTCATCGGCACGGTCTGGGTCTGGCCGCGCCTGGCCCGCCAGAACTGGCGGGCGGTCACCGGCCGTATCGGGCTGCTCATCGCCACACAGCTGGCGATCTTCGCCTCGATCGGCCTCGCCGCCAATCAGGCGTTCGGCTTCTACGCCACGTGGGCGGATCTCTTCGGCCAGGAGACGAGCCCCGGTGTCGTCGTCGACCACGACCCCGCCAAGGGCGAGACACCCGTCGACGTGCGCAGCACCCGGCCCGTGAACGTGAAGGGCGGCGGCAGCCCTCCGATCGGCGGCCAGATCCAGAAGGTCGTCGTCAGCGGGAAGGAGGCGGACATAGCCAGCCCCGCGTACGTCTACCTGCCGCCCGAGTACTTCCAGCCGCGCTACAAGGACCGCACGTTCCCCGTTTCCGTGGTGCTCACCGGCTACCCCGGCACGGCCCAGGCACTGATCAAGGGCCTGCACTACCCGCAGACCGCCCACGAGAAGGCCAAGCGGGGCGAGATGCAGCCGATGATCCTGGTCATGATGCGGCCCACCGTGGCGCCTCCGCGGGACACCGAGTGCGTGGACGTCCCCGGTGGCCCGCAGGCCGAGACCTTCTTCGCCAAGGACCTGCCCAGTGCCATCTCCGAGCACTACAGGGCGGGCCGGACCGCGGGCAGCTGGGGCGTCATCGGCGACTCCACGGGCGGCTACTGCGCGCTGAAGCTCGCCATGCACCATCCCGATGTGTACGCCGCCGGGGCGGGCCTCTCCGCCTACTACAAGGCGCCCATCGACGTCACGACGGGCGATCTCTTCCACGGCGACAAGGAGTTGGAGCGGCGCGCCGACCTCATGTGGTACCTCGACCACATGCCGCCGCCCAAGACGTCCCTCCTTGTCACCACCAGCAAACAAGGAGAGGACAACTACGCGGACACCGAGAAGTTCATCGACAAGGTGAAGTCGCCCACCAGGATCTCGTCGATCACGCTCGACAGCGGCGGGCACAACTTCAACACGTGGCGCCGGGAGATCCCGGCGACCCTGGAGTGGATCAGCGGACGGTTGAACGGCAAGTAGGGCTCACCCATGGCGCGCGGGGCTCAAGAACGGCAGTAGGGCCCACGCACGGCAAGTAGGGCCTCAGTTCCCGCCGATGGCCGCGATGGTCTCCAACTCGACCTCCCCGCGCGCGATGTCGCGCGCGTCGGCCGCCGTCGACCTGCGCAGCGCCTCGTGCAGCCGGGCCGGGGTGAGGACGCCCAGGAAGCGGCCCTCGCTGTCCTTGTCGATGACCGCGATCCAGCCCGCGTCGTGCTGGAGCATCGTCGCGAACGCCTGCTTCAGGGTCGCGCCCACCGGGAGCCACGCCTCCATGCGGCGGGCGTGGTCCCGGACCGTCCCCGGGCCGCCGTGCGCGTCCTCGGCGGAGATCCAGCCGTGCAGGTTGTTCTCGCCGTCCAGGACGACGGCCCAGCGGGCGTCGAGCTTCGCGGGCAGCCGGTCGTCCAGGTGCAGGACGGGCGGCTGCTCCAGGTCGCCTTCCTCGATGGGCGTCACGGAGAGGCGCTTGAGGCCGCGGTCCGCTCCGACGAAGTCCGCCACGTAGCCGTTGGCCGGTGCGCCCAGGATTGTCGACGGGGTGTCGAACTGCTCGATGCGGCCCTCTCCGTAGACGGCCATGCGGTCGCCCAGGCGGACCGCCTCCTCGATGTCGTGCGTGACGAAGAGGACGGTCTTGCGGACGGCCTGCTGGAGGCGCAGGAACTCGTTCTGCAGGTGTTCGCGCACCACGGGGTCGACCGCGCCGAACGGCTCGTCCATCAGGAGCACCGGCGGATCGGCCGCCAGTGCGCGGGCCACGCCCACCCGCTGGCGCTGGCCCCCGGAGAGCTGCTCGGGGTAGCGGTCGCCGAACGTGGCGGGGTCGAGGCCGACCAGGTCGAGGAGTTCGGCGGCGCGCTCGCGGGCCTTGCCGCGCTTCACGCCGAGCAGGTGCGGGACGGTCGCGGTGTTCTCCAGGACCGTCTTGTGCGGGAAGAGGCCGACCTGCTGGATGACATAGCCGATCCGGCGCCGGAGTTGGACCGGGTCGATGGTGGATATGTCCTCACCTTCGACGTATATCCGGCCCTCGGTCGGCTCGATGAGACGGTTCACCATCTTCATCGTCGTCGTCTTGCCGCAGCCCGACGGGCCGACGAGCGTGACCAGTTCGCCCTCGGCGACATCGAAGGACAGGTCGTCGACGGCCGTGGTGCCGTCCTCGTACCGCTTGGTGACGTGCTCGAACCGGATCATGATTCCCCATTGTTGCGGGCGTTGTGTAAAGCCCATGTTGCGCCAGTACGACGAGTCTCGGCGATTGTCGGTGCTCCGCGTTAGGGTCGCCAGACGGCCTCAGGAATCGGTACTCGGGGGGAGTGGGGCGGGATGAGCGAGCAGAACTGTCTGGTGACGAACGACTGGATCTGCGGGGAGTACGTGAGCTCCCGCAGCCAGGAGTTGATCGACGCCACGGTGCAGCATGTGGGCATCACCGCGGCCTCGGTCGCCATCGGCGTCGCCGTCTCGCTGCCGCTCGCACTGCTCGCGCGGCGCTGGTCCTTCCTCGCGGGCCCGATCCTCGGCGTGACGACCGTGCTCTACACGGTGCCCTCGCTCGCGATGTTCTCGCTCCTGCTGCCCTTCTTCGGGCTCTCGGCCTCGCTGGTCGTCACGGGCCTCGTGCTGTACTCCCTGACGATCCTCGTGCGGAACATCCTGGCGGGGCTCCAGGCGGTGCCCCAGGAGGCGCGGGACGCGGCCAAGGGGATGGGGTACGGCCCGCTGCGGCTGCTGTGGGAGGTCGAACTCCCGCTCGCGCTGCCCGCGTTGCTCGCCGGTGTACGGATCACGACGGTCTCGACGGTGGCGCTGACGACCGTCGGGGCGATCGTCGACTACGGGGGCCTCGGATCGCTGATCCTCGACGGCCTCGACACGACGTTCAAGGCGCAGGTGCTCACCGCGTCCGCGCTCTGCGTGCTCCTCGCGATCGTCGCCGACCTGCTCCTGCTCGCCCTCCAGCGCCGGCTCACGCCGTGGACCCGCGTCCACCGAATACGTACGAAGCGTCCCGCGCACGCGGAGCGCACGGCCAAGGTGGCTGAACCTGCATGAACGCGATAACCGGCGCGTACGACTGGCTGACCACGGGTGCCAACTGGCAGGGCGAGAAGGGGGTGTGGAACCGCCTCGCCGAGCATCTGTACTTCAGCGGTGTGTGCCTCGCCGTCGCGTGTCTGATCGCGCTGCCGATCGCCCTGTACCTCGGCCACATCGGCAAGGGTGGCGCCCTCGCCGTGAACATCTCGAACGTCGGCCGTGCGGTTCCGACGCTCGCGGTGCTCGTGCTGCTCACGCTCACCCCGCTCGGCGAGCGCGGGGACGTGCCGACGCTGATCGCGCTGGTCCTCTTCGCGGTGCCGCCGCTGCTGACCAACGCGTACATCGGGATGCGCGAGGTCGACCGGTCGGTGGTGGAGGCCGCGCGGGGGATGGGCATGAGCGGCCGCCAGCTGTTCGCGCGGGTCGAGCTGCCCCTCGCGTTCCCCCTGGTCATGACCGGGGTCCGGTCCGCAGGCGTACAGGTCGTCGCGACGGCGACGCTGGCCGCGATGGCGGGCGAAGGGGGCCTCGGCCGGATCATCACGGCCGGGTTCAACCTGCAGAACACGCCTCAGGTGGTGGCGGGGGCGCTGCTCGTGGCGGTGCTCGCCCTCTTCGTGGAGGTGGTGCTCGTCGTGGTGGGCAAGGCCTTCGACCCCATGCGAGGGCGTTCGGGGGTCGCCCAGTGATCTCCCGCGGCAGTCTCCTTCGACGGCAGTTTCCAGTGGTTCCCAGGGCTTTCGTGTCCCAGGGCTTTCGAAATGGTGGTTCACCGATGAACAGCACAACGCGTCGCGCGCGACGGATGGCAGGGGCGGCCGTGGCCGTCGTGGCGCTGACCGCGGGGCTCACCGCGTGCGGCGGGGACAGCCTGGAGAAGGACGGCAAGGGCGACGGCGGCAAGGCGGGTGACAAGGGCAAGCTCGTGGTCGGCTCGGCCCGTTTCACCGAGCAGAAGGTGCTCGCCGAGCTCTATGTGGGAGTCCTCGAGGACGCCGGATACGACGCCGAGGTCAAGACCGTCCAGAACCGCGAGGTGTACGAGCCCGAGCTGAAGAAGGGCGCGATCGATGTCGCCCCCGAATACGCGGCGACGCTCGCGGAGTTCCTGAACCTCGGCAAGAACGGCCCGAAGGCGAAGCCGGTCGCATCGAATGATGTGGACGCCACGGTGGCCGCCCTGAAGAAGCTCGCCGAACCGCGCGGCCTGAAGGTGCTTCCCGCCGGTGACGCGGTCGATCAGAACGCGTTCGCGGTGAGCAAGGAATACGCGAAGGAGCACGAGCTCAAGACGCTTTCGGATCTCGGGAAGTCCGGCGAGAAGGTCAAGATCGCCGCGAGTGACGAATGCGAGTCGCGGCCCTTCTGCGCTCCGGGGCTGAAGAAGACGTACGGCATCGACGTCGCGGGAATCGACCCCAAGGGCGTCGGCACCACGCAGTCCAAGCAGGCCGTCAAGAACGGCACGGACCAAGTGGTGCTGACCACGACCACGGACGCGACGCTCGACAGCTTCGGTCTCGTGGCCCTTGAGGACGACAAGAAGCTGCAGAACGCGGACAACATCCTTCCGGTTGTGAACGCGAAGGAAGCGGGCGACAAGGAGATAGCCGACGCGCTCGGGAAGCTGACCGAGACGCTGACGACGGAAGATCTCGCGGAACTCGACCGGAAGGTCGATGTGGAGCGGCAGAAGGAAGCCGATGTCGCCAGGGATTATCTGGAGTCGAAGGGATTGATCAAGAAGTAGCGCGGCTGAAGACGCCCGAAGGGGGAACGCTCGAAGTGGCTCGGCCGAAACTGGAGTTGAGCGGCGGAAGAGGACCGGGAAGGGTGGGGAGTCAGCACTATGGCGCTGTCATTTTGGCGGGCGGGGCACCACAGTTCGCCTACGCGCGGTAAGTTTCTGGCCATGCCACGTGGACGTCACCGCCATTCCCCACCCTTGCACAGGCTGCTTCCTCCCTCGACGGTCGCAGGCCTCTCTCTCGTCTGCGCCGGCGGCGCCTGGCTGTTCGCGGAACCCGTCGTGCTCCGCGGCCTGGCCGCCGCCGCAGCCGCGGCTGCCGTCGTGGGCTCGGTCGTCATGCGCCGCTGGGACCTGGCGGCCGGTAAACAGGTCGCTGAGCTGGGCCGGGGCCGCAAGAGCGACGAGTGGCGCTACGAGGAGCGGATAGCCGAGTTCGAGTCCGACCTGGAGGAGTCCCGCGAGCTGCGGGGCCGCCTGGAGACGAAGCTGCGCTCCAAGCGGGCCGAGCTCGCCGCCCTGCGGAACGAACACGCGGCGCTGCTGCGGCGGTACGCGACGGCGGAGACCGAGCGGGCGACCGCGTTGGAGGGTCGCCGGCTGCTCGCCATCGAGGCGTCCGCCCCGGCGAAGGCGTTGCCGCCGGCCCCGGTCCGCGGCGAGGCCCCCGCTCCCGTCGTGCGCCCGGGGACGATCGCGCCCCCGTCGTTGTACGACCGGGCGAACGCGGCGCTCGACCGGCTGACCCCGAAGCCCACCCCTGAGCGTGAGACGTCCCGGGAACGCGCGGACGGGGACGAAGCGCAGGGGAAGCCCGGGGCGGCCGAGGGATACGGCGGGCATGAGCGCGCGGTCGCCGTCGCGCCGCCCACGCACAGGCGCCGCCAGACCGCCCAGGGAGGTTTCGACTTCTTCGGCACGAAGAGCGAGGCGACCGCCGGGGCGCTGGAGTCCGTACAGAACACGGACCTCGCGGACGTGGTGGGCGAGGAGGCACTCGCCGTGCACAAGGCGGAGGCAGAGGCGGAGTTCAAGGCCCCCGCGGAGGGCTCGGACCGTGCCGTGGGTCAGGTCATCGACCTGACGGAACATGACGAGACGGAACAGATCGACGTGGCGGAGCTGCGGACGGCGCTGCGGGCGTAGACGGGCCCCTGGGCCTTGGTTGTCGTCACCGGCTTCGCCGAGTTCGTCCTCAATCGCCGGACGGTCTCAAAGATTCGGCCCCTCCGGCGTTTGAGGAGCGGGTCCGGGGCGGAGCCCCGGCCTAGCCCCTCACGCCATCCACCGGTCAGGCCGCGCAGTCCTGCGCCCCGTACGGGACCGGTCAGCCTGCGACTGAAGCAGAGCAGCCGCCTCCCCCGAGGGACGCAGCCGCGCTGTCACCGTCTTGTTCGCCCCCGTGTCCACCTGCACGTCCGCCACCCCCTTGAACCGTTCCCAGGGCCCCTGCGTGAGCCGCACGCTCTGCACCTTCGCGTGCGGCACCAGCGACAGGCGGCGGCGCAGGAGCCCGTGCCGGGCCGCGAACACCGTGTCCGTCACCGTCAGGCCGTACCCCTTCCACCACACCGGGAGGCACCACGCCGCTCGCGCGGGAGGCCGGACGAGCTCGGCGGCGTCCGGCACCCGTACGCCCGGCAGGATCCGCGCGATCACGGACTCCGCGACCTCCCGTGAAGCGACCGGGACCAGGACGGAGTTGGAGGAGCCCGCCACGTCCAGCTCCACCCGCACCCAGCCACGCCGCCGCCACAGCCACGGCTCCACGACGCGCACCGTCCGCACGCGCCCCGGAGGCACCGTCTCGTGCGCCTTGTCGAGCAGACCGTGGTCGATGCGCAGGCCGTCGGGGGACTCGCCCACCTTCCAGTCGTACTCCCCGATGAACCGCCCGATGCTGCTGGCGAACGCGCCGCCCAGCATGGGCAGTCCGGTCGCGAGCACTGTCCACAGGTTGTGGGTGGCGAACCACAGGAAGGGCGGCACGATGAGCGTGGCGATGAGCATGCCCCACGTCGTGCCGGTCAGGACCAGCGAGATCGCGAGCATCCGCGGCTGTACGTGCACCAGGTTGTTGACCGGCGCCTCACCGACCTCGTGCGCCGTCTCCGGCGCGAAACCGGCCGCCCGCGCGAGGAGTTCCGCCCGCAGGACAGAGGCCTCCTCCTGGCCCAGATAGGCCAGTTCGTCCTTCTTCTCCGTCCCGACGACGTCCAGCTTGAGCTTGGCGACGCCCACGATGCGGGCGGCGAGCGGCTGCGTCACGTCCACGGCCTGGAGCCGGTCGAGCCGGATGTGCGCGGTGCGCCGGAAGATCAGACCGGTGCGGATGCGCAGCTCGGTGTCGGTGACGGCGAAGTGCGTGAACCACCAGCTCATGAAGCCGTAGAGGGCGCCGCCCAGGAGGACGACGGCGATCCCGGCCAGGAGTTGGGCCACGGGGAGCTCGGAGGCCCGCCGTTGCGTGCCGCTCGGGTCGTGCACCGCGAAGCCCACGACGATCGCGACCGGTGCCCAGGCGCGGCGCAGGGGCGTCACGGGGTGCAGACGCCGTTCTCGCACGTCTTGGGCGCCGGGGGCGTGTTCTTCCCCCGTCGCTTCGCGTACGCCGCTCACAGCCCCGCCGAGCGGGCCTCGCCCAGCTCGGTGAGGCGGTCGCGCAGCCGCTCGGCCTCCTCGGGGATGAGGCCGGGGATCCGGGCGTCCGTGGCCGCGGCGGCCGTGTGCAGCTGCACGCTGGCAAGGCCGAAGTGCCGCTCCACGGGCCCCGATGTCACCTCGACGAGCTGCATCCGGCCGTACGGGACGATCGTCTCCTCGCGCCAGAGCACCCCCCGGCTGATCAGCAGGTCGTCGGCCCGCTCCGCGTACCGCCAGGAGCGCCAGTTCCGTCCCAGCATCGGCCAGCCCCACACCACGAAGGCCAGCGGAACCGCCGCGAAGACCGCCCACGCGGGCCCGGCGAAGATCCCCAGGAGGACGCCGACGGCCGCCGCGAGCGGCACGAGCCAGACCACCAGGAGCAGTCGCCGCATCCGCAGCAGCCCCCGTGGCAGCCCCGTCCACACCGGCTCCGCCGCTGACTGTCCCGGCTGTCCCGGCTGAGTCGGCTGTGCCGTCCCCGTATCCATGCCTCAAGCGTACGTAGCCGACGTGACAGTCGCGTAGGAGCGCGCGTACGAGAGAATGCGCGCATGAGCCCCACGACGGAGACCACGCTCGGCATCGGCGGTGCCGCGGAGAGCACCGACATGGTGCTCAACATCGGCCCGCAGCACCCGTCCACGCACGGCGTGCTGCGGCTGCGCCTCGTCCTCGACGGCGAGCGGATCCAGCACGCGGAGCCGGTCATCGGCTATATGCACCGCGGCGCGGAGAAACTCTTCGAGGCGCGTGACTACCGGCAGATCGTGGTGCTCGCGAACCGGCACGACTGGCTGTCCGCGTTCTCGAACGAACTCGGGGTCGTCCTCGCCGTGGAGCGGATGCTCGGCATGGAGGTGCCCGAGCGCGCCGTCTGGATGCGCACGCTCCTCGCCGAGCTGAACCGCGTGCTCAACCACCTGATGTTCCTCGGGTCGTATCCGCTCGAACTGGGCGGAATCACCCCGGTGTTCCACGCGTTCCGGGAGCGCGAGGAGCTCCAGAACGTGATGGAGGAGATCTCCGGCGGCCGCATGCACTACATGTTCAACCGCGTGGGCGGCCTCAAGGAGGACCTCCCCGCCGGATGGGCCGCACGCGCGCGTGCCGCTGTCGCCTCGGTCCGCTCCCGCATGGACGTGTACGACAAGCTGGTCCTCGGCAACGAGATCTTCCGGGGGCGTACGCGCGGCGTCGGTGTGCTCTCCCCGGAGGCGGTGCACGCCTACGGAGTGAGCGGTCCCATCGCCCGCGCCTCCGGAGTCGACTTCGACCTGCGCCGCGACGAGCCGTACCTCGCGTACGGGGAGCTCCAGGACACGCTGAAGGTCGTCACGCGTCAGGAGGGCGACTGCCTGGCCCGCTTCGAGGTACTCCTTGAGCAGACCCACAACGCGCTCGACCTGGCCGACGCCTGCCTGGAGCGGCTCGCCGAGCTGCCGCAGGGGCCGGTCAACCAGCGTCTCCCGAAGGTGCTCAAGGCCCCCGAGGGCCACACGTACGCGTGGACCGAGAACCCTCTGGGCATCAACGGCTACTACCTGGTCTCCAAGGGCGAGAAGACCCCGTACCGCCTGAAGCTCCGCTCGGCGTCGTACAACAACATCCAGGCGCTCGCCGAACTGCTTCCGGGACAGCTGGTCGCCGACATGGTGGCGATCCTGGGGTCACTGTTCTTCGTGGTCGGCGACATCGACAAGTAGCGGGTCGGTGATGCCGACCGGCTGGGCGAGCCACCCGAAGTCGCCCAGTCCGCCGGTCGCGGTGAGCTCCGCCGCCTCTCCGGCGTGCGTGAGGGCGTGTACGTACGCCACCGGATCGCTGGAGGCCAGGGAGAGCGGCGGGCGGCCACCGCCGACCCCCAGGGCGTGCAGGGCCGCGCGCTGCGTGAGCAGGGCGGCTCCGGGCGGCGCGCACGCGTCGAGCGCCACATGCGCCGTGATGTCGCAGGTGCCGTCCGGCACGGGCGCCGTCTCGCGGCCCGCGCGGAAGCCGGTCAGGGTACCGAAGGGCGGCCGTCCGGCGCGGTCGTGCGCGTAGTCGACCGCGACCGCCAGACCGCGGGTCAGCGTCCCCGCGGCCGTCGCCCACGCCTCGTCCCGGGAGCGGCCGATCTCCGCGCGCAGGCCCGGCTCCAAGGGCAGGCCCGGCTCCGGGGCGAGCGGCCACCAGCGCGCGAGCCAGGAGGCGTCCGCGCCGTCCACCGCGTCGCCGAGTGTCTCGGTGCCGTCGTCGCGTACGAGGACACGGCGCACCAGGCCGTCGGGGGCCACCTCGACGACGTCCAGGGGGACGTTGTCCAGCCACTCGTTGGCGAAGAGCAGGCCGGTGACGCCGGCGGGCGGCCGCTCGCACCACTCGACGCGCGGGTCGAGTCCCGCCGGGCGCCCGGCCCGCTCGACCGCGCAGGCACGCGCGCGTGCCGCCACGTCGGCGGGCAGCGCGGCAAGGACGCCCGCCGTCAACTCGCCACGGCCCGCGCCGAGATCGACGAAGGTCAACTCGTCCGGGTGGTCGAGCGCCTCGTCCACCCGGCACAGCAGCCGGGCCACCGCGCCCGCGAAGAGCGGGGAGGCGTGCACCGACGTCCGGAAGTGCCCCGCGGGTCCTTCGGGGCGCAGGTAGAAGCCGTCGGGCCCGTACAGCGCGGTCTCCATGGCCTCTCGCCAGCCACGCCGCACCTCTGGCCGCTCGTCCCGGACCTCGTTCGTCACACGAGAAGGCTAAGCGGGCCTCCACCTTGGGGAGTACACGCGAGGGGTACGGATCGGACCTCCGGTTGACCCCGGAGGGCCATCCCGCTGCCTACGCTGGGTTACGTGCAGCGCGTCTATGACTTCCTCCGCAGACACCCGACCGGGGTCGATTGCTTCTGGGCTCTCGTCCTGCTCGGGGTCTCCGGCATCGGTCTCGTCTCCATGGCCGATGTGGAAGGCCACGACCCGGAGGCCGCGGCCGCCGTCGTCGTCCTCGGCATGTCCGTCGTGGTGGCGCTGCGCCGCAAGTACACGGAGAAGATGCTGATCCTCGCCGCGGTGCTCGGCGTCGCCCAGCTGATCTTCGACGTGAAGACGATGCCGGCCGACTTCGCGATGCTGGTGATCATCTACACCGCTTCGGCCGACGGCTCGAAGTGGGCCTCGCGGTTCGCCCTCGTGGGCGGCCTGTGCGCGGCGCCGCTGTCGGCGCTGCGCTGGCCGGAGGAGAACATAGGTGCCTTCGGCAGCGTCTTCTTCACGATCTTCCAGATGGTGCCCTTCGCCCTCGCCTGGGTGCTCGGCGACTCCATCCGCACCCGCCGCGCCTACTTCGCACAGCTGGAGGAGCGCGCCGACCGCCTGGAGAAGGAGCGGGCGGCGCAGTCCAAGGTCGCGGTGGCGGCCGAGCGGGCCCGCATCGCGCGCGAGCTGCACGACGTCGTCGCGCACAACGTCTCGGTGATGGTCGTCCAGGCCGACGGCGCCGCGTACGTCCTGGACCAGGCCCCCGAGCAGGCCAAGCAGGCCCTGGAGACCATCTCGGGCACCGGGCGGCAGGCGCTCGCCGAGATGCGCAGACTGCTCGGCGTGCTGCGCACCGGCGAGCACCAGGAGAGCGGTGAGTACGTCCCGCAGCCCGATGTCGAGCAGCTCGACGAGCTCATCGAGCAGGTGCGCACGGCGGGACTGCCGGTCGACTTCAAGGTCGAGGGCACCCCGCGCCCGCTGCCCAGCGGCGTCGAGCTCACGGCGTACCGCATCGTGCAGGAGGCGCTCACCAACACCCGCAAGCA
This sequence comes from Streptomyces sp. A18, assembly GCF_059026065.1. Classification (NCBI taxonomy): domain Bacteria; kingdom Bacillati; phylum Actinomycetota; class Actinomycetes; order Kitasatosporales; family Streptomycetaceae; genus Streptomyces; species Streptomyces sp. A18. Next base: position 58,662 of record NZ_JBWLKL010000002.1, on the reverse strand, counting down.
CGGCGGTGAGAACACCGGCGCGAGCGTGCGCCTGGTCTACTTCGACGACGGCCTGGGGCTGCTGGTCGAGGACGACGGCAAGGGCGCCCCGCACGAGCTGTACGAGGACGGCGGCGCCGACGGCAGCGGGCACGGCCTGATCGGCATGCGGGAGCGCGTCGGCATGGTCGGCGGCACCCTGGACGCGGGGCCGCGGCCGGGCGGAGGCTTCCGCATCAGCGTCCTTCTCCCGCTCAAGCCCGCGAACTGACACCTGTCACCGATACGCCCACGCCATACGCTCTTGAATACGCCGCTCTTGAACACATCGCTCTTGAGCACATCCGCTCGCTGATGAGAACAGCTCCACGAAAGGGCCTTTGATGTCGATCCGCGTCATGCTCGTCGACGACCAGGCGCTGCTGCGCACGGGGTTCCGGATGGTGCTCGCCGCACAGCCGGACATGGACGTCGTCGCCGAGGCGGGTGACGGGGTCGAGGCCCTTCAGGCGCTGCGGACGACCGAGGTCGACGTGGTGCTCATGGACGTACGCATGCCGAAACTGGACGGCGTGGAGACGACCCGGCGCATCTGCCAGGACGAGAATCCGCCGAAGGTCCTCATCCTGACGACCTTCGACCTCGACGAGTACGCCTTCTCGGGGCTGAAGGCGGGCGCGTCCGGCTTCATGCTCAAGGACGTGCCTCCGGGGGAGCTGCTCGCGGCGATCCGCTCCGTGCACAGCGGTGACGCGGTGGTCGCGCCGTCCACGACGAGGCGCCTTCTCGACCGCTTCGCGCCGATGCTGCCGAACGCGGGCGGGCAGCCGCAGCACAAGGAACTGGAGCGGCTCACGGACCGCGAGCGCGAGGTCATGATCCTGGTCGCCCAGGGGCTCTCGAACGGGGAGATCGCGGCGCGGCTCGTCCTGTCGGAGGCCACGGTGAAGACCCACGTGGGCCGCATCCTGACCAAGCTCGGCCTGCGGGACCGGGTGCAGGTGGTGGTCCTCGCGTACGAGACGGGTCTGGTGCGGGCGGGCGGCGGAGCCGTCTGACGGCTGCCCTTCCCGGGGCGGGTCAGCGCAGGATGCCCTCCAGGAAGTCGCTGCCCAGGCGGGCCACCACGGTCACGTCCAGCTGGTGCAGCACGTACCGGCCGCGCCGCGTGGTGGTGACCAGGCCCGCCTTCTTCAGGAGCGTCAGGTGCCGGGAGACCTCCGGCGCGGTGAGCCCGGTCGCGTGGGCCAACTCGCCGGTGCTGAAGGGCGCGCGGGCCATGTCGCGGCACAGCCGCAGGCGCACGGGGTGCGCGAGGGCCGTGAGCCGCCGCTCCAGGGTCTCCACGGAGGTGGGCTTGGCCAGGTCCGGGGCGGCCACGGGGTAGTGGATCACCGGGCGCCAGCCCGGTGCGTGCAGGATCATCAGGTGCGGCCAGGCGAAGTGCGAGGGCACGAACGTGAGCCCCGCGCCCAGGGTGTGGTCCAGGGCCGTCGTGGTGCCGGGCACGAGCTTGTCCGCGGTGATGCGGCGGCCGTCCGGGTCCACCGAGAGCGCCGCCGACACCGAGGTCAGCACCTCGGCGAGGCCCTTGCGGCGCAGTATCTCGGTCTTGTGCCGGGCGTCGGCGGCCAGTTGGACGCGCACCCGCCGCCAGGTGTCGGCGAAGAACGCCTCGTCGCAGTCCTCCAGGAGGCGGCGCAGCCAGGCCCGGACGGTGTGCGGGTCGGCCAAGAGGCGCTCGGCGAAGTCCAGTTGCCGCGTGCCGCGCGTGGCGGCGAGCTCCAGGGCGCGGGCGCCGCGGACGGGGTCGGTGAGCGGCGAGGGGCCGCCTTCGTTGTACGTCGTGCCGCAGGTGAACTCCAGGGCCGCCATGACGAATCGCTCGTCGTCCAAGCGGTCGAGGAGGTCGAGCTCCTCGGCGAGTGTCGCTCCCGGTCTGCCGTCGCCGTCGACGAGGCCCGCGAACGGCATGAAGACGTCCGAGAACGTGTTCCGCCACAGGAAGTCGGCCTCGCACAGGCGGTCGGCGAGGTCCGGCTTGAGGCCGGCGCTGGTCGCCGTGGCCCAGCCGTGCATGCCCGGATGGTGGCCGGGCTCGGCCAGCGCGTGCAGGGCGACGCCCAGCTCCGCGAGGGGCGAGGGGTCGAAGAAGATCCGCTCCTGCGGCAGGCCCGCGATCTCGATGTGCACGCTCATGGACCCATCGTGCACCGCGCCACCGACATCGCGGCGGCCGATTGACGGCGGGTGTCAATCGGCGCGACGGCGGCGGGGCGGCGGGCGCAGTCTGTGGTGAGCGGGCCGCACGGCCCGTGATCTCCGGGCCGGACGGCGCGTCGCCGCCGGGGCCGGAAACCCCTGCTCCGTTGAGTCGACCCTGGTTCCCGTCGACCCATCGGTGCCCGATAAGTACCCTTTGTTCAGAGAGGCGAATCCGTCATGAGCATCACGCAGCAGTACCTTCTCGACAGCTACCGCGCCGCCCAGCGCGACGAGCGCACCCCGCCCGCCCCCGGTCAGCAGGACTGGCAGGTCATCCGCGAGGTGCGCGACTACGGCCGCTTCCGTGCCGTCGTCGAGGAACGCCCCGCCCACGGACGGGTCCGTGCCCTCCTGGCCAGGATCGCCCGCGCCGGCTCCGTCAGCCGGGGCGCCTTCGGCCGGAGGTCCGGCTCCGTCAGCCGGGGATCCGTCGCACGAATTCCGCGACCGCATCATTGACGTCGCCGGGCGTCCACTCCAGGCCCGCCCCGGTCACGGTGACCTCCGTGACCGAGAGGCCGGGCGGCCCGTCGGCGAACCAGCGGCCGAACAACTGGGTCTTGGTCTCCTCCGCCTGCCCGAGCGCCGCCTCGGTCAGGACCTCGGAGTCGTACGGCAGCCAGACCTGGAACTGATGGGTGTGCGGCTGCTCGGGGTGAACGCGCGACCAGGGCACCCCGGCGGCCGCGAACCCTTCCCGCAGCGCGTCGGCGACCACGCGCGCGTGGGCGACGTAATCCGGCAGCCGGGGAAGCGTGTTCCTCAGGCCGAGCAGCGCGGCGACGGCGGCGGGGAACTGCTGGAAGACCTGGCCGCCGTAGCGGTGCCGCCACGTCCTCGCCTCGTCGACCAGCGTGCGCGGGCCCGCGAGCACCGCGCCGCTCAGGCCGTCCAGGGACTTGTAGAACGACACGTACACGGTGTCCGCGAGCCCGGCGATGTCCGCGAGGGAGCGGCCGAAGTGCGGCGTGCACTCCCACAGGCGCGCGCCGTCGAAGTGCACGACGGCATCGCGTTCGCGCGCCGCCTCCACCACCTCTTCGAGCTCCTCCCAGGACGGCAGGACGAAACCGGCGTCCCGGAGCGGCAGTTCGAGCATCAGCGTCCCGAAGGGCTCTTCGAAGTCCCGCACTTCCTCGGCCGTCGGCAGCCGCGGCTCCCTCGTCGGATGCACCGTGCGCAACCCGCTCACCGCGGAGAGGGCACCCCCTTCGTGGACCTCGGGGTGGGCCTTCGGGTGCAGGGCGACGGTCGCGTTGCCCGTGCGGCCCGCCCAGCAGCGCAGGGCCACCTGCTGGGCCATCGTGCCGCTCGGGAAGAAGGCGGCGGCTTCCTTGCCGAGGAGCCGCGCGACCTCGTCCTCCAGGCGGGCGACGACTCCGTTGCCGTAGATGTCGGCGGGCTCGTCCGGGTCCACTACCTCGGGGGCCGCGTCCGCGAGCGCCGAGAGCCGCTCGGCGAGCGGGAGGTGCGCCGACCAGCGGTGCAGGGTCCGGGTGGCGCCGAGCGCCGCTGCCCTGCGGCGGGCGGCCGGGTCCTGCCCGCTCTCCTCGGTCTCGCTCGCCTCGGCGGGGGCTTCGGCTCCGTCGTGTGAAGTCATCCCCCGAGCATGGCGCGCGATCGGCCGCCGGTCACACGAATACCCACAGCCTGTGGACAGCCGAGGACGCGGCGCGGACCAATCGCGTTAGCATGACGAGAAATCGTCCGGTACCCCGAGCGGACTGGAACGGGAAGGCGTCATCGCGTGAACGCACCTCATCAGCCGGACCCGCGGGACCGCCCCGCGAGGCTCACGGTGGGCGTCGTGGGAGCGGGCCGTGTCGGCCCCGCGCTCGCCGCGGCACTCCAGCTCGCCGGGCACCGCCCGGTCGCCGCGTCGGGGGTCTCCGACGCCTCCGTACGCCGCGCGGCGGTCCTGCTGCCCGACGTCCCCCTCGTCCCGCCCGCCCAGGTCCTCGAGCGCGCCGACCTCGTCCTGCTGACCGTGCCGGACGACGCCCTGCCGGGCCTGGTCGAGGGCCTCGTCGAGACCGAGGCGATCCGCCCCGGCCAGCTCCTGGTGCACACGTCGGGTCGGTACGGCACCAAGGTGCTCGAACCGGCACTGCGAGCCGGAGCCCTGCCCCTCGCGCTGCACCCCGCCATGACGTTCACCGGCACCCCCGTAGACGTCCAGCGGTTGGCGGGTTGCTCCTTCGGTGTGACCGCTCCTGATGAGCTGCGGCTCGCCGCCGAGGCGCTGGTCATCGAGATGGGCGGCGAGCCCGAGTGGATCGCCGAAGAGGCCCGCCCGCTCTACCACGCGGCGCTCGCACTCGGCGCGAACCACCTGGTCACGCTGGTCGCCGAGTCCATGGATCTGCTCCGGGAAGCGGGCGTCGCCGCCCCCGACCGGATGCTCGGCCCGCTGCTCGGCGCCGCCCTGGACAACGCACTGCGGTCCGGGGACGCCGCACTCACCGGACCCGTGGCGCGCGGAGACGCGGGCACGGTCGCGGCGCACGTCTCCGAGCTGCGCAAGCACGCGCCGCAGACCGTCGCCGGGTATCTGGCGATGGCCCGCGCGACCGCCGACCGCGCGCTCGCCCACGGACTGCTCAAGCCCGAGCTCGCCGAGGACCTCCTCGGGGTCCTGGCCAACGGCGGTGGCGTGGCGGGCGAAGCCGAGGGAGGCACCCGATGACGACCCTGGTGCACACCGCCGAACCGCTGCGCACGCGCACGCGTGCGGGCCGCCGTGTCGTCGTCATGACCATGGGCGCCCTGCACGAGGGCCACGCCACGCTGATCCGCACCGCACGCCGCATCGCGGGCGACGAGGGCGAAGTCGTGGTCACGGTCTTCGTGAACCCCCTCCAGTTCGGCGCGGGCGAGGACCTCGACCGCTATCCCCGCACGCTGGACGCCGACGTCAAGATCGCCGAACAGGAAGGCGCGGACTTCGTCTTCGCCCCGTCCGGCGACGAGGTCTATCCGGGCGGCGAACCGCAGGTCCGGATCAGCGCGGGCCCCATGGGCGCACTCCTCGAAGGGGCCACGCGCCCCGGGCACTTCGACGGCATGCTCACGGTCGTCGCCAAGCTGCTGCACCTCACGCGCCCCGATGCCGCGCTGTACGGGCAGAAGGACGCCCAGCAGCTCGCCCTCATCCGCCGCATGGTGCGCGACCTGAACTTCGGCGTCGAGATAGTCGGCGTACCGACCGTGCGCGAGGACGACGGCCTGGCCCTCTCCAGCCGCAACCGCTACCTGTCCCCGGCCGAGCGGCGCACCGCGCTCGCGCTCTCCCAGGCCCTCTTCGCCGGCCGCGACCGGCATGCCGCGCAGGAGGCCCTGCGCGCGCGGGCGGCGCTCGCCCCCGTCACGCACGCGCGCGCCGACGCCCTGAACGCCCTGGGGGAGTCCCGTGCCGCGGCCGACACCCACGCCCTGGCCCAGTCCGTCACGCCGTCCGTGCCCGGCGGCCCCGCGGCCGTCCGCGCCGCCGCCCGCCAGATCCTGGACGAGGCGGCCCGCCTGCAGCCCCCGCTGAAGCTGGACTACCTGGCGCTGGTCGACCCGGCCGACTTCACGGACGTACAGCCGGGCCACACGGGCGAGGCGGTCCTCGCCGTGGCGGCCAAGGTCGGCGCGACCCGGCTGATCGACAACCTCCCGCTCACGTTCGGAGCCACCGCATGAGTGCCACCGGAATACGGCTGCACGCCCCCGCGCCCGGCTGGTCCCTGGATGCCGACATCGTCGTCGTCGGCTCCGGAGTGGCCGGACTGACCACGGCACTGCGCTGCTCGGCGGCCGGCCTGAAGACCGTCGTGGTCACCAAGGCCCGCCTGGACGACGGCTCCACGCGCTGGGCCCAGGGCGGCATCGCCGCGGCACTGGGCGAGGGCGACACCCCCGGGCAGCACCTGGACGACACCCTCGTGGCGGGCGCGGGCCTGTGCGACGAGGAGGCCGTGCGCACCCTGGTCACCGAGGGCCCCGACGCCGTGCGCCGCCTCATCGGGACCGGCGCCCACTTCGACACGAGCCCCGAAGGCGCCATCGAGCTGACCCGCGAGGGCGGCCACCACCGCCGCCGCATCGCGCACGCGGGCGGCGACGCGACCGGCGCGGAGATCTCCCGCGCCCTGGTCGAAGCGGTGCGCGCGCAGTCCATACCGACCGTGGAGAACGCCCTCGTACTGGACCTCCTGACCGACGCGGACGGCCGCACCGCCGGTGTCTCCCTGCACGTCATGGGAGAGGGCCAGCACGACGGCGTGGGCGCGGTCCACGCCCCCGCGGTCGTCCTCGCCACCGGCGGCATGGGCCAGGTCTTCTCGGCGACGACGAACCCGTCCGTGTCGACGGGCGACGGCGTCGCGCTCGCCCTGCGCGCGGGCGCCGAGGTGAGCGACCTGGAGTTCGTGCAGTTCCACCCCACCGTGCTCTTCCTGGGCGCCGACGCGGAGGGCCAGCAGCCGCTGGTCTCCGAGGCGGTGCGCGGCGAGGGCGCCCACCTCGTGGACGCGGACGGCGTGCGCTTCATGGTCGGCCAGCACGAGCTCGCGGAGCTCGCGCCCCGGGACATCGTCGCCAAGGGCATCACGCGGCGCATGCAGGAAAAGGGCGCCGAGCACATGTACTTGGACGCCCGGCACTTCGGCGCCCAGATGTGGGAGAACCGCTTCCCGACGATCCTCGCCGCCTGCCGCGCCCACGGCATCGACCCGGTGACCGAGCCCATCCCCGTCGCCCCGGCCGCGCACTACGCCTCCGGCGGCGTCCGCACCGATGCGCACGGCCGCACCACGGTCCCGGGCCTCTACGCCTGCGGCGAGGTCGCCTGCACCGGCGTGCACGGCGCCAACCGCCTCGCCTCGAACTCCCTTCTGGAGGGTCTGGTCTACGCCGAGCGCATCGCCGCGGACATCGCCGCCCTGCACGCGGAGAAGGCCCTGCCCGCCCTGTACGCGGCCGTGCCCGTCCCGGTGCCCGCGCCCGCACCGGTCGCCCACCCCGATACCCCGGCGCACCCCCTGCTGCCCCCCGAGGCCCGCTGCGCCATCCAGCGTGTGATGACCGAGGGCGCGGGAGTGCTCAGGTCCGCCGACTCCCTCTCCGAGGCCGCGGCCCGCCTCGCCCGCATCCACGCCGAGGCGGCGGGCGCGCTCGCCGAGGACGGCAAGACCGCCGAGCCGGGCGTCGACACCTGGGAGACCACCAACCTCCTGTGCGTCGCCCGCGTCCTGGTCGCCGCCGCGCAGCGCCGCGAGGAGACCCGCGGCTGCCACTGGCGCGAGGACCGCCCGGACCGCGACGACGAGGCCTGGCGGCGCCACATCGTCGTACGCCTGAACGCGGACCGGACCCTGGCCGCGCACACGACCGAGACCGCAGACTTCCCCCCGACCTCCCGCCTTCAGGACCGGACCTCCCGCCTTCAGGACCCGACCGCCAGCCCTCAGGAGAAGTGACCGTGAGCACCCCCGACGACCTCCCTCTCGCCCCCACGGGCGGTGGCTGCGGCGACGCCTGCGGCTGCGGCGGAGACGACGCGTACGACCCTCTGGAGTGCGGTCTCGACCCCGCTCTCGCGCAGCTCCTGACCGACGCGGGGCTCGACCCCGTGCAGGTCGAGGACATCGCGCACATGGCGATCGAGGAAGACCTGGCCGGCGGCGTGGACGTCACGTCGGTCGCCACGATCCCCGAAGAGGCCGTCGCCACCGGCGACTTCACCGCGCGTGAGGCGGGCACCGTCGCCGGCCTGCGCATCGCCGAAGCCGTCATCTCCCTGGTGTGCACGGACACCTTCGAGGTCGAGCGGCACGTCGAGGACGGCGAGCAGGTGGAGGCGGGCGACACGCTGCTCAGCGTCACCACCCGCACCCGCGACCTGCTCACCGCCGAGCGCAGCGCGCTCAACCTCCTGTGCCGTCTCTCCGGCGTGGCGACGGCCACGCGCGCGTGGGCCGACGCACTGGAGGGCACGAGCGCCAAGGTCCGCGACACCCGCAAGACGACGGCGGGTCTTCGCGCCCTGGAGAAGTACGCGGTGCGCATGGGCGGCGGCGTGAACCACCGCATGTCGCTCTCCGACGCGGCACTGGTGAAGGACAACCACGTGGTGGCCGCCGGAGGCGTGGAGCAGGCCTTCAAGGCCGTCCGCGAGGCCTTCCCCGACCTGGCCGTCGAGGTGGAGGTCGACACCCTCCACCAGCTGCGCGAGGTGGTGGACGCGGGCGCCGACCTGATCCTCCTGGACAACTTCACGCCGGGCGAGACCGAGGAGGCCGTGGCCATCGTGAACGGCCGCGCGATCCTGGAGTCCTCCGGCCGCCTCACCCTGGAGAATGCGCGCGCGTACGCGCAGACGGGCGTGGACTTCCTCGCGGTGGGCGCCCTCACCCACTCCTCGCCGATCCTGGACATCGGCCTCGACCTGCGCCCGCCCGTCTCCCACCACCACCCTTCCAAGGAAGCGCTTCGCGCCGTTTCTGATGGGGCGGAGTGACGACGACATGCTGCTGACCATCGACGTCGGAAACACCCACACCGTCCTCGGCCTCTTCGACGGTGAAGAGATCGTCGAGCACTGGCGCATCTCCACCGAGGCCCGCCGCACGGCCGACGAACTGGCCGTGCTCCTCAACGGTTTGATGGGCATGCACCCCCTGCTCGGCGACGAACTGGGCGACGGGATCGACGGCATCGCCATCTGCTCGACGGTCCCCTCCGTCCTGCACGAACTGCGCGAGGTCACCCGTCGCTACTACGGAGACGTGCCCGCCGTCCTCGTGGAGCCCGGCATCAAGACCGGCGTACCGATCCTCATGGACAACCCCAAGGAGGTCGGCGCCGACCGCATCATCAACGCGGTCGCGGCGGTCGAGCTCTACGGAGGCCCGGCCATCGTCGTCGACTTCGGTACGGCGACGACGTTCGACGCGGTCTCCGCGCGCGGGGAGTACACCGGAGGCGTCATCGCCCCCGGCATCGAGATCTCCGTCGAGGCCCTCGGGGTGCGGGGCGCCCAGCTCCGCAAGATCGAGCTGGCCAGGCCGCGCAGCGTCATCGGCAAGAACACCGTGGAGGCCATGCAGTCGGGCATCCTGTACGGCTTCGCGGGCCAGGTCGACGGCGTCGTGCAGCGCATGGCCCGCGAACTGGCGGGCCCAGGCGGCGATCCCGACGACGTGACGGTCATCGCGACCGGCGGTCTCGCGCCCATGGTGCTCGGCGAGGCCTCGGTCATCGACGAGCACGAGCCGTGGCTGACCCTCATCGGCCTGCGCCTGGTCTATGAGCGGAACGTGTCCCGGAGTTGAACGTTCCGGCGGAGGGCCCCGCGGCGGTCGGCTGATAACTGACGGCTCATGAGCGGGGCTTGCGCACACAACCCTGCGCCCCATACAAGAGTCTGCGCAGGGACGGGACATGGGCTGGTTCGAGCGGGCGTGGAGCAAATGAGGCGTAGGGGAAGACTGGTCGCGACAGTGGCGGCCGGGGTGCTGGCCGGCCTCGCGGGACCGGCGACGGCGGCGAGCGCGGCCACCGGATTCGACGACGGTCGCGCGACGCATGCGGTGACGTACGCCGTGGACTTCCACGAGGGGACGTACGCCGAGGACTTCCGCGAGGGGACGTACGCCGTGGACTTGCGCAAGGGCGGTGTCTCCGAGGGGCCAGGCGCCTCGCCGTCCACTGCCGCCACTACGGCCGCCACCACGTCCGCCACCACGTCCGACAGGAACGGGAAGGACCCCGCCCCCGACGACTCCCTCGCCGAGACCGGAGCGGGCGTGCTCCCCTGGATCGCCGCCGCAGGGGCCGGCGCCCTCGGGGTCGGCGCCGTCGTCTTCGCGACGATCCGCCGCCGCTCGGAGTGAGGGCGGAGTGCGGCCGGAGTGAGGGCGGGCGCCACCGCCCGCGCGCCCGCGCCCGCACAAGCCACGCCACGGATTGGCGTTAAGCCGATTTTGTCCGTTAGGCGCGTATTGTCGGCCCATGCCCACGCCATACGGATCTCGCGGCGGCATGGCCTTCGGTGCGGAGGAACTGCGTGTGCTCCGCCGCGCTCTGGCCCTCGCCCTGCACCCAAGCCCCGTCTCCGACGAGGACGTCCAGGACTGCCTACGCCTCGCCGACGCCGTCGACGAGGCGGTGAGCGAGGGCGCCCGGCTTCGCGCCTTCCTGCTGGCCGACCTCGCCCGCTACCGGGCGGCCCTGCCCGGCACCGCAACCGGCTACCTCGCACTCCTGGAGGAAGTCCTCGGCTCCGGCTACCAGCCGGGCGCCGACGACCTCGCCGCGCTGCGCGCCCTGCGCGGCAACCCGGTGGCCGCCGCCCTCCTCGACCGCTGCCGGACCGTCGCCGAACAGGCCGTACGCGCCCGCCTCGCGGGCCGGTCCCCTACGTCCGCGCCCGCGCCCCGCCCCCTCGTCCCCGCCTCGCGCACGCGCCTGCTCGCCCTCCCCGGCGGCCGGGGCGATGCCGACGACAAGGCGGCGCCCAGGCCCAAGACGCCGAGCGCCCCGCCCGCGAAACCGGCCGCCCCCGAGCCGCACCGGCCCGTGCCGACCCCGGCCGAGGTCTTTCCCCCCAAGCGCCGTCCGGCGGACCCGCCGCACCAGCTCGCCGCGGGCTAGCTACTCTGGGGGGCATGGAATACGTCTCCGCGCTCCTGCCCCCCGTAGTGATGGCCGTGTTCTTCGGCGGTCTCATCGTGACGATCGTGAAGACCCAGGGCGGCGCCAACAAGGCCAAGGAGGACGCGGCCGTCGACGCCGTGATCACCCGCGCCGAAGGCGCCCGGCAGACCCCAAAGGCCTGATCAGGGCCTGATCAAGGCTTGATCCGGGCCGGATCTGGGCCTGACCTGACCTGGTCCCGGCGTACGACTCGCTCACATTCCGAGTCGTACGCCCTTTTTGTTGTGGAAATGGCGGCCCCGCCACGTCCGTCACGTCATTAGTGACATCTCCCACTATTGTTCTGGTGTGCCTCGCCCCTTGGGAGAACTCGAAGACTCAGTCATGACACGGGTGTGGAAGTGGAACCGCCCCGTGACCGTTCGAGAAGTCCTGGAAGACCTTCAGCAGGAACGGTCCATCGCGTACACCACCGTCATGACCGTTTTGGACAATCTTCATCAGAAGGGCTGGGTGCGCCGTGAAGCGGAAGGCCGCGCCTATCGATATGAGGCGGTCTCCACTCGGGCCGCCTACGCCGCCGCACTGATGAACGAAGCATGGTCGCAGAGCGACAACCCGGCCGCCGCTCTCGTCGCCTTCTTCGGGATGATGTCGGCGGAACAGCGCGAAGCACTCAGCGACGCCATGCGCATCGTCGGCCCTGCCGTTCAAGCCCCGGCCCCGGAGAACCCCGGCGCGGCGGAGCCCGAAGCAGAGCGATAGCGTCCGCTCATGCCAGCAGAACCCCCTGAACTCAGCGCTAAAGCGGTCTCCGTACGCCGGGCGCGCACCGCTGATGTGCCGGTCGTACGCCACCTCCTCGACTCCTACGCCCGTCAGGGGATCCTGCTCGACAAAGCGACGGTCGCCCTTTACGAGTCCATCCAGGAGTTCTGGGTGGCGGAACGCGACGACAACGCCGAGGTCGTCGGCTGCGGGGCCCTGCACGTGATGTGGGAAGACCTCGCGGAAGTGCGAACTCTCGCGGTGAACCCCCATGTCAAGGGCACCGGAGTGGGGCATCAGGTGTTGGGGAAGTTGCTGCAGACCGCTCGCTGGCTCGGTGTCCGCCGGGTTTTCTGTCTCACCTTCGAAGTCGACTTCTTCGCGAAGCACGGCTTCGTGGAGATCGGTGAGACGCCTGTCGACGGAGATGTCTACAGCGAGTTGCTGCGTTCCATGGACGAGGGCGTCGCGGAGTTCCTCGGCCTCGAACGAGTGAAACCGAACACCTTGGGCAACAGCCGGATGCTTCTGCATCTGTGATCGTCGCCGGTATTCCGAGCTGCCTGCTGCCCCGGTTCCCTATGTCCGAAACGCGCACGTTTCCAGGGTTCTCGAGGTCCTCGGTCTCTCCCGGGGGTTTGTGTTTTTCCAGCAAAAGCGGTTTGCTTTCCGACGTACTGCAGTACTGCATATAACAGGGGGCGGCGATTCTGCGGCTCATGCCGTGCGATCCGGCCCTAAGTTATCGATGAAAGGAAATCCGGTGGCACAGAAGGTTCAGGTCCTTCTTGTCGATGACCTCGACGGTGGCGAGGCAGACGAGACCGTGACGTTTGCGCTGGACGGCAAGTCGTACGAGATCGACCTCACCACGTCGAACGCGGACAAGCTCCGCGGTCTTCTTGAGCCGTACCTCAAGGGTGGTCGTCGCACCGGTGGCCGCGGGTCGGCCGGGCGCGCCAAAGCCCGTGCCGCCGCCACGAGCGGTGGTCAGGACACCGCGGCGATCCGCGCCTGGGCGAAGGACAACGGTTTCGAGGTCAACGACCGCGGCCGCGTTCCCGCGTCCATTCGCGAGGCCTACGAGAAGGCCAACGGCTGACGACGGGTTCGGCGCAACCGGACCCGGTGGCATTGCGTTGCCGCCGTGTCCACAAGTCGTACGAGACCGGAGCCCACGGTGGGGTCGCTGTGGGGCACGGTGCCACCCCCCACGCACGACAGGGACGGCAGTGCCGGCAGCGTCGGCTCCACCTCGCACCCGGGCTCTGGGGGTCGCAGCCAGACGGCGGCCCCCTGCGAGCCGGACCACCCCGGAGGCGTGGGCGCGTCGATGTGTCCGCCCGCACCGATGGCCGTGAGGTCCAGCGGGATGCCGCCCCACTCCAGCCACTCCAGGAGCCCCGGCAGCTCGTCGGCGCTCCCCGCGGCCACGAAGAGCCGCATCGACTCCCCCCGCAGAGCCACCGGAGCCTTCGGCCCGAGATGCCGCAGGGCGGCGAAGCCCGCCTCGGCGGGCAGCTGCAGTACATCGAAGCGGAGCCCCGTCAGGAGCTGCACCGGCAGTCCTGGACGGCGCTCGGCGGTCGCCCAGCCGAGTTCGTGTCCGTACCACTGACGCACCGGGTCGCTCTGCTCGACCGGTACACGGGTCTTGGGAACGGTGATGGCCATGCCAGGAGCAACCGGCTGCGGGCTCTTCGGGTTACGCAGCGTGGCGTCATGAATGCGTACGGTGTCCGGAAAGAGGGCGTAAGGGCGCGTTCGGTGGCGCAAGGGTGTTCGCCCGTAGCGGAGGGAACCGGCGCGCGCCGCATGGAGTGTCAGTCGTTGCGGGTAAGACATCCCTAGTGGGGAGGGGCGACACACGCGCCAGGCCGTCTCACGTTCGCCATCGGCGTAGCTGAGGTGAGGGTAAGTGCTTGGCCTGCGGGAACATCGTCTCGCACCATCGGGTTGGAGCAGTTGTCGGCGTTCGGGGTCAGGAGGCACCTCTTGTTCTCGGCCGGGTGTCGGCAGTTGGAATGAGCGGTCCCCGCTTGCGGGACTAAGCTGCGGAAGGACAGGGAGGGGACAGCCCCCTTACTGCCTGACCGCTCTGAGGAGCGATTAACGATGTTCGAGAGGTTCACCGACCGCGCGCGGCGGGTTGTCGTCCTGGCTCAGGAAGAAGCCCGGATGCTCAACCACAACTACATCGGCACCGAGCACATCCTCCTGGGCTTGATCCACGAGGGCGAGGGTGTCGCCGCTAAGGCCCTGGAGAGCCTCGGGATTTCGCTCGAGGCGGTCCGCCAGCAGGTGGAGGAGATCATCGGTCAGGGCCAGCAGGCCCCGTCCGGCCACATCCCCTTCACCCCCCGTGCCAAGAAGGTCCTGGAGCTCTCGCTCCGCGAGGCCCTTCAGCTGGGCCACAACTACATCGGCACGGAGCACATCCTGCTCGGCCTGATCCGCGAGGGCGAGGGCGTCGCAGCCCAGGTCCTCGTGAAGCTGGGCGCCGATCTCAACCGGGTGCGGCAGCAGGTCATCCAGCTGCTCTCCGGTTACCAGGGCAAGGAGACCGCCACCGCAGGCGGTCCTGCGGAGGGCACGCCTTCCACGTCCCTGGTGCTCGACCAGTTCGGCCGGAACCTCACCCAGGCCGCTCGTGAGTCCAAGCTCGACCCGGTCATCGGGCGCGAGAAGGAGATCGAGCGGGTCATGCAGGTGCTGTCCCGCCGTACGAAGAACAACCCCGTGCTCATCGGCGAGCCCGGCGTCGGCAAGACCGCCGTCGTCGAGGGCCTCGCGCAGGCCATCGTCAAGGGCGAGGTGCCCGAGACGCTGAAGGACAAGCACCTGTACACGCTTGACCTCGGCGCGCTGGTCGCCGGCTCCCGCTACCGCGGTGACTTCGAGGAGCGCCTGAAGAAGGTCCTCAAGGAGATCCGCACCCGCGGCGACATCATCCTGTTCATCGACGAGCTCCACACCCTGGTGGGTGCGGGCGCCGCCGAGGGCGCGATCGACGCCGCGAGCATCCTCAAGCCCATGCTGGCGCGAGGCGAGCTGCAGACCATCGGTGCCACGACGCTGGACGAGTACCGCAAGCACCTGGAGAAGGACGCGGCCCTCGAGCGCCGCTTCCAGCCCATCCAGGTCGCGGAGCCGTCCCTGCCGCACACCATCGAGATCCTCAAGGGTCTGCGCGACCGTTACGAGGCCCACCACAGGGTCTCCATCACGGACGAGGCGCTGGTGCAGGCCGCCACCCTGGCCGACCGGTACATCTCGGACCGCTTCCTGCCGGACAAGGCGATCGACCTGATCGACGAGGCCGGTTCCCGGATGCGTATCCGCCGGATGACCGCACCGCCGGACCTCCGCGAGTTCGACGAGAAGATCGCGGGCGTGCGTCGCGACAAGGAGTCGGCCATCGACTCCCAGGACTTCGAGAAGGCGGCCTCTCTCCGCGACAAGGAGAAGCAGCTGCTCGCGGCGAAGGCCAAGCGCGAGAAGGAATGGAAGGCCGGCGACATGGACGTCGTCGCCGAGGTCGACGGCGAGCTCATCGCCGAGGTCCTCGCCACGGCGACGGGCATTCCGGTCTTCAAGCTGACCGAGGAGGAGTCCTCGCGTCTGCTGCGCATGGAGGACGAGCTCCACAAGCGCGTCATCGGCCAGAAGGACGCCATCAAGGCGCTTTCCCAGGCGATTCGTCGTACGCGTGCGGGTCTCAAGGACCCGAAGCGTCCCGGTGGCTCGTTCATCTTCGCCGGCCCGTCCGGTGTCGGTAAGACGGAGCTTTCCAAGACGCTCGCCGAATTCCTCTTCGGTGACGAGGACGCGCTGATCTCCCTCGACATGTCGGAGTTCAGCGAGAAGCACACGGTCTCGCGTCTCTTCGGTTCGCCGCCCGGATATGTCGGCTACGAAGAGGGCGGGCAGCTGACGGAGAAGGTCCGCCGCAAGCCGTTCTCGGTCGTCCTCTTCGACGAGGTCGAGAAGGCCCACCCGGATATCTTCAACTCGCTGCTGCAGATCCTGGAAGACGGTCGTCTGACCGACTCCCAGGGCCGGGTCGTGGACTTCAAGAACACGGTCATCATCATGACGACCAACCTCGGCACGCGTGACATCTCCAAGGGCTTCAACCTCGGATTCGCTGCCGCCGGTGACGTCAAGACGAACTACGAGCGCATGAAGACCAAGGTCAACGACGAGCTGAAGCAGCACTTCCGCCCGGAGTTCCTGAACCGTGTCGACGACACGGTGGTCTTCCACCAGCTCACCGAGGAAGACATCATCCAGATCGTCGACCTCATGATCGCCAAGGTGGACGAGCGCCTCAAGGACCGCGACATGGGCATCGAGCTCAGCGGTGAGGCGAAGAAGCTCCTCGCGAAGAAGGGCTACGACCCCGTCATGGGCGCCCGGCCGCTGCGCCGGACGATCCAGCGCGAGGTCGAGGACATCCTGTCGGAGAAGATCCTCTTCGGCGAGCTCCGCCCCGGCCACATCGTGGTCGTCGGCACGGAGGGTGAGGGCGACGAAGCCAAGTTCACCTTCCGCGGCGAGGAGAAGGCGGCGCTTCCGGATGTGCCGCCGATCGAGCAGGCGGCTGGTGGCGCCGGGCCTAACCTGAGCAAGGAGGCGTAGCCCGCCGGGCTTACGCACACAGGCTCCAGGGGCTGCCCCGGACCGTTTCTTACGGTCCGGGGCAGCCCCTTTTGGCTTTGAATTTCGGCTGCGGGCGCTTCGTGGCTGGTCGCGCAGTTCCCCGCGCCCCTGACGGGGCACTCCGCCGAGCCCCCTGACGAGGCGCTACGACGTGATCGTGATTCCCTCCGGTACGTTCCGTACTCGCGGCAGTCGGGGATTGACCCGCAGCACGCTCAGGTTCGGGAAGCGGGAGAGCCAGGACATGTCCGTGTCCGCCAGCTCGGCGGTGACCCACAGGTGGGTGAGCTGCTCGTGTTCCAGGCCGGCGAGGAGCTCCTCGGTGCGCATGACGCCGACGACCTGGATCCACGGCCGCCCGCCGAGCTGCCGCAGCGCCGCGAGCTCAGCGGTGTCGGAGACGGGAAAGTACAGGCCGACCGGGTCGAGGTGGGCGATGATCTCGCGTGCGTACCGCTCGGTGTCGAAGTGCCGCCAGGGGCGGACCAGTTCGGCCCGCAGTGACAGCGCCGAGCGGTGGCGCATGCGGGCGAGGTAATCGATGGCGGCGTCGTCCTGGACGCGGGTCGCCGTGATCGCCAGGAGCAGCGCCTGCTGGTCGCTGGGCACCTGCTCGGGGTCCGGCAGCTGTTCCAGGACGATGGGGCCGACCCAGCCGAGGCTGCGGGCGGCCAGTTCGGTCGTGGGGCGTACGAGGTTCTTGGTGCGGTCGTGGACCAGTTGCTGCACCGCGGGGTCGAGCTCGGTGACGTGCTCCAGGCAGGCCGCGGCCATCAGGCGCCGGTGGTTCACATGCGGGCGGCGCAGGTTCGGGGCGGCGGCCAGGAGCCGCTCCAGGAAGTCGGCGCACTCCTCGGGCCGCGCGTGCGCGGCGGCCATGCGGATGACCTCCTCCCACTCGGCGCGGTGGGCGTGCTCGACGAGGGTGCGGAACTGGCCGCGGGCCACTATTTCCTTGGCGGCCAGATAGTCCTGGAAGGTGCGGTGGATGAAGTCCACCGAGAGGCCCGCCTGTTCGCGCAGCAGCCCCGTGCGGTGCAGCAGATGACGGAAGATCTTCTCGCCGTCGCCCTCCGCGCGGGCGGAGGGAATGGCGGGCAGGGCGCCGTCCAGGATGGCGACCACGCGCTCGCGCGGCAGCTCCGAGACGCCCTCCTCGACCATCGCGTGGGCCAGCTTGCGCAGGAGCAGCTCGCGCGGACCCTGCTGGAGGTGGACGTCGTCGGCGTACAGGACGTCGCGTTCGGGGTCGCGGCGCTGGAGCAGCATCTCCAGGGCCGCGTCGTACAGCTCCTTGCGGCCGTTGGGCAGCGAGCCGGAGCGGTCGCGGTTCAGGGCGCAGATCAGGCCGCACATCAGGGGGTTGGTGGCGAGCTGGCGCAGCTCGCGGTAGATGCGTACGGAGTGCAGGAGGCGCTGTTCGTACTCCCTCAGCTCGTCGCGGTCCCGCTGCTCCTTGCAGTGTTCGTCGCTCATCGCCGCCGCGTGCCAGTCGTGGATGAAGCGGGTGACCTGGTCGCGTGACATCGGCGCGAGGGAGAGTTCCTTGAAGCCCTCTTCGGCGAGGCGCTCCTGGGCGAGCCAGCCGTCCTCGACGGCGGAGGGGCGGGACGTCACCAGACAGCCGTTGCCGGAGAAGATGCGCAGGAGGCGGCGCAGTTGATTGCGCAGCTCGCCGCGGGTGGCCTCCGGGGCCTCGTCGATGCCGTCGACCAGGAGCATGGCGCGCCCCGCGAGGAGCGTGCGGACGACCCAGCCCTCGGGGGCCTGGTCGGCCAGCGGGTGGCGGATCGCGTGCAGGAACTCGTCCGGGGCCGGGAAGCCCTCGCGGGCGAAGCGGCGTACGGGCAGGACGAAGGGCACGCGGGCGCCCTCGCGGGCCGCGGCCACGGCGAGCCACTGGACGAGGGTCGTCTTGCCCGAGCCTGCGACGCCGCGCAGCAGCACCCGCTCGTGTCCCTCCAGGGCCCGGTCGGCGAGCAGCACCGTCTGCGGTTCGCCCGGTACGCCGCTGCCGCTGCTCTCCTCGGCCTCCAGGCTGAGGTAGGTGTCCTCCAGGGGCCAGCGGTCCGGCGCGTTCGAGAGGTCCACGCCGACGATGGTGAGCCAGCCGTGCTGCCGGATGACCTCTTCGGCGTACGCGGATTCGAAGTCCCGGTCCTCCTGGGACCGTTCGGGCTGGCGGGCCGCGGCTTCCGCGTCGTTCAGGTCGATGAGCTGTCGGATACGGCTCGCCCTCTCGGCCATATGTCGCTGGATGTGCGGGGAGCGCCGGACGAAGTGGTACAGGACGTGCAGGCACACGGCCACGAGCAGTTCGTCGTGGAACCACGCGGCGCCGGGGGAGAGGGCGCGGTCAGCTCCCTGCACGGCGCCCCTCAGGCGCCGCGCGTAGTCCTGCGGACCCAGGCGCACGGCGTCCACGTCCGTGAGGTCGAGCTCCCCCACCGCGAGCAGCGTGCGCGTCAACACCTCTACCACAGAGGTGAGTTCGGTGGTCGGCGCGGTGTGTGCCTCGGCGGCGACGTGGACGAAGTCGGCGGCCACGCGGTGCACGTCGTCCGGGGTCGCCGGGGCGTCGGCGCCGCGCCAGGTGGTGAGGGCGGCGATCAGGTCCGGCGTGGTCGGCGGCTGCGGTGGGGGCGTGCGGATGAGCCGTTGTACGAGGGGTGCGGCGAGCGTAGAGGGGATGCGGACAACGGGCTCCATGGACATGGGGGTCCCTGTGGGTGGGATTGCGTGTATGTGTCGTGGAGAGTCAAGGGTAGGTCAACTCCGCCAAGGCGGTGGGGTGGTGAGCTCGATGTGGCCCGGCACCTGCTGTGCCACGGCCTCGCTCACCTCAGAGGTCACATGGACTCTCTTGAGGTTCGGGAAGACCGAGAGCCAGGCCAGTCCTTCGACGGGGTGGGACGCCTCCAGGCTGAGGCGGATGAGCCGCTCGCGCACGACGAGTTCGGTCAGGTCCTCGACGCGGTAGGCGCCGACGATCTGGATGTCGGCCCAGCCGCCTATGGAGCGCAGGGCGCGGAGGTCCTCGGGGGCGCGTACGGTGACGCGGCCCTGGCGGGGCAGGTGCGCGAGGATCTCCCGGGCGTAGAGATCGCGCTCGAAGTGCGGCCAGGACGCGGCGAGGGTCCGCTGGACGTCCGGGCTGGGGTGCTCGCGGAACTGGGTCAGGAAATGCACTGCGGACTCACTTCCCAATTCACAGGCGGTACGCACCACATGACGTGCCGTCAAGTCGTCGAGCCCCTGCACGTCCGGCAACAGCGAGAGCACCAGTGGACCCCCTGCCTGCGCCAGCGCTTCGGCCTGGGCGCTGGAGCCGGGCGGCACCAGCCTCAACACCCCGACCTGCACGAACGAACGGACAGATGGCGCCACCTCCGCCGCGTACGGCAGCCCGGCGGCGGCAAGGAGTTTGCCGCGCGCGGTGCCCTGCTCCACGAGCCGCCGCAGCATCTGCTCGGCTTCCTTCGGCCGTGCGTGGGCGATCGCGAGGAGGACGACGTCCTCCCACTGGTCCTTGTCCGCGTTGTTCAGGAGCAGGTCGAAGTCCAGTTCCTGCACGGCGAGACGGGAGCCGAGATAGTCCTGGAACGTGCGGTGGAGGAAGTCGACGCGCCCGTCGGCGGGTTCGCGCAGGAGCCCGGACCGCAGGAGGAGCGAAATGTAGACGTCCTCGGCGCCGCTGGTCAGGTTCAGTGACGGCAGCGCCTGCGTGATGATGTGCAGCGCCTCCGAACGGTCCATCTCCGAACGGCTGTTGCGGATGAGCCACCACGCGAGCCGCTGGAGGAGCTGGATCTGGGTGGCGTACGGAATGCGGACGACACCCGGGTCGTCCAACCCCCGCTCCCGGTCCCGCCGTTCGAGCAGCATGGAGAGGGCGGCCTCGTACAGGGACTTCCTGTCCTCGGGCAGGAAGCCGTTCCGGTCGCGGTGGAGGGCGCAGAGCATGCCGCACATCAGGGGGTTGGTGGCGAGGCGGTTCAGCTCGGTCTTGGTCCGTACGGCCTGCAGCAGGGAGTCGCCGGTGGACTCGTCGGCGCCGGCGGCGCGATGCCAGCGGCGCACGAAGGTGGTGACGTCGTGACGGGACATCTGAGAGAGCGTGAGTTCGTTGAAGCCAGCGGCGGTCAGCCACTGTTCTGGGACGGCGGAGGGGCGTGAGGTGACGAGCCACAGGTTCCCGGGGAAGGTCCGCGCCAGCTCGCGCAGCCACCGTCGTGCGCTCTCTCTCCGCTCCCCGGCGATCTCGTCTATCCCGTCCACGAGAAGCACGCCGCGTCGGGCCCGCAGGACGCGTTCGACCCAGCCGGGCGGCTGCTCGCCCGCGACCGGGCAGGCGACGGCCTTGAGGAAGTCCCCCGGGATGGGTAGCTCGGCCCCCGGCCGCAGGATCCGCCGCATCGGCAGGACGAACGGCACACGCCCGATGAGATGCGTCAGCCCGTGCTCGTACGTCCGGCTCGCGGCCGTCACCGCGAGCCACTGGACGAGGGTGGTCTTGCCGGATCCGGCGACGCCGCGCAGCAGGACCTGGTCGTGCTGGGCGAGGACCTGCTCGGCGGGTACATGGAGTCCGCCGAGGCCGCCGAATCTGCCGGGTCCGCTGGCGCCGCTGAGGCCGTGCCCGGTGCGCTCATGGGTCGCTTCGAGGCTGAGGTAGGCGGTGTCGAGGGGCCACTCGCTGGTGCCGGCGTCGAGGCCGTAGATGGTGAGGGTGCCGTGGCGTTGGGCGATGTGGGTGGCGTAGAGGGCTTCGAAGGCGGCGTCTTCGGAGGTCTGGGAGGGGAGGCGATCGAGAAGGACGTCGATCGTCCGGATCAGACGGCCCAACTGCTGGGCCTGGCGGGTCTGTTGGCGGGCGATGTACGTGGACCGCTGGGTGAAGAAGTTCAGGATGTGGAGGGAGGCGGTGAGGAGAAGCTGGTCGTAGAGGAGTTCGGCGCTCGTGCCGAGTCCGAAGGAGATGACGACGGCGCCCGCGTTGGAGCGCAGGAGGCGAGCGAAGCCTTCGGGTCCCAGGGCGACGGCTTCGTAGTCCTCGATGGTGATGGTGCCGAGGGCGGCGAGGGAGTGGGCGAGGGCGTTCTTGACGGCGAGGGCTTCTGCCGGGTCGACGGGCGGTTCGTGGGGCCCGGCGGCCTTCAGCGCCCTGCGCACGAGCTCGCCGGCGACCTTCTCGACGTCCTTCGGTGCGACGCTGCGTTTCTCTCCGCTGAACGAGACGAGTGAGGTGATGCGTACGGGGTTCTCCACCAGGGCGGCGCCCGGCTGGTCAGCCACGAAGAGTTTCTTGATGAGCGGCACGACGACGCTGGAGGCGATGCGGGCGCCTAGCGCGGTGGCTTCGACCATGTGTCGAGGGTAGGTGAAGGGGGTGCGGGGCGGCTGTAGTTGGGGCTTATCTGGTGGGGGCGTCCCTACCCCGGGGGAGCCCCCACCCGGGGTGCGGTTCGGTCACTGCCTCTGCGAAGGCGCCGGGGGGAGGGGGGCGGCACGACAGACGCGATACTGATCGAAGATCTCCTGGCTATCAGGAGTGAAGGTCCACTGCCGCAGGTTCCGCTGCAACTCGGACTCGGTCAGCCACCCGTGCCAGGCCACTTCTGCCGGGTCGGGGGCGCCGATCTCCGGAAGGACGGCATCGCATACGCCGAGCCAGTAAGGGCTGAGCCCGACCCGGTTGAGGAACGTGAACCGAAGGCGCACCGGGCTCGCCTGGCCCACGGGCGGCGATATTCCCAGCTCCTCACTGAGTTCGCGGGCAGCCGCCTGCTCATAGGACTCGCCGACTGCTGCGGCGCCCCCGACCCCGAGTTCGTAGTGCCCTGGGAAACGGGACAGCTGGTCGGCACGCCGGTGGACGAGATAGCGGCCTTGCTCATCACGGCACACCACCGTGGCGACCCGGTGCAGCCAGCCTTGCCGGACGGCCTCCCGCCGACTGACTACGCCCAGCACGCGGTCCTGGGCGTCAACGTGTTCCACGAGTTCATCGGCTTCATCGAGTTCATCGGCTCCATCGACTTCATCGACGTATTCATCCACGAGGCACACGATGGCAGAGCCCACTGACACTCGCCGGACCTCCAGGGCCTCCAGGGCCTCCAGGGCCTCCAGGACCTCCAGGACCTCCAGGACCTCCAGGACCTCCCGGACCGTCACGCAGGAGGCGGCGCCACGGTCCGCCATCGGCCCGGGGGAGGGTGCCGGTTTCGTCAAGCGGCTGCGGGCCGTCCCAGCGCGTGCCGGTGGCACGAGCCCGGCGGGTGTGGGCGAGTTGCAGGATATTTCCACTTGGGGCCGCCCAGGTGGGCGTGGAGCTGGGAATATCCTGCAACTAGTTCGCCCCGCCCTCGCCAGTCAGTTGTCGATGGCTGTCGTCAGCCGAGCCTGGTGCCGTACACGTTGTCCACCGTCATGGTGATCAGCACCCGGCGGTCCGACACCATGACCTCGCGGTACTCGTCCCAGTTCGGGTGCTCGCCGGCTGCGGCACGGTAGTAGTCCACCAGGGCCTGGACCTCGGGGCCCTGCGGGTCCGTTCCCGGGCCGATGAGCGTGGCCGTGCCCTCGGCGGTGGCCCAGGCCCGGCCGTCGGGGCCGGTCACCTCCAGCGTGGCGCGGGGGTCGCGGCGCAGGTTCGCGATCTTTGCCGTCTTCGCGGTCGTTGACACGCGGATCACACCGTCGGAGGGGTCGTACGACGGCTGGACGGGCGAGAGCTGCGGGCGGCCGTCGGACTTGATCGTCGCCAATACGCCCAGGTTGCTCTGTGCGAGCAGGGCGTGCGGGTCGAAGGGTGTGTCTGGGGTCGTCATGTCGGAGCCAACTCGGTGTTGGGGGTGGGGTATTCCGGCTTGCGCCGGGCGGGCGGGCGGTGTGACGCTGCTCAGCTCTTCAGGCGGCTGAGAAGGTACTGGCTCGGGCTGGTCGGATGTGTGACTGGGCCCGTGCCGAGGCTGCTTGCAGGGCAGGTCAGAGCCTCGTGATGACGGAGAACTCGTTGCCGCCAGGGTCGGTGATGGTGGCGATTCGGCCGTACGGGATGTCCTCCGGGGTGGTGGACGTGCCGCCGGAGGTGGTGGCTCGGTGTACGACTGCTTCGGTGTCTGCTACCTCGAAGGTGGTGGCCCAGGTGGACGTAGGGGTGGTCGCGGCGCCGAAGATTCCGCCGATCTCGTGGCCGTCGGGGCGGCGCAGGAAGGTGAAGTCCATTCCCGGCAGGTCCTCGTTGAGGTCCAGGGTGTAGTCGAACACCGCCCTGTAGAACTCTCGAGCCGGCTCCGGGGTGGAGGTGAGCAGGTCGTTGCGGACGAGTGAGTCCGGCTCGTTCACGGTCTCGCAGCCGATGCGGGTGCCTGCCTGCCAGAGGCCGAAGCGGGCGCCCACGGGATCTTGCGCGATGGCCGTGCGGGCGCCTTGGGGCGTGGTGTCCGCCGGGCCCTCGAGCAGGATGCCGCCTGCCTCGGTGATGCGCTTGACGGTGGCATCGCAGTCCGCGGTGGCGAAGTACATGGTCCAGCCGGAGCCTGTGGTGGCCTGGGGGCGGGTCTGGGGGTGCGTTTGGGTGATCGCCGCTACGGGCTTCCCTCGCAGGAGACATGTTGCGCTGCGGCGGCTGCTGGGCGTGGGCTCCTCGGAGTACTCCCAGCCGAAGAGTGCGCCGTAGAACTCCAGAGCACTGTCGTACTCGGGCGTGTGGAGGTCGATCCAGGTGGGGGTGCCGTCGGGCTGGGGGGTCGTTACGTTGCTCACTGTCCGCTCCTTGTGTCCTTGCGGCTTTGCCGCCTTGCGGGACGGGGAGCTTCTGACGCTAGGGGGCGAGTAGGTCAGCCCCCGGCCTATTTGGGCGGGGGCGACGCCTACCGGGAGTGGGAAGGCGTGTGGTTTCAGCTCAATCGGTGAGGGGCTCGTAGGCGTCCACCTCAATATGCGAGGGGAGAGTGGCGATCCCCAATGTCTGAAGCGCAGGTGCTCGCACGTAGGTGAGGGCGGGGAGGAGCGCGGGCAGCGAGGTGACGTCCATCGGTTCCTGCCCGAGATGGGGATGGAGATAGAGGCGGGTGAGGCCTGGCAGCAGCCTCCCCAGATGAGATGAAGCGGCGTGCCAGTCGTCGTCGACGTTCAGGACCAGGAGAGTGACGTCAGGCAGGGTCAACCCACCAGGTGCGGAGGCGAGCGCGCCGCTCGACAGCGTCAGTTGAGTGAGGCGGGGAAGCCGAGTGAGTGCCTCCCAGTGCGCGGCAGAGCTCGGAGCAGTGTGATCGCCGAAGAGCACCCAGTCCAACTCAGGCCACCTGTCGATGCGGGGCAGGTCTTCCACCAGTTCAGCCTCGAAGATCCCGAGGCTGCGCAGCGGCATCTCCACGGGAAGCGACGATAGGCGGTACGGCTCGCTGATCTCCCAGAGGCGCAGGTGCGTCACGCGGGACAGCGCGCCGAGTGCCTCGTCCGTGAGGCGGGCAGGGGAGACCCCCAGCAGAAGGTAGGTGGGAGTGGTGGCAACCAGCAGACGGGATGCTGCGACAGGCGAGACGGTCCCACGGATTTCCAGTTGCTGCGGTCGTATCCCCAGACGCAGGAGTTCGGCGACCTGCTCATCGTTGCGAACGGTGAAGTGGATCTCACCGTCGTCCAGATGGGCGATGACCTGCTCCGCGTAGGCGCGGCAGTCGTAGCGGCTCCACGCCCACATGAGCTGGCGGCGTACGTCGAAGGTCGGGTTCCGGGCGAATCGCGCGAGAAAGGGGATCGCGGCGTCCGACGGGACATGAGTCGCGGTGATCGCCACATGCTTGGCGTCCTCATCGCTGAGACCGGCAGGACCAGGCAGTAGATCAAGCACCATGGCCCCGACAGCCCCCAACTCGCGGGCGTCCCGCACGCTGCGCGGCGGAACGAGCTCCGCCATTCGCCGCTCCACCTCCCCCCGCACCTCCGGAGCCAGCTCCGCCGCATGCTCCAGGCACGCCGCCGCCAGCAGACGGGCCCGGTTCCGGGTCCGGACGTCCGGGTTCGTGTCCCCTCGTGCCGTCAAGTCCCGGAAAATCTCGGCTCGTTCACGCGGCCGTGCCTGCGCCACGGCCATCCTGATGACGTCCTCCCACTGGTCGTCCGCCGCGTGCCGAGCCAGTACTCCGAAGTCACCCTCGTCCACCGCCGCCCGCGCCCCCAGAAAGTCCTGGAATGTGCGGTGGACGAAGTCGACCGTGTCGGGCGCCGGCTCGCGGAGGAGCCCGCTTCGGTGGAGGAAATGGGCGTACACCGCCTTCGCGTCGCCAAGCGCCGCCACTTCCGGCACGGCGGGCAATGCGTCCGCGATGATCGACTCTGCCCGTGAACGGTCCATCACCGTACGGCCGTTGCGGATCAGCCAGTAGGCGAGGCGCTGGAGGAGCTGCAGCTGGGGCTCCTCCCTGAGCTCCGGCACGTGCATGTCGCGCTCGCGGTCCCGGCGGATCAGCAGCAGCGACAGGGCTGCCGAGTACAGGTCCTTGCGGCCCAAGGGGAGGAAGCCCCGCCGGTCCCTGTGCAGGGCGCAGATCAGAGCACACATGAGCGGATTGGTCGCGAGGCGGGCGAGATCCGGTTTTGCCCCGACCGCTTCCAGGAGTTGGCCCTCGTACAGATGGAGGGTCTCGTCCTCCTCGGGTGCACCCGAGCGTGCCGCCGCGTGCCAGCGGTGTATGAATGCGCCCACCTCCGACCGGTTCATCGGCGACAGGGTCAGCTCCGTGAACCCCTGCTCGGCAAGCCAGTCCTCACGTACTGCCGACGGGCGCGACGTCACCAGCCACCGGTTGCCGGGGTACGCGTCGATCAGGTCGCTCAGCCAGTCCCGCGTGCGCGAGCGCTCCGTGGACGGGATTTCGTCGATCCCGTCCACCAGGACCAGCGCCCGTCCCGCCGTCAGCACGCGAGACTCCCAGCCGTTGGGCTGCGTACCTGCCAAGGGTGAACCGGACGCCGTCAGGAAGTCGGCCGGGGCGGGCAGGCGCTCGCCGTGGCGGGTGAGGGCGCGCAGCGGGAGTATGTAGGGGACGCGGTCGTAGAGGTATGCCATGCGCGCGTCGCCGACGGAGCCGCCCGCGGCGCTCACCGCCAGCCACTGCACCAGCGTCGTCTTGCCCGACCCCGCCTCGCCCCTCAGGAGTACGCGTTCGTGGTCGGCCAGCGCCTGATCGGCCGGGCGAGGTTTCGGGGCCGACGGGTTCATGTGGTCCGGCCACTGCTCCGCGGTGACCTCCTCGGGCCGGAGCGGCGGCTCCGCCAGCCGCTCCGTCGCCTCCAGCGACATATAAGCCGCATCCAACGGCCACCGCCCCGGCGAGTTGGACAGATCGATCCCGAAGATCGTCAGCTTCCCGTGCCTCTTCGCCACGTACGCGAGATACCGCTGCTCGAAGGCCACGTCCTCCGCCCCCGGCAGCGGGTTCCGCGCGATCAGTTCGTCCACCTTCGCGATCAGCTCTGCCTGCCGGCGGCTCTGCGCCACCAGCGTCGCGGCCACGAACGTCGACCGTTGCGTGAAGAAGTGCAGGATGTGCAGGCACGTCGTGTCGAGCAGGCGGTCGTAGAAGTACGCCGCGTCCGACGACAGGTCACGGTCCGGGGAGTCGGCCGTCACCCGCAGCCGCCGGGCCAGTGCCCCGTGTCCCAGCTCGACCGCCTCCACGTCGTTCAGGGACAGATCGCCCAGCGCGTGCAGGGTGCGGGACAGCGCGTCCGTCACAGCCTGGCGCTCGTCGGCGGCGATTTCCCGCTCTCCCGTCCGCAGCGCCTGGTGGACCAGTTCCCCGGCCAGCTTGGTCAGGTCCTTCTCCGTCAGGGTCCGCTTCTCGCCCTTGAAGGACACCAGGCCCGAAAGCCGCACAGGCCGGTCCACCAGGCCCGCCCCCGGCCCCTCTCGTACGAACAATTTCTTGATCAGAGGGGCTGCGACGCCCGAGGCGAGCCGGGCGCCTATGACCGCGGGATCCATGCGCCGCAGCGTAGCGCCGGTCACATTCCGGAGGTTGTGGATCTCGGGCGTCGGTGACATGACGCACAGGCGTTATGTCCGGTACTAGGCGGAATAGTGGTTGCGTTCCGCGTAGGGGAGAGGACCTTCGGTCCGCAACCTTCGGGACCTTCGGCTCGTCCCGGGGGCCGGGGGTCCGTCGGGGCCAGTGCGGGCCTCGGGGGGCTTCCCGAAGTGCGGTTAAACCCGACTTCGGCGGTCAAACTCGGCAAGTAGTTGAAGGGGGAATTGTCGGGATTTGGGGGTGTCAAGGGGCAGAAAGTTGGGTGGGTGGCTACGGCTTTCGGTAGTAGATGGGGGGTTTGAGTGGGTGGCGGGGGGCGGGTTACCAAGGGATGGCCAACCCGGCGGGACGCAGCGCTGCGTATGCCGGGTCCCTTTGTGCCCGGCGTGCACCGCACGTCACACGAAGCCCGGCGTGCACCGCACGTCACACAGCCCGGCATGCACCGCATGCCAGACCCACACGCTCCCCATCCCGGAGGTCATCCGCCATGTCGAAGCGCGCCACGTCCCACCATCCCGGCCTGTCCCTGCTCCGTACGCGGACGGCCGTCGTCACCGTCGCGGGCCTCGGGCTCGGAGCATCGGCAGTTCTCGGTTCCGGGGTCGCGGCCGCTGCGGACACCAGCAGTGCCCTCCCCGGCGTCTCCGCGAACTCGGTCTCGGCCCAGGCCGACGCGCAGGCCAAGGCCGCGGGCAAGGCCAAGCAGGCCGCCGCCAAGAAGGCCGAGCAGGCCAAGAAGGCGAAGCTCGCCGCCGCCAAGAAGGCCGCCGGCTGGCAGGACCCGGTCGACAAGTACACGCTGTCCGCTTCCTTCGGAACCGGCGGCAGCATGTGGTCCAGCAAGCACTCCGGCCAGGACTTCGCGGTGTCCATCGGCACGTCCGTCGAGGCCGTGCACAACGGCACCGTCGTCAAGGCCGGCGGCAACGGCGCCGGTGACGGTCCCGCGTACGGCAACGCCATTGTGATCAAGCACGGCAACGGCACGTTCTCGCAGTACGCGCACCTGTCGAAGGTCGACGTCCGCGTCGGCCAGGCCGTCAAGACCGGCCAGCACATCGCCGCGTCCGGCAACACCGGCAACTCCAGCGGCCCGCACCTGCACTTCGAGATCCGTACGAGCCCGAACTACGGCACCGCGATCGACCCGGTCGCGTTCCTGCGCTCCAACGGCGTCTCTGTCTGACCCCTGCGGCAGTAGCCGATCAGGTGCCTTCGTGTGCCTGTGTCACCAGATCGATGGCGACCTCGAGGATGGCCTTGCGCTTCTCCTCGGGGTCGCCTTCTGCGTCCTTGAGCACGAACATCCCACCGTGCATCGTGAACAGCGCCGAGAAGCAGCGCACCTGGGTCGTCATCGGGGAGCCCGGCTCCCTGAGGATGTCGAGCAGGCTGAGCATGCGGTCCTTGAAGGTCTCGCCCGTCTTCAGGTCGCGCATGGTCGCCTGGTTCTCCTGCATGAAGCGGAAGAGCGGGGAGGCGTCCTTGAGGATCTCGCTGTAGCGGGTCAGGATCGTCCGCTTGACCTCCAGCGTGTGCGGCTGCTCCTTGCCCCACTCCACCAGCTCGTCGATGGGCCGGGTCAGGTCCTCGAAGATGCTGGTGAGGATGTCTTCCTTGGTCTTGAAGTGGTAGTACAGCGCCGCCTTCGTGACCTCCAGACGTTCCGCGATCTCGCGCAGTGACGTCTTCTCGTAGCCCTGCTCGGCGAAGAGTTCGAGGGCCACGTCCTGGATGCGCTGGCGGGTGTCCCCGCGGCGCTGCTGCTTGCCCGTGCCTGCGCCGCTCGTGCCCGCGCCGCCCGCGCCTGTGCCCGTGACCATCTTGGTGCTCCTCGGCTCCCTCGACTCGAATCCTTGGACCCGATTTTACTTACTTGACGCCCGGCTAGTTGGGGGTCTAGTTTCCCTCAGTGTAGTCAGCTTGCCGGTCGGCAAGTAAGTGGCAGCTCGAAGCAGCACGAAGCAGCACGAAGCAGTTCGAAGAAGTTCGAAGCAGTACGTGGTCGGGGAACCGGGGAGTGGGGAACATGGCGCAGAAGAAGGAAAAGCCGGGGGAACAGGCGAAGGAGGCGCCTCAGCCGCGCAGCGTGCGCGTCGTGATGCTGGCGCTGATGGTGACGATTCTGCTCGCCATGCTCGACAACATGATCGTGAGCCCCGCGATGCCGACGATCGTCGGTGACCTCGGCGGCATGGAGCACCTGTCGTGGGTCGTCACCGCGTACATGCTGGCGACCGCGGCATCGACCCCCATCTGGGGAAAGCTCGGCGACATGTACGGGCGCAAGGGCGTCTTCCTCACCTCCATAGTCATCTTCCTGCTCGGTTCCGTGCTCAGCGGAATGGCGCAGGACATGGGCCAGCTGATCGGCTTCCGTGCCGTCCAGGGGCTCGGCGCGGGCGGTCTGATGGTCGGCGTCATGGCGATCATCGGTGAGCTCGTCACGCCGCGGGAGCGCGGCAAGTACATGGGCATGATGACCGGCGTCATGGCCGTGGCCATGATCGGCGGTCCGCTCGTCGGCGGCACCATCACCGACCACCTCGGCTGGCGCTGGGCCTTCTACATCAACCTGCCGCTCGGCGCCGTCGCGCTCGCCATGGTCACCGCCGTGCTGCACCTGCCGAAGAAGAAGGCAGAGGGACGGATCGACTACCTCGGTGCGGCGCTGCTCACCGTGGGCATCAGCTCGCTCGTGCTCGTCACCACCTGGGGCGGTACGGAGTACGCGTGGACCTCGACCGTGATCATGGAGCTCATCGCGATCGGTGTCGTCTCGCTCATCAGCTTCGTCGTCGTGCAGAAGAAGGCCGCCGAGCCGATCCTGCCGCTGCACATCTTCCGCAGCCTCAACTTCACGCTGATGTCGGTGATCGGCTTCATCACCGGGTTCGTGATGTTCGGCGCGATGCTGTTCCTGCCGCTCTACCAGCAGGCCGTGCAGGGCGCTTCGGCCACCAACTCCGGTCTGCTGCTCCTGCCGATGCTGCTCGCGATGATGGTCGTCTCGTTCTTCTCGGGCCGGTTCACCACCTCCACCGGCAAGTACAAGATCTTCCCGATCGCCGGCACCGTACTGATGGTCCTCGGCCTTTTCCTGCTGTCGCAGATGGACACCGACACCACGCGCTTCACGGCGGGCCTCTACATGGCGGTGCTCGGCGCGGGCATGGGCTGCCTGATGCAGATCACCATGCTGGTCGCGCAGAACAGCGTCGAGATGAAGGACATGGGCGTCGCGTCGTCCTCGGCCACCCTCTTCCGTACGCTCGGCTCCTCGTTCGGCGTCGCGATCATGGGGGCGCTCTTCAACAGCCGGGTCGAGCACACGATGTCCGAGCGGGCCGGTGAGCTGGGCGGCAAGGTCACCGACCAGTCGGCTCAGCTGGACGCGGCGAGCCTGGCGAAGCTGCCGGATGCGGTGGCGGGCGCATATCAGCACGCTGTGTCTGCCGGTACGCACTCGGCGTTCCTGCTGGGGGCGGGGATCGGGATCGTCGCGCTGATCGCCGCGCTGTTCGTCAAGGAGGTTCCCCTGCGGGGGGCCGGGCCCAAGGACTCCCCTCCCGGGGGCGACAAGCCGGCCGAGGGTGCGGCTGGGGACGCCGCGCCTGGTCCGCGGGACGCGGTTGCAGAGGCCGTCTGACCCGCGGTCCCTGTTCCCTCGGCTGAAGCGGGCCCCCGGCACCTTCTGGTGCCGGGGGCCCGTTGCCGTGTTCCGTGCTTGCCGCCGCAGCCGTTACTTGTACTTGTCCGGCAGTTGCAGGATCGGGAAGCTGCCCGTGTTCGTCGGGGCGTGTTCCGGGAGCCAGAGGACTGCGACCGCGCCCTCCGCCGGATCCTCGGGGGCCGCGCCCGCGGGCGTCACGTTGCGGAACGTCAGCCTCGCGCCGAGCACCCTCGCCTGGCCCGCCGCGATCGTCAGGCCCAGGCCGTGGCCGACGCCCGCGCGGTCCGTGCTGCCGGTGCGGAAGCGGCTCGGGCCCTCCTCCAGGAGACCCGCGGGGAAACCGGGGCCGTGGTCGCGGACCCGCACCACGCGGCCCTCGACGCTGACCTCGACCGGCGGCTTCCCGTGCTTGGCGGCGTTGGCGAGGAGGTTCCCCAGGATGCGCTCCAGACGGCGCGGGTCGGTGGTGACCTCCGACTCGTGCACCACCGTCACGCTCACGTCCGAGTTGAGCACCGCGATCCGCCGCGTCACGAACTCGCCGAGCATCAGGTCCTGCAGCTCGGCCCGCTCGGCCGCGCTGTCCAGGCGGGCCACTTCGAGTACGTCCTCCACCAGCGTGCGCATCGCCTGCGCCCGGTCCCTGACCAGCTCGGTCGGGCGTCCTGGCGGCAGGAGTTCGGCCGCCGTGAGCAGGCCCGTCACCGGCGTACGCAGCTCATGAGCGATGTCCGCCGTCACCCGCCGCTCGGCTTCGAGGCGCTGCTTGAGCGCGTCCGCCATCGCGTCCACCGAGCGCGCGAGGTCATCGGTCTCATCGCGTACGACGCCGCCGATGGCATCTCGTACGCTCACGTCCGTCTGCCCCTGGGCGACCTCCTGCGCCGCGGTCGCCGCCTTGCGCAGGCGTCGAGAGAGCTGGCCGCCGATGAGCACGCCGAGCGCGCAGCCGCCGAAGACGACCGAGATGGAGCCGATGACCAGGGCCTGGTCGAGGTCCTTCATGACGGTGGCGCTGCGGTCGGTGAAGCGGGTGTGCAGGGAGAGG
This sequence comes from Streptomyces sp. A18, assembly GCF_059026065.1. Classification (NCBI taxonomy): domain Bacteria; kingdom Bacillati; phylum Actinomycetota; class Actinomycetes; order Kitasatosporales; family Streptomycetaceae; genus Streptomyces; species Streptomyces sp. A18. The sequence continues at coordinate 26,585 of NZ_JBWLKL010000002.1, read as the reverse complement.
ATGTGGCCGTCGCTCAGCGGGACCGCGGCCCAGATGTCGGGGACGCCGCTCTCGTGGTCCTCCACGTACGTGGCGCGGCGCCCGGCGAGCACCTTCGCGAGGAGCTCCTTGGGCATCTCCGGGTCGTCGACCTTCATGCCGAACTGGCCCGTCCGCCCGGACGTCTCGTAGATCCGCTGGGCGTACTGGATCCGCTCGTCCTGCACATCGCGCGCGTTGTCGAGCATCGAGACGCGCGCCGCGTTGTGCACGACCAGGCTCAGGGCCACCGCGACAAGGGCGCCGACAAGGGCGATCGCCGCGCTGATCTTCCAGCGCACGCCGGTGCGCAGGCGGGAGCCCAGCATCGCGCGCAGGCGGGCGCGCAGCGCGGCCACGGTTCCGCCGCTCCCCCTGCTCATATATGTCCCCCGAGATGCGCCGAGCCATAGAGATCAAGCATGGATCCGGCTCACGCCTTGAGCTTGTAGCCGAAGCCGCGGACCGTCTCGATCCGGTCCTGGCCCACCTTCGTGCGCAGCCGCTGCACATGGACGTCGACGACGCGGGTGTCACCGCCCCAGCCGTAGTCCCACACGCGCTCCAGGAGCTTGTCGCGGGAGAGGACCGTGCCGGGCGCGGACGAGAATTCGAGCAGCAGGCGCATCTCGGTCGGCGTCAGGGCCACCGGAGCGCCGCCCTTGCGGACCTCCATGCCCTCCGTGTCGATCTCCAGATCACCGAAGTGCAGCACGCCGCCGTCCACGGAGCCGCCCTCACCGGCGGTGGGCGCCGCCGAGTCGGGTCCGCTCGCGTGGCCGAAGCGGCGCAGGACGGCGCGGATCCTGGCCACCAGGACGGCGCCGTCGAAGGGCTTCGTCACGTAGTCGTCGGCGCCCGCCTCCAGGCCGAGCACGACGTCGATGGAGTCGGCGCGCGCCGACAGCATGATCACCGGGACCGTGGACTCGTCGCGGATGCGGCGGCACAGCGAGACGCCGTCGAGGCCCGGCACCATCACGTCGAGGAGCGCGATGTCCGGCCGGTCGGCGCGGAACGCCTCCAGGCCCTGCAGGCCGTCGGGCATCGCGGTGACGACGAAGCCGTCCCGTTCGAGGGCGAGCTGCGTCGCCTCACGGATGACGTCGTCGTCCTCGACGAACAGGACATGGGTGTGCTCTGCCATCGGGTGCTCTCAGTTCTCCGTCGGAGCGGGAGCATCGCCGCCCGCCGCGCTGCTGTAGTGATTGCGGATGCGGTCCGTCTCCCTGAAGTGGTTCGCCGCCCACTCGTACGTGATGACGTCCTCGCCGGACGGGTACGACACGGGGTCACCCTTCTCGTACAGCTGCTTGGTGACCACCAGGTCGCCCCGGTCGATCTCCGCGTAGACGGGTGGCTCCTCGTCCTGGAAGACATTCTCGTACTTCTTGCCCTCGGTGCGATACACGTAAGTGCTGGTACCGACCGCATCGCCGCAGGTCATGATGTTCACGACGACATCGGAGGCGGATCCTCCGGTCAGGTTGCCGTAGCTGACGTCCACCGGGTACTCGTCGGCGACGCAGGGCTTCAGGTCGCGCTTGACCGTCCGGCTGACCTTCGGGTCGTCCTTGACGAGCTTCACCGCCTCGCGGGTGGTGGGCGGCGAGGCCGCGGACGTCCGGGAGGGGGACGCGGACGGTGTCGGGGACATCACCGTCTCGCCGCCGCTGCCCGGACCCTCGTCCCGGGCACCGGAGCCGCCGGTCGAGCAGGCGGTGAGCAAAAGGCCGATGGCGGCGAGCGCGGCCACGGCCGTGCTCCCCGCCCTCGTCGTCCTGCAAGCCCGGGTGCTTAGGCCGCGCAACGCTCCCGCTCCTCACGTTCGAGCGCGCCGGTGGCGGGCTCCTCGCGGTCCCGGCTCTCCAGCTCCTGGCGGAGCCGTGCGAGCGCCCTGTGCAGCGTGCTCTTGACCGTTCCCGCCGACATGCCGAGTGCCGCGGCCGTCTCCTCTGTGGACATCTGCTCCCAGTGTCGCAGCACGACGACGCTGCGCTGCTTGGGTGCCAGCACCTTCATGATGTCCATCAGGAGGGCGCGGTCCGCATGCTGTTCGGTGGAGTCTTCCACGCTCGCGTCGGGCAGCTGCTCGGTGGGGACCTCTTCGAGCTTGCGGGCCCGCCACCACTCCGTACGCGTGTTGATCATGACGCGGCGCAGGTAGGCGTCCGCGAGCCGCTTGTCGGCTATGCCGTCCCAGCGGCCGTACGTCCGCACGAGCGCGGTCTGCAGGAGGTCCTGGGCGTCCACGGGGTCGGGGACCAGGCGCCGGGCACTGCGCAGCAGGGCGTCCTGCCGAGTGCGGACGTACTCTTCGAACTCGAGCACCTCACCGTGCGCCATACCTGACCGCCTCCGTTCACCGACCACCGCTGCCTGTGCGGTACGGCTATGAAGTTACGGAGGCGTTGTCACGAGGCTGTGCGGAGCAGCCAGCGGGGGGCGCACGGGCTTCCGTCGGTTGTGTAACAGAAGTAGGCGGGGCGTAAAGCGGGGGCGTTTCAGGCCGATTTGGCAGGTGCTTCTTGTTGTTGCTGTTGCTGCTGCTCAGGTGAGAGGCAGACGGTAGAAGGCGTCGGGGAGGGGCTCGACGAGGCCGTCGGAGACGAGACCGTCCAGTGCGCGGGCCCGCTGCACGGGTTCGTCCCACACGCGGTCGAGGGCAGCCTGCGGTACGGGGGCCACGGCTTCGCGGAGGACCGCGAGCAGCTTGCCGCGGACCTGGCGGTCCGTTCCCGCGTAGGTCTGGCCGCGGCGGGCCGGGCCCTGGTGCGCGGGCTTGCCTGCCGTCTGCCACGCGCACTGCTGCGCGATGGGGCAGCGGGAGCAGTTCTCGTTCTTGGCGGTGCAGACGAGGGCGCCGAGCTCCATCGAGGCGGCGGCCCAGCGGGACGCCGTGCGGTCGTCCTCGGGGAGGAGGGCGCGGGCGAGCTTGCGCTCGGCGGCGGTGGTGGCGTTCGGGGGGTACTGGACGCCGGTGACGGCGCGGGCGAAGACGCGGCGCACGTTCGTGTCGAGGACGGCGTGACGCTGGCCGTACGCGAAGGAGGCGACGGCCGCGGCGGTGTACTCGCCGATGCCGGGCAGCGCGAGCAGCTGCGCGTGCTTGGTGGGTACGTCGCCACCGTGCCGTTCCGTTATGGCGACGGCGGCGCCGTGCAGCCGGAGCGCGCGGCGGGGGTAGCCGAGGCGTCCCCAGGCGCGGACGGCCTCACCCGGGGCTTCCTTGGCGAGGTCGGCGGGGCGGGGCCAGCGGGCGATCCACTGCTCGTACACGGGCAGGACGCGGTTGACCGGCGTCTGCTGCAGCATGAACTCGCTGACCATCACGCCCCAGGGCCCGGCGTCGGCCCGCCGCCACGGCAGGTCACGCGCGTTCGCGTCGAACCAGGCGATGACGGGACCGTGCAGGGTCTCACCGGCGGGGGAGGGGCTGTCGGGGGTGTCTGACATTGGCATGGGCTTCGTGGGCGCAGTCATGGCAGGACGATCCTGCCATGGGGGCGCCGGGGGGCGGGCCAGGCGGGGCTTCACGAGGGGCGCGTTTTCGCTCCGGGGGGTGCGGGCCCGGTGCTGGTGCGTCTTGGGGGCGGGGCCGTGAGGCCACCCGTCCGCCCGCTCATCCGCCCCCTGTCACCGCGGGGCAATCGGGATGGGGGTCCCCCCTGCTCCTTAAGAGCTTGGGGGAGGGTGGGAAAGGCTTGTTCGGCACGGGGATGCGGGGTGGTCGGGTGGGGGCGAGGACCTGACGATCGGCAGGGGTGGGGCCCAGGGGCCAGGAAGTAGCTTCGGGGGGTGAGAAGCGGATGTTGGGGCGATGCCCTCCTCTGGGGTGCGTTGGGTCTGGCCGCGTTGGCCGTGGGCCAGGTCGGGGTGGGGGAGTCGCGCCCGGTGTGGCTGCAGGCGGCCGGGGTCGGGGTGTTGGGCGGCGCCGCCGTGATCTGGCGGCGGTGGCCCCCGGCGGGCTTCGCCGTGGCGGCCGCGCTGGGGCTCGCCACCGCGCCCTCCCTGTTCACGCTCTCCTACGGGCCCGCCCTCGCCGTCTTCGCGCTGCTCATGGGGCGCAGGGCCCCTCGTACCCGGCCCGCGCTGATCGTCTTCGCCGGTGTCGCCCTGGCAGGCACCGCCAAGATCCTCGTACGCGGCGTCGACCCCGTCGTGGAGTGGCTCGTGCTCATGGGCACGCTGCTCTTCGGCGCCGTCTTCCCGTGGCTCGCCGGCCGCTACCTCCGCCAGGGCCGCGAACTCACCGCCGCCGGCTGGACCCGCGTGGCCCAACTGGAGCGCGAGCAGCGCATCGTCGCCGACCGGGCCCGGCTGCGGGAGCGGGCCCGCATCGCCCAGGACATGCACGACTCGCTCGGGCATGAACTGAGCCTCATCGCGGTGCGCGCCGGCGCCCTCCAGGTCGCCGCCGATCTGCCGGCACGGCACCGCGGCGCCGTCGCCGACCTGCGCATCGCCGCATCGGATGCCACGGATCGGCTGCACGAGATCATCGGGCTGCTGAGGGAAGACGGGGATGAGGTCGCGCCCCTTGCTCCCGCGGGCGAAGGCGTGCGCGCCCTGGTCGAGCGGGCCGCCCGGTCCGGGCTCGCGGTCCGGTACGTCGTGGGGGGTGAGGGGGAGCGTACGGAATTGATCGGGACGAGGGAGGCGGACGCGAGCGTCCTGTACCGGGTCGTCCAGGAAGCCCTGACCAACGCCGCCAAGCACGCCCCCGGCGCCCCCGTCACCGTCGAACGGAGCGCGGCGGCTGTCGTCGTCACCAACGGGGCCCCCGCGGAGCCCGGTTCGGGTTCCGGTTCGGGATCCGGCGCGGGTTCCGGCGCGGGATCCGGCCTCCTCGCACTGCGGGCCAGGGTCGAGGACCTCGGCGGCACCTTCGAAGCCGGGCCGCACGGCGACGGCTTCCGGGTCGTCGCGCGGCTCCCCGCGGACGGCGCCCCGGAGCCACGCCCGGAGCCCCCCGTACCCGGCATCGCGTACGCGCGACGGCGGACGGCCCTGGCCTTCGGAGCCGCCGTGGCCACCGGGGTGCTCCTGGTGGGCGGCGCCTTCGCCTGGTACGCGTACTCCAGGTCGCACGCCGTCCTGAAGCCCGCCGACTTCGACCGGCTGGCGGTCGGTCAGGCCCAGGCGGACGCCGAGCGGTCACTGCCCGGCCTGACCGCTTCCGACCCACCCGAGGAGCGCGCCCCGACCCCGGCCCCCGAAGGCGCGGACTGCCGCTACTACCGCGCCAGCGGTGAACTCTTCGTCACCGTCGAGCACTTCAGGGTCTGTTTCAAGGGCGGGATCGTCGTGGAGAAGAGTGTGATCCCCAAGGCGGGGAGCGGTGACGAAGTGCGGGAGCGCGATGAGGAGGGTGTGCGGTGATCCGGGTACTGCTGGCGGACGACGAGGCGATGATCCGCGCGGGCGTCCGCGCGATCCTCGGCGCGGGCGAGGACATCGAGGTCGTCGCGGAGGCGGGTGACGGCCGGGAGGCCGTCGCGCTCGCCCAGGCGCACCGGCCCGACGTCGCGCTCCTCGACATCCGCATGCCGGGGCTCGACGGCCTGGCCGCGGGCGAGGAGATCGTACGGACGATGCCCGGCACCGCGGTCGCGATGCTGACGACCTTCTCGGAGGACGCGTACGTCGCGCGGGCGCTGGGCGGCGGGGCCACCGGCTTCCTCCTGAAGTCCGGCGACCCGCACGAACTCATCGCGGGCGTACGCGCGGTGGCCGCGGGCGCCGCCTTCCTCTCGCCCAAGGTGGCCCGCCACGTCATCGAGGGATACGGCGCACAGCGCACGGTCCGCGGCGCAGAGGCCAGCGCCAGGACCGCGGCCCTCACCCCGCGCGAGCGCGAAGTGCTCGGGCTCGTCGGGGAGGGGCTCTCCAACCCGGAGATCGCGGCCCGGCTCCATCTGGTCGAAGGCACGGTCAAGGCGTACGTGAGCGCGGTCCTCGACCGGCTCGGGGTCAAGAACCGCGTTCAGGCGGCGATCGTCGCCCATGAGGCGGGACTCGTGCGGCTCTGACGCCTCAGGGGCGACTCGTCAGCGGCAATGAGTCAGCGGCACTGCGTATCAGCGGCGGTGCGTATCAGCGGCGGTGCGTCGCGGGCCGTCGGTGCGATGTCTCGTGCCCGGTCGGGGCGCCCGGACCCGCGAACCACCTGACGACCCCCGTCGACGAACCCCGCATCGCCTCGCCGACCCGCGCCACGGGGCGAGTTGCCAGACGTACGAGGAGGAAGGCGAGCGCGGCGCCGAGGAGCAGGCCCACCAGCACGTCATGCGGATAGTGCACGCCCACGAAGACCCGCGAGAACGCCATGAGCACGGCCATCGGCAGCGTCAGCGCGGCGATCCGGGGCCAGGCGAGCGCGAGGCCGACGGCCGCGGCGCCCGCGATCGTCGAGTGGTTGCTGGGGAAGGACCAGTCGCCGTACGCCGGGCACTCGACGATGGAGGTGACCGCACCGGCGACCGCCCGGCACGGACGCTCCTCGTCGACCGCGGACTTGAGCGCCTCGCTGCACACATACGCCACCGCCGTGACGAGGGGCGCGAGAACGGCTATCGCGAGGGCGCGGGGGTCGCCGTGCCGCGCCTTCCACCAGGCGACTACGAAGAGCACGCCGAAGAGCAGCAGGCCGAGCTCCGTCCACACCTCGGCGAGGTGCTGGAACCAGGTAGGGGTGTCGTGGGCGAAGTCGGTGACATCGCGATAGAGATCGTCGTCCATGGTGTCCATGATTACGGACGGTACGGAGTGGGGCCGAATCGTCACATCCGGCGATCGACCCGTCACAACCCCTGACGAAAGACAGGGGTAAGGACGGATGCTGGAAGCGGAGCCTGTCGTTCCGAGATGATGATCCGCAAACTTTGTTGCTCAGGGCGGCGGGTGGGGCAGGACAAGGCGCGGATCTCTCGTAAGGTTTGGGCCGTGGGATCTCTGCGCAATCCGGTCGGGCCGCTTCCCTCCACCATCTACTGGCGTCGGAGGGCCATTCTGCTGTCCTTGATCGGACTGATGGCGCTCCTTGTCGTGTGGGTGCTCACCCTCGGGGGTGGAGGCCAGAAGAACGGTGCCGACGGGCCTTCGGGCTCCGGCCCCGCCACGTCCATCACGCCAGGACCCTCCGGGTCCGGGCCCGCCATCAGTGAAAAGCCGGGCGGGCGCGACGAGTCGGGCGACGAGGGCGACTCCGGCTCCGGCGGCTCGGGCGGCGGCTCCGGTGACTCCGGGGGGTCCGACGGCTCGGGTGACTCCGGCGGCGGTGACGGCAGCGGTTCGGACGACGGCGCCAAGGGCGGCGGCGGTGCGGGCGGGCAGCTGCCCGCGGGGTCGAGCCTGCCCAACTGCGTGAGCGGCGACGTGAAGTTGAAGCTGCGGAGCATCCACAACCGGTACGACATCGACGAGAAGCCGAAATTCGAACTCGTCGCCCAGAACAGCGCGGGCAAGGCCTGCAAGGTGGATCTCGGCGGCAAGAAAACGGTCCTGACGATCACTCGGGCCGACGGCGACAAGGAGATCTGGTCCTCGGCGGACTGCCCCGCGGGCAGCGGGAGCCTGTTGCTCCGGGTGCCGGGCGAGGGACGGGTCACGCACACCGTCGAGTGGGACCGCAGGGAGAGCGAGCCGAAGTGCGCGTCGCCTTCGGCGGGGAGTGCGGAGCCCGGTACGTATCTCGTCGAGGCCAAGTCGTCCGGGCTGGGTTCGGTGAAGACGTCGTTCGTGCTCGAAGAGGGCTGATCGGGGCTTCGGGGCAGCGAGTGCCGCTGGGTGGGCGGGAGACCAACCACCCACTCACCCGCACCCTCTAGACGTACCGCTCCAGAATCGACGACTCGGCGAGCCGAGAGAGTCCCTCGCGGACGCTGCGGGCGCGCGCTTCACCCACTCCATCCACAGTCTGCAAATCATCGACGCTCGCGGCGAGAAGCTTCTGCAGCCCCCCGAAGTGCTCGACGAGCCGGTCGATGATCGCGCCGGGCAGTCGCGGCACCTTCGCCAGGAGGCGGAAGCCCCGCGGGGAGACCGCGGAGTCCAGCGCCTCGGGGGAGCCGGTGTAACCCAACGCCCGTGCCACAATGGGCAGTTCGAGCAGCTCCGCATGGCTCAGGGCGTCCAGCTCGAAGAGCGCCTCTTCGACCGTGCGGGAGCGCTTGGCGGTCGGCTCGGGCACGTAGTCCCGGACGACCAGCTCGCGCTCGGGCTCGACGCCCGCGATCAACTCGTCCAGCTGGAGGGCGAGAAGGCGGCCGTCCGTGCCCAGTTCCACCACGTACTCGGCGATCTCCGTGGCGATGCGGCGCACCATCTCGAGGCGCTGGGCGACCGCCGTCACGTCCCGGACCGTCACCAGGTCCTCGATCTCCAGGGCGGACAGGGTGCCCGCCACCTCGTCGAGGCGCAGCTTGTACCGCTCAAGGGTGGCCAGGGCCTGGTTCGCGCGGGACAGGATCGCCGCCGAGTCCTCGAGGACCTTGCGCTGCCCGTCCACGTAGAGCGCGATGAGGCGCATGGACTGGGAGACGGAGACGATGGGGAAGGCCACCTGCTTGGACACGCGGTCCGCGGTGCGGTGCCGGGTGCCCGTCTCCTCGGTGGGGATCGTCGGGTCGGGGACGAGCTGCACGCCCGCCCGCAGGATCTTGGTGATGTCCTTGTCGACGACGATGCCGCCGTCGAGCTTGCAGAGCTCGCGCAGCCGGGTCGCCGTGAACTCGACGTCCAGGATGAATCCGCCCGTACACATCGATTCGACGGTCTTGTCCCAGCCGAGGACGATGAGCCCTCCGGTGTTGCCGCGGAGGATGCGCTCGAGTCCGTCGCGCAGGCCCGTGCCGGGCGCGACCGCGCTCAGGGAGGCGCGCATCAGCCCTTCGGCACCGGAGCTTCCGCCGGGCTTGCCGGGAGCTGACGCCCGGTCGTTGGCTGCCACTGCACTCCTCGGGTCGCGGGTTGTCCAAGCCCCGGTCCGTACGACTGCTTCGTACGGATGGGCGAGACCAGGGCAAAGTCTACCGGCGCTCTTCGTCCTCCCGTGGGGCCTCTCTGCGACGCGACCTCGGAAGGACTCGCAGCGCGTCGCCCATGTCGGCGACTTCGGTGACCTTCATACCGGGAGGGACCTTGCCCGGGTCGGACGGGACGAGGGCGTGAGTGAAGCCCAGACGGTGCGCTTCGGCCAGCCTGCGCTGGACTCCCGTGACCCGTCTGACCTCGCCCGCAAGGCCGACTTCGCCGATCGCGACGAGATTTTTCGGCAGCGGGGTGTCGCTCGCCGCGCTGGCCAGGGCGAGGGCGATCGCGAGGTCGGCGGCCGGCTCGGAGAGCTTCACGCCGCCGACCGTCGCGCTGTAGATGTCGCGCTTGCCGAGCGCCGTGATGCGGCCCCGCTGCTCCAGGACGGCCAGCATCATCGAGACGCGGGAGGTCTCCAGGCCGGACGTGGTGCGCCGGGGGGAGGGGATCTGGGAGTCGACGGTGAGCGCCTGGACCTCGGCCACCAGGGGGCGGCGGCCCTCGAGCGTGACCGTCAGGCAGGTGCCGGGGACGGCCTCCGTGCGGCGGGTGAGGAAGAGGCCGCTGGGGTCGGCGAGGCCGGTGATGCCCTCGTCGTGCAGCTCGAAGCAGCCGACCTCGTCCGTCGTCCCGTAACGGTTCTTGACGCCCCGGACGAGACGGAGGCGGGCGTGGCGGTCGCCCTCGAAGGACAGGACGACGTCCACGAGGTGCTCCAGGAGGCGGGGGCCCGCGATCGCGCCGTCCTTGGTGACGTGGCCGACCAGGAGCGTGGACATGGCGCGCTCCTTGGAGGCGCGGATCAGGGCGCCCGCCACCTCGCGGACCTGGGCCATGCCGCCCGGCGCCCCGTCGATCTCCGGGGACGCGATCGTCTGGACCGAGTCGAGGATCAGGAGGGACGGCTTCACCGCGTCCAAGTGGCCCAGCACGGCGGCGAGATCGGTCTCCGCCGCGAGATAGAGGTGGTCGTCGATCGCCTTGATGCGGTCGGCGCGCAGGCGGACCTGGCTCGCCGACTCCTCGCCGGTGACATAGAGGGTGCGGTGCTCGTCGCTCGCCGACTTCGCCGCGACGTCCAGGAGCAGCGTCGACTTGCCGACGCCCGGCTCGCCCGCGAGCAGCGCCACGGCGCCGGGGACCAGACCGCCGCCCAGGACGCGGTCGAACTCGGGCACTCCCGTGGAGCGTGCGGTGGCCTGGCGGCCGTCGACCTCGCCGATGGGCAGGGCGGAGGAGGTGACACGGCCGGGGGCGGTGGTGCGGACAGCGGGTGCGCCGTACTCCTCGACCGTCCCCCAGGCCTGGCACTCGGGGCAGCGGCCGAGCCACTTGGCCGTCTGCCAGCCGCACTCGGTGCAGCGGTAGGACGGCCGGTCTTTACCGGACTTCGTACGGGTGGCCATGGACCGAACCGTAGCGGGCGGCACTGACAACGACCGACGGCGCATGAGGCGAGCGCGAGGCGAACCGTTTCGGGCGCGGGCGCGGGTCACGGAATCATGGGTTCCTGTCCCCTTTTGAGGGATCTGTTCACCCGTAAGGATTAAATGTGCTCAAGGGGGAGGAGAGACCCGGCATCATCCGCCTAACTTCGCACGGGTGATGAGCAGCAGGCCGGAATCCCCCACGCAAGCAACCGGCGCACACCGGGCGCATCGTGACGCGCGCCAGCGCGTTGTGCCCCGCTCGGTGCCGCAGGCGCCGCCCGCACGCTATGAGCCTTGTCTGGACGGCCTGTTCACGTACTGCCTGTCCGTGCTCTGCGATCACGACGCCGCGACCGCCGCCCTGGGCGACGTGCTCGCCATCGCCGAGCGCCGAGGTTCCCGCGGCCCGGCAGCAGGCGACGCCGAACTGAAGCCCTGGCTATACGCCCTCGCCCGCTGGGTCTGCCTGCGCGCCCTCGCAGACGCCAAGCGCAAGCGGCAGGGCGCGCACGCCTCCGGATCGGCCTCCCGCGTCCCGAAGGAGGCGGAGTCCACCGGGCCCGCCCCTGTGCCGGACGCGGCCGACCGGCAGCGGCGCCGTGAACTCGCCCAGCTGGCCTGGCCGGAGGCCGCGGGAACCACGCCCGAGCAGCGTGAGGCCCTGGAGCTCGCCGTACGCCACCAGCTCGCCCCCAAGGAAGTCGCCGCGGTCATCGGCATGGACATCGTGAAGACCCGCGACCTCCTGGCGTCCGCCGCGTGCGAGGTGGAGCGCACGCGGGCCGCGCTCGCCGTCGTGGAGACCGGCACCTGCCCGATCGTCGCCCGCCTCACCGGCGACAACCAGCTCCTCCTGGGCACGGCCCTGCGCCGCGAGCTCGTCCGGCACGTGGACGACTGCCCGCGCTGCCGCCGCACCGCCGAGCGCGCCGGATCCGGCGCCTGGCCCGGCACTGCGGCCTCCTCGGCCGCGCTGCCCGTCATCGAGGCCCCGCGGGCCGCCGTGCACGTGGCGATGGCGCACGTCCCGCGCGCGCGGGGCGGCGGCCCGCGCTTCGACCGGCGCGGATTCCCGATGGACCCCAAGGACCACGCGGCCCGCCGCGACCGCATGCGCGCGCGTGCCGTGACGACGACGGTCGTCGCCACCGTGGTGGCCGCGCCGGTCCTCGCCCTCTGGGCGGCGTATCGAGGGGCCCCGCTGACCGGTGAGGGCCAGGACGGCCGCTCGGTCAGCGCGAGCGAGGCCGAGCCCGACGGGGCCAACGGCGACCGCAGGCGCGAGGACTACGAGAACGCGGGCAACGCCCACACACCGCCCGATCCCCGCTTCACGGCGGGCAGCCGCTCGCCGGACGTCTCCGTGGAGGTCATCAGCGCCGGATCGCCGCCGTCACGCTCGGGGACCGGCGCCGGTCGCCTCACCGTCGAGGCGCGGCCGAGCGGGGGGACGACGCTGATCACGCTCGCCGCGTCGGGGGGCGAGCCGGTCCACTGGTCGGCGAGCACGGGGGCGTCCTGGCTCTACCTGAGCCGATCCTCCGGGACGCTCGCGCCGGGGGAGACGTCCACGATCCGGGTGTACGTCGACCGTGAGCGGGAGCCGGCGGGCCACTGGAGCGCACGGGTCTCCATCGCACCCGCGGGGGCGATCGTCTCGATCGACGGGTACGGGAGCGGGGCGGGGCGCCCGACGCATCCTGGCCCGAGGCCCACGCCGACACCCCCGAAGCCGAGGCCGACGCCTACGACTCCGGATCCGACGCCGACGCCGACGCCGACGCCATCGGAACCGGACCCGACGCCGACCTCACCGGACCCGACGCCCACTCCGTCGGACCCGGGGAACTCGACGCCCCCGCCGAGCGACACCGGCAACCCGAGCCCGAGCGAGGGCTAGTTCTTCCCCGACCCCGCCCCTTCCCGGCTGTGACATGTGCGGCTCCGCCGCGGGCCGCTCGGCCTGGGGGCCGAGCCCCCTGCGCGGCGGAGCCGCCAATAGATGCAGCCGGGAAGGGGCGGGGTCGGGGACAGAACCTGTCTACCGAGAAGGATCCGCCGGATGCGGTGCAAGCAAGGGCAGCTGCGACGCCAGTCGCTCCTCGCACAGCTCCGCAAGCCGGTCGTACCCCTCCTTGCCCATCAGCTCCGTCAGCTCGGGACGGTAGGAGACGTAGACAGGGTCACCCGCACCGTGCGCCGACGTCGCCGACGTGCACCACCAGTGCAGATCGTGACCCCCGGGGCCCCAGCCCCGCCGGTCGTACTCGCCGATGGACACCTGGAGGATCCGCGTGTCGTCGGGCCGCTCGATCCACTCGTACGTCCGCCGGACCGGCAGCTGCCAGCACACGTCCGGCTTCGTCTCCAGCGGCTCACGCCCCTCCTTCAGCGCCAGGATGTGCAGCGAGCACCCGGCGCCCCCGGCGAAACCGGGGCGGTTCTGGAAGATGCAGGAGCCGTTGTACGGACGCGTCTGGCGTTCGCCGTCGTCGTCCGTCGAGACCCAGCCCGTCTCCGTGCCGATGTCGTGGTGCTGCCAGATGTCCGGCGTGAGCCGCGCCACGGACTCGGCGACCCGCTTCTCGTCGTCCTCGTCGGAGAAGTGCGCGCCGAGCGTGCAACAGCCGTCGTCCGCCCGGCCCGCCGCGATGCCCTGGCAGCCACTGCCGAAGATGCAGCTCCACCGAGAGGTCAGCCATGTCAGATCGCAGCGGAAGACCTGCTCGTCGTCCGCGGGGTCCGGGAACTCCACCCAGGCACGGGCGAAGTCGAGGCCCTTCTCGTCCGGCTGCGCCTTCCCCGGGACCTTCCCCGGGCGCACCTTCTCCGGCTTCTCCGGCTTCCCCGACTTCTTCTTTGAGTTCGTTTTGTCGGTCTTCGCCTTTTTCGTCTTTGGCACGTCTCCAGGGTATGCGCGCTGTGCCCGGTCCGAGGACCAGTGACCGTCATACGCGCAGTAGCGTTCCGTATATGAGACTCGGTGTCCTCGACGTAGGTTCGAACACGGTGCATCTGCTGGTGGTGGACGCCCACCCCGGCGCGCGCCCGCTGCCCGCGTATTCGCACAAGGCCGACCTGCGCCTTGCTCAACTCCTCGACGAGGCCGGGGCGATCGGCCCCGAAGGCGTCGACCGCCTGGTCGGCACGGTCCGCGACGCGATGGAGGCCGCCGAGGACAAGGGCGTGGAGGATCTGCTGCCGTTCGCGACCTCCGCGGTCCGCGAGGCGAGCAACGCCGATCAGGTCCTCGCCCGGGTCAAGGAGGAGACCGGCGTCGACCTCCAGGTCCTCACCGGCGCCGAGGAGGCCCGCCTCACCTTCCTCGCGGCCCGCCGCTGGTTCGGCTGGTCGGCGGGAAAGCTCCTGGTCATCGACATCGGCGGGGGCTCGCTCGAGATCGCGTACGGCATCGACGAGGAACCGGACGCCGCGGTCAGCCTGCCCCTCGGCGCAGGACGTCTCACCTCGGCCTGGCTGACCGGCGACCCGCCGGACCCCGCCGACGTGAAGGCGCTGCGGCGGCACGCGCGCGCCCAGATCGCCCGCACGGTGGGTGAGTTCAGCCGCTTCGGCGCCCCGGACCACGTCGTGGCAACGTCGAAGACGTTCAAGCAGCTGGCCAGGCTCGCGGGCGCCGCGCGCTCCGCCGAGGGCCTCTACGTACAGCGTGAGCTGAAGCGGAAGTCCCTGGAGGACTGGGTCCCGCAGCTGGCCGCGATGACGGCCATGGAGCGCGCGGAGCTGCCGGGGGTCTCCGAGGGGCGGGCCGGGCAGCTGCTCGCGGGGGCTCTCGTCGCCGAGGGTGCGATGGATCTCTTCGGGGTCGAGACGCTTGAGATCTGTCCATGGGCGCTGCGCGAGGGCGTGATCCTGCGCAGGCTCGACCACCTTCCGGCGACCCAGGTCACCACCACCGACGACGGTGCGTAGACGTACGTCACCTACGACTCGGGTGTGCGGGAGACCACCTGGACCACCTCCCCCGCGCCCAGCCGGGGCCCGTACGCTGTCCCTCGTGGCAGAACCAGTGGTGCGCATCCCGGATGCGAAGGTCGCCCTGTCGACGGCCTCGGTCTATCCGGAGTCGACGGCGACGGCCTTCGAGATCGCCGCGCGCCTGGGCTACGACGGCGTCGAGGTCATGGTGTGGACCGACCCCGTCAGCCAGGACATCGAGGCCCTGCGCAGGCTCAGCGACTACCACCAGATCCCCGTACTCGCCGTCCACGCGCCGTGTCTCCTGATCACGCAGCGCGTGTGGTCCACGGACCCCTGGGTGAAGCTCCAGCGCGCGCAGGCCGCCGCCGAGAAGCTGGGCGCGTCGACCGTCGTCGTGCATCCGCCCTTCCGCTGGCAGCGGGGATACGCGAACGCCTTCGTGGAGGGCATCTGGCGGATGGCGGACGAGACGGACGTCCGATTCGCCGTCGAGAACATGTACCCGTGGCGCTACCGCGACCGCGAGATGCTCGCCTACGCCCCCGACTGGGACGTCACCAAGGACGACTACCGCCACTTCACGGTCGACCTCAGCCACACCGCGACCGCCCGCACGGACGCGATGCAGATGATCGACCGCATGGGCGACCGCCTCGGCCACGTCCACCTCGCCGACGGCAACGGCTCCGCCAAGGACGAGCACCTGGTGCCGGGCCGCGGCACACAGCCGTGCGCCGAGCTCCTTGAGCGCCTCGCGACGAACGGCTTCGACGGGCACGTCGTCATCGAGGTCAATACGCGCCGCGCGATGTCCAGCGCCGAACGCGAGGCCGACCTCGCCGAGGCCCTCGCCTATACGCGACTGCATCTGGCGTCCGCGGTGAAGGTGCCCCGCTCGTGACGGCTCCGGCAGCGGGCGGCGCGGCTCCGCGCCGCAGGGGGCGCCCGTCTCGTACGCAGTCGGCCGAGGGCCCGGCGCTGCGGGACCGCATCCTGGAGGCGGCCCGCGCCGAGTTCTCCGCCCGTGGGTACGAGAAGACGTCCGTGCGCGGGATCGCCAAGGCCGCCGGGGTGGACTCGGCGCTCGTGCACCACTACTTCGGCACGAAGGACCAGGTCTTCGCCTCGGCGATCGAGGTGGCCTTCGCGCCCGCCCTCGACGCGCCGGCGGCCATCGAGGACGGCCCGCTCGACGGGGTCGGCGAGCGGCTGACCCGCTTCATCTTCGGCGTCTGGGAGAACCCCGCGACGCGCGTACCGCTGCTCGCCATCGTGCGCTCGGCGGTGAACAACGAAACGGCGGCGGCCGTCTTCCGCCGCCTCATCGCGACGCAGCTGCTCGGCAGGATGGCGAGCCGGATCGACCAGCCGGACGCGGAGCTGCGGGCGGAGCTCGCGGCCGCGCAGCTGGTGGGGACGGCGATGCTGCGGTACGTGATCCAGGTGGAGCCGCTGGCTTCCGCGGATCCGGAGGCGATCATCGCGCGGATCGCGCCGGTGGTGCAGGGGCATCTGACGGGGCCGTGACGGTGGGGCGGGCGGTCGCTCACCGAGACGGCTGGTCCGCCATTCGGACACCCTGTCCAGATCGTGGAGCGGCGGCGTACGCTCGAGAACAGTCGAGTCTTATGTCTCTACGTCCTCTGAGATCCCTGAAGGAGCGAGCGACGATGCCCGAGCTCAGGTCCCGCACAGTCACCCACGGCCGAAACATGGCCGGCGCACGCGCCCTTATGCGTGCCTCCGGTGTACCCGGCGCGGACATCGGGCGTAAGCCGATCATCGCCGTCGCCAACTCGTTCACCGAGTTCGTGCCGGGCCACACCCACCTGCAGCCGGTCGGCCGGATCGTCTCCGAGGCGGTCACGGCGGCGGGCGGCATCCCGCGCGAGTTCAACACGATCGCGGTGGACGACGGCATCGCGATGGGCCACGGCGGCATGCTGTACTCGCTGCCGTCCCGCGACCTGATCGCGGACTCGGTGGAGTACATGGTGGAGGCGCACTGCGCCGACGCCCTGATCTGCATCTCCAACTGCGACAAGATCACCCCCGGCATGCTGAACGCGGCCCTGCGCCTCAACATCCCGACGGTCTTCGTCTCCGGCGGCCCGATGGAGGCCGGCAAGACCACGCTGGTCGACGGCACGGTCCGGAAACTCGACCTGGTCAACGCGATCAGCGACGCGGTCGACGAGAACATCTCGGACGCGGACATGCTCCGTATCGAGGAGAACGCCTGTCCGACCTGCGGCTCCTGCTCCGGCATGTTCACGGCCAACTCCATGAACTGCCTGACCGAAGCCCTCGGCCTCTCGCTCCCCGGCAACGGCTCGATGCTCGCCACGCACACGGGCCGCAAGGCCCTGTACGAGAAGGCGGGCGAGACGGTCGTCGAGATCACCAAGCGCTACTACGGGGACGACGACGCGTCGGTCCTGCCGCGCTCCATCGCCACCCGCGCCGCCTTCGACAACGCCATGGCGCTCGACATCTCCATGGGCGGCTCCACGAACACGATCCTGCACCTGCTCGCCGCGGCGCAGGAGGCCGAGCTCGACTACGGCCTGGCCGACATGGACGCCGTCTCGCGCCGCGTCCCCTGCCTGTCCAAGGTCGCCCCGAACGTGGCGCCCGGCGGCACGTACTACATGGAGGACGTGCACCGCGCGGGCGGCATCCCCGCGATCCTCGGTGAGCTGTACCGCGGGGGCCTGCTCCACGAGGACGTGGGCTCGGTCCACTCCAAGTCCATCAAGGACTGGCTGGACACCTGGGACGTGCGCGGCGGTTCGCCCTCCGCCGAGGCCGTGGAGATGTGGCACGCGGCTCCGGGCTGCAAGCCCTCCGCCAAGGCCTTCTCCCAGTCGGAGCGTTGGGACACCCTGGACACGGACGCCGCGGGCGGCTGCATCAGGGACGTGGCCCACGCGTACTCGAAGGACGGCGGCCTCGCGGTCCTGAAGGGCAACCTGGCGGTGGACGGATGCGTCGTGAAGACGGCGGGCGTCGACGAGTCGATCTGGACGTTCGAGGGTCCGGCCGTGGTCTGCGAATCGCAGGAAGAGGCCGTCGAGAAGATCCTCAACAAGCAGGTGCGGCCGGGTGATGTGGTCGTCATCCGCTACGAGGGCCCCAAGGGCGGCCCCGGTATGCAGGAGATGCTCCACCCGACCTCCTTCCTCAAGGGCCGCGGCCTCGGCAAGACCTGCGCCCTGGTCACGGACGGCCGCTTCTCCGGCGGCACGTCGGGCCTCTCGATCGGCCACGCGTCGCCCGAGGCGGCGTCCGGCGGCACGATCGCCCTGGTCGAGGACGGCGACCGCATCCGCATCGACATCCCCAACCGCGGCATCGAACTTCTGGTCCCGGAAGCGGAACTGGCTGCCCGCCGCGAGGCACTCGGCGGCGTCTACGCCCCCAAGTCCCGGGAACGCAAGGTCTCGGCGGCACTGCGGGCCTATGCGGCGATGGCCACGAGCGCGGACCGCGGCGCGGTGCGGGATGTGTCGAAGCTGGGCTAGCCGCCTGCCGCGGCCTGCTTTCCGCGGCCTGCTTTCCACGACCTGCTTTCCACGACCTGCTTTCCACCGTCAGCCCGGCCTGGATGACTCCAGGCCGGGCTGACGTGTTCTCAAGGGGGTCGGAGAAAGTCGGGGGAAGTCGGGAAAGAACCCCATCCCTCGCAACCACACCACCCCGCCCACGCGTCCACCCAGTGACGAACATGCCGACGGCGGCCACCGGGCCACGGCCACGAGCCGCCGCTTCACGGGGGAGAGAAGCATGAGCGAGAACGTCATAGCGCCAGAATCCGCGGAGGAGATCGAAGCCGCGGCGGCAAAGACGTACCCGATCGTCGCGGACGTCAACGTCCGCTCCGGCCCGGGTACGTCGTACGGCAAGGTGGGCCGCCTCTCGGCAGGAACCCGAGTGACGATCCACTGCCAGAAGCCGGGCGAGAAGATCACGGGCCCGACGGGCACATCCAAGCTCTGGGACCGCATCGGCAGCGGGCGCTATGTGTCGGACACGTACGTCCGCACGGGCAGCGACGGGTACGTGGCACCCCGCTGCTGAATCGCTGCCGAACCACGGCTGCCGCTGATCCGCCGCTGATCCACCGAACGCACGAGGCAGGCAAGAGGCAGGCCAAAGGCAGGGAAAGCCGCCCAGGATCGCCCGGTCACCCGGACTTGGGCGGCTTCGTCGCGTCGAACGAGAACACGGTGTTCTTGGCCGCCGCCACGACCACCACACGCCCCGAAACGGCGACCCGCGGACTCGCGTTCACCTCACCGGCCAGACCATCGGCCCGCGGATCGGTGGTCCACAGCGTCTTGCCCTGAGGCGAAAGCGCGACCACGCGCCCACTGGCCGAGCTGAAGTACAGCGTGCCGCCGCCGCTCGCCGTCGGCCCGGAGGCCCCTTCCACGCCCGTCTGCCGGGACCACTTCTGCCGACCGCTCCCGGGATCCACGGCACTGATCCGCCCGGTCTGCTCGGCGAAGTAGACGGTGCCGTTCGCCAAGCCCGGCGTCGCGCCGTACACCTTCTCGAGCGGTCGGGACGAGACGCGACCGCTGCCCGGCTCGACCCGCAGCACCTTGTCGTACCCGAGGAACTCGGGCCCGTTCATGCGCTGGTGAAGGAGTACGAGCCTGCCGTCTGCGCCACCCACCGGGTGCACGGGCCCCGCGACCGCGATCCCCTTGCCGAACGTCCCCGACGCGAGGTCGACCGTGCGCAGGACGGGATTCCGCACCTCGATGTTCGCGACCTGGGCGGTCGGCGCGCACATCGCGTACATACGCTGCCCCGCCGGGACCGGCGTGCACTCCGAGCCCGCGGGGAACGGCGTCGTCCACAGCGTGCGTCCGCTGTGTACGTCCCTGGCCTCGACCCGCGTACGGCCCGGGTCGACCGACAGGACGGTCGAGCCGGAGATGACCGCGTCCTGCGACCGCCCGGTGAAGATCTGGGACTGGCCGCTGATCGGCCGGGACCACAGCTCCTTGCTGGTCCTGGCGTCCAACGCCACCAGCTTGACGGGCTCGTCGGACGAAGCGGCCTCCGGCGGGATGCGGTAGCCGAGGACGGTGTCGTCCGTGGCACCCACGATGTGCATGCCCTGCATCGGCACGCCGGGGCTCTTCACCTTCCAGATCTCCTTGCCGTCGGAGATCCGCAGCCGCGTCGCGAGGACCCCGCCGCCACCGCAGAACAACGCGTCCCCGCGTGGCACGCAGCGCACCTCGTCCGGGATGCCCTTGTCGTTCGGCACGGTGGTGCGCCACGGCCGGTAGCCGCTGGGCAGGGGTGCTTCGGCGGCCGCGACCGTGCGGTCCTTGCCGTCACCGTCCCCGCCGTCGGGGGACGAGCCGCCGGACGAGCCGAGCTGGAGCGCCGCGATCCCGCCGCCGAGCGCGGCCACTGCGACGGCAGCGGCGAGCACGGGGCGCCAACGGCGACGCGGGCGACGGCCGGTGGGCGCTTCCCCGCCCCCTGCGATACCGGCACTGGTACTGGTACTGACGCTGCTCTTGGTGGCTGCCTCCGAGGACCGGTGATGCTGCGTATCCGTGTCCCGCGTACGACTGCCCGGCACTCCCGCGGCCTGCCCCAACTCGCCCGGCAGGTCCCGCAGCTGCTCCAGCAGCTGGTCCGCCGAGGGCCGCGCGTCCGGGTCCTTGGCGAGGCACGGCTCGACCACCGCGCGCAGGGCGGCCGGGACGGCAGCCAACTCCGGGGCCTCGTGCACCACTTGATACGCCGTCATGTACGGGCTGTCCGCGTCGAAGGGCCCCTGCCCGGTCGCCGCGTACACCAGCAACGTACCCAGCGAGAAGACGTCGGACCGCGGCCCGACCCCGCGCGGCGCCTGCAACTGCTCCGGCGACATGAAGGGCGGCGTACCGATGACGCGCCCCGTCATCGTCAGCGTCTGCTGGTCCGCGGCGCGCGAGATGCCGAAGTCGATGACGCGCGGGCCCTCGGGCGAGAGTACGACGTTCGAGGGCTTCAGGTCGCGGTGCACGACGCCCGCGCGGTGGATGTCGCGCAGCGCCTCCGTCAGACCGATGGCGAGCGTGCGCAGCTCCGCGCCGGCCAGCGGGCCCTGCTTGGCGATGCGCTGGGCGAGCGTGTGGCCCTCTATGTAGGCCGTCGCCATCCACGGGTGCTCGGCCTCCGGGTCGGCGTCGACCACGGCGGCGGTGAACGCGCCGCTCACCCGCCGCGCCGCCACCACCTCCTGCCGGAAGCGGATGCGGAACTCCTCGTCCCCCGCGAACTGTTGGTGGATCAGCTTGATCGCCACGGGACGCCCCGAGGCCGTACGCGCCAGAAAGACCGTGCCCATGCCGCCGGAGCCGAGCCGCGCCTCCAGCGGGTAGCCGCCGATCTCAGCTGGGTCACCTCCGCGGAGCGACACTCTTCTCCGACCTCCAGTCGCGCGTGCACCAGCAGTCCCGCGTGCACCAGTTTTCGCATGGGCCCATTTATCTGTCCTGCCGCACAAACTAGCCGCCGGGTGGTAGGGCAGGGCAAGGCGGGGGACGAATAGGGCGCGCCCGCACCGCCCCGGTCCGCCCTGCGCCCGGACGGCGGGGACCGCGGGCGATACTCGATAGGTGAGCGCAGATTCCAGCACCCCCGACGGCACGGACACGGCCCCCGTGACAGCCCCCGTGACAGCCCCCGGTCCGCAGCCCGAGCCCATCCGCTTCTTCGGCACGACCTGGGTCGCCCACGACAACGGCTACGGCGCGCGCCGCGTGGGCGTCGCCGCGGGCTCGCTGCTCGCGGCGGCGGCAGGCTGCTTCGTACTGCGGTTCGCGTACGAGGGCATGGCGATCGCGGAGGTGGGGACTTTCGTGAACTTCCTTGTCCTCATCATGTTCTCGATCTGCAGCGCGATCGCCTTCCGCCGTACGTGGGAGGGGTTCACCCGCCGCCACGACCCCGCGTCCCAGTCGTCGATGCGCGGCCTCATGACGATCGGCTTCGTCGGCGTCCTGCTCGCCCATTTCTTCCGCTCCCTCACCGAGGCCCCCGGCGAGAACCTCCACCGCGAGGAGTACGAGGCGGCCCGCGAGCAGTACGCGAAGCGAACGTCACGGCGCACGGGCAACCCGTCCCGCAAGAAGAAGAGGAAGGCCTGACAGACGAGGCGACCGACGAGGCGACCGGTGAGGCGACCGGTGAGGTGGCCGAACAAGGTGGCCGACGGGGGTGGCCGACGGGGGGGACGTGCCCTGGCACCCGGCCCCTCGCCGGGGCCCGCGTGCTCGACGTCGGGGCGGGCACGGGCTCGCGACCGCGCTCCTCGCCGCCCGCGGTGCCGACGTCGTCGCGGTGGAGCCGGGCGACGGCGTGGGGCGCGAGTTCCGCCGCGGGCTGCCGGACGTGCCCCTCGTGCGGGCCGACGGCGACCACCTGCCCTTTGCGGACGGCTCGGCCGACTTCATCACGTACGCCCAGACCTGGCACTGGACCGACCAGGAACGCTCCGTCCCGGAGGCCATCCGCATACTGCGCCCCGGCGGCGCACTGGCCCTGTGGTGGAACAGCGCGGACCACGCCGTCCCGTGGCTCGCCGCGCAGGGCGCGCGCATCGCCCGCTGCCTGGGGTACGACGACAAGGCGCGGCACACCGCGGACCGCGCGAGCGAGCTGACCAAGGCCCTGGACTTCCGCAGGGACCGGGTCCGCTGGAGCCGCCGGATCCCCCTCGACTCCGACCGGCTCGCCAACGTCGGCAGCCACTCCGCCTTCCTGGTCCTCGGCGAGGACCGCACGGCCGCCTTCCAAGCGGAGGAGCGCGAGGAACTCCTGAAGACCTTCCCGGACGGAATAGTCGAGGAGAGCTACGTCGTCGACCTCCTCCTGGCCCTGTCATAGCTCATTCATGGCCCAGTCATGGCCCAGTCACGGCACCGAAAACGGGGGCCATCACTGGGCCGTCACTGGGCCATGACTTGACGCTCCCGGCGTCCGGAGCGCCATAATCATCACATGATGAATATCGAGGAACGGCCCGCCATCGAGGCGAGGTCCCTGACCGTCGTCCGAGGCCCCCGCACAGTCCTCCGCGGCCTGGACTTCACCGTCCCGAAGGGCCAGATCACCGGCCTCCTGGGCCCTTCGGGCTGCGGCAAATCCACCCTCATGCGCGCAGTGGTCGGCACCCAGGCCAAGGTCACCGGCGCCCTGAAGGTCCTCGACCAGCCGGCCGGCGCGCCCAGCCTCCGCTCCCGCATCGGCTACGTCACCCAGGACCCATCCGTCTACGACGACCTGACCGTCCGCCAGAACCTGGACTACTTCGCCGCAGTCCTGGACCCCGGCCGCGGCCCCGCCGCCCAGCGCCGCCGCGACCACGTCACCCGTGCCATCGACGACGTCGACCTGACGACCCACGCCGACGCCCTCGCGGGCAACCTCTCCGGAGGCCAGCGCAGCCGCGTCTCCCTCGCCGTGGCCCTCCTGGGCGCCCCGGAACTCCTCGTGCTCGACGAACCCACCGTCGGCCTCGACCCCGTACTCCGCCGCGACCTGTGGAACCTCTTCCACTCCATCGCCGCCGACCGCGCCACCACGATCCTCGTCTCCTCGCACGTCATGGACGAGGCCGAACGCTGCCACCGCCTCCTCCTCATGCGCGAAGGCGAGCTCCTCGCCGACGACACCCCGGAGGCCCTCCGCACCCGCACAGCCTCCGAAACCGTCGAAGCGGCCTTCCTCCACCTGGTCGACGAGGCAGTCGCCGCCCAGCACGACCCCACCACCCCCACCGGCAGCACCACCCCCACCGGCAGCACTACTTCCACCAGCAGCAACGCCTCCACCAGGAGCCCCCGATGAACACCTACCGCACCCTCGCCACCGCGGCCCGTGTCCTGCGGCAGCTCCGCCACGACCCCCGCTCCATCGCGCTGATGCTGCTCGTCCCCTGCGTGATGCTGTTGCTCCTGCGCTACGTGTTCGACGGCAGCCCGGCGACCTTCGACTCCATCGGTGCCTCTCTCCTCGGCATCTTCCCCCTCATCACGATGTTCCTGGTGACCTCCATCGCCACCCTCCGTGAACGCACTTCGGGCACCCTCGAACGCCTCCTCTCGATGCCCCTGGCCAAGGGCGACCTCATCGCGGGCTACGCCCTCGCCTTCGGATTCCTCGCCGTCATCCAGTCGGTCCTCGCCACCGGCCTCGCCCTGTGGGCCCTCGGCCTCGACGTCACCGGCTCCGCCTGGCTGCTGCTCATGGTCGCCCTCCTCGACGCCCTGCTCGGCACGGCCCTCGGCCTCTTCGTCTCCGCCTTCGCCGCCTCCGAATTCCAGGCCGTCCAGTTCATGCCGGCCGTGATCTTCCCCCAGCTCCTCCTCTGCGGCCTGTTCACCCCGCGCGACAAGATGCAGCCCGTCCTCGAAGTGATCTCCAACGTCCTCCCTATGTCGTATGCCGTGGACGGCATGAACGAAGTCCTGCGCCACCCCTCCGTCACCGGCGACTTCGTCCGCGACGCCGTCGTCGTCGCGGGCTGCGCCGTAATCGTCCTCGCCCTGGGCGCCGCCACCCTCCGCCGCCGCACGGCCTGACCCACCAATGCGAGGATGACCCCACCAAGCTGAAGCGCTGACCCGCTCCGAGCCGAAGCGCTGACCCGCACCTGGAGGGTGACCCACACATGCCCCAGCCCGTCGCAGTCCTCGGCACCGGCAAGATCGGCGAAGCCCTCCTCAGCGGAATGATCCGGGCCGGCTGGGCCCCCGCCGATCTCCTGGTCACCACCCGACGGTCCGAGCGCGCCGCGGAGCTCCGCACCCGCTACGGCGTCGACCCCGTCAGCAACGCCGAGGCAGCCAAGCAGGCAGACACCCTCATCCTCGCCGTCAAGCCGCAGGACATGGGCCGCCTCCTCGACGAACTCGCCCCGCACGTCGCCCCCGACCGCCTGGTCATCAGCGCCGCCGCCGGTATCACCACCTCCTTCATCGAAGAGCGCCTCGCCGACAGCACCCCCGTCGTCCGTGTCATGCCCAACACCCCCGTCCTCGTGGACGAAGGCATGTCCGTCATCTCCGCCGGCAGCCACGCCACCGCCGCGCACCTCGCCCACACCGAGGAGATCTTCGGCGCCGTCGGCAAGACCCTCCGCGTCCCCGAGACCCAGCAGGACGCCTGCACCGCCCTCTCCGGCTCGGGCCCGGCGTACTTCTACTATCTGGTCGAGGCCATGACCGACGCGGGCATCCTCCTGGGCCTGCCCCGGGACAAGGCCCACGACCTCATCGTCCAGGCCGCGATCGGCGCCGCCGTGATGCTCCGCGACAGCGGCGAACACCCGGTCAAGCTCCGCGAGAACGTCACCTCCCCTGCCGGCACCACCATCAACGCCATCCGCGAGCTCGAGAACCACGGCGTACGAGCAGCCCTCATCGCCGCCCTCGAAGCCGCCCGCGACCGCAGCCGCGAACTGGCCTCCGGCAACAACAACTGACTGCCCGACCGCCCGCCCGACCGCCCGCCCGACCGCCCGACCGCCCGCCCGACCGGGGACCGGGGCAGGGGCGCCGGGGCGCGCACGGGCCGCACCCCAATGCGGCCCCCGCACGCCCCGGAGAGCGGCACGCCGCTACTACACCTCGTTCTTTACCGGCGGCAGCAGGCCGATCGCGCGATAGGCGGTGTCCACCGTCGGCCTGGACATCGCCCTGGCCCGCTCAGCCCCCCGCCGCAACACCTCCTCTACATACGCGGGATCAGCGACCAGCTCCTTGTGCTTCTCCTGCACGGGCCTCAGCATCTCCACCACGGCGTCGGCGGTGTCCTTCTTCAAAGACCCGTACGACTCATATACACCGCTCAAGTCCTCGGGGTTCCCACCCGTACAGGACGCCAGGATCTCCAGCAGGTTGGCGATCCCCGGCTTGGCCTCACGGTCGTACTCGACCTCGCTCCCGCTGTCCGTGACGGCGCGCAGGATCTTCTTCCGCACGACGTCCGGCTCGTCGAGCAGATAGACGATCCCGGCCCCGGCATCGCCGGACTTCCCCATCTTCGACGTCGGGTCCTGCAGATCCATGACCCTGGCGGCCACCTTGGGATACGTGGCCCGTGGCACCACGAACGTATGTCCGTACCGCTGGTTGAACCGCACCGCCAGATCACGGGTGAGCTCGACGTGCTGCACCTGGTCGTCACCGACCGGCACCTCGTCCGCCCCGTACGCCAGGATGTCCGCGGCCATCAGCACGGGATAGGTGAGCAGCGACAGCCGCACGCTCCCGCCGTGGGCCCGCTCCAGCGCGGACTTCTCCTTGTACTGGATCATCCGCCGCATCTCGCCGTCCGTCGCGACGCACTCGAGCAGGTACGAGAGCCGGGCGTGCTCGTCCACATGACTCTGTACGAACACGGTGGCCCGCTCGGGATCGATCCCCGACGCGAGCAGCAGCGTCGCCGCCTGCCGACTGAGCCTGCGCACCCGGCCTGGATCGTGGTCCACGGTCAGGGCGTGCAGGTCGACGATGCTGAACAACGACTCGGCGCGGTGCTGATCAACCTCTGCCCACTGACGCACGGCGCCCAGGTAGTTCCCCAGGGTCAGATGCCCCGTCGGCTTGATCCCGCTGAAGATCCTCGTCATCTCTCCGCCTCTTGATCAGGACCGCCGGCCCGCCGACCGGGCTCCGGATCCTCCAGGGGGAGAAACGAGAAACGGCCGCCGAGTCGGCAGCCGTTGAGTACATGCGTGTGTACGGCCGCCCGTCAGGCGGCCCACCACAGCTGGGTGTGCGCATGCTTGGTCACGCCTCCTACAGTAGCCCTCAGAGGCCGCTGTGTACCTGGGTTGACACGCTCAGACCGCGTACGTAGTGTTCTCCGAGTTGCCCGACGTGAGCGTCGACCCTTGGTCGGTCCCCGGGCAGCCATTCCGCAAGACCATTCAAGCGATCGATGTCGTGTCTCTTCGATGACGCGTCGTCTGCTCGTTTTCATGCGTGTTTGCGAAATGAGGAATCCGCGTTCGAAAGGACGCCCCCGATTAGGTCGGGAGCCAGGATTCCGCTAATGTCTCACTCGTCGGAACGGCCCAACAGCCGGGAAGACAAAGCCCGCTGACTGGGAATCAGGCCCGAAAGGATCTGGTAGAGTCGG